>CAKUUY010000004.1 GCA_934693235.1 uncultured Candidatus Melainabacteria bacterium | reverse complement strand
ACGAAATTCATATTTGCGTTAGCTATATGAATGGCAGTTACGAGCGAGAAGTAATTTCAAGACACTAACCCAACAACGAAACTGTCATTACGAGGAGCGGAAAAGTTTGATAAAAATTGTAAAGCTGGAAAGGAGAAACAGCGACGTAGTAATCCCATTATATTAAATTGAATGAGATTGCTACAGCGTATATTCAACAATTTTTAACAACATCTTTACACCTTTTCGCTTCGCAATGACAGTTACAGTAAACTTTTCTTCTCCCCCCTCGGGGAGATAAATCTATCTAATAATCAAACTTAAATCCGTTCTCTAAAAAGTGTCCGAAACATCCACCGTAATTATTAATACCACCACTGTTTCCTTTACATTTATTAAAACGGCTATCTCTTATTTCTTTTGGGGAATGCCCCCACCAATAACAATATTCATTATCTTTTTTACATTCTGGATTAAGTCCACTTTCGTCTATAGAACCATCGTAAAATGTATTCATGCTCCATAAATCATATCCTACTTTATTTGGTCCTTTTCGTCCATTAATATCAACATATAATTCTATTGGCCAATCACTATAACTTCGAATATCCATTACGCTACCATCTGCTAGTACAAATTTCCCTGTGTAGTATTTCTCTTCTGATTTTGTACCAATAGCATAAGATATTTCGCCATTTTGCGTTGTATAATTATCTGCAAAACATCCATCTTCACAAACTTTTACAACTTTTAGATATTTCTGAATAAAATCTTCGCATACTTTTTGAGCTTTTGCATTATTTGCATAATTTTCTTCGTCACTTAAATTTTCATCCCAACTAAACTCCAATGGACTATTTCTCAAATCTTCATACCCTTCGTCGGCCATATATTTTTTTATTGCTTGTGAAATGTTGGAATAAAACTTTTGTGTAGCAACTTCAAGAGACCTTTTTTGTTGATTTTGTATCAATGTCGGTAGTGTCATTGCTGCAACTACACCGATTATAGCAAGTGTTATTAAAACTTCTGCTAACGTAAATCCAAAATTTTTGAATGAAAATAAGTTTTTATATGTCAAATCTTTTTTGTGCATATTTATTCCTCTTTATATTATGATGTATTACATCACTATTGTAACAATACAAGTATTTTAGGTCAAGTTTACATATTTAAAATGTAAGATTTATTTTATATATGATTAATATATTAATCATAATTTTATTATATCTTATAGTTTTATTTTAGTCAACTCTATAGAATAAAGACATGGATAATAATCGTTTGAAAACATTGGGTTTGAATATAAAGTTTGCAAGAATGAAAAGCGGGTTGTCGCAAGAACAACTTGCGGAGCTTGTTGAAACTTCACGAATGACAATCAGCTATATTGAAACTGCACGACAAAACCCCACAATATTAAAAGTAATTGATATTGCAAGGGCTTTAAATGTCGATATTAATGAACTTGTAAAGTCTGTTTAAGTGTTAATTTTGGTGCGTAGCGCCCGTAACGAACTTATTCACCTATTTACTTATTTTCTTATCCACGTTTAATAATTAACTTTCAATCAACAAACTTGCACCGATTACACCGGCTGTGTTCCCCAATTCTGCAGAAACTACGTCTACTGCTGAACCGGCAATTTTCATAGCTCGTTTTCTTAATGTTTCTTTTAGCGGATTAATCAAGAAATCTCCGGCATCTGCAACACCACCACCAACGATGATTTTTTCGGGATTTAGAAGATTTACTACACTAGCCATTCCAAATCCGATGTATTCACCCATTATTGTGAAAATTCTTTGTGCAACAGGGTCACCTGCGTTTGCAGCTTTGCAAACGATGTAAGGTGTAATAGGTGCTCCGTTTGCAATTTCTCGGAATTTAGCCGATTTTCCGCCTTTAATATAATCTTCTGCCATCGCAACAATTGACGGACCTGAAGCAAAAGCTTCCAAACATCCCTCATCGCCGCAACCGCAAAGAGGGCCACCATGCATTTGTAGTTTGATATGTCCGATTTCTCCGGCAGCATTTGACGCGCCTCGTACAAGTTTGCCGTTAATAATCAAACCTGAACCAATGCCGGTTCCAACAGTGATACAAATCAAATTTTCACAGCCCTTACCTGCACCATAGTTAAGTTCTCCTAATGCAGCACACCTAACGTCATTATCTACACGAGTCGGAATGTGAAATTCATCTTCAATCAATTTTGCAATAGGAACTTCAACCCACCCCGGAATATTCGGCGCATTACGAACAATTCCTGCTTTGTAATCAACTTGTCCGGGGAAACCAAAACCAATTCCCTCAATATCTTTAGCTTCAAGCTTAGTTTCTTTCAACAAATCATAAATAGCTTGTTTAATATTTTCAACAGTATATTCATAACCCATTTCTGCACGAGTAGGAACAGAATTTGAATATTTAATTTCACCCTTGTCATTTACAAGAGCTAATTTAACATTTGTTCCGCCTACATCAATACCAATTCTATTTTTAACCATATTGTTCTCCCTCTAATTAATAAATTTATTGTAACATAGAAAAAAAGAAATGTTTTTTATTTTATAACATGGGGTTGAAAACGGTAAAAAATATGTTATAATATGAATATAAAGGGCGGAGCAAGTACCACCTTGCCCCATTAAAAGCCCTATATTAGTTGAATTTAAGCGCTATAATTATCAGCAGGATAAGCATTAGCGCTTTTTCAGTAATACTGATTTCCTATTAAATCGGATTATTCGGGTTATCGCCGGAGTAACGTCCGGCTCCACCTTACGGGCTGGGTTCGCTTAGCGCTCACGCGGCGCCCTACCGAAAATCCGCCCTCCTTTCTCTACCGGTTGTAAGATTTGAAGTCTGTGCCGTTGAGCAAAAGATGATGATTAAGGGCTTACCCTTAGTTTTATTGTAGCAAAAATTTTTAAATTTTAATCATTTATTTACTGTAATATTTCTAAAAAAGTTTGCAATATTAACACATGGGGTTGAAAACGGTAAAAAATATGTTATAATGTAAATATAAAGGGCGGAGCAAGTACCACCTTGCCCCATTAAAAGCCCTATTGATGTGATTTTAGAACTAGTAATATCAAGAAGATTATTACTAGTTCTTCTGTATTAATAATCACATTATCACCCCCTTTCTCTACCGGTTGTAAGATTTGAAGTCTGTTCCGTTGAGCAAAAGATGATGATTAAGGGCTTACCCTTAGTTTTATTGTAGCAAGCCCTTAATATTTTTAATCGTATATTTGATGGAAAAATTATTAAATTATAAATTTACCGTTTTCGTAAATTAACTTGTTATCGGCATAAATTTTTCCGCCATTTTTCATATTTTTAATCATATCCCAGTGGAGTCCGGAAACATTTTTTCCGCCCGTTTCAGGATAAGATGCACCCACTGCCATATGGATTGAGCCGCCTATTTTTTCGTCAAAAAGAATATTTCCGGTAACTTCTTGAATTTCATCGTTTGTACCGATTGCAATTTCTCCAATACCTTTTGAACCGTCATCCATATTGAACATTGCTTCCAAATAATCTTTTCCGGTATCAGCCTCAAATTTTACAATTTTACCGTTTTCAATCCACAAATGCACTCCTGTCGCAGAGTTTCCACGATAGTTTTGAGGAAAATCAAAGTAAATTTCACCATTAATATCATCTTCTACGGGAGATGTGAAAACTTCACCGTCAGGATAATTGTTTACACCTGAACAGCTAATCCATTTTCTTCCATCTACACCAAAAGTGATATCTGTTTTTTCGCCAACAATTCGAACTTTTTTAACACCATTCAAATAATTTGCCCACTTAGTTTGTTTTTCGTCAAGTTCTCTTAATTTCGTAACAGGGTCATCCAAATCAAGGTAGCAAGATTTAAACAAAAATTCAGAATATTCATCAAAAGACATTTTTGCTTCTTGTGCAAGGGCATGAGTCGGAACATCTGCAATAACCCAACTTGCTTCACCTTTTGCGGTTCTGTCCATAAGAGTTTTTGACAATCCTTGAGAAGCTTTTGAACGTCTTGCAAGTTTTGATAAATCTGCACGAGCCATATTTTTTGTGTTCATTGGAGCTCCAATTGAGATAAATTTATTAACTGTTTCGTACTCAAGTTTAATCATTGGGTCAATATAATCAAGTTGTTCGTCATTTGCGTATTTGATAAAAATATCTGAAAAATCTTCAAAAGACGTACGTAAAATTGGATGAGCTCCTTTTTGAATAACTCTTTTATAAATCGCTTTTACCAATTCTTTTGCATAAATACTTGTAGCTCTGATTTGAACCAAATCACCTTTTTGAACATTAGTTGAATAATCAACCAAAACTTCTGCATATTTATCCCAAATTGTTCTTTGCATTTTTTACCTCGATTGTTTTTGAAAATTATTCCAACGACTCATGACCGCTTTTGTGTGATTTCAAAAGCACACCGCGTTTTGATGTTTGAATGAATTCTATCATTTTTTCAATATATTCATTCATTGGAATTTCAGCTTTAATTTTTTCGATAGCTTGAGTTGTGTTATATTCCTCTGAAATCAATAATTTGAAAGCCTCATTAGTCGCAGTTCTAACTTCTTGAGAAACACCACGACGTTTCATTGCAATTACGTTTAATCCACGCGGAACAGGAGGACGTCCTTCCCCTTTTGAGAATGGTAAAATATCTTGACGAGAAGCTGAAAAACCGCTGATAATAGCCATATCGCCAATTCTAATGTTTTGATGAAAAACACTCATCCCGCCAACAAATGCTCCAAATCCAACATGAACGTGACCACCTAAAGTTACAAGGTTAGCCAAAATAACTTCGTCAGCCAAAACACAGTTGTGAGCAACGTGAGAACCAACCATTAACAAGCATTTCTTTCCAATTCTTGTTGTGAAATCACCGCAAGCTGCACCTCTGTGAACAGTAACGTTTTCCTTGATAATTGTACCATCACCGATAACAACTTTAGTTTCTTCTCCTTTGTAACCCAAATCTTGTGGTTCAGAACCGATTGTAGCAAATGGAGAAATTGTACAGTCATCACCAATTTCTGCAAATTCAATATGCGCATTTGAAATTATTCTTGTTCTATGCCCGATTGTAACGTTTTCACCGATAACAACGTAAGGCCCGATAATTGCATCATCAGCAATTTTCGCTGTTGGGTGAATAATTGCGGTTTTATCTATCATTTTTTTTATCCTCTTTATTAACATCTGTACTTACTTATAATATCTTTGTCAGGAGCTTTTTTTTACCCTCTCTGTCAATTATGTATCTACTTACAATGTCTTTATTGGGAGCTTTTACCCTCTCTGTCAATTATGTATCTACTTATAACATGTTTGTTTGGTGTTTTATTCTCTCTATATACCTGACTATAAATACAATTATAGTACAAACTAGAGGGTATAACAATTTTTTTATATTATTTTAATATGCTTAAAACAAAATCTTTATTTTTTTCTAAAAATTCGGTATTTGAAGACATGGCCATTTCGAAAGCATCATCAAGTGATGCATTAATTATATCTACTAATTTTTGATTTTTACCTTCTGCTGCAATTGCTGCAAGTGTAATAAAGTCTTGCTGAGCCTCTTGAGTAGATTGAACCTTATAACCACTATTTTTACTCATATTAGATTTTATTATAATAGTTGCAAAATTTAAAAGTTTTTCAGTTCCTTTATCCCTTTTTCGAATATCTTTTAATTTATTAACTACATCAAAAATAGCAATCTGATATGTGTCTGCCATCACATTTTCTATACCTTCAAGTTTGGATGCATAAGTAGTTACAAGCTTGATACTTGCCTCATCAATAGAACTTGTTTCAAGAAACGGATTATAAATCGTATTAGCATTTATTGTTCCGGCTTCAACTCCAGTTTTTTGTTCAATATATCTAATTAACTGTGTTGGGCTTGTTCTGAGTGTAAAGAAGGTTTCGTTTTCTTCCTTAATTTTTTTCCAAGCATGCGCCATATTTTTTGAGAATGATTTTCTCGCCCATTCGTTAGTTCCCCAAAACTTTTTAAGTAATTTAGATTGTTGCTCTGATATGTTAACTGGATCATTTTGAGGATTAAAATCAGTCACACCGTTTTGCTTCATAAATTTAGAAAGCGCAGATTTAATTCTATCAGCTCCAAAAATATTCCAAGCTTTTTTCAAAACTCTTGTTAATTCTTTTGCTTTTTCCGGATTTTGTTCGTAAAATTCACGTTGTCTTGCAGACATTTCGTAAATTCTTTCAGGATTTTCTTGATAAAACTTTTTTAATCCTTCTGAAATATGTTGTTTATGTTCGGCTGATAAAGGACCTCGCTTAATATAAACAGGTTCTCCGCTCAATTCTTGAGCCTTTCTATCTAATGATGCAAGTCTTTTAGCTGTCATTTCACGGGTTAAACGTTCATTATATTCAGGGTCAGATATTTTCAGAACATGACCATAATCCCTATCTACTGTCGGAATATTCAGTTTTTTAATAGTATGATATAAATCTGTTCCATTTGCGTATTTTTTCAAATCATTAAGAGAAAAACCATCACCCCAGTATAATTTCAACAACTGAAGCGAAATATCTTCATCTTTGTCAAAAAATTCTAATTCACCATTTTTTATTCTATGAACAATAGAATCTTTGCTAAATTCTACATCTTTATCAGACAGTACATCTTTAAATTCAGGGAATTTTTTCTTAACTTCTTCTATAGAAAAGCAATCTTTCAAGTTTTCGTAGAATTTTTTGTGAATATTAATAAGAGTTTTATTTTCTTTATTTCCGCTTTCCAAAACCATTCCAGCCCATTCACGAATATTCGGTGGGTATAAATTACTTTTTTTCTGAGCTAAAATATCCAATCTTTCAATAGTTTTAGCCAAATTTAAACTATAACCGCCAGTAAAACTCAAATAGTTTTGGAAAGACGGTAATTCAGATTGCGCTAATTGCGGTGTTGAATTTAATTTTGAATTATTATTTTTTCTTTTTTGAATATTATTATTTATTGTCAAGTTGTATGGGGTAATGTGTTGAATTTTCATTTGTTTAATTTTCTCCTTATTTGTAAAAATAAAATTCATAAATAAAATTTTTTGCCAATATAAAGGTACGACATTGTCGTACCTTTACAAATCTTATTATTCTTATTAAACATTTGTTGACCTAAATCGTAACAATATTTTGTCACTATAGGTTTTGTTCTAAAGTTTATTTAAAAGCAAAAGTCATATCAGCTTCTACGCAAACTTTTCCATCTACTTTTCCTACGCCGTGAGCTTTGCAGATAGGGCCTTTGATTTTTTGAACTTCTACTTCCATATCGAATCTGTCACCAGGACGAACGATATTTTTAAATCTTACACCGTCAACTCCGGCATATAAAGTTAATCTACCTTTGTATTCAGGCATTGACATTAAAATAGGTGCTGAACATTGTGCCATTGCTTCCAATTGTAGTACACCAGGCATAATAGGGTTGTTAGGGAAATGACCTTGGAAAAATTGTTCATTCATTGTCATATTTTTGTAGCCCTTTGCGTATTTACCCGGAACGCATTCTGTAATTCTATCAACAAGCAAGAATGGGTAACGATGCGGAATCATTTCCATAATTTGCATTGTATCGAATTGTAATACTTGTTGTTCTTCTGTCATGTTGTTCTCCTTTTTCTTTTGAAGTGAATAAGTAAATAGGTGACTATGTGAATAAGTTCGTGTCAGTTGCTATGCAACAAAATATTTTTTCGAACGAAGTGAGCTATTACACTTATTCACTTATTTACTTATTCACCTAGTCACTTTGTTTCAACTAATTTCCCTTTCAACATCTTTGCCACTTTCACGTGAACGGCGTGTCCTGCCTCTTTTACTAAAATCTGACATTTTAAATTTAATGGATTTACGCCTGTTAAATACAAATCCCCAATTAAATCTAAAATTTTGTGCTTTACAGGTTCATTTTCTGAACGTAAATCAGACGTAAAACCTATATCTTTTAAACCCAATGTGTTTTCTAAAGTTACACCTTGTGCAAATCCAAGCATTTGAAATTTTTTCAAATCCTTATAAAATCCAAAAGTTCTTGCTTCAATAATCTCCTGTTTTGTTTTAGGATTATACGATTCCCAGCGTCTTGTCAAATCAGGATGGTCGTAGTTTACAGCATAAGAAATATAAAGTTCATCTGAAGGCAAAATTACTAAACTTGTTTTTCCGTTTAAATAATAAACCGGTTCCGAAACCGTGTATTTCTTAGGTTTTGAAAATATATGTTTTTCAATCCCGACTTTTTCAAAAAGTTCAACCCATTGTTTTGAACTTCCATCAAGGGCCGGAACTTCTTCTTCATCCATATAAATATCAATACTATCAATTCCGCAAAATGCAAGTGCTGCTGTCAAATGTTCTGTCAACATAACTTTTGCTTTTTTGTTATTTGGATCTCCCAAAACAACACAATGATCTGTTGCCAAAACGTTATCAGCGCATGCTTCAAACGGTTCGTTATTTTTTATGAAATATCTGATTTTTCCCTCTTTTGATGGTACAAACTTCACGGTACAAGGTTTATTTTTCATTAAACCGTTACCGGTGATTTGGGTTTGGTTTTTTAATGTGGTCATGATGTTCCTTTTTAATGGAGTAAATAAGATAATAAGTGAATAGGTGAATAAGTTCATTTAGCTCACTACGTTCGAAAATAAATTTTGTTGCGTAGCAACTGATACGAACTTATTCACTTAATTCTTATTTACTTATTCACTTTTATTTTGAAATATTATCTTCAAACTCTTTCAACAACGGTTCGTATTTTCTGAACTTAGCAAAGATTTCTTGAGCATCTTTCATTGTTTTCAATTGTTTGATAAAGTCTTTTCTTGGCATTGCCGGAATACCTACAATAATTGATTTTTCAGGGAATGATTTTGTAACCCCTGCTTTTGCTGTAACAATTGAATCAGAACCGATTTCAATGTGATCTGCAAGTCCTGCTTGACCTGCGATAACTACTCTGTCACCGATTACACAGCTACCTGCAATACCTACTTGAGAAACAATTAAGCAACCTTCGCCAATTTTACAGTTATGACCAATCATTACAAGGTCATCGATTTTGGTATTGTCGCCAACAGTTGTGTTTTCAATTGTACCTCTGTCAATAGCTGTATTAGCACCGATTTCTACATTATTTCCGATTACAACAGCTCCAATTGAAGGGATTTTAAAGATAACATGTTTTGCGTTCGCTTCTTTAATTTCGCCATCTTTTCTTGCTTGTTCAATGTTGTCAGGATTTTCTGTTACAAAGCTGAAACCGTCTGCACCAAGAGATACACCATGATGCAAGATTACATCGTTACCAACTTGAACTCTGTCGCCAATATTTACGCCAGCGTGGAAGAAACAGTTTTTACCAATTTTTGCGCTACCACCGATGTATGAATTTGCAGCGATTTTAGTTCCATCACCGATTACTGCATCATGTGAAACAACAACATTAGCACCTATCTCAACGTTTTCACCCAATTTTGCAGTCGGGTCAATAACAGCAGATGGATGAACACCTTTATAAACAACAGGAGCTACGTAGAAAAGATTTAACAATTTCATCATTGCAAGACGAGGTCTTTCAACTTCAATTGTTGTAAAACCATCAATTTGAACTCCTAAAGGTACAAGAGCAGCTTTTGCTTTAGATTTTGTAAGGTTTGCAATTTCTTCTTCGCCTAAAGCAAGTGCTAAAGTATTTTCATCAGATAACAAAGGCGGTGCAATTTGAGAAATTTTTGCATCTTCAACCTTTGTCAACATACCGCCTACGATATGTGTAATTTCTTCTAATGTGAATGTTGGCATTTTATGTTCTCCTTATTTTGTGTTTATATTTATTATTTTGGATTTGTGTTTGTGGAAGGTGAATAAGTGAATAAGAATTAAGTGAATAGGTGAATAAGTTCATTTAGCTCACTACGTTCGAAAATAAATTTTGTTGCATAGCAACTGATACAAACTTATTCACTTAATTCTTATTCACTTCTATTTATTTTGCATTTTTTTAATGACATTCGTTGTCGATTTCCCTTCTACAAACTTTATAAACTCTACTCGTGTACCGTTTTTGCGCATAATATCTGCTTCCGGTAACGTTTCCATTGTATAATCTGCACCTTTTGTGTAAACATCAGGCTTTATTTCATCTAAGAGATCACGTGGACTATCTTCATCAAATAATACCACATAATCTACGCATTTCAAAGCGCTTAACAATTCAGCTCTGTCGTTTTCGTTGTTTATAGGACGTGTTGGACCTTTTATACTTTTCACAGATTTGTCAGAATTTAACAAAACAATTGAAAAATCTGCAAAAGCCTTTGTTGCTTCAAGATATCTTACGTGACCCACATGAAGAATATCAAAACACCCGTTTGTGCAAACTACAGTTTTTCCTGAATCATGAATAATTTTTACTAATGCTCGAATATCTTCTCTTTTTACTAACATATCCCTATCCTTAACGTAATTTTACCAAAAACAAAAATTAAAGTTCTTAAAAGTTACCGTTTGTTAAGTAGTAAAGCCCAAGCGTACTTGAGCTTTATTACTTATATATTTATTTCAAATTTTCTATCTTTTACTACTAATGCTTCCGGATTTACAAAACCTTTCATCCATTTAGGTATTTTTCTCAATGCTCTGGCAGGTTTTTCTGTATTATAATAACCGCTTGAAGACAAAAGTCTTTCTGATATTAGTCGACCGGCACTTTCTGTTGTAGGGTTTTGTGTAATATAAGCGGATACCCCTTTTTCTAATGGGGTAATTGTTAGTTTTTGAATATTCATATTTTAGTATAGCTCCATTTCTATAACTTTTTGGCAAATTCTCACTGTGTTAAGTGCTGCACCAATTCTTAAATTGTCAGCTACACACCATAACGAAATTCCGTTTTTGAATGCTAAATTTTTTCTAATTCTTCCGACAAAAACAGGGTCAACACCTGATGCGTCACGAGTTGTAGGATATTCCATTTTTTCAGGGTTATCAATAACTTCTACCCCAAATGAGTTTTTTAAAATTTCGCGAACTTCGTCCGGTGTAATTTCATTTTCAAATTCAATATCTACAGCTTCAGAATGTCCGTTGTAAACAGGAACACGAGCTGCGGTGCAAGAAATTGGTAAATCTTGAGGAAGATGAAGAATTTTTTTAGTTTCGTTAACAACTTTCATTTCTTCTTTTGTATAACCGTTTTCACAGAAAACATCGATTTGTGGAATTACATTGAAAGCAATCGGTTTTGCAAATTTTTTGTTCTCAAAATCCTTTCCCTCAAGTCTCGCTTTAGTGTTTTCTGTTAATTCGTTTATTGCCGCCAAACCGGCTCCTGATACGGCTTGATAAGTAGAAACAATCAATCTTTTTATTGGGTTTTTATTCAATAATGGCTTTAAAACAAGCATCAATTGAGAAGTTGAGCAGTTTGGATTTGCAATAATTCCTTTATGTTTGCGTAAATCTTCATCATTTACATACGCAATTACCAAAGGCACATTTTTTTCCATTCTAAAAGCTGATGAATTATCGATTAAAACACCGCCACGTTTAACAATCTCAGGAGCAAATTTTTGTGATGTTGAACCGCCGGCAGACGCAAGTACAATATTTATGCCGTCAAAACTTTCAGGTTTTGCTTCTTCTACAATGTAGGTTTTACCTTGAAATTCAAGTTTTGTTCCTGCAGATTTTGCACTGGACAAAAACTTAATTTCATTAAAATCGATTTTAAGTTCGTCAATAATCTTTGTAATTTCTCTACCTACAACCCCTGTAGCACCTAAAATTGCAATATTCGGTTTTTTCATTTTTACCCCTCACTTCACTGATACGAAAACGATTATAGCACAAGAAAACGAAAGTGAGTAAAAATTTGTTTAAGCAGATTGTAGTTTAATGTTGTATTTGTACCCCAAACCATTTAATAGTTTAAATGCAGTTTCTAATCTAGGCTGTTTGTCTCCATTTACTATTTCAGATAAATTGCTGCGGTCAATTTTTAATTTTCTTGCAAGTCTGCTAATTTCTCCTCGGCCACTAGATTTAACTCTGGCTTTAACGACATCTGTAAGGCATCTTATAAATGTATCCATGTCTCCGTCTTCAAGAAAATCATTTAAAGTAAGTTCTAACCATTCTTTTTGATATTCAGGGTCTTGAAGAAGTTGAATGTGATGATCTTCCCACTTTGGAGCATTTTTGATAAATTCTTGGAGTTTTTCATTATTTAACATTTTATGAGTTCCTTTCAGTAAAATCTTTAAAATATTTGTTACATTGTTTTATTACTTGTTTTTGGTCTTTTTTTTCGCTACCACCGATAAATAAGACTAAAGTATTATCAATATCATAATAATATATCCTATAGCCTTTACCAAAATCCATGCGAAGTTCTGATAATTCAGATTTTTGTAGTGTATGGAAATCTCCATATAATCCACCTCTTAATTTATCAATACGTTTATCAACTCTTAATTGCAAAGATTTGTCAAGAGATTTATACCAGTCAAGGTAAGGGCATTCATTATTAATAGTGTAATAATATATAATTTCTTTTTCCATAATAATATTTATATTGTAGGCTTAGCCGACAAATTTGTCAAGATATTACCGTTTATTTATTAGGTTTAATGTTTAATAACTGATTGATATCAACATCGAGAAAACGTGAGGTTTCATATATTTTGCAAATGAATTTAGCTACTTAACTAGTCCCTCTGTTTCGTTAAACATAACCATGTAAAAATCCGGACTTGTCATATTTGGGTTTTTCTTCATGAATTTTTTTACGTCAAAATTATCCAGATATTTATCTAATTTCTTTTGAATTTTTTCATTGTTTTCGTGTTCAGATTTTAGTTTTGAGATGTATTGACGAGTCATAGAAAGAACTTCTTCTTCCGTCAAAATAGGCTGACCACCAATCAAAACTTCATCGGGTTCATCTTCATCAATATATTTTTTTAATTCCTCTTTAGGGTCTTCTTTTTGACGTCTTCCGTTACTATCAGAAGATGTTGATGATGAAATTGCTCTGTTTCCAAAAGGATTATTTACATTGTTAAACATATTTAATGCCTCATTTTTCATCCATGACGGAATTTTTTGAAAAAACTTTAATTTTTTCATACGATTGTATGAGTAAAAGTTAATAAAACCGTTATTTATAAAAATCTAATTAAACTAACGAATACAAATCATCTTCCAATAACGTACGCTGAAATTCTTCACATTCTTCTATTAAATCAGATAGAATTGCGTATTTGGGAGAATGTAATGCTTGAGGGAGCTCAGAACCATCACCTGCAAAATCTATTATATAGTAATCTTTATTTTGTTCTTTTATTTTTATTAGACCGATGTCATCAAAAATTGAAAATAACAATTCAAAAACTTTGTAAGATTTTCCTAAAAAACTTGCACAGCGTTTTAATTCAACTTTTCCATTATTATTGTGACAGGCAAATTTTAGCATTTTGCAAACAGTTTTTAAAAACTCTTCTTCGTCCATATATTTCAAATTGTAGTTCATAAAATGAATTGCAAGTGGTGTTGTTTGGTTTAGAATTTTGTCGAATGTCTCTTTATCCGCAGGATAATCAAATAACATCAATGCATCGCAAGGTCTTAAATTATCGCGGGTAATTGTCCTTGCATAAAGTGCATCAAATGGTTTTAATTTATCAAGGACGGGTTTACTTTCTGCAAAAACCAAAATATTTTGTTTTGAAGATTTTACGTAATCATTTACTTGCGGCAAAATATCTGTTTTTTTGCGGTGGTCAAATAGTTTTTGTTTTGGAAGTTCTTCTTCTTTCAAATATTCTGAATGAATATCATCTATAATCAGTTGAACGGTTGTATTGCCATTATATTCATTCTTTTGTGGATGAAAAGCTATATCTAGAGTATCGCCCTTTACCAAAGAGATATCTCCGTCTTTCCAGCGAATACAGTTGAATTCAGTGTTTCCTGCCTGACAAGTCAATCTTAAATGGTTTTTATTCTCACCCATCAGTCTTTTTTCTTTAATTTTTAGATTTTTTATTGCAAAAATCGGACTCGGATTTGATGCTCCAAAAGGTTCAAGTTGAGAAATATCATCAATCAAGTCAAGTGTAATATCATCAGGAGTAAGTTCCAAATCTATGTTTAAGAATGGTTTTAAATCTTTCCCTTGCGACATTTCTTTTACGGTTTTACAAAGAGCGGATTTTACTTGTTCAAATGATGATTTTTCTTCGCTAAAAGCAAGTCCTGCTGCCATTGCGTGACCGCCAAAACCATCCAAAAGTTCTGAATTGATAGAAATTACATCGTATAAATTAATTCCCTCAACACTTCTTGCAGAACATCTGTACTGTTTAGTTTCATCTGAATATGTCATCAAAAATGTCGGTTTGTAATACTTTTCGACTAACATTGAGGCAACAATTCCAATTATACCGATATGCCATTCTTTGTTAAAAAGAACGATTGCAGGATTTCTGTTTCCCTCTTTTTTAACCATTTCATCCGCTTCAGCAAAAATATTTTGACAAAGTTCTTGACGAATTTTATTAAATTCGTTCAGAGATTGAATAGCTATTTCAATTTCTTGTTTGTTATCAGAAATAAGAACTTTTAAAGCCGCATCAACCGTATCAAGTCTACCTGAAGCATTAATACGTGGTGCAATTCCGAAAGCGATTTGCTCTGATGTAATTTGACCTTTGTAACCTGCACTTTCCAAAAGTCTTGTTATTCCATAGTGTTTTCCTGCAGAAATCAATTCCAATCCTTTGGTGACAAGATATCTGTTTTCTCCAATAAGCGGGACGACATCGGCAACAGTTCCAACTGCGACATACGGGAGAATTTCCGGAATGAATTCCAGTTTGTTATATTTTTCTAATAGTGCGTGAGCTGTTTTGAAGGCAACTCCAACACCTGCGAGAGATGTAAGACTTTCAATTTGTTTTGTCGTTAAATTTTCATCCAAAGCATCAGGGGCTTTAGGGTTAATAATTCCATAAGCATTTGGGAGAATTTCCGGAGCTTCGTGGTGATCTGTAATAATTACATCTATCTTAAAACTATTCAAAAAATTTACGGCATCGACGTCTGAAATTCCGCAGTCGCAAGAGATTATGATTTTTGGTTTAACTTGAGTCATAATTTTTACGAGAGCTTTAGTATCAAATCCGTGTCCTTCTTTTTCTCTATCAGGAATAAAATAATTTACGTCAGCTCCTAAATATTTGAAAGTCCTGTAAAGTAAAGATGTTGATGTAACTCCATCGGCATCAAAGTCGCCATGGATAACTATTTTTTCTCCATTATCAATTGCTGTTGAAAGTCTTTCAACAACTTTTTTCATATCACAAAAAGCTTTAGGGTGGATAATTTTAGTTTCCAAAGGGTGAAGAAACTCATAAATTTCTTCATCAGTTGTAACTCCTCTTGAATGCAAAAGTCTTGCAATCAAAGATTTGTCATTCCCGTCATATTTGTTAAAAATCCACTCTTTCATAATCCTCTCCCTAAGAAGAATTGTAACACAAAAACATTTTTGCATATTTATGCGATAATGAGAAAAAGGAGGCTTTATGTATAGAATCGGTCTAGGATATGACATTCATAAGCTTACAATCGGAAGAGATTTGATAATTGGTGGAGTAAAAATTACTCACGAAAAAGGTTTGTTAGGACATTCTGATGCTGATGTTTTAATCCATGCAATTATTGATGCAATGCTTGGTGCTTTAGCTCTTTCTGATATTGGAACACTTTTCCCTGATACAAGTGAGCTTTACAAAGATGCAGACAGTACAGTGCTTTTACGAGATGTTTATAAATTAATCAAAGAAAAAAAATATGCGATAGAAAATATTGACAGTAATATTATTGCACAACAACCTAAAATGATGCCTTACATTCCGAAAATGAAAGAAGTTTTGTGTAAAATTTTAGAAATTGAAACAGAAAGACTTTCTATAAAAGCTAAAACAAACGAAAAAATGGACGCAGTAGGACAAGAACTTGCAATTGAAGCACAAGCTGTTGTGTTGATGAAGAAAGTGTGAATTTTTTAATTTTTAGAAGTTACTAGGACGCTAAGGCGCTAAGACGATAAGTTCTTATCGGTTAAAAGACCATCAAATATAGCTGCTATATTTGATAATAAATTGTAGGTCGGCATTGTTATGCCGACAATGTATAAGAACATAATTTATATTGGTGGGGTAGGGACCCCACCCTACTGTGGAAACCTACTTTAATTCCGTAATTTTGACAATGGAACATAATCATGAACATAAAACAAAGAATTTTATCAAAAGCAGAAAAAGATTATAAAAAATTTTCACAATCGTTAATCCCAAATATCGACAACGTTTTGGGAGTGCGTCTGCCTGTCTTGCGAAAAATAGCAAAAGAAATTTATAAGTCCGAAAATTGGCAAGATTTTCTTAAACGAGATAATTTAGAATATATGGAAGAAACGATGTTGCAAGCTATGATTATCGGACTTGTAAAAGATACTCCTGAAAATATTCTCAAAATGGTCGAATTTTTTATTCCCAAAATAGATAATTGGTCAGTTTGCGACTGTTTTTGCAGCGGGTTAAAATTTACATCCCAAAATCAAAAACTCGTATGGAATTTTATTCAACCCTATTTTAAATCCGAAAATGAATATGATATTCGTTTTGCTTATGTAATGCTTTTGGAACATTTTATTGATGAAGATTATATTGACGAATGTCTTGAACGAATTGATGAGTTCAAAGATACAAGATATTATGCGCAAATGGCTTGTGCGTGGGCTTTGTCTATTTGTTATATTAAATTTCCACAAAAAACCTTTTCCTATTTAAAGAAGTCAAAGTTAGACAATTGGACGTTTAATAAGGGAATTCAAAAAATTTGTGAATCATTACGGGTTGATAAAGAGACTAAAACTATGTTAAAATGTATGAAAAGAAAATAGATATTTTAATTACTATACATACACAATTACAAGGCAAAAAAATGAACAGTATTAACGAAAAAAAATTTGCAGCAGGATTGTCAATAACTTCTAACGCATTAATAATTATTTTAAAATTTATTGCAGGAGCAATTTCCGGCAGTATAAGTATTATTTCCGAAGCAATTCATTCTATGAGTGACTTTTTAGCATCTGTTTTGACATTTTTTGCAGTAATGAAATCGTCTGAACCGGCTGACAAGACTCATCCTTTCGGTCATGGAAAATATGAAGATATGTCGGGGTTTATTGAGGGAGGTTTAATTGTTTTTGCCGGAATTTATATTATTTGGGAAGCTTGTAAAAAATTGTTTTTCCACCAAACTTCGGAGGTTGATACAACCCTTGGTATTTGTGTAATGTTGTTTGCTGTAGTTGCAAATATTGTGGTAAGTTCACATCTATTCAGAGTTGCAAAGAAAACGGAATCTGTTTCCCTTCACGCAGATGGTGAACATTTAAGAACTGATGTTTTTTCTTCTTTAGGTGTCCTTTTAGGTTTAGTTTTAATTAAAGTTACAGGAATTGCTATTTTAGATCCAATCATAGCAATTTTGGTTGCAATATTTGTTTTGAAAGCAGGATTTCAAATTTCGAAGGAAACGTTGAACAATCTTCTTGATGGAACTTTACCGATAGAAGATATTGACACAATTAAAAATATAATCAATTCTTATAATAACGAATGTTTAAAAGGTTTTAAGAACTTGAAAGCTCGTCGTTCAGGTCCATCAAAAGATATAGAAATCACAATGCTTTTTCCTGAAGATATGACAATTGCAGACTGTCACAAAATTTGTGATGATATCGAAAATCTTTTGAAACAACGTCTTGGCAATTGTGACATTTTAATCCATGCAGAACCGGAAAAATGTCATAATAAATTAAATAAATAAAGCCTAATTTATTTCTGCGTTAATATTTATGAAATCCCACTTTTTGGTGCTAAATAAACCTTTATCGGTAATTTTTAGTTCAGGAATTACAGGTAATGATAAAAATCCCATTGTCATAAAGGCATCATCTAACGTGCATCCTAAAGACTTAACAGCTTTATTTAAATCTTCCGAATGCTGAAGAACGTATTCGATATCCTGATCAGAAATCAAACCTGCAATAGGTAATGGTAATTTTGCAACAACTTTTCCATCTTTTACGACAACTTTTCCACCTTGCATTTTTACAAGTTCAACTGAAGCTGTGTACATATCTTTGTCATTTGTGCCAATTACAATCATATTGTGTGAATCGTGTGCAACAGTTGAAGCAATTGCACCGGATTTCAGATTAAATCCTTTTACAAAACCTTTTCCGATATTTCCGGTAGCTCTATGACGTTCCATAACAATAATTTTTAGAATATCATCTTCTACATTACTATTTAAAAGTCCGTTTTCAAATTTTGCTTCGCAAACAGAAGATTTTGTCACCAATTGATGAGGGATAATTTCGATTGTATTAACAAATTTTGAAGTTCCTTTTATTTCAAAATCTTGAGGAACAATCCAATGAACGTTAATTGAACTTCTGATTGATGGTTTTTCAAATTTTTTGAATGATTGAATTAATTTACCATTTTCGGCAGCTATTTTACCATCTTTGATTACAATATCGGGTTTGAATGTTTTTAAATCAGGCATGATTAACAAATCAGCTTTATACCCTGGGGCGACCGCTCCTTGATTTTTTAGTCCGAAGTATTCTGCAGTGTTTAAGCTTCCGATTTGAACAGCTTTTACAACATCAACTCCGGCAGCAACGCAACGTCTTACCATATCATTTATATGAACTTTTAGGTCTTCCGGGTGTCTGTCGTCGGTTACAAATATACATTTTCTTGTATTTTTTTCTTTTAAGACAGGAATTAAAGCATCTAAATCTTTTGCAGCAGTTCCCTCTCGAACCATCACATACATTCCTAGCCTGATTTTTTCAATAGCTTCTGATGGTGTTGTACATTCGTGATCGGATTTTACACCACTTGCAATATATGCACACAAGTCCTTTCCACTCAAAAACGGTGCATGTCCATCAATTCTTTTCCCCTTAGAGCGAGCCAAATCAAGTTTTGCAAGAACTGTTTTATCAAGATTTAAAAGACCTGAATAATTCATCATTTCTGCAAGCCCAAGAACCCAAGGACTGTCAATTAACAAAGCTAAGTCGTAACTATTCAGGTCAAAACCTGAAGTTTCATAAGGAGTAGCCGGAACGCAAGATGGTAACATTGTATAAACATCAAGTGGAATATTTTTTACGGCTTCATGCATAAAACTGATACCATGGAGCCCAAGAACATTCGAAATTTCGTGCGGGTCAATTATAACAGTTGTTGTTCCGCAAGGTACTACGGCTTTTGCAAACTCATTAGGCAAAACCATTGAGCTTTCTAAGTGTACGTGTCCGTCAATAAACGCAGGACTAACATACGCACCTTTGGCATCAATTTCTTTTTCACCTGAATAATTTTCACCAATACCTGCAATTATGCCATCGCAAATTGCAATATCACCTGTATGAATTTCTTCTGACAAAACATTTATAATATTTGCATTTTTAATTACTAAATCAGCTTTTTGTTGTCCGCGAGCAACTTTTATTAGTTTTTCAAGTCCTGACATATTTTTCTCCTGTATTGAAAAAATTATATCATGTAAATTAAATAAGCAAACTTTTTTATAAAACAAAATCGGACCGAAATAAGTTCAGTCCGATTTTTAGAATTTTAGTTATTAAAAACTATAGAGGTTTTACAGAATTTTTGTAGATTTCTTTAACAATTTCTCTACTGTTACCTGATGGTCCGATATCAATCAAGCCGGCAAGAGATGGAGTTGTAAATACTAAATCTGTTAGTTTTTCAACATCAGTTTCAGTAAAGCCTTCATCTGTTAATTTTTCTTTTACATCAACAGAATACAACCAATCTTGAACTTCTTTTGCAGCCTTGTCTGCATCTGATGCATCCGGTTTTAAGTTTGGAGCAATTGGTGCCAAGATGTCAGCCAAAACATTTGGTCTGTCTTTGTAGATTGTCTTAATCACGGCAGGTAACAAGATTGCTAGACCTAAACCATGTGACAAATCAGGTTTTACAGCGCTCAATGGATGTTCAAGAGCGTGAGTATAATGCAATAGACCGTTATCAAAGCTTACACCACCCATCATAGCTGCGTATGCCAAGAAGTAACGAGCTTCCAAATCTTCAGGATTTGCAATTGCTTTTGGTAAGTATTTTGCAACAAGTTCAATAACCTGTTTTGCCAAAGTGATTGAATAAGGGGAAGCGACAGTTGAAGTTGCAGCTTCTACAACATGGTTAACCGCATCAATTGAAACATATCTTGTTTGTTTTGGAGACAATTTTGTCATCAATTGAGGGTCATCAATTGCAAACATCGGATAGATGCAATCATATGCAATTGCAGGTTTGAAGTTCTTTTCAAGGTTAGTAACAACCGCAAATCTGTTTGTTTCAGTACCTGTACCATGAGTAAGGTTGATTGAAACAATTGGAGCAGCTTTTTCAGGTGTAAATCTGAATTCATAAATATCATCAGCGCATTTGTCTGGGTATTCAAGAAGAATTGCAACTGATTTACCTGCATCTGTCGGAGAGCCGCCACCGATAGAAATAACAGCTTTTGCACCGAAATCTCTAGCCAATTTTGCTGCATCATCAACGTGATGAGTGTTAGGGTTTGGAGTAACTTCTGCAAAGTTTACATACCCAATACCATGATCTTTTAATGCTTTTTCTACATAATCCCAAGCACCTGTAGCTTTGTATGCGTGTTTACCTGACATTACAACAACTTTGTCAACGCCTTTTTCTTTTAAAACTTTTGCGATATCATCAATTTTTTTGATGGCACCAACACCAAAATAAACTGTTGTTCTTGTGCGAATTTCTTTGATTTCGTTAATGTTAATATCCTTTTCCCACATAATAAACTCTCCTTTCATGCGTATAATATTTTACAGTTATATTATAAGAAATGTTGTAAATAATTGCAAGTTAATATTTTGTTAATAAGAAGCTAGGACGTTAAGGCGATAAGGTGCTACGCACGTAGCCCTTTGTGACAATATTTGTCCATACCTCATACATTGGTGTATAGTTTGCTACGCACGTAGCCCTCTGTGACAATATTTGTCCATACTTCATATGTTGGTGTATAGTTCTAGGACGTTAAGCAGTTAAGCGAAACTGTCATTGCGAAGCGAAAAGGTGTAAAGATGTTGTTAAAAATTGTTGAATATACGCTGTAGCAATCTCATTCAATATAATTTGATAAAAAACTGTGCTACGCACGTAGCACCTTAGCTGCTTTGTATCTGACTTTGCCTCTTGGCATCTAAATTTCTAATCCTGTCCATCATTTCCATGTTTAGAAATATATTTCCAAGTGTCTTGCAAATTCGGTAGAGTTCCAGATTTGGCCAACCATTTTAAAACATACCTTTCGTCTGATCCCAAACCACCACTTCTCTTTTGTCCTGTCAGAATATCAAATTCTGCAGATGACAAAGTCATATCTATTAGAACATGTGGATTCTTGTTTAAACGAGGTTCCATAATAAGCTTCAAGTTGTTGTATCTGCCGACTTTTATATTTCCCCTATTATGTGCGTCAGATTGTGAGTCTAATATATATTCTTTTAATTCTCCAGCAAATTCATTTAAAGATTTCGCCATTATTTAATTCCTTAATTATTCAAACTGTGTATAGGTGCAGGAATTCTGCCTCCACGACGGACAAAACCTGTAGACGAAAGAGTTCTTACCTGCATGATTGGAGCTTTGCCTAACAAACCGCCATAAACAACTTCATCTCCTACTTTCTTTCCCGCAACAGGAATAACTCTAACAGCAGTTGTCTTTTTGTTAATCATACCGATAGCCATTTCATCTGCAATAATTCCTGCAATGGTGTCGACCGGAGTATCCCCTGGGATTGCAATCATATCTAATCCGACCGAACAAACTGATGTCATTGCTTCCAATTTGTCAAAAGTTAAATAACCTTTTGTAGCGGCTTCAATCATGCCTGCATCTTCTGAAACCGGAATAAAAGCACCGGATAATCCTCCGACATGTGAACTTGCCATAATTCCACCTTTTTTTACAGCATCATTAAGCATTGCAAGTGCTGCGGTTGTTCCATGAGCTCCTGCGTGTTCAAGCCCCATTGCCTGAAAAATTCCTGCTACGCTGTCACCAAGTGCAGGTGTCGGTGCTAAAGACAAGTCTATTACGCCAAAAGGAATTCCAAGGCGTTTTGCAAGTTTTCGTCCGACAAGTTCTCCTGTAGATGTAATTTTATAAGCAATTTGTTTTATTTTGTTTGCCAGTGTACTCAAATCTTCATTTTTACCAAGAGCTTCAACTGCTGCTCTTACAACTCCGGGGCCGGAAACTCCGACGTTTAAAGCACATTCCGGTTCTCCAATTCCGCAAAAAGCTCCTGCCATAAACGGATTGTCACTAGGGGAATTGCAAAATACTACAAGTTTTGCAGCGCCAATTCCGTCTTGGTCTTTTGTCAGTTCTGCGGATTTTTTTATAATTTCTGACATTTTTAAAACGGCATCCATATTAATTCCGGCCTTTGAAGATGCTACATTGATTGATGAACATAACACTTCTGTCTGTGCCAAGGCTTCAGGTATACTTTCGATAAGGAGTTTATCTCCTTTGGTCATTCCTTTTTCAACAAGAGCTGAAAAGCCTCCGACAAAGTTGACACCAACATCTTTTGCAGCTTTATCAAGAGTTTTGGCAATTTTTACGTAATCAGGATTTTTGCAAGACTCTCCGACGATAGAAATCGGTGTGACTGAAATTCTTTTGTTTACAATTGGAATTGAGTAATCGTTTTCAAATTCGTTTGCATATTCGACTAAATTCTTTGCATATTTTATGATTTTGTTGTAAATATTTTGGCAAACAACGTCAACATCGCTATCTGCACAATCTCTCAAGCTTATTGCCATAGTAACCGTTCTGATATCAAGGTTATATAGCCTAATCATATTTATTGTTTCTAAAATAAGATTCTCATTAATCATCGTTTAATTTCTGAACTCCATGAAATAATGCTTCTGTAATGTCTATTTTTTTAACTTTCAAACGCATCTCTACGCGTCTGCTTTTGTTGTAATCTTCTTTTCCGTTAACAAGGACAGGGTTTGAATAACTTCTACCTTCAACAACAAGCATCTGCCTCAACTTCTGGTCATATTGTTTGTTGTATCCGGTTTGAAAAATATAATTTGCAACAGCATTTGCACGTGCTGTACTCAATTCCATATTTTTCATATAACTTACATTAGGGTCTTTTATACCGGAGAAAGTATGACTATCAGTATGCCCTTGCACTGTAATATTTTCTATTTCATTAACCAATTCTTCTTCAGAAAAAATTGTATTTAGATAGATTGGAATAAGTTTATTTAAATAGGTTTTTCCTTTGGGGGAAAGATTCGCACTTCCGAGCTCAAAAAGTTCCATGTCAGAAATTTTTACATCTCCGGTCAATTTATCAACTTGTGCATCAATATTTGCTTCTTTTAGATTTTTAATAAGTTCTTTACTAATCTCCATTTGTGTTTTTTTTTGCTCAAGTTCTTGTTGAGAAAAACCGGTCATTGCGAGTACAAATAGGGTCATAAAGATAATTGCCAAACCTAACAAAAGGTCTGACATAGTTGTCCAGAAAATGTTATTATCACTCTCTGTTTGAGCTTTTTTTCTTATTCTTATTGACATGTATTCTCCTTAAAACAACTCATCAACATCGTCGCCTTTACCGTTTTTCGCAACTTCTTTCATGCTTTTATTGACTTCGTTTAATCCAAAAATGAGATTTTCGAGGTATGGTACGAGGTTGCTTGCAATACCTGAATTAAGGGCATTTTTAAATTGTTGAGGCATTGAAGTTATCAAGTTTGAGATAGAATTGTTTTGAATTTTGGTTTCTTTCAAAAGTTCCAATAAGAATTTTTCAGATGAAATATTGCTAAAAAGTTTTCCCATCAAATCTGTACATGCAGACAAAGGTCTATTACAAAGCAATTGATATACAATTTTTTCAAATAACAAAAATATCAGTGACGAGCCAACCGCGATAACTGATACCAAGGCTGCTGTTTGCATTGATGACATCAAGCCTGCAACGGATGCGATAGTTTTTTCTTGGGTAGAAAAGTCGATTTTTCCAAACGCAATAGCAATGTTCAAAAAGGTAAATAAAGGTCCAAAACCTGTTAAAACTGTAGGAATTGATGCTATAAATTTGCTATTATATTTTGACGTAATCAATGTTTCATCATTAAAGAAATACAAAGGATCAACTGTTGTCTGAATATTTTGAACGGTTGAAGATACTTCCTTGTATGTCAAATCATTATTTTTGCCTTTTAACGCAATGGATTCAGAAAATACGAGTGTATTTTTGAATTCATACCAAGCAGCTGATACATAAGGGTTCGCGCTCATCCATTCATCTATTTCTTTAAAACGAAAGTTTAGGTCATTTTTTCTGAAATTAGAAATGAATGCCAAAAATATTTTCAAATTTTTATTCACGAAAATATAATTTTTTGCGCAATAAATAATTGAAAATAAGAAAGTAAAAATTACAATCAATATTGGAATATCAGTAAAAATGTGTAATAAACTCATACGTTCTCCGTTCGTTTATAAAGATTATAGCATAGCTCTACAATTTGGGCAACAAGCGCAAATCCGCAACTTATCAAATATTGTAAGTTAATCTTTAATCGGCAAGTAAGATTGTGGATAATTATAATCTTCCTTAAAACCTAAATGCCTGTACATTTTCAATGCTTGGAAGTTATTGGTTTCAGTTGTCGTGTTGACTTCACTAATCGGTTTAACTCCGTTATCTGCAAGGTCTATAAGTTTTTCTACAGATTTTTTAAGCATATGTTTAGACAACCCCTTGCCTTGATGTTCTTTTCTGATTGCAACGATAGGGATGTTGGCAATTCTACCGCCAGTAAGATTCATAAAACAAAAACCTACAGGAATGTTATTGCAAAGCAGAATGGTTGTTGCTTCCGGTAAAAATTCCGCGTAAATATTTTTTACGATTTTAGTAATTATGTCACGAGTTCCCTCAATTGTCTTAAATCTAGGGTCAAACAAAGCATCTGCGCTGTCTTCAAAACCCTCTTGTACAACTTCAACCGCATCCTCAAAATACTTGTCTTGCCAGTCAACAAGCTTGTATTCGTTATCTAATGGTGTAAGTTGAGTGATTTTTAAGATATCTCTTGAATTTGTTCCGGACATCATAAATCTCAAAACAGCAATACCAACGAACTTAAACCCATATCTGGCAATATCACCGATTAATTCTTTTTGGGAACCTAACATCGGATAACAAACGATTTTGTCTAATCTTTCAGCTTTTGTAAGTTCTAAGAATTTTTTGATAAGATACATTGCTCTTTCAACCATGTTTTCCATTTTAAAAGAGTGAATTATATTAAGTTCTACAGCCTCGGAAATTGCGGTTGTGTAAACTAAAAAAGCAACCGGTACAGTGCTTTCAAACAAAACTACACATTCAATCAGTTTCTTTTCTACCGCGTCTATAAATCCGTCAAAATCTAGCGGTTCAAGTTCAAAATTATACTCAGTTACGGCTCTGTTTACAAAATCATTGTATACAGGTGCAAATCCCTTGTAATCATTTGGAGTCAATAATCTAGCTTCAAAAGTTTGGTTTTCGTCAGTCATGTCCTAATTCCTTGTCGTTAAGAAAAATAAACCATTTATATCATGTGGTGCATTTTTTCTTTTTTAGTTTCCATATACCGCTTGTTATACTCATTTATGAATGGCGGTATTTTAACTATATCATGTACAGTTAATCCGTAACCATTCAAACCGACGATTTTTTTCGGATTATTTGTAATTAAGTTGAAATTATTAAAACCTAAATCGCGAATAATTTGTGCGCCCATGCCATAATCTCTCAAATCAGGTTTAAACCCTAGAGAAACGTTAGCTTCAACAGTATCTTGCCCCTCTTCTTGAAGATGGTAAGCTTTAATCTTGTTGATTATGCCAATTCCTCTGCCCTCATGACCTTTCATATAGACTAGTGCGCCTTTTCCGTACTCATTAATCATTTTTAGAGCACTGTGCAATTGATAATTACAATCACATTTCAAACTATGAAAAATATCTCCTGTAAGGCATTCACTGTGTACTCTTACAAGCGGAATTTTGTCTGAACCATCATCTTTTACTAATGCAACGCATTCTTGTCCGGTTAAATGGTTTAAGTATCCGTAAATTTCAAAATCTCCAAATTGTGTTGGAAGATGAGCTTCAGCTTCTCTTGTAACTATTTTTTCAGATTTTAAACGATATGCAATCAATTCTGCAACAGAGATAAATTTTATTCCATGTTTTTTGGCAAATTTGTACAAATCATCTCGCCTTGCCATGTGTCCGTCTTCTGCCATAATTTCACACATGGCACCAGCCGAAACATGTCCGCAAAGTCTTGCCAAATCAACAACAGCTTCTGTATGTCCTGTTCTTGTTAAAACTCCACCTTTTCTTGCTACACAAGGGAACAAATGTCCGGGTCTGCGTAAATCTGACGGTTGAGCATCAGGGGCAAGGCAAACTTCTATGGTTTTTGCTCTGTCAAAAGCTGAAATACCTGTTGTTACACCATATTTTTCGGCAGCATCGATGCTTACGGTGAAGGCTGTTTTCATTGATTCGTTATTTTGTTTAACCATTTGTGGTAGCTGCATTTTTTCAGCAATTTCAGGTGAAATTGCAAGACAAATCAAACCTTTTGCGTTTTCTGCCATAAATTTTATGATTTCAGGAGTAACCATTTGCCCAGAACAAATTAAATCACCCTCATTTTCTCTATCTTCATCGTCGGCAACAATAAGCATTTTGCCATTTTTAAAATCTTCTAACGCGCTTTCTATTGAATCAAACTTAAAATTTTCCATTTTACATAAACCCGTTTTCTTTCAAAAAATCTTCTGTAACATTATTATTTTGCGTTGATAAAAATTTTTCAACATACCGTCCGAGAATGTCTGTCTCAATATTGACAAAATCTCCGATGTGCAAGTCTTTTAGGTTTGTATTTTCAAGAGTGTGCGGAATAATTGCAACACTGAACACATTTCTATCCGTTTTTGCAACGGTTAAGCTGACACCATTTACACAGATTGAACCCTTGTAAACTATGTATTTATCAAGTTCTTGAGAGATTTCAAACTTCATATCTCCTAAATACTTTGCAACCCCGTCAATATGACCTTGAACAATATGACCGCCCATTCGAGTTTGCGGAGTTAATGCTCTTTCAAGGTTTACGCTTTCTCCGGTTTTAAACCCTTTTGTGATACGCAAAGTTTCGGAACTTACATCGGCTGAAAAATAATTTTTTCCTATTTCTACGACTGTTTGACAACAGCCATTTATTGCAACACTGTCGCCCAACTTTGTACCCTCAAGCACAACAGAACACTCGACAATGAGCCTTGTTCCGTTAAACGATTTAACTTTTCCGATTTCTTCTACAATCCCTGTAAACATAACTAGATTTTAGCATAAGAAGAAACTTTGTCTATAAACATAGTATTGATAAATTTTTTTTAATCACATTTTTTGTGCTAAAATATTTGCATGGTAAAGATTTTGGACTGCACTCTGCGTGATGGCGGACATGTTAATAAGTGGAATTTTTCAGATGAATGTATTTTAGATACTTTGAAAACTGCGGAAAATTCAGGTATAGACTATTTTGAAGCCGGTTATAATATGCCTGAATGTATAATTTCGTCTAAAATTAAACTCTGTGTTATGTTAGATGCAAAAAATATTCACCCTGTTTCTAAAAAAGCTGACTGCGTAAGAATTGCTTGTTATCCTCACGAAATTAAAACAGCAATTACCGCAGTAGAAGATTTTAAAAATCAAGGGTTTGAAGTTTTTTTACATCTTATGACGGCTGATAAGTTTGAGGATTATGAACTTTTGAAAAATTGGAAAAATAAAGATATTTTGACATCAATTTATTTTGCTGACAGTTTTGGAGCTTTTTTACCGAAAGATGTTGAAAATATATACAAAAAGCTTGAGAACAGCGGGTTTGAAAGAATAAGTTTTCATGCACATAACAATCTTCAACTTGCTTTTGCAAACACAATTAAGGCAATTGACCTTGGGGCGTACAGTGTTGATGCGACAGCCTTTGGAATGGGGCGTGGAGGCGGAAATCTTCCTGTTGAATTGTTGCTAAAATATCTGGGTAAAGACTATTCACAATATTTAGAGTTAATAAAAAAATATTATCTTGATTTGCAAAAACAAACACCTTGGGGATACAGCTACAAAGCTTTGTTGAGTGGTTTAAAAAATATTCATCCATCAAAAGTGTAGAATACTTTTCAATTCAATGAATTACTTTTAGAGGAAAATTTTTAATAAAAAAAATGACCCTTCAAGAGTCATTTCCTTTCCAAATGTATTGTTACTAAGTTTATATATTACTTTAAGATGAAGTCTTGTTTGACTTATATTTATAGCTCAACAAACTGTAAGTATCTGAGCTTGATGATGAACTATCCGCATAAAACACAGACATGTCAGTTGCTTTGCGGTTATTGAATTCGTCTTCAACTTCCATTCTCGCACAATTTACGTCATAAGCTGAAATTTCTGCACTCGTAATTCTTCCGTCATGATTTGTGTCCATTTCATCAAAATGTTCCAAAATCTTTGTCATAGTGCTATCAGACAACCCACTTGAACCTGATGCGTAAAGTTGAGTTAATTCTTCCTTTGTCAAGCCTTGAGTTGAAAGCGTATTAGATAAATTGTTCATTTCTTCTGACGTAATTATTCCGTCGCCATTTTTATCAATGCTGGAAAAATTAGTTTGCAAGTATGATGCAAATGATTGGTTTAAAACATTTGTGTTAGAAGTCTTAGTTCTTGCCTCACTAATGTTTTCCAGCGTCAAACCGTTTGGATATTGAGAAGCCAACAAAGAATATGTTGAACTCAATCCTGAATATATTCCGGATAAGATTCCGTTATTATTAGCCATAAGTTTACCTCTGTTCTACCTAAGCATATATTAATAATTTTTTTTGATTAGTCAAACCTTTAAATGGAGGATTTTTAATGGGGTTTGTAAATATATGTAACAAAAGAACTCAAAATCCTAAAGTTTTCGTTAAAACATTCCGATAAATATTTTGTTACTAGAATTTATAAGGAGTGTGTACTCATGGATGAAGAAAGATTACAGGATATGGAAGACTTAATGCTTGATTATGGTGAAATGACAAGCTTTAATTTTAATTCAATGGACTACAAACAAGTTCAAGAATTACAAAGAATTACTGATAGTGAATATGCTAATCAACCCTATACGTTTAAATATGGTAACTTTGATTTGGTAGATATGATTCATTCATTTATTACTCAAAATCAAAAAGAAAGAGCATAATAACCCACTGCGACAACATTTATTCCTACATAATTGGTAGAATGTTTATGCACATAAAAGTTTTTCTTGCAAAGATTGTTCACCCCGAACGATCTTTGCAGGAAGTGAAGGAGTGTATCTTATGAACGACAAAGATTTATTTGAAAACAATTGTTTTCCATTATTTTGGAGCGAAGATGAAGAACAATTCGCAAAAGTAGAAGTTCAAAAACCGCAACGCAAAGATTTGTCAACATTGTTGGCAGAGTTGGAAGATATTCAAAACAAAATAGATGATATTAGTGCAAGAGAATGGCATCTTGCAAAACTTGTGAAGTTTCACAAAGAAGGGCTTGCTCGATAAAATGATGGAAACATACAAATGTTTTTATATAGAGAAGTAAAAGCCCTCCCTGCAGTTAAGAACAGGCTGCCGAGATTTGGGATAGCATAAATATTAACAATACATAGTCGTTGAGAAATTAATCTTGACGATTTTTTTTGGTGCTACCCACGTAGCCCTCTGTGACAATATTTGTCTGTACCTCATACGTTGGTGTATAGTTTGCTACGCACGTAGCCCTCTGCAACAATATTTGTCCATACCTCATACGTTGGTGTATAGTTTGCTACGCACGTAGACCTCTTTGACAATATTTGTCCATACCTCATACGTCGGTGTATAGTAGAGGTCGGGTGGGGAAAACGCAGTGTCCCCACCCTGCTACTCCGATACCGATATTGCATCTTTGCCTCTAAACGTCTTGCCTAAATATCTTTTTTAATTTATCATCAATTTATGGCTACTAAATATATGCAAGCAAAATTTTTAATAAGTGCGGAAAAGTTGTCGCAATGCCCGGATTACACATTGCCTGAATTTCCTCTTTTGGGGCGCTCAAACGTTGGAAAATCCTCTTTTATTAATGGACTTGCAAATCATAAGAAACTTGCAAAAACATCTAACACCCCTGGAAAGACTCGTTTGATTAACTTTTTTGATTTTTCTAACAAATTTATGTTAGCGGATCTTCCGGGATACGGTTATGCCAAGGTCTCAAAGGAAGCTCAAAACAGGTGGCAAAAATATTTGGAAGAGTATTTGCTTGAGCGTCAACAAATTGCGTCGCTTATTCAATTGATTGATGGCAGGCATGATATTCAGAAAAATGATATTCAAATGCGTGAATGGGTAAAAGCTTATGACTTACCGATATTTACAATTATAACCAAGATGGATTATGTACCGAAATCAAAGACGTTGAATGTCATCAAAAATGTCGAAAAACAGTTTGGTGGTGTAGTTTTGCCATTTAGTGCAGTAGATAACAGGTATAATGAAAAGATTTTTGATTATATTTTAAATTTTAAAAACAAAAGAGAAACAGATTTATGATAAAAACCGTAATTTTTGATTTAGACGGAACATTATTAAACACATTGGAAGACCTGAAAAATAGTACTAATTTTGCTTTGTTACAATTTGGTTTTTCTACAAGGACAATTGAAGAAGTGAGAAGGTTTGTCGGAAACGGCGTAAAAGTTTTGATTGAGCGGGCAGTTCCTGAGAATTGTGATAGTCGGATTGTTGAAAAATGTCTTGCAATATTTAAAGAAAATTATTCAAAAAATATGTATAACCATACGAAACCCTATAATAGTATCAAAGAGATACTAGAAAAATTAAGAGATAAAGGGTTGAAAATCGGTGTGGTGTCTAACAAATTCGATTCTGCCGTAAAAAATTTGTGTAAATTGTATTTTGAAAATTTGATTGATATTGCGATTGGTCAAGCTGATGATGTTCCGAAAAAACCGGCTCCGGATGGCGTTTTTAAGGCTATGAAAAATTTGAATGCGGAAAAAAGTTCTACTGTTTATGTCGGAGATTCTGATGTTGATGTTGCAACGGCAAAAAATTCAGGTTTACCTTGTATCGGTGTAACTTGGGGTTTTCGAAATAAAAAAGATTTAGCAGGCGCAGAATTCATTATTGATGAACCTTTTGAGCTACTTGAAGTTATTGGGAGAATGTAGTGGAAAAACTATCTGTAAGTTTAGAAGATTACATTGAAGAAATTTATATTCAGGTTTTGAAAAGTGGGCAAGCAAAAGTTACGGAAATCGCGAACAAATTGAATGTCAAAAAAGCCTCTGTTACAGGTGCATTGAAACTTTTGCTTGAGCAAAAATTAATTAACTATGCTCCTTATTCTCCTATTACATTGACATCTGAGGGGGAGAAGGTTGCAAAAAATATTTTGGCAAAACATGAAAATCTTACTTCTTTTTTTGTAGAAGTTCTTGGGGCGGAAAAGTCTGAAGCAACTGAAATTGCATGCAAAATGGAACATATTGTTTCTCAGAAAATATTTGAGAATATGTTGAAGTTAACTGATTTTGTTAAAAAAAATATCAAAAACGAAATAAAAGATTTATACAAAAATAACTAATCTATAAACTGTTGTAATAATCTTTTATCAGCTTGCAGTCATCTTCAATATTAGGGCTTTCGCACACTAAAGCTCCTTTTACGTCGAATTCTTTCATTGCTTTCAACAAATCTTTGTAATTCATGTCTGAATTTTCTAGGTTAAGATGTTGTTTTTCACCTTTTGCAGTGTATTCGATTCCTGCAAGGTGGCCATGGAAATTTTCTAAGGCATACTGACCAATTTCTGTTCCCATTTTTTCAAGGATTTTTGAAAATTCATCGTAAGTGTTGTATTTGCCTGCGCTTCTTGCGTGAAGATGTGAAAAATCTACGCAAGGTAAAACTTGTTCAAATTCTTTTGAAAGCCTTATTATTTCATCAATATCGCCCCACTGCGTAGCTTTCCCTGTAGTTTCCGGTCTAATCCAAACGTTTATATTTTCGTTTTCAAGGATTTCTATTATGCGTTTTGTTTGGGTCTTAACTTGGTTGTAAACGGTTTCTTTATCTTTGCCCATATAAAATGCTGCGTGATAGGTTATGCTAAAAGCTCCGGCTTCTGAGGCAACAGCTGCTGTGTCAATAATACGTTGCAAACTTGCGTCAATTTTTTCTTCTTCTTGAGAATTCAAATTGATGTAAAAAGGTCCATGAGCTGTGATTACAAAGTCTTTAGACATATTTTTCACGAAATCTCTGTTTGTGTCGTTCATTCGAACACCATGGACAAATTCTAGTTCCATTCCATCAAGATTCATCTCTTTTAGTATGTCAAAAGCCTTAGTATATGAGCCTTTTCCTGTTCTCAAAGGCATTCCGGCTGTAATGAAATTCATTTTATCAAATTTAAACAAGTTTTGCAAAATAAGCTCCTATTGCTGTCATTATTATACATATTATCACACTTAAAATTATATACGAAAAAGCGTGAAAAAACTGATGATTTCCAATCATTTCAAAAAGTTCCAATGAAAATGTGCTAAAAGTTGTCAATCCACCACAAAAACCTACCGTAAGTGCAAGTTTTACGGCAGGTGTAATATCAGCTTTTTCAATGAATAAAATATATAAAAATCCAATAATAAAACTTCCGATTACATTTACCAAAAATGTTGAGACGGGAAGATTGATTTCAAAGTTTTTTGCTAAATTCAAACTAATTAAATACCTTGAAACAGCACCAATTCCACCGCCTAAAAAAATAGCAAGAAGATTAAGCATGGACACTCATAATTCCTTCCAAAATCTCACAAACATCAGCTACATATTTTGAGCAATGTTCTTTTTTGTCTATTCCTTGCAAACCGGCAGAAAGTATACGACAACAAGTTACTTTGTTACGTTTTTTAAATTCTTCTACAAGATAAGCTGCGTTTTGGCGTGCAATTGTTTCATTTCCTTTAGAATTTTCACGTCCAAAGTTGTAACCATTGATGATTTGAGCTGCTGCAAGAGTTCCGCATACACATCCTGAGGACATTCCGCCGGAAAATGCTGTTGCAACCGATAACAATTCTTTAGGACATAAACCTGCTTCTGATGCAGCTTTTATAATACTTTCTGAGCATGAGTGACCATTTTTAAAATATTCTATCGCTTTTTCTTTCATAAAAATCTCCTTAAAAACATTATAGCATAAATACTAACTAATCAATATTTTATGTTATACTTTCTTTGTGAAGAGAAGTAGAGGAATTATGGATTTAAAAGAACTTCCGAAATGTCCTGTAGAAACTACATTGCGTTTGATTGGTGAAAAATGGCGAATACTTATTATAAGAGATTTGTTGACTGGAACAAAGCGTTTTGGGGAGCTTAAAAAAGTTTGCAGCGGGATTTCGCAAAAAGTTCTTGCGCATAGTTTGAGAAAAATGGAAGAAGATGGGCTTGTAATACGTGAAGAGTTCGCCGAAAAGCCTCCAAGGGTTGAATATACTTTGACGGACGTCGGTTACAGTTTAGCTCCTGTTTTGGATGCCATGGCTGGTTGGGGAACGGATTATAAGACTTTCTTGAAACTTTTGCAAAAAATGAAATAATGTTATTGTGCCATGGTGGCTAATATTTTATGCAAATTAATTATGTATAATACTTTACATAAAATAGCAAAAAATATTTTATCATGTATTATATATGTAGGAGAAATTTTATGACATTATTGAATGCAATCCATAATGCTTTTCCGGAACAATCAACTAAATCTCATTTAAAATTGTTATACAATGAACCAGAAACAGAAACTCGAGAAGAAATTGTTTACCGCAAAAACGGGAAAACAATTGATAGAATTATAGAGGTGGATGTTGTCACCGGCTTAAGATTAAAAACAACTCATTTTGATTATTTTGACGATAAAAAAGTTCGTTCTATTGATGAGTATGACAAATATTCAGGTCAAAAAATCAGAACAATTAATTATGTGCTCTATAAATCTGTTGATGAATACGATTTGGAAACCGGAAAGAAAATCAGAACTACTAATTTTAATATTAAAGACGAAAATAAAATTTCTTCAATTCAAGAATATGATCTTGATACAGGTAAAATTATAAAAATTTCAATATTCAAACGTGATGGCAAAACGATTAGCATAATAAAAAAAATTGACCCTGTAACAGAAAAAGTTACGAGTTGGGTGAATAACAAAAGTTTGAACGTTCAAAAGCCATGTGCTGCTGTTATGGCTTCAAAAACAGTTAGACCGTTAAAATCTCAAAAAGCCGTATCAAAGATTTATGAAAATATAAAAACATCTTACTCTGAATCAAAACGAGATGATATTGCAAGGTTAATTGATAATTTATATAATAAGAAAGTTAAAATTGAAAGTATAAAGCAAAACTTTTAGTCTAAAAACAAGTCATAAAAATGGTAAAATTGTAGTGGATATTTTTTAGTTAAGTTTTCTAAAAATTCAACATACTCTGTTTCCAGAGCTTGTAATCTTTCTTTTCGTGTTCCTGAAAATTCAAATTTTTTTAGGTGAATTTTGTATTTTTCACCTTTCTCTAAAGTGCAAGCTATAAAATAAATTGGTGTTCCTAGAATTAGAGCAAAGCGGAATGCCCCAATCGGAAATTCCATTTTTTTGCCTAAAAAATCCGAGACGAACATGGCTTTTTCGTTGTGCGCAGAAACTCTGTCACCTGCAATAAATAAGATTTCGCCATTATCTAATTTTTCTTTTATTTCAATTGAAGTTGTGACATCGATATTTTCTACAGGATAAGCTGTAATTGGGTTTTCCGAAGAGATTGAATTGATAAAGTTTTTAAATGTTTGACATTGATTAGCTTCTAAAAACAAATTTACCTTAATATCATCAATGACCTCACCGGAACGAAAAAATGTACGCATAGCGTTGATGTTTCCAAGGTGTGAGCATAAGAAATATAGTCCGTTTTTCTTTAAAAGGTCATCATAAAGCTTTTTTTTCATATTTTCATCAGCAAAAGAAATATCTTTGAATGGAAAGTTATCCGTAAACATTTCCATATTGTCGACAAGCCCGTAGGAGTAATTTAAAAAATGTCTAAAAGCTTGAATAAGCGAGCTGTTTCCGGTTGCGACTTTCAAGTATTTTTGTGAATATTTTCTAACATCAGGAGCTCCCCAAAAAGCAAAAAGTGTCACAAAAAAAACGATAAATTTTACCGGTTTTTTCCCGACAAATTTATAGATATACCAAAGCAACAACAGTCGTTTTTTGCCTGCTGCTTGTTCTTTCATTTCAAACCATTTTTTACTATTATTTTCGCCCATTTTTTACCCTAGCAAAGTTCCAAAAGTGTGTAGTCGTGAACTCCAATATTTTCGTGCTTTTTATGAATTTTTAAACCGGCTTTTTCAGCCATTTCAATCATGCGTTTTTCCGAATACATTTTGCTGTTTCCGTTTGCCATACAAGTGAAATAAAGTGAAATATGAACAAGTGAATATGTCGCCCCATCAAAAAGTTGTCTGTCGGTAAATGGCTCTAGAATAAAGATTTTTGTGCCTTTTTGCATTGAATTTTTAATATTTGCCAGAATTGAAATAACTTGTTCTTCCGAAAAACAATCCAAAAATTGACTCATAAAAACAGCTCCTGAAAGTTTTGGTAATTTATCTTTCAAAACATTTATGCCAAAGAAATTTAATCTGTTGTTTTTGAGATGTTTTTTAGCTTCTTCAATATTTTCAGGTAAATCAATCATATTAACCTGACAATTTTTGTCAAAATCAAGGCAAGCTTGTTCAAATTTTCCTGTATTTCCGCCAATGTCAAAGATTTGAGCAGGTGAATTGGCACAAATTATTTTTAAAACTTCTTCAAAACATTGGTCAGAATAAAAATGATCAAACTCAAACCAACTTTTTTTCATAGTTTCAGGCAAAAGATGGAGTGCGTGATAAATTGTTTCATAATCGCCGATGAATTTTTTCAGACCCAAAGGTTCCGCTTTTTCAAATGAATTTGTAAGTTCTGATGACCCAAGAAAACAAACATCGTTTACAAAATTGAAATTAACTTTTGTCATTTCGTTTTGCAAAAATGTACTTCCGACAAGGCTTGTACAATATTTTTCTCCGGTTTTGATTGCAACTCCACAAGCACAAGCAACCTCCAAAAGTGTTTCTGTTGTATATTTTGAGGTTTTGCAATGTTCCATAATCTCATCAATAGTTGATGGATTTTCGTCTATGAATTCCAAAATTCCAAAATTTAACATCGCATTGACTGCTTGAAAAGTTAGTGGTGCGAAAGCAATTTTTTGAGCGTCTGCAAGCGCTTTAATATGCGGAGATACGTGCCTTTTTATTCGTCTATATTTCATTTTTTATCCTTTTTTGTGTTTGTCTTTATTAATTTTAAACTAAAAATGTATGAACTCAAAAGTCCTAGTGCAAGAACTGTTCCGAGAGAACTTATTAGTTTAAATCCTGCAAAGGCCAGAAGTGCAAAAGAAAACACGGTTGTAATGCAAGACAAAAATACAGAATCTCCAGCTTTTTCTGGGTTTGTAAATCTGAATACCGAATAATCAAGACCAAAACCTATTATTAAAAAGATTGCTAAAAGATGGAAAAGATTGATAGAACAGCCGAACAAGGTCAAAGTTCCAAATACAAAAACAACCGCGCAAATGGATGGTAAAAGAATTTTTAAGCCTGATTTTTTATCATAAATTTTTGCAAGCAATAAATATAAAAGTCCGAAAATCGGTGCTAACAGCCCTAAACAAACTCTTCTGCAATGTCTGATTTGAGCAGAAATGTCTTTTTGGAAATTAATAATCTTTATGCCATTAATTTTTTCTCCATTATAGTTTGAAATAATCATTATAGATGTATTTTTGTTGATTAAGAAATTCTTTTTTATAAATTCAAAATCGCTGTTTGCGCTCAAAAAATTGTCTCCATAATTTTGGCTAATTAATTGTGAACGTTTTTGCGCAGGCAAAAATATTGCATAATCGTTGAGCTTTGTTTTATATAATTCTTTTCTTAAAGATTGATTGGTTTTTTGACGTTTTTCAGACGGAACAAATTTGCTCAAAGCTTGATATTCTGTGTTGTTGAGTTTGTCTGCAATTTCTTCTTCTTTTTGCAAAATATCTTCAATATTATTGCCTTTTATAATAAAAATTGATGTATCGCTGTTAGATCCGGAAATTTCAGCAAAAAGTTTTTCTGCATTGAGCAAAGTTTTTGGCGGAGTGTACATGTTTTTGATATTGTCGTCAAAATGAATATGAAATAACCCGATAATGAGGAAAATGGCGGTTAAGCAGATAAGTAGTTGAGCAGCTAAACGTGATTTGATGTATATAGGCTTAGAGGTATGGTTTGTTTCATGGGAGTTGTTTTGGTTAATAGTGGAACTCACCTCTCCAAGAGAAGAGGTCGCAGTTCTTTGTGAACATTCGTGAGCATTGGAAATGCGGGAGAGGGGTGTTTTTGAGTTATATTTATCAAGTTTAACCCCTCTCTCTAACTCTCTCCCTAGGAGAGAGGAACTTTGCCTTGCTTCTTTATCTGTAACTAACAACTGCCCAGTCGCCTCTAACAACGGATACCCCAACACTACAATTCCATAAACTGTTACCAATCCTGTAATTGTGAAAACAGAAATCTGTTTTAGTAAAATAAAATCTGCAAATAACAAAATTAAAAATGCACTAACTGTTGTAATTAAACTCACTGTAAGGCTTTTTAAGATATCTTTTATTACTTCCTGCCCTGTTTTGCCATCTTTTAGTGCAACAAAATAGTGCAAAGAATAATCTACGCAAACCCCGATTAGTGTTGTTGAAAAAACAAATGTTAGAATATGAATGTTTCTAAAAATCAATGCAGTTACACAATATCCAGCATAAATTCCGAGTCCGATGCTTATTCCGATTGGGATTAGTGGTAACAATGAACCAAAATACCAAAACACGAGCCCGATTACAAATAATGTTGATAGTATACAAATCAAATTTATTTCGAAAATCGAATGACTGCTTGCAAAATATGAGTGTATTGGAGCACCTGTCAAGTAAACTTTTGTTCCATCTTTCGTAAATTCTTTTTGTAAACCAATGAGTTTTTTTACTTCTTTATTTAAAATAGTTGGTGAAAGAGCAAGTTCCTTATCAACATCAAGCATAATTAGGCTATAATACTTTTCATTTAACTGAATTGGTGTAAAATTGGTTGGAGATTGAGAGTTTCCATTCAAATTCATTACAAAGTCTGTCAACAACAAAAACGGATCATCCTCTATTGAACCGATAGGTGGAATAATCGGATTGTATAATGTTTCATATGCGTTTTTTTCGACTTTATCATATTGTTTATTTATCAAAAAATTACGCATTTGAGTTGAAAGTAGGTTATTGTGATATTTTTCGTAATTTTCAATAATTTCTGAGATATTTATGTTTGAGGATTGTATTTTGCTTTGATCAATTTTTGAGTAAAAGATTCTTGATGTTTCTTCTGCTTTTTCAAAATTATTACTTTCAACTATTACATTTATTTTGGCGGAAAATCTACTGCTTAAATCAACAAGCAAATTATCGCTTTTGGGTGAAAAAATTGCTTTTAGAATATTAGTTTCAGTATGTGCAGGTTTGAATGAAACCAGTACCCCAAGGGTAACAAGAATTAGTACAAAAAGTATTCTAAGTATTTTTACTAACTTGTTCTGCATTTAAAATGAATATCCGTAGTTCCGTTTTTGATTGTGTCGATTTTAATATTGTTGATATCGGTATTTCCTTTAATAATTATATCATGCAATTGGGAAGCTGTTACAGAGCCTTTTTTGGGTTTTAAACCAATTGTCCAATTATTATTTTCTTTCTTATAAAAAAGTGAAAAGTTCTTGTCCAAATAAGAATAATTTTTGTTTGAAATTGCAATTATCACGTCATTCATTTGCTTATTTTGTGCAGAAGTGTACGAAACAGTTGATTTTATCGGATATAGAGTCTCAAAAATTGCTCCTTTGTTTTTTGTGAACTGAAAATTTCCGCCTGATTTCAAAATGACAGAGCCAATATATTTTTCTTGAGTAAATTTACAGGAAACATCTTTTAATTTCGGCATTTGACCGGAAATAGCTTTGCTTGTTGATGGATGGTTAAAAATATCATCTGATGCAAAACAAACACTCGTCCCGCAAAAAATTATTAACAAAAAAATCCAAAATTTACGCATAATTTTTTAACCTTTCAACAAATTTTTTCGGTGCTGCGTAAACACTTTCCATTGTTTTTATGTCTACACAAATCTGCATACTTTTTGCAGTAAAAATTTTTTCACCTGTTTCAACATCAAAAATATCGTATTTGATATTCAAGGACGGTTCAAGTTCTATAATTGTTGTCACAATTTTCAATTTTTGCATAAAAGTTGCAGGTTTTATAAATTTTAAATCCATTTTGGCTACAGGATAAGCAAAACCATCAGCCTTCATATCGTCATAAGTATAACCGATTTTGGAAAGTAGATTACATCTGGCCGTTTCAAGGTATTTGATATAATTTCCATGCCAAACTACATTCATCGGATCAAGGTCAAAAAATTGAACATTTATAAAAGTTTCACATACTGCCATCATAACCTCATTATAAAACAAAAGTTCCGGAAGAAAAAGTTTTTTCTCCGTCTGCATATTTGTATTCAATTGATGTTTCGTTTCTTGTTAAGACGAGATTAATTTTCATTTCTGGCTTAATTATTGATGAAAATTTTACTTTTTTAACTTTTTGCGGAACAAAATTTAAGTTGAAAATATCTCGAGCAAATTCTTTTGCAAAAAACAGTTGCACAACCCCCGGAAGAATTGGAAAATCAGGAAAATGCCCTTTGAAAAAGTTACTGTTTTTGGAAAAAATTAAAGAGATTTCGGCGTTTTGTCCATTGTTTTTTAAACTAACGATATTAGGATAAGTTACATTTGTGTTAAACCATTCTCTAATTCTTATACTGTCAATTTTTCCGCGTTCGTTTAACGGTAGATTGGTTAAAAATCGCCATTTTTTAGGTGAAATCAAATTGAGATAGCTGGTTTTTTTTATTGTTTTTATCAATTCCAATTTTCCACTACTTTCAAGTAAATTTCTACCTTTGTTACTCAGTACTATTGCCGCACAAAGCTTGTCATTGAGCTTAAGGCAGTACGAATTTTCAATCAAATCACTTTGGTTTAGAATTTTTTCTATTTTATCTAAAGAAATTCGTTTTTCTTGAATTTTTACAATTCTGTCATTGCGCCCTTTTACAACAAAACCATCATCAAAAAGCTCTAATTCGTCGTTCAGTTCAAGTTCCGGTTCATCAAAATATGGTGAAGAAATTGTATTAGTTGCGAATTTTACATTGTCAAAAAATTGTAGTTTTGCATTATGTTTTTGTCTGTATGCAATAATTCCCGCTTCTGTGCTACCGTAGATTTCTGTTACGCCTTTTGAGATTTTTTCCAGATATTCGAAAATACTGTCATTTAGTTTTGCGCCAGCTGAAATAATCATTTCAGGTTTATGTTTGAATGTATAATTGTATTTTGCTAGTTTTTCTAAAAATGACGGAGTTGAAACAAAAACAAATTTTTCATAATTTTTTATATCTTCCGGATACACAATTCTTTCTGTGTCAACTTTACAACTTAATGCTTTAGGGAGCATTAACGTAAAAGTTGTTCCATACATATATTCATCACTCACTGTAGATACAAAAATTGTATCAGGAGAAAATTTGAAAAACTTTGCCAAATCCAAACTTTCGGCAAGCAAGCACTTCTCGCTTTTAATAATAGTTTTGGGTTCTCCTGTTGAACCGGATGTGTGAAAGACAAATTGTTTGTTATTTTCTGTCATGTTTCGTTCTCAAAATAATTCGTACTATATATTCTACCCCGAACATTATTCCGAGTGCAATATATGAAATGCAAGCATTGTAAAGTTCCCAAATTTTGACAGGCATGAATACTGTTGCTACTGAAATTGAAAGGTTTATGAATAAAAATATGCACCAAATGTATGTGAGTTTTCGAGTGTAATTTCTGGAAAAATCTGTTAATTGTCCATCCATCTTTTTTGCAATTTTTTGGATAATTGTTTCTTCACAAAATATAGATGAAAAAAATACACAAAAAATAAAAGTATTTACAATAACCGGATAAAATTTTAATGCATAAATTTTGCTAAAATGAAACAACAAAACAACGCATATTGTTCCGATAAATGGGATTATTGGTTTTAAAATTTTTAGGTTGAATTTATTTTTTTGTGCGATAGCACCTGAAATGAACTTATTCACTTATTCACCTATTTTCTTATTCTCTTTAATCAAAGAACCTTTTAAACACCAACGACGTATTTATTCCACCGAAAGCAAAGTTGTTTGACATAATATAATTTGTTTTGATTTCTCGCCCTTGTCCTTGAATATAATCAAGATTCCCGCATTCCGGATCAATTTCTGTCAAGTTTAATGTTGGATGGAACCAACCTCTGTTCATCATTTCAATGCTTAAAATTGCTTCAATAGCCCCACAGGCACCAAGTGTATGTCCGGTATAGCTTTTTGTTGAACTTGTTGGAACTTTGCGCTTAAAAATTTCTTCTGTTGCATTGGTTTCTGCAATATCACCTTGGATTGTTGCTGTTCCATGTGCATTTATGTATCCGATTTCGTCAGGAGAAAGATTTGCGCATTTTAAGGCCAAATCAAGAGCTCTACCCATAGTTTTTCTGTTCGGATTTGTAATATGCGTGCCGTCTGTACTTGTTCCAAATCCTACAACTTCTGCATAAATTTTAGCTCCACGAGCTTTTGCGTGTTCATATTCTTCTAAAATCAATGTTCCGGCACCTTCGCCCAGAACAAGTCCATCACGATTTTTGTCAAATGGTGATGGGGAAAGTTTTGGTGTATCGTTTTTTAAACTTGTTGCATAAAGAGTATCGAAAATGGCAATCTCCGTCGGGTGCATTTCGTCTCCGCCACCCGCAATCATAACTGTTTCATATCCGTTTTTGATTGCTTCATATGCGTATCCTATTCCCATAGAACCTGATGTGCAGGCAGTCGATGTTGGTATTAATCTTCCAATTGTTTTAAAATAAAGCGAAATATTTACAGCGGTAGTTTGAGCCATCATTTTTACATAAGAACCTGAATTCAAGCCTTTAACTTCTTTGTCAACTTGCATTCCGTAAAAATCAATAATAGCATCTAAAGAACCGGCAGAAGACCCGTAACTTACACCAGTTTCGCCATTTGTAATAATTTCATCTCCCAAAAGCCCGGCATCTTCAAGGGCAAGTTCTGCTGTTCTAACCGCCATAATTGAGACAGGTCCCATTGTTCTAAGAGCCTTTCTGTTATAGGTCGGTGGAATTTCAAAACCCTTTACGTAAGCTGAAAGTCTTGTGTTTAACCTCTTATATTGGTCTAATTTGGTATCATATTCTACACAGTTTTCAAGTTTTTGCAAGCCTAAAAATGCTGTTTCAATATCGCAGCCCAAAGGGCTTGCAAGTGCCATTCCTGTTACAACTACTCGCCTCATAAGTAAAGACCTCCATTTACGGAAATTACTTGCCCTGTAATATAAGATGCTTCTTCACTCATTAAATAATTTGCGAGACTTGCAACTTCTTTGGCTTGTCCGAGACGTTTCATTGGGATAAGTTTTTTGACTTCATCCACAGGAACATCTTTAATCATGTCGGTTTCTATAACCCCTGGAGCGATACAGTTTACTGTAATTCCACGTTTTGCAAGTTCAAGAGCAAGTGAGCGAGTTGCTCCGATAATTCCTGCCTTTGATGCGGAATAATTTATTTGGCCTCGATTGCCTGAAAGTGCTGAAACAGAAGACATTGTAATAATTCTTCCCTTAATTCTGTTTGAAATCATTGGCATAACAAGAGGTTTCAATACATTATAAAATCCTGTCAAATTTGTTTGAATGACGTCATCCCATTCATCGCCCTCAAGTAGAGGAAATACGTTATCTCGAGCAATTCCGGCATTCAAAACAATACCGTAATATAACTTATCAGAAAGGGTTTTTGTGCATTCTTCTCGATTTTTAATGTTGAATTTTAAAATTTCAGCATTTACTCCAAGTTTTTTTATTTCGTAAGCAACTTCCTGTGCTTTTTCTTGGTTATGCGCGTAGTGAACATCAATATCAAAGCCGTTTTTTGCAAGATAAAGTGCAATTTCTCTGCCTATTCCGCGACTGGAACCTGTTACTAAAACTTTTTTTCTTTCGCTCACTATTCTAATTCCTTTATATATTTCTCAACATCTTTAGGTTGAAATGCGTTGATTGTTGCTTTTGCAACATAGTTTTCAAGATTGGTATCTTCATTTTCATTATAAATTAAACACTCAAATGAAACAAGTTCATTATCGCCATAGATTTCTTGAGCAGTCATAATGTATGTTTTACCGTTTTCAAATTTTTCAAGTAAATTTTCGTATTGCCTTGTGCCGAGCAAAAAGCCGACTTTAGGTATTGTTTTACCGCCCTTAAAGTACGCATAGCAACCGATAGTTTGTGCCATAAATTCAATTCCGACAAGAGGAGAAATTCCATTTATTTCTTTGTCAAAAAATATTTTATCTTCATGTATTTTTACGGAAGTTTTGACAATTTGTTTTTCCATGTCAACATCAAGAACTTCATCAATCAGTACCATCGGAGTGGAGTGTGGTAAGCAGGTAGCAGCTAAGCAGCTAGGTTTCTGTGCATCTAAATTATATTTTGTTGCTAAAATCACTGCTGCATTTGTTCCGCCAAAACCAAATGATGTGCTCATACATGTTTTTATATCTTTTTGTGGAGTTTTTTCGTTTACAAGGTTGATTTTTGGTAAAGTTTCATCATATTCGCCGTCAAATTGATGAATAGGTAAATTTCTTTCACCTTTCAAAATCTGGTAACATATAAAAGCTTCAATGGAAGCTGCCGCACCTAAACAATGTCCTGTTAGCGGTTTTGTTGAACTTGTTGGAATTTTATCACCAAAAACTTTGTAAATTACATTCGCTTCCATCAAGTCATTAGAAATTGTTCCTGTGCCATGTAGATTTATATAATCAATGTCTTCCGGGTTTAAATTAGCATCATTAAGAGCTTTTTGAATAGCTTTTACGGCTTGAGTGCCATTAGGGTCGGGAGTTGCTGCATGATATGCATCAGAGGTTTCACCGATACCGAGAATGGCAACTTGGTTGATTGTATTATTGTTTTGGTGACAAGGTGCACAGATGTCTAGATGTTTAGAGGCTGGGTCTGTTTCTTTGGAGTTGTTTTGGTGAGTCGTGAAATTCACCTCTCCAAGGGAAGAGTTGTTGGGCATGTATGCCAAACATCCATCTGATTCCAAAGCAAGTAAAAACAATGCTCCGCCTTCGCCTAAACTTATTCCATTACGATTTTTAGAAAACGGGTTTGTTTTTTCATGCGAAAGCACTTCCAGTGCGTGAAATCCATAAGACGGCATTGATGCAAGTGTATCTACTCCGCCTGCGATTACGGCTCTACAAACTCCGTTTTGTAAAAGCTTTCGTGCTGTTGAAAAAGCTTTTGCTCCCGACGTACAAGCTGTCGAAACGCAAGTTGTATAATTTGTTGTACCTAAATACCATTTGAGAAATTCTGCAGGGTTTCCGAGTTCTGCGTGGAGTTTGTTTTCAGTAGTTTCAAATTCTTCAATTCCGGAGTTTGTTGTTCCAATTACAATTCCAATTTCGTTTTTTTCAAATCCGGACAAATTTAATTTGTCAACAAGATATTTTAGAATTCTGTTACAGCGTAAGTCATAACGTTTATCGTTAATAGGTTCAAAATCTTTTTCCAGCTTGCCAAAATAGAATTTATCTCCCTTGATAATTGTTTCATCAAGAGTTAATTTTTCTGCGAAAACAGCACTTGCATCTGTGATAAAAATCTCATTCATGTTAATATGTTACCATGAATAAGTTTGAATTTCGTATTAAAAAAATTTCCTGTTCTACCGGTGAAAACCTTGATTTGTCGGACATTCCTATGAATATGAGAAGAAAACTTTCACCTGTAGGTAAAATTGCAATGAGCACAATGCTTGATTGTTATGGTGAAAAGTCTGATGATATAAAACTTGTTTATGCCTCTCGTTATGGAGAATTGGAACGGGTTGTAAAACTGATTAAGCAAGAACACGAGGACAATGAAGTTTCGCCGACGGGATTTAGTTTTTCTGTACATAATTCGACAATCGGACTTTTTTCTCTTTTGAAAAACATTCATTCTTCATATAATTCAGTTGCAGGGGGTGAAAATTCTTTTTCTGTCGGTCTTTTAGATGCGGTTATGAATGGAGAAAAAACTCTTTTTTGCTATGCTGAATCTGTTGACAGGTTTGAAAGTATTTCGATTTTAATTGACTTTGAAGAGGGTGAAAAGGTTGTCATAAGGGAGAATTCAGAAAATCTCCCGTCTAATGATTTCAATGAATTTATTAGTGGTGGAAAATTTGTTTGTCCATTGTACATTATGGAGCGTTTAAATGATTAAATTTATCCGCGGTTTTCTTGTATGTATGGTATTTGCGATTTTTGGTATTGGCTCATTATTGTTGAGTTTTTTGTTTTTGCCGATTGGTGGAATCTATTTGCGCGGAAACAAAAAACGAGAAGTTTTTTCACATATTATTCACAAACTTTGGTATGTTTATACGCAATTTTTTGTGATTTTAGGCTTAATTAAAGTTGAAAAAGTTGGTGTAAAGCCTGTTAGGGGGAAAATTATTGTTGCAACTCATCCTACATTTATTGACATTTTAATTCTAATCGGAATTTATGACAATTCTTTGTGTATCGCTAAAAAAGAACTTTTAGACAATATATTTTTGAAAAATATAATTAAAAACGTTTATATTCCGAACAATGTTGAGCTTGACGAGTTTAAACAAATTTGCAAAGAAGCTTTAAACGACGGATATAATATAATTATTTTCCCAACCGGAACAAGAACTGTTGAGGGAGATGAACTTAGAATTCACAAAGGTTCTGCAGCTGTTCAAATTGCGTCGGGGGCTGATATTTTGCCTGTAAAAATTAATTGTGATTATCCGTTTTTACAAAAAGGAGAACCGATTTATGATGCGGGAGAAAAGGTTATAACATACACAATTACTCAACTTGAACCGATAAAACTGTCCGATTTTAATGAAAAGTCAGAGATAAAACTCCGCAATGCAATTTGTGAAAAAATCAAGTTTGACTTTACTCATTAATTCGGTTATAACTATTAACAGGTGGATTAAGATGAGCTTGGAAAATGAAATTAAAACTCTAATTATTGAGTCTTTAGAGTTAGAAGATATTACAATTGATGATATAAATGATGAAGAAGCTTTATTTGATGGCGGTTTAGGCTTGGATAGTATTGATGCGCTTGAGCTTGGTATGGCTTTGAAAAAGAAATATCATGTTGATTTAGACGACAACAAAGAAGAAAATAAAAAACGTTTTTATTCTGTAAAAACAATAGCTGATTTTGTAAGAAAAAATATTCAATAAGGATTTGTGCAAATGGATAAAAGATATTCACGAGAAGAAATTTTTGAAAAATTAAAAACAATTTTGATAGATGATTTTGAAGTTGCGCCGGAAAAATTAACACTTGATGCAAATCTTTTTGAAGATCTGGAGCTTGATAGTATTGATGCTGTTGATTTGGCGGTGAAATTGCAAGAATTTACAGAAAAGAAAATTTCTCCTGAAAATTTTAAACAAATTAGAACAGTAAATGATGTTGTTTTGGCGATTGAAGAGTTATTGTAGAAAGCAGCTAAGGTGCTGGGAAGCTAAGATTGAATTAGATGCACAGATGCCTAGATGCGAAGATGCAAAGTCGGTATCAGATGTAGAGGCTATTAGTCATCATTCTGAGCGATTAGCGAAGAATCGCAAGAAGTTTTTAATGAGATTCTTCGGGCATAAAATTATCATCGCCCTCAGAATGACAGTTTCGCTTAGTTTTGTAGGGTGCAATTTTTTGCACCAGAAAAAGTTTACCCAACCTACAGTAGATTATCAAATATAGCTACTATATTTGATAATCCTTTAAACGAAAAGAACCTAGCGTCTTAGCGCCTTATCGTCTTAACGTCCTAATGAACTATACACCAATGTATGAGGTATGGACAAATATTGTCACAGAGGGCTACGTGCGTAGCACCCTATACAATTCTTCGCGCTTTTTCAAAACAACAGGGTTTTTCAAATAATCATCGTATTTGTTGCGCATATTGATGTAGCCTGTTGGAGAAATTTCTATAATTCTGTCCGCAACCGTTTGAATTAATTGATAATCCTGAGATGTGAATAAAATTGTCCCAGGGAAGTCAATCAACGCATTATTCAATGCTGTAATACTTTCCAAATCAAGGTGGTTTGTCGGTTCATCAAAAATCATTACATTTGCCTCCGCAATCATCATTTTGGCAAACAAACATCTAACTTTTTCACCACCTGACAATACATTAACTTTTTTGTCAGCATCTTCTCCAGAAAATAGCATTCTGCCTAAATATCCACGTAGAAAGTTTACATGCTGATCTGGTGAATAATCCGCCAACCATTCCATAATTGTTTTGTTATTTTCAAAATAAAAATTGTTGTCTTTCGGAAAATATGAATGAGTTGCCGTAACTCCCCAATTTATTTCGCCACTGTCAGGTTTAACTCTATTTTCCAAGATGTCAAAAAGATTTGTGATAATAAACGGATCACGGGCAATAAAAGCAACTTTTTCGCCTTGATTAATTTCAAAACTCAAATTTTTGATTAATACTTCACCTTCAACTGATTTATACAAGTTTTTAACTTGTAAAACATCTTTCCCCGGAATTTTGTTGTAAGTAAAACGAATTCTTGGATATTGTCTTGAAGAAGGTTTGATTTCTTCCAAAGACAATTTGTCTAACATATTTTTTCTGGAAGTAGCTTGTTTGGCTTTAGATGCATTTGCACTGAAACGTGCAATAAATGCTTTCAATTCTTCCATTTTTTCTTCAGTTTTTCTATTCTGTTCTTCTTTTTGTTTTTTGATTAATTGGCTAGCTTGTGACCAGAACGAATAATTCCCCGTATAAAGTTGAATATTTTTGTAATCAATGTCAGCCATGTGCGTACAAACATTGTCTAAAAATTTTCTGTCGTGAGAAACTACGATTACGAGGTTAGGGAAGTTAATTAAAAATTCTTCCAACCAAGCAATGGTATTCAAATCCAAGTGGTTTGTAGGTTCGTCTAAGAGTAAAATATCCGGGTTTCCGAACAATGCTTGTGCCAACAATACACGAACTTTTTCACTGCCTGAAAGTTCAGACATAAGCTCATAGTGCATTTCATCAGAAATCCCTAAATCTGAAAGCAAAGACGCGGCCATAGCTTCTGCTTGCCAACCGTCAAGTTCTGCAAATTCTTCTTCCAAGTGCGCAACTTTTATACCATCTTCGTCATTGAAGTCAGGTTTTGCGTACAAAGCATCACGTTCTTGCATAATATCGTAAAGCTTTTTGTGCCCCATAATTACGGTGTCAATAACTTTGTAATTATCGAAAGCGAAGTGATCTTGACGCAAAACAGCTATACGTTGACCTTTAGAGATATGAATTTCGCCTGAAGTAGGTTCAATTTCTCCTGAAAGGACTCTCAAAAGAGTACTTTTACCTGCTCCGTTTGCACCGATAACTCCGTAGCAATTCCCTGGGGTAAATTTTATACTAACGTTTTCGAATAATGTTTGTGAACCGAATCTTACGGTTAATTTATCTGTTGTAATCATAAGAACTATTCTAGCATAAACAAAAAACTTGTGAAGAGGTTGAATTTTACTTGTTAAGAGTTGCTTTAACTTCACTCAAACATTTTGCTAATTGGTCAGGGCAACTTGTCGGTTTGTCACCACATTTTATTCCAGAAAATTTTGAAATTACATCGTCAATTTTCATTCCTTTGACCATTTGTTTTATTCCCATAAGGTTTCCTGGGCAACCACCTAAAAAATCTACATCTTCAATTGTTCCATTGTTGTTAATTTTTACTTGCATTAAACGACAGCAAGTACCGTGTGTTTCGTATTGAATTACTTTTTCCATTTTTGAAATCCTTTTTATTATTTTCTGATTATATTATAGCATGATAGATAAATATATCATTATAAAATATTTTGGAAATTTTGTAATTGATGTCCTGCGCGGACAGCGGGAACTTTTTGTGTAAAAAGTTTCACAAAACCAGCCACACGCTACATTTACTAATAACCTGTAAGCTCAACTTAAAACAGTCAAACTCGCTAAACGCTCAAACAATGACTGTTTTTGTTGTTTGTTTCACTAACAAGTTATTGTTCAATTTCGCTATCGTGGCATTTTGACTCTGTAATCTGTATTAAACAAAACTTGTTTCAAAAGTTATTAAATATTGACAAATTGAAAATATCCAATAAAAATATATATATGCGAAAAATTTTTGTTATTTTAATAATGCTGATTACTCTTCCATGTGGCGCAGAAACATTTTTGACCGGAGGAGTTGATTACAATGTTAATTCTGCAAGGGAAGAACTTTTAAGTACACCTGTTCAAAAACTGAATTCAGAATTGGTTTTGCAAAATATTACAGATAAAAATAATAAAGAAAATCTTAGTTATGCGCTTCAAGGTAATGTAAACCTAGAAGATAGGACTTTAGCTTTTTTTTCGGATGCTACATATGCAGTACTTTATAATGAAGATAAATATCATGTTTGGTATTACAATCAAGATGGAAATCTTGCCTACATGGAAGAAAGAAGTGGTTTAAATTTTCCTTACAAATCATATAAATACACAGTGTCAGGGGTTCTGGTAAATATGGGATTGCGTGTATCTAAAGAAGAAACTTTCATCTATAGTCCTCAAGGAAGACTAATTGCTCACTGGCTTGGAACAAATGCCTATGACGAAAACGGAAATATCGTTATGACAAGAAAATACATCCATTGATTGAGGCTTAATAAATTGACATAATTCGAGAGATAACCTATAATTGACATATTACTGTACTTGTAAAGAGGGAATTATGAATAGAAAATTATTAGGTTTGTCGTTGGCAGTGTCTGCTGTTCTTGCGTCAACAAACATATCTTCAGCATCTGATAGATGGGTTAATACTACCACAATTAGTGCGTGGGGCAATCAAAATTATGAAAATATAGATATGACAACTGCTCAAAATGAGGCTGATAAGCTTGGTGCCGGTATTTATAACACCGGAACGATTTATTATTTGCAAAATAATACTTATACTGGCAATAAGGCTTATTATGGTGGAGGACTTAATAATGGCGGTATTATTTATAATATAGAAAAAGAAGTTTATACAAATAATTCTGCTTTAGGTGATGGTGGAGCTATTTACAATGATGGCACTATAAAAAATATTTCTGCAACATTCAAAGGAAATACTTCTGCTGACTACGGCGGAGCTATTTATAATTTCGGAGATTACGATTTAGACGAAAATAAAAATGAAGTTCCTGTAAGTGCTATCATTGAAGCAATAAACGGTACTTTTGAAAACAACACTGCGTACAGTGGTGGAGCTATAGGTAATGAGGGTAAAATTGGTTCTATTAATGGAACATTTACAGGAAATACTGCTGAAACAGCTTATGGTGGCGCAATTTTTAACGGTAAAAATGACAATGTTGCCGGTACTGAGTGGAATTATGGTGAGATAGCTTCTATAGGCGGAACTTTTACCAAAAACTCTGCAAAACTTGGTGGCGGTGCAATATATAATGATGGAACCGTAAAAGAAATTAAAGATGCCACTTTCGATCAAAATACAACGGAAGCCGATGGTGGTGCTTTATACAATAAAGATACAATTAGCTCTTTAACAAATACTACTTTTACAAAAAATTCAGCAACGGGTAATGGCGGTGCAATCTACAATGAGGGAACAATACACTCTACCGGAACAAATACATTTAGTGAAAACACTGCAGCTTCAGGTGGAGCGGTTTACAACAAAGGTAAATACAACATATCAAGACGTGCAAGTTTCACAAATAACTCTGCAAACATTGGTGGAGCTATATACAATGACAAAGACGGAACAGTAACAAGTTCAACTCTTTCTAACCAAACATTCAAAGGTAATTCTGCTAAAAATGTTGGTGGTGCAATTTATAACGCAGGTACTATGGAACTTGGCGGCGACCCGACAGTTCGCGGAGGAGATGCTAATTCTGTAACATTTGACAGCAATACTGCCGTAAATGCCGGAGGTGCAATTTTTAATAATGGAACTCTAAATATTAGAAAAGGTGCTTTCACAGACAACAAATCAACAGGTACAAATTCTGCCGGTGGCGCTATTGCAAACAATGGAACATTAGCTATTGATAGTTCAAGTTTTGACGGAAACCAAGCTTATAACGAAGTTTCTGCAGAAGACGGAACAAAAACAGTTTTTGGTGCAGGTGGAGCAATTCAAAATGTTTTAGGGAAAGATTTGACTGTAAAAAACAGTTCTTTTACTAACAATAAAGCCGGACTTGGCGGTGGCGCAATAATGAATAGCGGTAATGCAACTATTTCGCAAACATCATTTAAAGGTAATACTGCCCAAATTGGTGGTGCTATCATTAATGGCGGAACGAAAGATGGTCAAGGTGTTTTGAATATTTCTGAAAGTTCTTTTGAAGCTAACACTGCAGAATACGGCGGAGCTGTTACGAATGATACTTACGGAAAGATAGAAAAATTAAGTGCTGATTTTTCTAATAACAGTGCTACTAAAGCAGGTGGTGCTGTTTATAATTTGGGCTCGATTAAAACAATTGGCGGCTCGTTTACGGCAAACAAAGCTACCGGAGAAAATGTTTCCGGCGGTGCAATTGCAAATGTTGGAACAATTGAGAAAATCAATTCTAATTTTGAAAGCAACTCATCTGATGGAATTGGTGGTGCGATTGCAAACACAGGTGTAATCAATTCGATTAGCAGTAAATTTAGAAATAATACTGCAAAATCAGGTGGTGGTGCAATCGTTACATCTGACGTAACGTCAGAGGGAAACACGTTAACAGCTAATTTGAAAGAAATTAAAAACTCCGAATTTACGGGAAACTCTGCAACAGGTAAAGACTCCGCAGGTGGTGCACTTTTAGCAAATCAAACAGTTAACAAATTAGCGGTTAATTCAAGTAAATTTAATTCCAACAAAGCTGATAATGGTGGCGCAATCGGAAATGCAGGACTTTTAGATGTTGCAAATTCAACTTTTACAAACAACTCGGCAAAAGATGGCGGTGCTATTGATAACAGCGGAACAATGAATATTTCAGGTTCAAGTTTTTCCGGTAACACTGCTGAACGTGGTGGCGCGATTGCAAACTACGGAACTATGAACATTAATTCAAGTACTTTCTCATCCAACAAATCTGAGGGAGAACTTGTAATTGATCGCGAAAAAGCTGGAAATTCATCTGTTCCAAATGGTGGTGCGATTACATCAGACGGCACTTTGACTATCAATAATTCAACTTTTACAAACAACAGCAACAATATTACGGTTAAAGATGACGATAAAGAAGCTGTCGAAGTTATTCAATCAGCAATTGGCGGTGGCGCTTTGTTGGTAAGTGATACTGCAACTATTACAGATAGTTCGTTTGCAGGTAACAGCACAAACTATAGTGGTGGTGCTATTTTAACAAACGGATCAACAAAATTGTCAGTTAAAAACGGTGCTTTTGCAAACAACTCTGCCGGAATAAATGGTGGTGCAATTTCTGCCGGTGCTGATAATGTAGCTGCATCTCTTTTAGCTCCGACTGCAAATGTAGAAATTACAGATACTGACTTTGCTAACAACACAGCAGGAAAATACGGTGGTGCAATCTACTATTCAAATGGAAACTTTAATACAACGGATAATCCGACATTGACTATTAATGCTCAAAAACAAGATGTCGTGTTTACAAATAATAAAGCTGAAAAAGGTGGAGATATTTATTTGAATAACTCTACCGCAAATTTGAATGCATCAAACGGAAAACAAATTGTATTCAACAGCGGAGTTGCCGGAAACGGAACAATTAACACAACAGGTACAATCGTATTGAATAGCGAAATTACTCCTGATGGTGGTAATTTATTGGTAAATGCAAAAGATAACAGTACGATTAAGGCAAGTGTTGACGAATATATTAACGGAATTGATTTGACTTTGGGTAACGGTGCAACACTTGATTTGATGAATGGTAAACTTGGAACTGCAAAATTAAACAACCTTACATCTAATGGTGGTAATGTTAAAATAGATATGGATTTATCTCGTGATGATCAAATAGCAGATATTGCATCAGTTGCAAATGGTTCAGGTACTTTAAATCTTAAAGATGTAAATCTTATTGCGGACCTAAAAGATGATAGTGAAAATTCAGTATCAGCAGATTTGTCACAACTAAATTTCGGCAATCTTTCTATTGTAACTAACGACGACCTTAATGTTTTGACAAACGACTATTTGTACACTGTTAAAGTTCAAGACAAAAACTTGAAAGTAGATAGACTTAATAAAGACGGAGTTGCTTCAAAGATTGATGGGTTTACTCTTGCGGTAAATCAAACGGATAAAGTTAATGGCGAAGACGTTATATTAAAAGATGATAGAAGTTTTTCAGCGACAAAAGATATTGAAATTTCTGGTACAGGTTTAGATAAAGGCTGGACAGGCGAAATGGGCGGTAACAGTTTATCTGTAAAAGGTAACGGTTATACTCTTAATGGAGCTGATAATAAAGGTTTGAAAATTGGAAATGCTCAAACATTAGACATTGAGGACACAAACATTGTTGGATTTAAAACATCTGATGATAGAAAAGGTGCTTTGACTGTCGGAGGAAAAGGAAATCTTAACATTTCAGCTAAAAACAGTGATGTTAGAATTACCGGCGTAAATGCAGGAACTTCTGCTACAGAGGGTGTAAATCTTGATAACTCAATTTATTTTGAGGGCGATAGTGATGCAAATAAATCAAGTGCAACTTTAACAACTTCTACCGGAAGAAGTATTATTATTGATAACGGAGTTCGTTCTGCAAATGTAAATAATGAAATAAAAATGCAAGGTAACGGGACAATTTTGTTCAACGGAGTTGTTGATCCGATTACTTTGACTAACGAAAACGCAAGAACTATACATAACAACCAAATTAAAGATGTTACATACAACATGAATAGCGGTATGGTTGGATTTACAAAGGATGAATATCTTTCAGGCGGCACAAATACGCTCAACATGAACGGCGGTATGTTATCTATTGCCAATGGAGCTGTTGGTAACATTGCCCTAAAAGATTTAAGATTGAACGCAAATTCAAATATTGCGGTTGATGCAGATTTAGCAAACAGTAAAATGGATACGATTTCTGCTGATAATGTTACAGGGAGCGCAAATCTTAATGTTAGCGGAATTAACCTTATTAGCGATGCAACGAAAGACAGCACTGTTATCAATTTTGTAAATGATGAAACACTAAAATCTCACATTACAAGTTCTGTTTCAGAGGTTGCATATTCTCCGATTTACAAATATGGTGTTGCATATGATCCGACTCAAGGAAGTTTTGAATTCACAAGAGGGTCTTCAAGCGACTATAACAACGTAAACCCTGCTGTAATGGTAGCTCCGGTTGCTGCTCAATTAGGCGGATATTTTAATCAATTGAACGCGTATGATCAAGCATTTTCAAATATGGATTTGACAATGTTGATGACTCGTGAACAACGTCAGGCATTGAAAACTTATAACAAATATGCATACGATGGAGACGGTTTTGGTTCTGTTGCAACTTCTTCAGGGGCAATTCCGGAAGAAAGAGCCGGAATGTGGGCTAGACCGTACACATCTTTTGAAAATGTAAGACTTAAAAATGGTCCAAAGGTTTCTAACGTAATGTATGGAACATTCTTTGGTGGTGATACTGCAATAAAAGAATTCCGTAATGGCTTTGACGGTGTATTTAGTACGTATATTGGTTATAATGGTTCTCACCAAACATTTAATGGAAACAGTTTATGGCAAAATGGTGGTACATTTGGCTTGACAGGCACATTATACAGGGGTAACTGGTTCGGAGGTTGGACTGTTGCAACAGGGCTTTCAGGTGTTGATGCAAATACAATGTACGGCTCTGAAGACTTTGGTTTGTGGTCAATCGGTACTGCCTTGAAAACAGGTTACAACTGGGAATTGTTAGATAGTAAATTTATAATCCAACCTCACTTTATGGCTTCATATTCTTTGGTTGATACATTTAATTATACAAATGCTGCAGGGTTAAAAATTCATTCAGATCCTTTGAATGCTGTTCAATTAGCTCCTGGTTTGAGATTTATCGGAAATCTTAAAGATGGATGGCAACCATACGTGGGCTTAGACTTTATGTGGAATATTATGGATAAGACAAAATTCACAGCTGTTGAAACAAGCTTACCTCAATTGTCTGTAAAACCATATATTCAATATGGTATAGGTGTCCAAAAGCGTTGGGGCGAACGTTCAACAGGTTATGCTCAAGCAATGTTTAGAAACATCGGTAGAAATGGTGTAATCTTCTCATTCGGTTACAGAGCAGCTTTCGGGCGTGGAAAATAGGTATTTAGTAGATGCTAGTCATTCTGCAGGCGATGATAATTTAGTGCCCGAAGAATCTTATTAAAACTTTTTGCGATTTTTCGCAAATTATCCAGAATGATTATTCCGTAATAAAATTTATAAAGTGTCAGGTGGGGACAATACGTTTCCCCACCTTTAACTTGGTAACTTTTTTATTACGAAAAGTTACAATAATTAAAGTTTTTGAAATCTTAAGCCGTCTAATATTTTAGTAATTATAGGAGTATTATGAGTTTAGTAATTGATTCAAATCTTGAATATTTGCAAAACATTTTGCATATTAGCAAAGTAACCTTTGAGGAAAAATATGCAAATATGTCTGTTGATGAGATTATTGAAGCAGAAGCTGCTCAAGGAAATCAACAGGCAATAGCTTTGGCTCAAGAACTAACAACCAATACAAGCCTTGTAATGGAATTGTTTGATCTTGCAGATACAAATAACAAATATATGATTTTACGTGAAATGTCTGCTCAACAGTTACAAACTTTTTTACCCGAAATGGAAGAAACAGACCTTTTGCAAGGACTTTATTTCTTCACAGAAGATAAGTTGATGAAGATGTTAGAAGAACTTCCTGCAGAGCAATTGGTTAATACTGTTTTTGAAATGTTTTCTAAAGAAGAGATAGTACAATTGTTGCCGGAAGAACAATTAGACAAATTTTTAACCAGCCATGATATTGATAAAAACAAGATTTTAAAACACATGCAGTCTCTTCCGGAAGAATATGTTGCACAAGTTTTAGAACAAATTACCGGAGAAGCCCAAGAGGGGCAAGATAGTATTGACTTGTCAAAAAAATTCGGACAGCTTAATCCGCTTGAATATCAAGATGCACTAAAAGCTTTTCAACCGACTCAAAAACAACAATTGGTATTGTCTTTGGGTAAAGAACATGAAGAATGGTTCCAATTATTTGATGCAAGTGCTTATACAAAAGTAATTAACCGTGAGAAACAGCAACCGGAAGTTGTTAAAGCAATGTCTGTTATTGATCCTGAATATATTCAAAATATGATTACAGAGTTACCGAATGATTTGTTATCAATTGTTATTACACAAATTGACACAGAAAAATTCGCAGATATCCTTATGAACGAATTTCCTGAGATTATGGCTGAAATTATTATGAAGTAAATTAAAATCTCAATAGATTTGTTACATCTGTTTCTAAGTGATTTGCTAAAGCATTTATTCGTGCGAGAGACATATTTTGAACCCCTCTTTCAATTCGACTGACAAATTCCCTGTTTACCCCGATTTTTTCGGCGAGAGATTCTTGCGAATAGCCTTTACGAATCCTTTCTGCTTTAACATTTCTTCCAAATTGTTTTAATATTTCTGTTTCTGTAAACATACTTCTATTTTACAAATTTTTAGAAATATTTCTTGTACCTTATAGGTATCCATTAGGGGAATTTATAAATATCCAAATGATTATAAAAATGAGTAGATGAAACATCTGAATTATGAGAAGTTTTCAGTCATCTAAAAGGCATCAGTCTTAATAGGATTTTTAAATTTGGTGATATTGCCTTGGAATAGAAGTTTAACTGTTCCGACAGAACCGTTTCTGTGTTTTGCGATGATGATTTCGGATTCTCCCTTGGATTGAGCTTTTGCTGCTATTTCTTCTTCGCCATCTTCGGCTTTTCTGTAATATTCATCACGATAAATAAACATTACAATATCGGCGTCCTGTTCGATTGAACCTGATTCTCTCAAGTCTGAAAGCATCGGGCGTTTATCTGTTCTTGATTCAACAGCACGAGATAACTGAGAAAGTGCAATAACCGGTACATCAAGTTCTTTTGCAAGAATTTTCAAACCTCTGGAAATAGCAGAAATTTGTTGCATACGATCTTCTTTTCCGGAGCTTTCCATCAATTGCAAATAGTCGATTAAGATTAAGCCCAAATCTTTTTCTTGCATTTTTAGCCTACGACATTTTGCACGAATGTCAGTTAATGTACATCCCGACGTATCATCAATATAAATTGGAGCTTGTGCAAAAGAATTCATTGCAGTTGCAAGTTTTTCCCAGTCTTTACTCTGCATGTTTCCTGTTTTAACCCTTTGAGAGTCGATTTCTGCTTCAGAACACAACATACGTTGCATTAGCTGATCCTTTGACATTTCAAGTGAGAATATTGCAACCGGAACTTTTGCTTTAAGTGCAACATTTTGTGCAATGTTTAGGGCAAACGCTGTTTTACCCATTGCCGGACGAGCTGCAAGAATTATAAGATCTGATTTTTGTAAACCGTTCAAAATAGCATCCAATTCATAAAAATCGGTTGGAACACCTGTTAATTCATCTTTGTGTTCATAGCGATATTCAATTTTTTCATAAGTGTTCAATACCAAATCTTTTACATGAACCAAATCTGATGTTGCTTTTTTAGAAGCGATATCAAAAATAAGTTTTTCGGCACTATCTAATGATTGGTCAATAGGATTTACATCATAACCAAAAGAAACAATTTCAGAACCGGCGTTGATTAGTGCTCTTTTAATTGCCTTTTCTTGAATAATTTTTGCATAATATTCAATGTTAGTAGTTGTAATTGTTTTGTAACATAAATCGTTTACAAAAGCACGTCCACCAATTGTTTCCAGTTTTTGATTAAAATTTAATACATCAGAAACCGATACAATATCAATTCTTTCATTTGAATTGAATAATTGAAGCATAGCATCATAAATATGTCTGTGCGCCGGTTTGTAAAAACTTTCCGGTTTCAGAATTTCTACAACTTTTGTGATTACGTTTGGATTGACTAAAATCGCACCAAGAACGGCTTCTTCAGCTTCTATATTTTGGGGTAATAGACCTAAATTATTTTCTTTCTCTTTTGTGGGCATGCTTTTCTCCTTAAAAACATGATACACAAAAATTAAATTGCATGAAATGATTATTGACAAAATTGTTTCATTATTCAAAACTAAAAGTATGAAAAAATTATTGTTAAATTTAAAAGCGTTTATTTTGAGTCTAAGATCAAAAACTCCGGAAAAAATTTCCAAAATAATGTTGAGAGAAGCATTACAAATATCATCAGCCGAATCATGCACCGGAGGGTTAATAAGTTCAAGATTGACAGATGTTTCTGGGAGTTCTGCATATATAAAAATGAATTTTGTAACATATTCAAATGAAGCAAAACATAAAATTTTGAATGTTTCGGAAGAGACCCTTAAAAAATATGGTGCAGTAAGTGATGAATGCGCTAGAGAAATGGCTCAAGGTCTTTTACAACTAACCAAAAGTGATGTGGTTATTTGCACAACAGGAGTTGCCGGGCCTACAGGAAGTGAGGAAAAGCCTGTGGGATTGATGTATGCAGCGTGTGGGTTTAACGACAAAATTATTACAAGAAAATTTGAACTAAACCCGAATTATTCGAGAAAAAATATGAAATTTATGTTTTCGGAAGAAGCATTGAAATTGGTGCTTGAGGTTTGTGGAGGAAAAAATTATTAGAATACTAGGATATTAAACACCTCTATTTACAATTTTTGAAAAATTTGTTATAATCACAAAAAAGGTTGGTTATATGAAAATTAATAACGATTTGAAATATATGTCTGCAAAGGGAATAGTTTTATTTGCTATTTTAAGTGCTTTGATAACTGGGTTTGCTGTATGGTGTTATTCTTTATCTACAACCGGAAGTTTATCTTTTTTAGATTTTTGCGGTTGGTATGGCACTACTTTTCACTCTTTTTCAGTTGATGACATTATTATAGCTTGGCTACTTTTTATTATTGTTCCTGTAGCTTGTTATGGAGAGTTGTTCTTTTTAATTTTTTTAACAGTTAAGGAAGCTAAAAAATTTGAAAGTGCATTAAATCTTAAATCTGTTGAGTTTTTACAAGGTAAGGTTTATTTTAATTTTAACAGACCTCAATATGATTTTGCATGCGGTTACAATGATATAAACAAAATTGAGATGGATCTTAAAACTGTTATGGTACATACTAAAAACGGTTCTTATCCGGTGCTTTCTAGAATAACATTGAATTTTACTGTTTTAAATAACAAAAATTTTTCTTTGACCAGCAACAATACCTGTTATATGAGAAAAATATACAATATTATAGATTGTGGAAAAGCTGTTCACGATTTTTCATATAAATTTTCCGGGGTTGGCAAAATTAATGATATAGATGAAAAAATTCGTGATTATATGACTACCGGCTGTAAACAAATTCTTGCAACTCAGGCAGAAAATACATGTAAATGGTTATCAATATTGTTTTTCTTAATAGGAATATTCTTTTTGTTTTCTTTCAGAGATATTTTTAATGCAAAAGATGTTGGAGAATTGGGATTTGTAGTATATCCGACTTTTGTATTTTTCTTAATATCTTTTATCTTCGATATTATGCTTTTGACTGACAAATGGAATGAAAACAGGTATAAAAGGTTTTAAATTATATGAATGAACAAGAAAAAAATGAAAAATTAGAAAAAATCGTAGATATTATGGGAAAAAGTAAACTTACTCCTGAAGATAAGCAGTTTGCTTTTAATGAATTAAATGCGATTATTAAAGAGTATCCAAATGATGCAGATGCTTTGTTATGGCTTGGAATATATTATCAAGGGGAAGGCGACTATGAAACAGCGGTTTTATATTTTGAAAAAATGATAGAAGCAAATCCAAATGATGGCGCTGTGGAAAATGCACAAAGTTGCATTAAGGATTGCTTTGATTTTCAAAAAATGGATGGGAAGTTTGCAAAAAATAAAAATGTGGAATCTTTAAACAGTTTTATTGATAAAATAGATAAAGCTCCCGATTTATTAACTAAGTTATCTCCAAAATGGCTTATAATAACAAAATTAATAATTATTTCTATTTTTGTTTTTATGTACTGTCCTGCATTAATTTTCGGAATGAATGATAAAAAAATTGTTAAAAATACCGGTTATTATAATGTTTTAGAGCAAACTAAAAAAGCACAACAAAATTTACCTAACACAAATACTGGCGAATATCAAGCTTTAAGAGTAAATCCGACGTCTTCATACAACTATTATTCTAAAAGAGATATATATAATTTGAGAAAAAGATATGTACAGACATCTTTATTCGCAAAAGAAAATTATGAACCAAATGAAAATGTTTTCGGAAATATAGCAGACAACAAGCCTTGGTTAAACGTAAAGCCATGCAGTGAATTAAACTATAATGGCGATTATCATGAAAAAATTGAGGGTGATTCAAGATTAAGTACTCAAATTAATAATCCCAATGCACTTGTAGGACTTAATTTAGTTGTGTCACCTTGGGAATATGACATTAATGCGGAATTTTGCAATACGGAATTGGGGTATTTTTTACCAACTTCATTAAATTACAATAAAAAAGAAAACTTGATAATTGCAACTTATAAAGTTCCTAGTAATTACACAGAATATAGAGCAAAAATGAATGGTAAAACCTATGGCTATCCTATACAGTTATCAGGAATAAACGCACTTGATTTTGGTTATAATTACGTTTATGCACTGGAAGCAGATGGTATTGCTATGATGTACCCGGAAAATTCTAATATGACAAATAATGTTCAAACATTTAAAAGTTATATTCATCTTGGAAGTAGTTGCCGATATGCGGGGGGATGTAATAATATTTCTCCACTCCAAAACGATTTAATGTTTTACGTTAAACGTTTACCTGCAGTAATTACCTTGAAACTTTGGCAAAAAGAACCGTTAAATAAAAGCGTTAAGGCAGATTTTTATTACAAGATAATTATTGATAATTAATTATACAGATAGTTAAAATCGCAATAAAAAAACAACCCGTAGTAATAACGAGTTGTTTTTTCGTAGTATTTACAATACCGATTATTAGTCAAAAACGTAATCGATAATAGCAGCTTCTCTAGCACGTTTGACTGCTCTAGCAATCATTCTTTGGTGCTTAGCGCAGTTGCCTGTGATACGGCGAGGAATAATTTTTCCTGCTTCTGTTAAGTATCTTCTCAACTTTGCTGCATCTTTGAAATCAATTGCTTCAACTTTGTCTGCACAAAGTGAACAATTTTTACGTTTCTTTTTGTCATCGTTATTTTGTCTTGCCATTTTTCTAATCAGCCTTTCTAGCCATTTTATTTGTTATACTACATATTTTTTATTGAAGTTACTAAGTCCCTAAGATGATAAGGCGCTAAGTTCGTTACAGTTGAGTTATTCTGCAAAATAGCTTCTATTTGCAAAATTAGTGTCCTAGTAACTTTCTTAGAACGGTATCTCGTCTTCGTTAATCAATTCATTAGACATGTCGTCTGACTCGAATTTAACGATTTCTTCAGTACCGTATTTTTCATTTGTTGTAGCAGAAGGAGAGCTTTCACCCATTCTTTCAACAGTGTTTGCATCGATTTCGTAAATTCTTCTTTCTGCACCATCATCAGTTTTTACAACTGCAACTTGAAGTCTGCCTTCAACAAGAACCCTATCACCTTTTGACAAAGATGAAACAAGTTCGTCTTGAGCTTGTCTTCGTGAAAGAACTCTAACAAGAGTTTCTTCTTTGTCGCCAATATCAAGCACAAAACCTGATACTGCAATATTATTCTGTGTAAAGCGTTTTTCAGGAGCTCTGTATACTGTTCCTGTAACTACTGCTTTTGAAAATGCCATTTTATATGCCTTTCATTTCCTGTCAACAATACAATGTCGAGTTATCAATACAGTTTTTATGCAAACCGCGAAATTTATCGGAAATTCTTAAATTCGCGACTATGCACTAACTTTTGAAGATTCTAAGAACATAGTTCTCAAAATGTTATCATTCAATCTCAATTGACGTCTGAAATCAGCAACTTTTTCAGCAGGTAAACTTAATTCTGTAGAAACAAAAAATCCGTCTCTAAAGTTAGCGATTTCATAAGCCAATTTTTTTCTGCCAGCTTTGTCTGTTGATTCAACTTTTCCGCCGAATTCGACAACTGATTTGTTCAAAGCTTCTACAGCTTTTTCTACTTCTTCTGCATCCAAATTTGGTTTGAATATAGTTAATAATTCGTAAGTTTTCATTTTTAATTTTCTCCTATTCTAGTGTATAAAATTATAATATCATGGAAATACGGGATTTTACAAGATATAATCTGCAAAAAAGCTATAATTTGCTGAGCCGATTAAGAAAATATCTTTTTCTGTATCATCCGCAGAGCCTTGCCATTCAACAAATACGGTGCCTCCGAGCAAATTAACTTTCACTTTATTTTCTGTTAAGTTATTTAAAACACATGCAACAACGCTTGCACAAGCTCCTGTTCCACATGCAAGAGTAATTCCGCAACCGCGCTCATAAACCCTCATATCAATTTCCATACGAGATTTAATTTTTACAAACTCTGTGTTCGTTTTTTCAGGGAAAAATTCATGTTTTTCAATAGTAGGGCCATAGTTTTGTGCCAAATCCATTGGATTTTCTTCTGTAATAATTACACAGTGCGGATTTCCCATAGAAACAGGGGTGATTTCAAATTCTTTGTCAAGTGCAGTTAGTTTATGTTTACCGTTTTCATTCCAGAAGGGGATTTTTTTATCTTCCAAAATCGGTTTTCCCATATTTACTTTAATTAATCCATTATCCAGAAGTTCTGGTTTAATAATTCCAGCAAGAGTTTCTACACTGAATGTTGTTTTGTTTACAAGCTTGTTATCAATTGCATATTTGGCAAAACACCTCATTCCGTTTCCGCACATTTGAGCTGTTGTACCATCTGAATTATAGAAATACCAAGCAATATCAGCCTCTTTATTTTCAGGATTAAGGTTTGGAATAATCATACCATCTGCTCCAATCCCAAAATTTCTATCACATACTTTTTTCGCAAGTTCATTCATTTTTATGCCGGTCTTTTCATATTCAGGGTAGTCAATTATTACAAAGTCATTCCCACAACCTTGCATTTTAGTAAGTTTTATTGTTTTCATTTTATTAAATCCTTTCAAAGTCACTGTAGATTGATTATATCACAATTATTTTGTAAGTGTAAAAATCAACCCGTCATCATCAAATTTTGCAAAATATCCCAGTGTTTGAACAAATTCTTTTATAAATTCAACAATTCTCGGAGTTGTATTTTCAAGATTAAAATATTGTCCGGCACAAGAGTCATGAAAATGAACATATTCGCCAAACTTTTCATCTACAGCTTTTTTTATTTTTATAACATCAGAAAAACTTATTGTAACCATATTCGAATTATATTATAAAAACTTTTTCAATAGTAAAAACTTTTCTTTTACTTTGTCTACAAAATTATTTTTACTTTGACTATAATTAATATAATTTGTTTCTATTCCGGCTTCCACTTTTATTAAAGTTCCTGAGTTGTAGTTATAAGAATTATTTACATACGGGTTAAAAGAGATAATTTTTGCCATATACTGTTTTGCGCTTTGGTTTCGTCTTGCCATTGCGAGAATGATATATGGATCCATAAATCTTCCACCAACTTTTTGACGATGAATAGCCCGTTTAATTGAATTTGGGATATCTGTATTTATATTCACATAATCAATTGTGTAACCTTTTTTGTGCGCTTTTTGCAAAAATTTGTTTAATGATTCGTAATCTCCGCAGGTTTGATAAACAATGTTTTTCCCATTTTCGAGTGCTTTAGGTAAAATTTTATGTTTATACACAGTTCGTGCAGCTGTATGAACAGTTTGTGCTCCAATTCCATTTTGATAATATTCCGAAAAACACGCTTTTATATCATCATTGTCAGTTGCGTAAAAAGATTCGTTTTTAACAAAATTTTTGAATGCAGTTGATTTCCCACTCCCAGGCAAGCCATCCAATATTAACAATTTTTTGCCTGATGCTACTTTATCAAGCTTTGAAAATTCTTCTTTAAGAATTTCTGCTTCTTTTTTGGGGTAGTAATCAGAATTTGTACTCAAAGGCTCATGGGTAAATTTGTATTTTCTCGCGGTAATAACAGATTTGTTATCAAATGGGGTTAGTTTAAATTCTTGTTTGGCAAAATATCTAAAATCCTCATCAGATATAATTCCGGCAGCATCTGTGAAAAGACTTGTAATATCTTCTTTTACAAGTTTTCCGGCTTCCCATTCATTACGGATTATATTGGGTGGCAGATTGAATTGATAGCTCTTAATTCGTCCGTTTCCTGTATTTATGACTTTATAATTATGTTTGTTTACAAGTGAATTTAATTCATTTATTTTGTCAATTTCCGAATTAATTTTTTCAATTGCTTTAAATCTTTTTGGTGTCATTTTAGCAATAGCATTTTCGCCGGCTTTGTAAGCAAAAGTATGAGTTTTAAACGGTTTTTTGGTTGTTAATCGGATAAGATAATTGTCTGGAACCTTTATAACATTAATATTGTCAATGTTTTTGGCATATTCATTTTGTAATTTTTGAATTGCTCCGGCAAAATCTTGAGTCTCAAGACTTGTGTCTTTAACCAATGTTCGTACTATTTTTGAATTCAAACGAGTGCTATACAAATCCATCAATCTGGATTTGTCCGTCTCATTGTATTTACTTATTTCAAGCAAATTTTCGGTGGAAAAATTAAACATCCTGTTATAACCTTTTTGGCGAGCAAATGGTTTTATAAAAGTTATATCTTCATTGTTTAATTTCAAAACTTGTATTAATTCTTCAGGTGAAAACCTATTTAGACTGGAAAAATCTCTCAACTTTGCAATCGGGTAAATATTTACTAATTTTTTTAAGGAAAATGTGTTCAAAATATTTATATAAGAATTTGCAAACGGGTTATTCAATGCCTCTTGTATATTTGCAAATCGGAGTAAAATGTTTCCTTTTTCCGGTGTAACATGAGGAAATTCTTTTTGAAAAACGTCTTTTGTATATTTTTGAGTTTTTATAAATAACGGTTGAAACGAATTTATTATGTCGGGGTAATAATCTGTAGGTTTGTAAATTTTATGAATTTTCATATTTATATTAAATCCCAATAAAAAGTTTTTTGCTATTTGGAATAAAAAATTGATTTTATATATTTTCTTAATAAAATTGTTTTATGGAAAATTTTTTGAAACCTCAGCTGGAATATTTATTACTTTTGCAAAATTTTAGAGAAAATACTCACGGGATATTTGATTGGCTTTTTTGTCATATAACAATGTTCGGAGAATATTGTATTGCAATGTTTGTCATCGCTTTTTTCTATTGGATGGTAAATAAGAAATGTGGTATATATATGATTTGGAACTTTTTTGGAGCTGTTGTATTTAATCAATTTCTAAAAGTTTCGGCATGCATTTATCGTCCTTGGATTTTGGATAGCAGAATTCATCCTATTGAAAGTGCAATGAAATATGCAACGGGGTATTCTTTTCCAAGCGGTCATACTGCAATCGCAACTGGAACTTACGGAGCACTTGCTATTAAATTTCGGTCTAACAAAATTGCAAGATATTCACTTATCGCAGTAGTTTTGTTAATTGCTTTTTCAAGAAATTATCTTGGAGTTCATACTCCACAAGATGTTGTTGTATCAATGATTATAGGTATAATTCTCTTATGTATGACTTCCAAAATACTAAATTGGGTTGAAAAAGGTAAAAATCGTGATTTAATCGTTTTTGGTACAATTACAATTTTGTGTATTTTATTAATGATTTATACGGAATTAAAACAATATCCTATAGATTATTTGAATGGTCAAATTCTTGTTGATCCTGCCAAGATGCGTTATGAATCTTTTCCAAAGGCCGGTTTTGCAATGGGTGCATTTTTAGGTTGGTTATTAGAAAGAAGATTTTTAAATTTTGAAGCTCCGAAATGTAAATTACTTGGTAAAACCCTATTTTTTGTAATTGGTGGCATTATACTATACTTTTTACAGGAATATCTGACTACAATATTTTTGCAGTACATGCCTGTAGCTATAGGAAGATTTAGCAGCTGTTTTTTGATAAGTATATATATTACTGCAATCTACCCAATGGTAATAAATTTTTACAACAAAAATTTTGCCAAGTAGTTTTTATGCATTATTTTCATTTAGGAGTTCAATTCTTGCGCTATTAACAACTTCATTGCCATGGTGGTTAAGGAGAACAACTTTATGTCGTTTTTCCGGATATTTACCCAAGAATTTGAATAATTCTACTGAAAATTCTTGTTTACTTGGATTTTCATCATGCAAAAATGCTCTTTCAAAATTGGTTAAAATCTGTTCCTTAGAAAGTCCAGCTTCTTTTTGAATGATTGCTTCTTCGGCAATATATGGAGTATCTACCATTTTTAAACTACGTCCCATTTTATTTGCATATCTGACAAGTTTGTTGCCTACATCAATACGTTTTAACTTTCTCTGAACCAATTTATCTAAATTGGTGTCAGGAAAATAAACATTTGGAATTATAGAAATTCTTCTAGGATTTTCAGCATTTACGACATCATCCAAGCCGTATCCGGAAGTTATATATTCACTAGTTTCATCAAACATTTCTTCGTCTCTAAAATATCCATGTGTAATTTCATCTTCCATTTTAGCTAAATCTCTTCTTTCAAAAGATGTTAAAGTATTTACTTCTTCTAAATTTTTATAGTTATTATAAATTTCTTGATTGTTAGGGTTTAGTTGAAATGTATCAGTAGAAAGTTGTTGAAGTTTTTGGGAGGATTGTTCGAATGGTTTTATAGTTTTACTTATAATTTTTGAATTTTGAGTTGGTTTGTGTATTTTTTTTAATGAGCCGCCAATTGCGCGAACTTTGTTCATGTAATTTCTCCTATGTTTGAGTATATAAGTTTTGTAAAAATATTTTTTGTTATGAGGTTTAAAATAAGTTTACATAAATTTTCATAAAAATATTCTTGTCAAAAATTTTCTTCTATTGCATAATCGAATTGCCGAATATAATTTATACACGAGGATAATATGTTAAGAAAAGCTGAAAACAAAGATATACCAAGAATTGCAGAGGTAATAATTTTTACTAAGAGAGTAACCTACAGACCAATTTTCCAAAATGACAATGTTTCTTTTAATGAAATGCAAGTTATTAAGGAAATAGAAAGGTTAAATCAACCGCATGAACTTGATAATGTTTATGTATATGATGATGGAATAGTCAAAGCAACAATAAAAGCCGTGACAGATGGAGATGAAATTAAAATAAGTGACTTTTTAGTAGATACATTCTTTCAAGGTGAGGGAATTGGCACAAAGATATTAACAGAATTTATGAATAAATCACCAAAAGTTTCTTTGTATGTTTTAGATAAAAATGAAAAAGCAATAAAGTTTTACGATAAATTGGGATTTAAGTACAATGGTATCAAGAAAGAATTTTTAAATTCCGGATTTTATATGTTGCAATATGTTTTTCCTAACAATCAGTCAAATTAAAAAAATTACTTGACAAAGAAAAATTATTTAATACAATGGAGTTACATCCGAACAATCGTATGGAGGAGTGCCAGAGCGGTTGATTGGAGCAGTCTTGAAAACTGTCGTACGTTCACGCGTACCGTGGGTTCGAATCCCACCTCCTCCTAATTTTAAAAAGCCCGAGCCATTTAGGTTTAGGGCTTTTCTTATTATATAGCCTGTCCATTCTGTGTCCATTTGTCATTTTGAATTAAATCCTTTCTGTTTGAATTGAGTTGATTCATTGCAGATAAAATTTGCTTGTCAGCCGTATGCACATATCGCATTGTAGTTTTAATATCTGAATGGTCTAATACTTCTTTTATTACCGGAATTGGAACGCCTTTTTCAGCAAGTCTTGTGCCTACAGTATGTTTAAGGTCATGAAATCTAAAGTTTTCAATATTAGCCTTTTCTTTTACCGTTTTCCATACGCGTTTTATCTCTTTGCATTTTTGTCCAGTAATTGGGTTAATAAATACATAGCCGCACCTGTTCGCCTCTGGAATGTTTTGAAAATACTGTAAAAGTGTATCATTAATCGGTTTAAGAATGTGTTTATTTGCTTTATTTTCAGTAATTTCAATTACTCTTTCAGTCAAGTTAATTTGTTCCCAAGTTAAGTCAAGAATATTTTGTCGTCTTAAACCTGTATTTAAGGCAACAACGACAATCCCTTTCAGATATTCATATTTTGTTTCTGAAAGAACATCCATGAGTCTTTTTTCTTCTTCTTGGGATAATGACCTTACAACGTAATTTTTTTGTAAAAATTTTATGTTCTTCTTGATTGGACTTTTACTAAGCCATTCATTATCAATAGCCATGTTGAACGCTTTACTAATAATTTCAAGATATCTATTGATGGTTACCTTGCTCAAGCCCTTGTTTAGTAAGTGGCTTTTAAGTTGCTCGATATCAGATGGCTTAACATCTTTTGCATAGCGAATTTTGAAATATTCTTTTAATAGTTTAACTCTGCTTTTATCTTGTTTGTAACTTTTTTTGTTGTGTTGCGAATAGTCTAAAAAATTATCAAGAACTTTGTTGAGTGGTACTCCTTTCTCGTTCCTTGGAGTAATTCCATTTTGTTGCTGTTGAAGCTTGTACTTGAATGCATTTTCCACCTGTTCAGCTTCTTTTTTATTTGTTGCACCTGTGCATAACAAATGCTTTCGTTCGCCGTTAAGTTGAAAACGGCAGTACCATTTTCCATTTTGTTGAGTTACTGTCATAAAATCTCCTTATGCTATTTGTGATATCCACTGTTGGATTTCCTTAACTCTTACAAATACAGTTGAACCGATTATTAAAAAACAGTATGCAGGTATTTCACCTCTACGTTTCCAAGTTCGAACAGTACTCTCAGGTGTGCTAATTGCTTTAGCAAAATCTTTTAGCTTCATAAGATTAAATTTTTCCATTTTTGTTCCTTTCTATTCGTAGAATTGTTCTCTATCAATAGAGTATATATAAAAGAAAATACTTGTCAATATTTATCGAATGTTATTCTACAAATCAAATATAAAAACATTTATCTACTCGTTTGAGCGAGTATATGTTGATTAAATTCACTTTTTTATGTATTTTTATAATATGATTACAAGATGGAGGTATGTATGTGTCCACAAGAAAATTTTAAAAATAAGGTTAAGCGAATTTTAAGAGATGTTGGAGACCTCATAAAAACAACTCGAGATAGAAGAAAAATGACAATGTCTGAACTTGCCCAAAAAGCAGGTGTTAGTTCTAGCGTAATATCTGATTTGGAAAATTATAAAGGTATTATGCCTAACATATATACGTTATTAACAATAGCTAATGCCCTTGAATTACCAGAAGAAACTTTACTTGAAATAATTTGCAAAAAAGCTACACGTAAGAATGATGAAAAAAATATTAATAAATTAGATAAAATTATCAAGTTAATGGTAGAATATGGCGTTTCTCCAATTTTTGTCAGGGAAATAATAGAATATATGCAATATTTTATTGCTATATCTAAAATAAAGAATACTATGGGTATAATAACATCAATTTATAAGTTGGAAGAGCAAGAAGGAACAAAACCCCATTTGGTTAATATTGATAGTGAATATTATGAGGAAGTATATGATAAATTAAAACAAATTGAAGAAATTGCTCAAAATTGGACAGACAGGTGTCATTAACTTATTTTTATCATCTAATTTGTAAAAATTTACCAAAATACAAAAATACACTAAATCAAGGTTTATTAAAGAAAAAAGAGAAAGAATAACCTTTATAGAATAAAGGAATAAATATTCCTAGAACTCTTTTAGAAGTCAACTTCTTCCTCTTCGTAATATCTTTTAGTCTTCCTTTTAAATATCCTTGCTATTTATGTTTTTTTTGTAGTTTTTGTTATTTATTCCCTTATGAGTAAGAATTTTCTACCCTTACCACCATGATTAAATAGTTCTATACACCTGTTTTGTTCTAATAATCGGTCTATGAAACTGTTTGTATACTCTCTTTTACGAGCATCGCATCCACCTATTCCGCCTGAATTCAAGTAGGTTGGAGTAAAGATATTTGTTTGGCATTTCTTCATAAGCTCTTTATATCCTTTTTCAACATCTATAGGTTTATCCAAGTCTAATTCTTCATAAAGTTCTCTAGAGACATTTTCGTGGTACGAGGCAACACCTAACGCCATGTCAAATGTTTCTTTGCTTATCTCGTTACCTTTTTCATCCTCTGTATATTTTTTTATAAGATGAAATATTCCGGCAATTTTTAAAATATGTTCTTTGTATTTCCCATAATAGTCCTGTAATGCCGGATTTGTAGTGTTATCCATTTCGTTTGCTAATACTTCGTTTTGAAAAAACTCTAATGACTTCAATGCTTCATTTGATAACCGAAGAATAACATTATTATTTTCTTGACTTTCTTCATAAAGAGAAATCACTAAATTTGACATATCTTGCAAAATCTTAGTTTCAACTTTCTGCAAAGAAAAGCCATTGTATTTATTTGACCGTTTTGCGTAAGCAATAATAAATCTTTGCAACATTCCTGTTCGCATTAAGTTTTGAGATTTTGTTAGGATTGATGGTTGGATTCCGGCAAGAATCGAGAGTTTAGGTGCTTCAATATTTACACTTTCCTGCCCTTTTCTATCTACACTATATGGTTTACAGGTATAAAGAGAGAGTAACTTGGATGTACTAGCTTGATTTGTTCTAGTATAGCCACCGAGAGTTTCCATAACTCCTGCTTCGTCTGCATATAGCAATATACTTTTATGTTTTGCCAATAATTGTTCCAATGCCTCAATTGTGCTGTCATTAGCTATTATACGGTCATCTTTTGCAACATGGTTATTAAGTAATTCTAATACAGTGTTTATTGTCGGTGATTTTTTCGTTGAAACATCTTCTACGATTAAATAATAGCCATTTAATGGAATTTTCCATGTCGGAGTAGCCTCTAAACAAGCAAAACGACTACATAGTGTCGAGAACAAAGCTAATAGGGCTGTTCCAATATATTGTGGCGGAGCAACCATAGCGTCGGATAATTGTGTAATGTATGCTTGTATCAGTTTTGGAAAATTTTCTACCGGATAATCTTCATCCTTAGATTTTGAACCATCTTTATATGCGAGCGTGGTACAGTCTTGAATTAAATTATAAAAAATGCATTCCGAAAAATTACATTGTCTTGTGTCATCAGAATACCGGCATGTATAAAAAGGAAATGTTTCCATATTATTTTTTATTTTCTCAAAGTCAATATTAGTTATATCTTCCATCCTCAAAAAGTACTTTACAACTTTTTCTACTGGGATATTTTTAGATAGAGTTTTTATGATAGAAATAAAACCACCCTCTTTCGGTTCATAAAGAGCGTTTAAAAGAGTTTCTCTATCTATTTCAGTTATATTTTTACACTTTTGGCAATTTTTTAAAAGCTTGTCAAAATTAAATTCTATCATAGTTAATATAAATCCTTTCATAATTTTGTAATATAGGTAATACTTGCAAAATGTGGGTGGGGGATAATCCCCCACCATTTTTATTTCACTTTACTTGCGTTTAATTTGTACTTCGTATATAAGTGAGTTTCCAGTTTTTCTAATAAAAACCAAAATTCATAAAAGTGCATATTCTCTGGGAAGTACTTCGCACCCCAACTGTCATAAAGCATTGTTAGGTGTTTTAAACCCTCAACTGTCGTATGCAAGTAATATTTATAAGTGTGTTGTACTTTTTCTTGAGTACAGCTAATATCATCTGCCAAATTATAATTTTTGTGAATGTTTAGAAGATATTTTCTGTATGAATCCCACATAGCACTAAGGTTGTGGCATCTTAAATACGTCTCAATATCTTCATTTACAGATTTCAGTAATAAGCTATCTACTTTAAAATTTTTGAATGGTTTGAGCATTTCTTTTACTTTTTGTGTTGTTGGGATTGAAGATTGTTTTTTGTTGTGTTCTTGTAATTTTTTGTTAAATGCTTCGATAAAAAAATTAAATTCGGTCATTTTGAGTTTCTCCTTTTGGCGTAATTGTCAATAATTTTGTTGCTTCTTTGTTGAGTAATTTGTCTGTGAATGCCGATAAATTTATACTATTTTCTGTTTCTAGTTTTTTCAAAAGTTGTAGTGTTTCGACATTCAGAGTAAATGTTTTATTCTTTTTCATTTGTTTTATTCTCCATTTATTCCTCAAAATAGAATTTAAATAGAATATTAAATTAATGAGATTTGAATAAATTTAATTTTTAAAATTTTCAGTACAAAATCCCAAAACGAAATTATTTCGTTTTGGAACATCCTAAATAAAAAATAAAGCCAGATTACTCTGGCTTATGGTGAATAAAATTTTACAAAGTTTCTTTTCCAAACATATATTTAAACCCGGCATTTGCGGCTATACCGTTTCTACCGCCATTTCGCAATACAATTTGAGCATAGCCTGTAACATTATCCCCAAATAGTTTTTGAATACCTAAACCATATTGGAAGTATGGTTTTACACTTAATTCTGGTAAAGCTGTCGCATTTGCCATATATTGAGAATCATTCATTATATTCCAATTAATACCGAATGTTAAATACGGTTGCCAACCATTTTTAGTATTTGCTATAAATCGTACATTTGGATTAATTTGTACAGCATGCAATCCATCTCCTGCAATTTTTACATCTGCTGCATTTGTATAGTTAAATGTATTTACGTAAGTATAACTTAATAACAAGCTAGGTTGAAGAATAAATCTTCCATCTTTAAATTCAACATTATAACCAGTTTTGCTTGCTACACCTGTTGTAAATACAGGGAAAGTTTCAGTGCCATACATAGTACTAGCATCTGCAACACTTGCACCTGTTACAGCAGACAAACCTGTAAAGAAATTTCCTTTATATAATGTTCCTGTTAGTCCTATGTTACCACCATTTTGGTAAATACTATTGCCATTAAATGATTGATGACTTCCTAAATAAGAAATATGAGCACTAAGCACTCCATCAAAGCCATTTCCTAACTCATGAATACCGGTATCACCACCAAAGAAAGACCCATAAGAAGTACTATGAACTTTCGGTCCTTGTTTTAACCCAACACTATCATAAGATGTAAATGGTCGAACCCAAGTTCCACCCGATGACCTTTCTGTATTTACAAATTCTACACCTTTTGGTTCTGTTATTGCATATCTATTTGCCATCTTTTCGGCTACACGAACAGAAGATGGTTGCAACATTCTAATATCCATATTAGTAAATGCGTTGTTATAAGTATCCAACATACCTAAATATCCACCAACTTGTGCGGCTACAGGTGATACCATTACTGCAGGGTTATATGATGCTGGAGTTGGGTTATCACCACCAACTCTTGTAAATATAAAATTACCATTTTCTTTATTGTAATTTACTCCGTATTTCCATATTGGAGAATATGCAACTTCTGAAATAGATGTTGTTACATTGTCTTTTAGTCCACTATCTGCAAATAAAATGGAAGTTACTGTTCTATCAGTACTTGTTAATAAATTCATCTGATTTACATTTACAAGATTTGACCCCAAATCGTAATTACTTGCAACAATTCTATCCATTGTTTTGTTAGCCAAATCAACATCTACAGCAAGGTTTAAATTGTCTTTCAATGTAAAATTGTTTAATTGCATAACTCCTACAGCATTGTTTGCTAAATTAAGATTTGATGCACTATTAACAGTCATATTATTTCCGTCAAACAAATTATCCGCATTTAAATTTGCAGTAGAATTTTCCATCATTACATCAAGCGCAGAAACTTTTTGTTCAAAGTTAACAATACCATTATTTATTTTTAGTTTTGAACCTGCAATTCCTGTTAATTTATCTCTCAAAGAAATTGTTGCATCTGTAGCATCAAGTGTAATAACTGAATCCGCAGATGTAACAGCTATGCCATCTCCGTTATTTTCAATAATAGAATTTCCTTTAATACTTATTGAACCAGCTGTTTTAATCCCTGTTTGGTTATTAGAAATATTCACATTATTAAGATTTACAATAGAATTTTTATTTGTACCAGTTACAACACTGTTTGCTCCAGTAATTTTAACATTATTCACATTAAGATTAGTTGCATTATCTAACTTAAACAAAGAATGATTGTTCCCATTAATAGTTGACCGCTCACCATTATTGGCTACACCATTGACGTTAATTGTCCCCTTTGATGTTGTACCTAAATCCGAAGTAACATCATAAACATCTGAAGATGTGTCAAAATTAAAGTTTCTATCTTCAGATGTTGAATATTGGTTAACCAAAGTTAGTGTATCCCCAACAGTACCTGTTTCTGTTTTTTCTCCATAAGAAACGTTTGATGTAAATTTAATACTATCATTTTGTGTATTAGTTGTAGAAAGTCCCAATGTTGTTTTAGTTATTTTATCTTGTTCATAAGTTTTAAATTTATCATTCCATTTTACAGTAGCCACTATATTATCACTGGTAACAAGTTTTTCTGTTTCAGATTTGTTGAATTTTTCTTTAACAGCATTTGACAAACCTAATTGAATATTATTGTCTTTTGCAACTAATACTTGTGAATTAAATTCATTAGTATCATTTGTTAGGTTAATGTCAGAAATTGTAATAACCCCGTTTGAACCATCTCCAGTAATTATTTTATCTGGTATTGGAGCAAGTTTATCTGAATTGTCAATATCAATAGTATAATTTGCATTACTTGATGATGTTAATTTATTAATATTATAATCTTTTGCAACTCCATCTGCTAAGTGAATTGTACCACTGTTTACGTTAGTTTCAGTATTTGGATTAGCAAAAGTAGTAGAGCCTATATGTAAATTAGTATCGTCAATATTAACTCTTGCATTCTCAATGTCATTATTTAAATATACATTAGATAAGCTATCCCCACTTACATTTAGCTTATAACCTTCTGTTCCAGATATCTTATCGTCAAAAATAATAGCTCCATTATTTACAGCCTTAAGATTTAAATTGGCAGATGTTGACTTTACAAATATAGCTTGTGATTCTTTCTCGTTAGCTGATTTTGTAATATAGTTACCAGAAAATTTACTTTGTTTTGCATTTGCTAATATAGATAAATCTTGTTGGGTATATATAGCTCCTCCTTCATTTTTCAAAAAAGAAGAATTTTCAAAATTAATTGTTCCAACATTAAAAACTGCTGTATTTTTATTTTCAATAAAATCTGCAACTACATTTTTTATAATATGCTCATTATTTATTGCACTGCCATATTTCGCACGTCCTCCAGATGCTTTGTCTATATCATTATTTACAAATGTTCCTTTTATTTTTTCAATAGTTCCTCTATTATAAATGACAGCAGAGGAAACATCTGTATATGAAGCTTCGGAACTTGGTTTATGATTAAAAAAAAGACCATTTATCTCCCCATTTATTATGCCTGAATTCTTAATAATATTCCCCTTTTTAATAGTATCAGAATTTATAAACATAACATTGTTGAATGATGCTGTTGGAGTCCTATATACTGAACGATTCGTAAAACTAACAATTGTACTATCATTTATGACAGTATTTCCACCTTCTGTTTCAATATTTTTAATAACAGAATTGGTTATAGATAAATTGCAACCACTACCAAGTACAATTGAAGCTATTGCACTTGCAATATCATTATTTTCATTTAATTTCCCAATATTATTAAAAGTTAAATCTTGCGAACTTTCATAGTTTTTAAAATTTAAATCAGCTCCAGTGAAACCATAATTATTTCCATTTAAAATAAAATTCTTTGGCTTAACAAAAATGTCTTTGTTTGTTTCAATATTAATATCATTTAATAAATTTATGACATTATCTCCATTGGCATTTCCCAAAGCGTTATATAAATCTTGCGAGGTAGAAACATCAACAGCCAACGAAATATTGCCAAAGGCTATACAAGATAAGATTAAAGCTAATGGTATAATATGTTTTTTCATTTATATTTTCCTTTTCTGTTTCGGTAAAAACTTTTTAATCCAATGAGAGCACTCAAAAACCATTTGTTTTCTGTAATATAAAACCAAATCTTTTTTATAATTACTTAATGTTGTTATTAATTCGGCAACTCTTTCTCCATTTTTATGTTCCACAAGAGTTTTATTTTCTTCAATTAAAGAGTAATATTCACTAGCAACATTCCATATATTTCTTGTTAATTTTTGTATTTCTTCGTTTAAGTATAACTCGGCATCCTGACTTGCAATAGCTAACTCATTTACATCTTTAATATCAATTACTGCACTACTAGGGATTTTATCCAACACTTTTTGAACTTTTAAGCAATTTTCAATGTAAAGTTTCCTAGTAGGAGCATCTAATATATAATAAAGAGTTCGCCAACTAAATACAAAAGTAACTATTATAATAATGTCAACTCCAATATCTAAAAAATATTTAATCGCACTAATCATAATCTTAGCCTCTACTTATATTCATATATATGCATTAATATTGCATTTGATTCATCAAAAGACAACCAAAATTCACAATTATGCTTAATTTCAAAGCCTTTAAATAAAAATAGAAATTTGTTGCTTAGCTTTTCCATTTCTTTTTTATTTCCTGCAATAGCAAACACCTTTTTAGTAGAATCTATTGGAAATTCTAATTCTAAATTAATGCCATACTCCGTTTCTAAAGATTTAATTGTTGCTTTAATTTTTGCTTTTAATTCTTCTTGCATAATAACCGCCTCTCTTAATGCACCAAAATAAACAAAATGATGCATTTCTTGCTTTCAACAAGTGATATAAAGGGTTTTAGGAAATGATTTTATTTAATAATTTGTAATAAATACACCAAAAGTATTAAAGTTTTCTATTGACGAAGCCGTAAAAAACCTATATAATAAGTACATGTTAGGAAGTAGGCATCATTTTGTTTATTTTGGTGTAATGCGTTTATGGTGCAAAATAGTTATAGAATGAAGTTTAGATAGCTTTTATCTATCTCGTCTTGGTTAATTCCAATATATCGCATTGTTATTGATGGAGATGAATGATTAAAAATAGTTTGCAACATCGCAACATCATGATTCTGTTGATAATGGTGAAAACCAAAACTTTTCCTCATAGTATGAGTTCCAACATTAATATCTAATCCAATACTTCTACATGCGTTATTTAACATTCTATATACTTGAGACCTATCTAAACGATTGTATCTATTACTCATGAATAAAGGTTCTGAATCTTCTCGTCCCGAAATAAAATCTTTTAATATAATTTTTAGTTTTGAATTAATCGGAAATTTTTTAAACTTTGATGTCTTTTTCTCTCTAATTTCAATATGTGTTTTTCCTCTTACATCTCCAACATCCAAAGCCAAGATATCTGAAATTCGCAAACCTGTATTTATTCCAAAAATAAAAATTACTTGATTTCTCTTATTATGTTTTCCAAGATATTCTTCTACCGCTTTAATCTTTTTCTTATCCCTTATAGGTTCAACTATACTTTTCATTTAAGTTCCTCATCATTTTGTTTTAATTTGTGCATTATTTAATATAAAATATAATGCTATGCTTAAAACAAAGTATTGAGGTCGGAGCTTAACCAATAAAACTCTTTGGGGTGATGTATTTACTACAATTCAAACCTTTGCAAAGTTTCTTCAACGTTATCCTCTGTAATTCCTATATACCTCAAAGTAATAGATGGACTGGAATGGTTCAGCAGATATTGAAGAATTGCCACGTCATGAAAATTTTGGTAATGATGATATCCGAATGTCTTTCTTAATGTATGAGTTCCGATATTATCGGTAATTCCGCACTTACGGCAAGCTCTATTTATAATCAAATAAGCCATAACCCTTGTAATAGGCTTATTCTCTCCATTTCTACTTTTGAATAAGTAATCGGATAATGGTTTGTTTCTAACGTAGTCATCTAACATTACTTGCAAATTCCCAAATATTGGGAATCTCTTAACTTTACCTGTTTTTTGTTCTTTGATTTCAATATGAATTTTATTTTTTACATCTGCAATTCTCAATTTTAATAGGTCGGAGATTCTTAATCCTGTATTTATCCCCATGCAAAACAAAAGTAAATCTCTAGTTCCGTTTTCTTTAAGAATAGATTTTATTTCTTCAATTTTTCTTGTATCTCGTATTGGTTGGACGTACTTCATGATAGCCTTATTCCCTTTGTTGTGTTAAATTGAATTTATCTTTTGACAACAATATGATAAATTCAAAGTATTACTATGCTTTTAATGTTACCCAGTTTCCTTGTGCTGTTTTGGTTTATAGTATTTTTAATGAATTTAACAAAATATGTATTCTGTTAAATTTATACTCTATTAGGTAGGTAAAATTTTGCCTATTTGGGGTGGGGGTAATTTTACCCCCTATGAAATACTGAATTTTCTGTAAGAACTTTGCTTAATAAAAGCATTATATAATTCTAGATATTTCTTTTTAAAAGCGGATGTATTGAAACCGTTTCTTACAACATTTGTAAATCTTACAGTAAATGCTCCAACCTGTAATTCTTCAATCCCAGCATCATCAAGGACTTTTTTCACAAGATTTTCTTTTTCTTCTTTTAATTCCTTTAACTCTTGTAATTTTGCTTCAAGAGCTTTGATAGTTTTAATTTCGTCTTCCAAATTTGTGTTAGTGTAAATTACGTTTGTCATTTTGACCTCCTGTTCTATATCACACTTCCATGATGTATCATGCTTTTATAAAAGTCAACGTAACAGTAACTATGTCAACACAAATATTTACAAAAGAGTGATATATTACAGAATAGTGTTATAATATTTGTAGAGGTGAATAAATGACAGAAATATATAAAGTGTCAGAAGAACAAAAAGAACGTATTAGGAAGCTTGTTAAAGACTTTTTAAAAGAACAAAAAATTTCTGTATATAAGCTTGCAAAAATGTTAAATGAAAGTTACGGTCGTTCAGCTTCTGTTTCTAACCTTATGAATAAATTTGCACGAGCAACATTTAAAACTTCCGAACTTATGGACATCGCAGAGTTGTTTGGTTATGAGTTAAAAATTGTTCCTAAAACACCGATAGAGGCTCATGAGAATAACAACAAACATGTATAGATAAGATACAAATATTGTGTCCTGCGTACAATAAACTAATGCACCATAATGAGTTTGATGTTTTGTTATATTTATGATACACGTATTTTTTTAGCCCCACCCCGTCCATTAAAAACAATCGCTTCACCTTCTTCCCATGCCTGATAACATTGTGTAAATTTTTGATTGTTTATTTGTAGTATTTCGTTTGAAGTATAAATTAACTCTGGAACAACTTTAATACTACGATTTTCATTAGAGATTTTAGCTTGAAATAGTACAAAATCAAAGACAGTATCATCTTTAATGTTAGACCACATTTCCTCTCTATGATAATGTATAATTTCTTTTATACGAGTTTTAATATTTTCATCCATCCAGGCTCCACAAATTATTCCAACTAATTGAGTAGGTTGATAATAAAATAGTCTTTCATCTTGGGTATAATTAAAATGTTCTCCAAAAATCCAAGGAGTAGGAGTATCTAGAACGAGTCTTGCTTCTTGCTCATATTCCCAACACTTATGTTTTTCAAATGATTTACGATAGCATTCTTTAGAGAACGCTAAACGTTCTTCTTCATTTTGAGGATTTCTTCCAAAAACTGACTGTGGCATATACATTGAAGCATCAATCATAGTGCATTCTGAACAATATTCAATATCTGTGAACGGGAATTTTTCATTAATTCCAAAACTTCCATGTTTTGCAATAATACCATTCGGAGTATTTCGTCCAAACCCACATTTAATTTTCCCTTTATGTTGGTACAAACATCCATTTATAGAACGAAATACAAGACAGAAACCTTTATGTTTACTGGCATAATGTGACCACATTAGCATATTATCATTTACTTTTGAAAAAGAAACAATATACTTGTCAGTAGGTCTATATATATCAATAAATTGTTTTATGACCTCAGACAAATGGTATGCAAAAACACTGCCTATTTTTTTGTTTGTAGATAATATAGCATTTACGAAATCATATGTACTAATATCATTGTAGGTTTTAATATTATATTCTGAAATTTTCTTTGCTAATTCCTTTGAAAGTCTTTTTAATAGTTCTTTAGGAATATTTGTTCTTGCCAATGCTGTATTAAAAAATCTTTCCCATTTGTTTATGTCAAATTCATAAGATAGAAAAACTTTACCATCATATGGGTCGTTGTTTTCTTCCGTAGAAGAAAAATATATTTCATTATACCTTAATTCTTTTAATGACAACTCACTTATAGGTCGATATCTAAAATAAAGCATGCGAATAATCTTTCTTGTCCTACTATTATAGTACATCAAAAATGATATATAGTTATTTTAGTTAATCCACTTTATAATTGTTTCACCTTGATACCCCTTAATCCAGACAAACCACGCATAAGCAATAGCACTTTGATTGTAGTTTTTGAAATCTCCATTTTTAGCACAATTAAGTCTTGAACTTGAAACGTAAACGGTTTTAGGAGGGAACTTTGCAAATAGTTCTTTCCTTGCCTTACCCTCTAAAAATAAGACTTTTAAAAACATACAAACTTTTCTACCAGTATCGACCTTGTGTAATGCCTGTTCAACAAATTCCTGAGCAAATTTATACGGTGGGTTAGTAACAATATCACCATTGTGATATTGTTCTGTATTAGATAGAAAATCTTCCACATTACCATATCCCCTGTTGATTAAATCCGTTGCTCTACCGAGTTTTTCTGCATTATCAAAAACTTTTGCAAGATGCCCCTCTCCACATGCACATTCCCAGATGTTGTTCAAATTTGGTTCAACCTCTAATAATAAATGCCCTGCTTCGGGTTCTGTTGCGTAATAGTCATTCGGCTCTCGCATATTCTTACTATGATTACTAGCTCCTAGCCTTGTAAATATATCTTCTTTCATGATTTACTCCTTCATGAAAGAATTTAGTTTTATTTATTTTTGAGAATATCTAAGCTTTATCATTAATTTTAAATGCAGATTCCATTTTTTCAATTTCAGATTTTGGGAGTCCACAAGATTTTGCAACTGATTTCCATAATGCGACTTGTTTTTTCATATCTACAATAATATTTTTTGCGGTTTCTAATCTAATGTCAAAGTATTCACTTACCTCTAAGGCTAAATCTAAAGTTTGTGAATTATCATATTCTGTTATATAGGTGCTTAAAACATTCTTGTTATCGTTGCTTGGATTTACGTCATATAGCGGAGATAGTCGCCAACCACCCTCATTTACATATAAAAATCCATGATTTCTTAAATGGTCATCAGTATTTGAGATAAGAATTGAAAAAACAATTCTTTTCCAAAGTTCTATTAAATCTTCTTTTGGGGCTATTCCATATTGTCTTATTGTATCAGCGATATCCATATAGCTGTGAGTTTGACTGTCATTATCAACCGCATTTAGCATACTCATAGCTGATAAAAATGGGATTCTTGTTTCGCCTTTCCTGTCAAACCTTTTCAAAACAATTACATCTTTATTTCCTGCTTTATGCAGTGCCCATTCTTGAACATTCAAACCGCAATTTTTGGCAAGCGTTAAGGCTACCGCTTCCCAGAGTACATTATTTGTAAAATCATCTTTTTTAGGAAATTTTGCAATACATAAATTTCCTTGTTTATCAATAACACTGGCTTTAGGTCTTGCCCCTCCTAAAGATGAGCCCGGGGCAAGTAAAAGCTGTAAATCACTATTCTTCTCTTCTGAGTTAATAACCTTTTCAGTTGCATCAAGCAATTTTACTAAATTAACTAATGGCGGAATAGATTTTAAATTTCCCGGATACAAAAATTCTTTGCTGTTTTCTGTTTTAAAGCGTAAAGCTCCTTGCCTTGCATAGTCGTTTACATATAAAAGGTAGTCGATTTCATTTAAGGTATGAGGGTTACGATTTTCTTCTTTTGCAATTTGGTTTTCATATCTTCGCATAAGAATTCTACCCCATGTATCAGGGGCTGAATCTCCAAAAGAGCCAAATAATGGAGTTTGCCTTGGGTTTACTTGTTTGCCGGAACCGAAAAACAACCCCGGCTCAAGAGAAAAGGCTTTTGTGTTATTTAACCATTCTTTTGAATACTCAAAATCAGAAGTTTCCTTGCCTCTGTTAAAATGTGACCAAAGAGTTCCGACAAAGTAGTTTTCATTATTCAAATCTATATAAACTAAAACTTTTTTATCTGACATTATTCCTCTTTCTTGTATCGAACTCTTTTAGGTAAGCTTTCTTTATCATAAATTTTCCCAACAGAATCATTATCCGGCTCTGCAAGGTTATAAATATTATCAATTAAACCTAGCACAAACATAACTTTAGCATAAATTCCTATAGAAACACCGGCATGCCCTTTTTCAACTTTACTTAACGTAATGTGTGTAATTCCGGCACGTTCTTCTACAAGTGCCATCGTAAGCCGTCTTTTTATACGTGCTTCTTTTAAATCTGCACCTAATTTTTTTAATGCTTTATTTACAGGTATTGGTATGGTTGATGTTTTTTTCATAGTTTAAAATATATTTATGTATATGTTACGCCACTTTAAATATATTATAATATATTTTATATTAGATTTCAAGTAGTTAAAAGAAAGTTCATAGATTTAATTCTATGAACTTTCGTAGTATAAATTTTTTCTGATAAATTTTTTATATCAATAACCATCTGCGTATAGGATTTATTTTCAATGTCATAATTTTTCGATAGTTGAGCCCATTTTTCATTTACGACTACCATTTTTCTTACAAAATTTATTTTGTATTTGGTAGTGAGTTGTTTAATGGACTAAAGTTCAAATCTTACTTGGTTTGTTTTTATTAAAATTTGTAACAAAAAGTCAATTCTTCCTAATAAAATTACTTTATATAAATACGGGGAATTTTGGGGAATAATGATGATTGCAAGTAAAGTTTTAAAAACTATATTTCCGCATACTTCTTTTATGAGAGGTCTTAAAGCAAGACCTTTTAATGAAATTTTACGAGAAATAACAACTCTTTCTAAAGAGCCACATAATGTTTGCAAAGATATTAAATTAGTAGACAAAAAAACAACTAGATTTGAACAATTTTTTAGACGAAACCATACCCCAGCATTAGAAGATATGGGCAGAGTGGATAATCAAAAGTGGGATTTATTAGAACAACTTTGTTCAAGACAAGGATTAAAAACAAAAGATATTGGCGCTATTGCAAGATATGATAACGAAACTGTAAAATTTTTATCTGAATTACCAGACGAAAAATTATTGAAATTAAGAGACTTTTTAAGAATGAAAGACTCTCATTGCGAATACTTTCAAGCTGTAAATTCTGATACATTAAAATTTTTATCAGAAATGAAAGAACCGCAATTGAATTTTGTAAAAAAATATATCCAGCTAGAAAATCGTGGATATAATGTATTCAATGATAAACAAATACTTGCACTCTCAGAACTTGGTTGTAACGAACAACAAATGAACAAGCTTATCTTTGATGGTGGTTTGTATGGCGAAAGCATTTTGGAAGCTAGAATGGTTAAAAATTTGAATACAGACAAACTTATTGAAGAAATTAACCAAGCCAAAAAACTCTATGGTAAAAAATTTGGTAGCGCACATATCATGCATAACAGCTACAACCCTGATAATTTTACACTTGCGATTGCTGAAAAAGGAACTGGTAAAGCATATTTAAAAACTCTTGATAAAGATTTTAAAGTAATCAATCAAGAAGAACTATTTATTGAAGGTATTGAAAATAGAAACTTGGCATTTACACGTGAAAATGTTAAAAGTTTAAAGAAAACTCCAGAACTATTAAAGATGCTTGAAAAAGATGAAAATACAATAATAAAACTAAGAAGAATTTCTCAAAAAGGGGAGTTAAATTCGGATGTTACTTTAAAAGCTAATTATACAGAAACAACACAAAATCCTAAACTTTTATTTGGGAAATCGCAAGTGTTAAAGGAAGAATTATCTTTTGTTAACAAAGAAGGAGAAAAAATTGTTGAAACAATGATACCTTCAGAAGTTGAAGGCGTATATAAGATTGTGCAAAAAGCTCCTAATGGAACTGTAAGAGTTTTAGGTGATGCAAAAATTGACCCTAAAACAGGCGTAAAAACAATTACCAAAAACTTAGAATCTTTAGACGGAACGAAAACAAATAAAGTTATAACAATGCAATCAAATGGTAATAAATCGCTAACATACATTATTAAAGACGCAGATGGAAATGTTTTGATGAATAGACAATTAACTCATACATTTGTTAGTCCGACAGAAGCAATTTCTAAGGTAAATGGAAACACATACAAAATTCGTTATTCTATTGATAAAATTTCCGTACTTAATTCTAAAAATGGTAAAATTACAGAAATTAACCTTAATGAAATCCTTAAAGATTGTACACCGGAACAAAAACAAAAAATGATGACTGTTTTGAAACAAATGTCAGGAGAAAATTTGTTACACATAAATGATAAAGTTAAAAACTTCAAAGTGATAGATAATATACTAGATTCTTGTGCTTGTTATGCTGGAAAAGATATGGGAATAATTGCAACTGGGGGAAATGAATTTGTATCAACCCACGAATTGTATCATCTTATCAGTCAAGCCTCAAATGTTAGAAATGCTGAAAATACTATTAATCTTCCAAAATATGTTAGGGAAAAAATATGTACAACTTACCAAAAAGAACTGGATTTGTTTTTAAAACAATTTCCGGAAGCTCAACGAAACCATATTAAATATTTCACAAATCAGTTAACTCCAACCCGCTCAATAGAAGAAGCTATTGCTGAGGGTGGTGCTATATTAAATACATATAATAACATTCCATTATTTTCAATTAGATCAGAATATCTAGAAAGATACTTCCCTAAAACAATAGCCCAAATTGAAAAAGCAACAATACATACAGAGCCACAAGTTTTAGAAAAGATTGCAAGCAAACAACTTTGTGATATTAGTTCTATGAGTAAAAAGTTGAATATTCCTGATTTTATGAATACGAACGATAAGAAACTTAATATTGTGTAGCCTATAACTGGTTAACTTATATACTTTGTGAAGTTTATAAAGAAAAATAATTTACTCCGATGTGCTTATGGGAATAAATCTTGCTGCAGATGCAAAAAATACATGTTTGAGTCTCCTCTACTGTTTTAAAAGCCCGAGCCGATTAGGTTTAGGACTTTTATTGCTATTGTTCGTTATTCTAGTACTTATTCTATAAATCAAAAACTAAGATAAATTATATTTTTAGGTATTTTTTGATTACGATAAAAAGTTACAATATTCCAATATTGAAGAGACGTGATGTATACTTGCTGTCACAACATCAAGCATTTTTACCTGTCTTTTATTCAATAAAAATTTTATTACATCTTAAAAAAATTTTTTGCAAACGCTTGAACATTTTTAATATCAAACGCTTTTGCAAAATCTGTTGCTCCATAATAAGTAGACGGTTTTTCTGTTCCGTTGGATAAAACTTCAGCAATTTTTCCGTTTTCAGAAGGTTTTAAGACCTGTGAATAAAAAGCATCTCCGCTTGGAGAAAATCTTGCATGAATAGCACCTACAGGTCTTTCTGCGCTATCATAAAGCACACGTTCAACGGTATCTCCGGAGTAAAAAATTCGTTCTTGCATGCCGGTTACAGGATTTTTTGTATTGCGAACAAAGCCATCTAATGAAAATCCAACTTCGTTCATTGCTCTAGCATCTTTAGGAGTTGTTGCAATAAACCCAGGACGTGGAGCGACCAAAGCACGTGTTGTATCATAAGACCTTTTTATTAAATTTTTATTCTTTGCAAGTTTTGCAGCATCTTTTGCTAAATCTATACCTGAACGAGCAAAATCTACACTTAATGACATAATAATATTCCTTTCTACTTTTACTTCACATGAATATTTAAAACTGATAAAATTCAAAAATTGTCCTACTTTATGTTTTTATTAAGTTTTATTTACATAAAAAGATTTTACTTGATTATTATGACAATCAAGTAAAATCACGAAAAATGGAGTTAGTAAAAAATCTTTCAATTTTATAATTCAAGCAAGTTGGTACAGTTAGCAACTTATTCTCCAAAATAATTTTTTAGACCGACTGCAAGTTTTTTGTTTTTGCACAATTTTTTCAACTTCGAAATTGCGCGGTTTTCTATTTGGCGTATACGTTCACGTGAAACTCCATATTGAGAACCGATTTCGTCTAATGTCTTTTTGGAGCCGTTATTATCAAGTCCATAGCGCAAAATCAAAACGTCACGTTCTTTAGGGCTAAGCTGGCTCAACATTTTTCGAATATCTTCAAATAAATTTTCTTGTGAAACTCTATTATCAGGAGCAATAGAGTCTTCATCAACAATGAAATCTGCAATTTTAGACGAATCTTCGGATGAGCTTGCAGGTGTTTCCATGCTGATTGTGGATTGTGCTGATTTTACAATTGCTGAAAGTTTACTAACCGGAACTCCCAATCTGTATGCAATTTCTTGTTTTGTTGGGGTATGACCTAATTCTGTTGTCAAATCAATTGTTGCACGACGAATTTTTCCTAAAGATTCAATCATGTGGATAGGAAGTCTGATAATTCTTGCTTTATCGGCAATTGCACGTGTGATAGACTGTTGAATCCACCATGTTGCATAAGTTGAAAATTTGTATCCTTTAGTGTAATCAAATCTTCCGGCAGCTTTCATCAGTCCCATATTTCCCTCTTGAATAAGGTCTAGAAATGAAAGACCGCGTCCGATATACCTTTTAGCGATACTAACTACAAGACGTAAGTTTGCATTGACTAGAAGATTTTTTGAAAATTCATCATGATTTTCGTAAATTTTTTTGGCTAAATCAAGTTCTTGCTCGTGAGAAAGAAGTGGAATTTTTCCTATTTGTTGTAAATAAATTTTTACACTGTCGTCGGAATTAACTGTTGAAATGCTTTCTTGAACTTTCGGATCTTCGACAGATTCTAAGACATCTTCTTCATCATCTTGTTCAAGATCGTGAAAATTCACGTTTTCGTCAGAAATTTCATCTGTTAGCAAACTATATTTTTCAAGTTCTTTTTTCATTTCTCTCTCCTGATATGCAAAATTAATATTGCTCGTAATTATTATAGTTAATTTTTAAATTTTTGTCTAACTGTTTCGAAAATGATAGCGCTGAAAGCATTTGAGACATTTAAAGAGTTAAATTTGTTAAACATCGGGATTTTTACTACAAAATCAGAAAGTTTTAGAAGTGATTTTGAGACTCCCGCGTGTTCAGCCCCCATAATAATTACTGTATTCATGTTTTTGTAATCAACGTCATAATAATTATCTTTCGCACTTGCGTCTGCTGCAACTACCCACCAGTCTGAATTTTTTAATTTTTGAACAGCATTAACAAGGCTATTTACTTTTATAATAGGAATATGATTGATTGCACCGGCACTTGTTTTTTCAACTGTTGCATTCACTTGTACATTGCGTCTTGACGGGATAATTATTCCTGAAACACCGGCACAAACACAGGTTCTGATAATTGCACCTAAATTATGAGAATCTTCTACACCGTCAAGAATTACAAGAGAATCATTTTCATATTTTTTCTTATCCAAAAAATCATCCAAATCCATATATTTGATAGGTGAAATCTGTGCAATAATTCCTTGGTGATTGAATTCTGCGTATGGGATAAATTTTTCTTTCGCAACGAACTGAAAAACAATACCATTGTCTTTTGCCAATTCTTTAATTTTATTGATTTTATTGTCACTATGGATATTTTTTGAAATAAGAATTTTGTTAATTTCTCTGTCACCTGCAATTAGGGCTTCCATAACGGAATTTTTACCAAAAATTATATTGTCAGACATTATTTTGTCCCCACTGCTGAAACTTCAAGCATTCTATCAATACATTTCAGGGCTTTTGATGCAATTTCTGAATCTACTGTAATTTCGTGTTCTTCTCTATCGAGAGCGTTGTAGATATCTGTCAATGTGTGCCATTTCATATTTGGGCAAATTACGCTGTCTTTGATAAGATAGAACTCTTTTTCAGGATAATCTCTTTTTAATCTATCCACAACTCCTTTTTCCGTTGCAATAATAAATTGTTTTTTGTCGCTTTGGGCTGCAAACTTCATAATTCCTGTAGTAGAACCTACATAATCAGCCATTGCAACCACTGATTGATGGCATTCAGGATGTGCAAGGACAAGAGCTTCAGGATATTTTGCACGAGCTTCTGTTACATCCTTTGGTCTGATTTGAACGTGTGTTGGACAGAAACCGGTGTATGTGTTAACTTTTACATTCCCAAGTTGAGACTCTACCCATTTACCTAAATAGGTATCAGGTAGAAAGAGAATTTCCTTAGCTTTTAAACTGTTAACAATTTTTAATGCATTTGAACTTGTACAACAAATATCACATTCTGATTTAACTTCAGCAGTAGAATTTATGTAACATACGGTAGGCATTTCAGGATATTTACTTTTGAATTCTCTTAATTGTTCTAAAGTAATCATGTCAGCCATACGACAACCTGATTCCAAACGAGGTAACAGGACTTTTCTGTTAGGGTTAAGAATTTTAGCTGTTTGTGCCATAAAATAAACCCCTGCAAAAACAATTATATCAGCATCTGTTTTGGCAGCCATTTGGCTTAAATAAAGCGAATCACCAACATAATCCGCAACTTCATCTATTTCCGCATTTTGGTAACAATGCGCCAATATAACTGCATTTTTCTCTTTTTTTAATTTATTAATCTTCTCTATCAACTCGTTCATTAATGTAAACTCTCCTACATTTAGTGTAAATTTATGTTAATCTTGCAATCTTTATAGAATATATTGTATAATAAAAAAGTAAGTGAGTAAATAAATAAGAAAAAGATATTATGGATTTAAATAACATTTTAGCTCAATTTGGAATTGGACAACGAGAAGCAGTGTATTTATCTGTTACTCCGGGGGTTGGTTTGGAACTTATGCAGCTTGATATTACAAGCCGTTCCGTAAAAAATTATGCATACCGCCCATTAGAATATAACGAAGCAAGTCGCGAAATTGCAGATATGGAAGCTTTTAGGAGTGCTGTAACAGAGCTTTTTGCAGAATTGGCAATACCTGCCAAAAGTAATATTATTTTAAACCTTCCAATGGTATTGTTCGGACATACAATGCTAAATTTGCTTTTAGCTGATGAGCAGGTTACAGAAGCTTTAACTTCAGAAGTTGAACAATCTTATATATTTAAAAGATATGATCCTGTTATTAGTTGGATTGATGCTCCGACAGGTCAAACAGGAGATTTAAGAAAATTATTTTATTCTGCAATTCAAAAAAATGTAATAGAAGATATTAAAAAAACTTTAACAGAGTTGGGTTATACGTTAGCCGGTGTTGAAATGTCTTTGACTTCAGTTTTAAAAGCTTTGGCTTTTTCAGGCTTAGCTGAAGAACAAATGAAAGAAGGAATTTCTTGGAATTTGATGTTGATTTCACCGAACGGATATTCTATTTGTTCTATGGTTGGAAAAAATGTTATTGATTATTATGAGGAACCATTAGCAATCAAGTCTTTTGAGGGAGATGAAATTTATAATGCAATAAGTGCATCTGCTCAAATTACTTTAATGAGTTATCCTGCAAACTACTTGTATGTAGTATCAGAGACTGATTTGGTTAGTGCAGAATTACTTGCTAAAAGAATTCCAGCTGATTGCAAAGTTAACTTTTTAGAAAACAATTCATTCAAAAAACAAGATGTTCTTCCTGTAAGCTTGGAAGTATTAGAAGAAACAGCACATAAAATTTCATTAGAAGCTATAGGTATCGCAGTTGGTAATGCCGTCAGTATGCCTATCAAATTTAACTTTGTAACAAATGCCGGAGATGGTGGCACTGACGATCCTGATGAACCGGTTCATGTAGTTTTGGGCTCTACGGAATTTGATATTTCGCCAAATGCGGCAATGAAAATATCTGCCTTGCTTGCTGCTGCTATAATTGTTCCGATATTAGCTGCTTTTATTGGTATTCCAATTATCAAAAAACAAAAACAAGCTCAACTTGATGATGTAAATGCTAAATTAGAACAAACTAATGCTGAAATTAAAAAAATTCAAGATGCCCAGAACAAATCAAACGATTTTGACGTAAATTCAGAAATTAAGAAAGTTTTAGGTAATAATAGAGCCAAGTTAATGGCTTATACAGCTTTGGGTGAGTCTGTTCCAAAAAATCTTTGGGTAACATATTTTGTTGCAAAAGATGATGGAAAGATTGATATTAAAGGTGAAGCTAAAAATGTTGAGGATATCTATTTATTCTTTAGAAATATGAAAGATTCTTTAATTAATACACAATTGAGACTTCACAAATTGCAAATGAAATCAGATTCTGTTGATGATGCTGTCAATGTTTCAAATAATTACGAATTTGAGATAACAAATATGACAGATTCTGAATTAAATCCTCCGGCTCCTGCAGCAGATGCTAATACTCAAGCTCAGCCGGCTCAAACAGAAGAGAAAAAAGACGAAAAGGGTGGATTATTAAATAATAAGCCTTTACTAAATTTAGGAAAACCGAAGAACTAGGAGAGTAAGTCGTGGAAAAATATAATGTTTATTTGAAAAAATTTAAAGTAGCGATTTCAATATTAGCGGCTGCTCTTGTTGTATTTATTGTTTTAGTTGCACAAACAGTTCCAATAGTTCAAAAAATATTTGAAATTCAAAATAATTATAAAACTCAATCATCAGCATTAGCGGATGCAGAGCGCAAACTTGAAGAAGTTAAGGCTGATGCGGAGAAAAAAGAAGCAGAAAACGAAGATGTTTTGAAGATGTTTTTCAAACCAATCAGTGATGGTTTGGATACAGAAGCTGCTATTTCTGATGAGTTTGGCGAAATATTGCAAGTAATGAGAGATAACAAAATTAAAGCTCGTTCTGTAAAATATGATTATGACCCGCAAGATGACAATTTTGTTAAAAATGTTGGTAATAAATATCATGTATGTCGTGTAACTGCTGAAATGATTGCAAGTTATGGTAATTTTGCAGGATTTTTAAGAGAGTTATATAAACATGAACACTTTTTGGATATTTCAAATATAGAAATTCTTCCTTATCAAAAAAATAAGAGAATTTTGCTTGTAAGTTTTCAATTCAAATTGTATGCTCAAAAAGATGCTGCGACGGCTGAAGCAGAAGCCGCAGCCGCAGCTCAACAGGCTCAAGCTGCTGCTGATAGTGCTAAAGCTGAAACTCCACCATCTCCAAAACCGGTAGATGGCGGGACATCTCCGGAAGCAGGAGAGTAATCTGAGAATATTTTGAGTAAAATTAGTCAAATAATTTATAATTAATTCCGAAAAATTTTTCGGAATTTTTTATGCAAGTTGCACAAAATTTACTTTCAAGTGTGTTGTGTTTCGCAAAATCACTGAAGTCTGAACCACATCGTCCTCTGTGATCATTCGCAAGAAACGGGCAGGTGTAAACCCCTTTAGCTGTCAAAATTCTACCATATTCACAATCTAGATTTTGAAAATTACCTTCAAGAGGAATTTCTAACGGATTGTCATTATCATGGTATGAGTTTATCGTAAAATTACTTTCATCAGTTTCAAATCCTATTTTAAGACATAATTTTTTGAATTCCTCAATTAATACATTTCTATCTTCTTTGTAATAATTTGTGATACAAAGAAGCGGATTAAAATCGTATTTGATAAGACTTTTTAATGCAAAAAAAGTTTGTCTGTATGCTCCTCGACCTCTAATGTCATCATTTTTTAATTCGTTATAATGGTCTATGCTTAGTTTAAAAATTATTTCGTAGTTGCTTTCATCTTCAACTCGTTTTAAAAAACGAGCTTTTTTCTCATTAATAAATGTTCCGTTAGTAAAAATACAAACATTTGAGCGTTTTAAACACAATCTTAAAATTGCGTTAAAATCCGGATGGGTCATAGGTTCTGCGCCTGTAAGGTAAATACATTTAATATTTTCTGATTTAGTATCGCTTATAGCTTTTTTTACTGTATCTATTGATATGAAATCTTTTATATTTTTAGTAAGCGGAAAATCAATGTAGCAGTGTTTACAGCGTTGGTTGCAGTTTTTAGCAGTTAGTTCAATAAATAAATTGTTAAGTTCTTCCAATCGACATGCAGGTGTTTGAAAAATAGTATTAGTCATAAAATTTTAACTCCTTTTTTGTTTACAATTATTTTCCTCTTTAAAAAACAGATTGAAATTCTCCGACATGGCTATATCTTGAAAAAGTTTAAAAAATTTGCTATAATTATTTATATCAGATTATATGAAAGGTTGTTATATGAAAAAAGGTTGGAAATTCGCTTTTACTCTAGCAGAAGTTTTGGTTACTTTAGGAATTATCGGGGTTGTCGCATCTATCACAATGCCGACACTGATACAAAATCACCAGAAAAAAAGTTATGTAGTGCAACTTCATAAAATATACAACGAATTTCAACAAGCATTCATTATGAAAATGAATGAGACAAATGCTGTAAACTTGGCAGAAGCAGGTTTTTACAAGAATGATGATTATGGCATTGAAAAAGAGTTTTTGAAATCTCACTTTAAAGTTGTAAAAGATTGTGGTGAAACTACTACAGATTGTTTTGCGAGTTCTTATACAGGATTAAATGGACAAAAAGTTACTCCTGATTTTAATGGATACAAAGTTGCAATTGCAAGTGGTGCTTCAATATCTTTTTATATTGACGGGCTAGATACCGGTGATGAAACAACAGACGATTTTCTTGGGTATATTTATGTTGATACTAATGGTCAAAAAGGTCCTAACAAGGGCGGACGAGATTTGTTCAGAATGTATATTTATCCGGATGGAGTTATTGACGACTGGAAGATAAATGTTGATTGCAGAAAAAACAATAATTGTAACACCGGAGCAACAGCTCAGGCAGCCAGAGAGTATAATTTTAACAACTATTGTGCTAATGCAAATGATACAGATGGTTGTTTCGGTAAACTCTTAAATGACAACTGGGAAATGAATTACTAATCTTTCTGGAAATCACTTGCTTTTTTGTCGATGAGCCATTTGTTCAGAATATAGTGTTCATAACTTAGAGCGTAGTTGTAGAGTGCGTTTACAAGGACTCTGCCACTTTCTGATTTGCCAACAATTAGAAAGTCGTTTGACTTGTTTTTTGCAAGCATAATTTCTTTGTGGACAATTTTATCTACATTATTTTTCGGATTTTTGTTGATTACAAGTTCAATCCAGTCACAAAGAATTTTTGTGCCGGTTGCTTTGTTTGACACAATATCATCATTTCTGGATTGTATATATTTTGAAAATTCTCCTAATATCATTTCAGTTCTCTTTTATTCAAATGGGGTTGTTGCTGCAAAACAGACAATATCTGTAATTCCATTTTTTGCAAATTCTTTTATCATCTCTTCAAAAGTTGAACCTGTTGTGCAGATATCATCAATAAGCAAAAGAGTTTTGCCATGATAAAAGTTTTTGTCCACCTTAAACGCTCCATGCAAATTTTGCATTCTCTCGTGACGTTTCAGTTTATACTGCGGTTTTGTATCTTTAACACGTTTTATCAAATCAGTGTTAAGAGTGTTTGAAGTTAATCTTGCAAATTCTTCCCCAACAAGATTCATGTGATTATATTTGCGCTTTTTTTCTCGTTTAGGGAAAATTGGAACAGGAATTATCTCAAAATCTTTCTTGTCTGTAATTTTGGAAAAATATTCTGACATAAATTTTGCAAGATAATATGCTAAATCTTTTTGGTTGTGGTACTTAAGTCCACGAATTAATTTTTGTAAGTTTTTTGAATAAACTCCGGCACAATAAACCTTTTTACCCTCTACAATTCTATTGATTTGTATGGGTAAAAAATCCAGTTCGTTATAGCATTTTGAACACATTTTTACAGCTTCATTAGAGCTTCTGCAAAAATAACATTTTTTCTTATAAATCCAATCTAAAAGACTTGCAAGTTTCTGTAACATAGCTATCACTTTATTTTTCTTGCTAACGACAACCCTGCAGGAAGTGGCAAGATAACGTTTTCATAATTCGGATTTGCATTAATTGCATCAATAAACGGTTTACACTTTGCCTCGTGCGATAAAATATTGTCACAAGCAATTATTCCACCGATTTTTAGGTGTTTATCAATAATTTCATAATATTTTATGTATTCTGATTTATTCGCATCAACAAATGCTAAATCAATTACAAAATCTTCCGGCAAATTTTCTAAAAGTTCCAGTGCAGAGCCTTTTAGCGTTGTAATTACATCGTCAACTTTGCAAGTTTTGAAATTTTTTTTTGCAATATCTAATCTTTTATCCCAAAATTCAATTGTTGTAAGATGTCCACCGATAGATTTTACTGCATTTCCGAGCCAAATTCCTGAATATCCGTTAGAAGTTCCGACTTCCACAACATTTTTTGCTTTTTCAGCCCTAATTAATGTATATAAAAATTCTGCAGTTACACGCGAAATATTCCAAAATTGTTTTTGTGTTTCTTCCAACCCTGCAAGAATATTTTCCGTTGTCTCATCAAAATACTTTGTCATCTTTTATCCTTAAAACTATTTATTAATTTTTTTAATTTTTTCCGTTACAACAATTGAGTTTGCAGGGATATCGATTGGAATTGTTTTTATAACTTTATTCATTCCAAGGTCAAATACTGTGTACAAAGAAGCTTTTGTATCAGTAATAAGCGCGATATTTGTTCCCTCAATCCAACTGATTTTTGTTGAAAAACCGTTTGTATTCAAATAAATTGATTGAGTAACCACATCAGTTTTAGCATCAATAACCTGAATAGAATTGTCACCTGCACCGAGTACATAAACTCTGTTGTGGAAAACCTGCATATCTATCGGTTTTTCGCAAATTTCCATCTCAACAATAAGCCCGACAGTGTTGTAATCAATGATAGCGATACGATTTTTTGTTCTGCTTGTTACATAAACTTTTCCATTCGCAAAAGCGATTTTAGAAACATTCGGGAACTTACCGATTTCTTTCAACAAATAATTGTTATCAAGTTCAATTCCCCAAATATCGCGAGTTTTTTGATCATAATAAAACAACTTTGAACCATCTTCGGATAATGTTAATTTTTCGCACATACCGGTAATCTTGATTTGTTTTGAAAGAGTCATTGTTTCAAGATTAACCATGTAGATACTTGAATCTATTGAACTTGAAATATATGCAATTTTTTTATTATTATCAATAACAATATCATCAGGTTGAGTCTTTGTGTTAATTTGTTTGATAATCTGATCATCAGCCAGTGAAATCACATCGACAGATGTTTTGTCATAGGCTGTTACAAGTAAAAATCTGTCATCATAAGCTTTCATTGAAATTGGGACATTTGTCTGAGCAAGTGAATATTCAGGAGTTTTAGCTCCCAAATTCAAAACTTGGATATTTTTTGAATACGGTGAGGACACGTAAAAATTTTTGTTTTTCAATTGTGGAATTTGAGAAAGTGTTCTCAACGTGGAGCCGGAAAGTGCAGTCACAACCGGTTTTGAATTTTCAACTTTAATCCCGGGGTCATTGCATGTTTGAATTTGAAGATTTCCGACAATAGATTTCATATTTTCAGGAATTATCAAACCTTTCGGAACAAGCATATCTTGTGGCAAAAGTCCTGTTCTCAATTCTAATGGAGGGTTTGCCATTTTAAAAATAGTTTTATTTCCGTTTGTATCCGTTAAAACTTTCAACAACACGAAATCGTTATTAAATATTACAATATTTGGTTTTGCAGCCAAAGTTTTACCAGACGGGTAAGTTTGTTTTATGGCAAGCTTGTCAACTTTAATTATTTTTGCAGGGAATAGTGGCAAGTACATTGTTCCGTCGGGCAAAATTATCATTCCGTCAAAACGAAAAGTTGTTTTTGGAAAATCCTTGCTGACAACCTGTTGAACGCAATCAGGAATTGTTGCTGCCAAAACAGGTACTGCACATGTAACAGTTAACATTGATAACAATAAAAGCTTAGCTGTCCAGCTACCTAATTTTTTAGCTGCTTTTTCTCTCATTACTGAAATACTCCCTTTACCTTATCCATAATTGAAGATTGTTGTGTCGCTTTTTTGTTGTTTTGAATTTCGTATAATTTTTTATACAAATTTCTTTCTTCTTCGCTCAATTTTGTTGGTGTTTTCACTGAAATCACAACAATATGATCGCCTCTTTGAGATGGCCTTTGAATATACGGAACTCCGGCACCTTTGATTTTGATAGTGTTTCCGCTCTGAACTCCGGCTTGTACCGTAATTTTTTGTTCTCCATCAAGGGTTTTAACAACTACTTCGTCTCCCAAAGCTGCTTGAGCAGGAGTTATATCGAGTCTTGAATAAACGTTATTTCCCTCTCTTTTGAGGTAATCAGAAGCTTTTACGTGAAGTACAACATATAAATCTCCGGCTGGGCCTCCGTTTGCGCCGGCATCACCCTCTCTGGCAACTCTGATTTTTGACATATTGTCAACACCGGCAGGAATTTTTATTGTTAATTTTTTTTCTTTTTGAAGTTTTCCATGTCCTTTGCATGTTTTACAAGGGTTCGCAATTTTTTTACCTGAACCTTGACAATCCGGACAAGTAACGATTTGAGCAATTGAACCCAGAGGAGTTCTTACAACCTGTTTAACCTGACCGGAACCATGACAAGTAGGGCAAGTAATAGGTTGGGAGCCCTTTTCAGCGCCTGTTCCACCACATTCAGGACAAAGTTCCAAATGATCGAATTTTATCTCTTTTTCACAGCCAAAGACGGCTTGTTCAAAATCAATTTCTATGTCAAGTCTAAGGTCATCCCCCTCAATAGGAGCGTTAGGATCAGGTCTTCCGCCAAAGCCGAAACCACCCATTCCACCAAAGAATGAATTGAAAATATCATTTAAATCGCCAAAACCTCCGGAGAATGGACCACCTGTGTCAAATCCGGCGTTTTTAAGTCCGTCTTCGCCGTATCTGTCATAAGTTGCGCGTTTGTTATCGTCCATCAATGTTTCGTAAGCCTTGCCTAATTCTTTAAATTTTTCTTCAGCATCAGGGGCTTTGTTTACGTCGGGGTGCAATGTACGAGCTTTCTTTCTGAAAGCTGATTTTATTTCATCTTTTGTGGCTTCTCTTGAAACCTCTAGTATTTCGTAGTAATCAGTCATTTATAATAATTTTCCCTATTCCAGTCAATCTGTTTTAATTTTATTTTATCATGTAAATCCGCAAGGGCAAAAGTTTGCAAAAAATTACTGCCGAAATTAATTTTCGGCAGTAGCAACATTAACAAGAGCAGGTCTCAAAACCTTGTCTCCCATTTTATATCCTTTTTGTAATTCATTTATAATTGTATGTTCCGGATGTTCTGAAGTTGGGGTTTGCATAACTGCATCATGGAAATTCGGGTCGAATTCTTTTCCTTCTGTTTCAATAGTTTCCAATCCCAATTTAGTCAACGCATCAATTACTTGTTTGTGAACTAAGTCGAAACTTTCTTTAACCTTTTCGCAATCTTCAACTTTTTCCAAAGCTTTTTTACCACGTTCAAAGTTATCCAAAACTTCAATCAATTTTTTAAGAGCGTTTTCTGTTCCGAATTTAAGCAGATTTTCTCTTTCTTGTTCTTGTCTTTTGCGGAAATTATCAAAGTCTGCAGCAAGTCTCAAATATTGTTGATTAAGTGTGTCATATTTTTCTTGCAAAGCAGTTAGTTCAGAATTTTCATCAGTTGTTTTTTCTTCAACTTTTTCTTCTGTTTCTTCTTTCTTTTCTTCAATATTTTCGTCTATATCTGTGTTTTTGAACGGATTGTTATTATGATGTTTGTGTGACATTTCTCTACCTCTTAGTTTCTACGTATAAATATATTATAGTATATCAAACAGTTTTCTCAAGAAAAATTTATTATTTATTAATATTTTCACTCTCTGCATCAATGTTCATTCCTACCTCATATTTTGGTGTATAGTCACTAAGACGTTAAGGTGCTACGCACGTAGCCCTCTGTGACAATATTTGTCCATACCTCATATGTTGGTGTATAGTTACTAAGGCGATAAGTTCTTATCGGTTAAGATATTCTCATGTATAGCAACTATATTTGAGAATAAATTGTAGTAACTTTTCCTCTCTCCGAGGGAGAGAGAGGGGTTAAAAATTATTATATCATGTCCTGCGCGGACGGCGGGAACTTTTTGCGTAAAAAGTTCCACAAAACCATCCACACGCTTCATTCACTAATAACTAGTAAGTTCAATCTAAAAACAGTCAAACTCGCTTACGCTCAAACAGCAGCGTAGGGTGGGCAAAACCTCGTCAATTGGGGCGATATAAAAAAATATTAATTCGTGTGCCCACCAAATTATAGCAAATTATAACCTTAAAAAGGTGGGGACACTTGCGTTTTCCCCACCCTACAAACTAAGCTAATCACCTACGCAAATCGCCTGATAGTCGCTGTCGTAGCGGCTGCTGTTGCTCCAGTACGTGCCCGACGACCAGAAGCTGCGGTAGTACGCGTAGCCGTTATAGTCCTCCTCTCCCGACCAAACACTGAAGTTATCACCGAGAAAGCCCATGGCAGTGGCTACGGAGGTGTCTAAGGTTAGACCATCATATATATCTTGTTCAGCTCCTACTGTTGTTCCATACAACTCTGTTGCTAGTTGCCCGAGTTCTGCCAATGTTATCATTTTATCTGTACCACCACACATGGTGGCTGCACCTGCCCAGTAATCTTCGTCATGGTAACACTCCTTTATTCCTAATTCTCCTTTTCTTGATTCACATTGGGCATTAGTTAGTGGGGTTTCTACCGGTTTTGGTGCTGTAAAACATTTTTTACCTATCTCAATTGTACATTCTGTTCCTAATCCTTGTGCATCGCCGAAAGGCAAAATATCTCCTTTAGTATCTCCTGTTATTTTAGCTAATTTATTCGGATTTTTACCTCCGTTCCAGTCAAAAACTCCAGATAAACATCCTACAGAATTGGACATTGCTGAGCCATTATCAAATTTCAATCCTGATTCATCTACATTAAAGTCACAATCTTTTTTGTAACTCAAAATCATCGGGACACCGTCTGCAGTAACGATGCCTACAGTGTCTGCCCAGCTGTTTTGTTTATCCTTATCGATTTTTAATGTTTTGGCGTTTTTGGTTTTAGATATTTCCCAAGTTTTTCCTTCATCGTTAAGGGTTACTTCTGCTGTTGGCCAACAATCGGAAATATGGTTGTTATCACAAATCTTAGCAAGTTTCATGTGTTTCGACATTTCTTGTACAAAAGACATTGTATCACCATAACCAATTAAACCACTTTGTACAGCCATTTTATCTGTAACTTTACTTAGTTTTTGCTTAATATTTTCAACTCTTTTTTGTTTAACTCTGTCTTGTACATTACTAATAAGTACAGGCATTGTCAGTGCTGCAACAACACCGATGATACCTAGGGTGATTAAAACTTCGGCCAAAGTAAATGCTACTTTACGTGAGTCTTTACAGTGGGCTACGTGCGTAGCACCTTCTGCCAATGTAAATGCGGATTTTTTTGAAGTGAATAAGTGAATAGGTAAATGAGTGAATAAGTTCGTTTCGCTTGAGTTGTTTTGGTTCTTTTTTCCAATACTTGTAATTGAATTAACCCCTCTCTCTAACTCTCTCCCTCGGAGAGAGGAAATTTTACAATTAGTTAAATTGAATAATTTTGCAGACTCTTTTTTTGTAATAAACTTAACTACTCTTTTAATTGAATGGGATTGCGACAGCGGATATTCAAATATCTTGACAATACCCTTAAAACTTTTCGCTTCGCAATGACAGTTTCGCTTAGCTGCTTGTATGCCTCTAGGTATCTCAATTAGGCCTCTACCAAGGCTTAGGAGAATAGAAGAGTTACCCCCCCCCCCCCCGAAACATTTCTTAACATTTTTCATAGCTTCATTCCTTTCTTCTTCTCTAATTTTTATTCCCAGTTTAAAAAAATTTTTATCTTTTGTCTATACTTTTTTTAATTGAAATTCAAAATTCTCGAAAATTATCTTTACATAATTTAACTTATTTACAACAACACAATCTAATTGTATTATTATAAGAGGTGAAGTAGATATTATTATTGAAAAAGGTAAGAAAATTGACAGAAAAATATTATATAAAAGGTGGTACCCCGTTAAAAGGCGAAGTTTCAATCGGTGGAGCTAAAAACTCGGTATTGAAACTGATGGCTGCTGCGCTATTAGCTAAAGGCGAAACAAAGATTTATAACGTTCCGGATTTGACAGATGTTGAAATTATGTTGAGTGTAATTGAACAACTTGGTGCAGTTACTCATTACGACAAAAAAGAAAAATCCGTAACTATTGACGCAACTAACTTAACAAGCATTACTGCAAAATATGAACTTGTCAGCAAAATGAGAGCGTCATTTATTGTGCTCGGGGCACTTGTTTCTCGTTGTAGAGAAGCAATTGTTGCAATGCCGGGAGGTTGTGCAATCGGTGAACGTAGAGTTGACTTTCACATCAGAGGGTTGGAGGCACTAGGCGCTAAGATTAAAATCGAAAACGGTTACGTTCACGCAAAAGTTCCAAAACTTGTCGGTACTGATATTTACTTAGATATTCCGTCAGTTGGTGCTACAGAAAACCTTATGCTTGCATCAATTTTGGCAGATGGTTCTACAAGAATTCAAAATGCTGCGCAAGAACCTGAAATCGTTGACTTGGCAAACTTTTTGAACACTATGGGTGCTGATGTCAATGGGGCCGGAACATCAGAAATCGTTATTAACGGTGTTAAACAAAACGATTTACACCCGATTGAATACACAACAATTCCTGATAGAATTGAAGCCGGAACATTTATGTCTGCAATTATTGCTACAAAAGGAAAAGCAATTATTAAAAATGTGTTCCCTGCTCACTTGACATTCTTTACGGACAAATTGTTGAAAATGGGGGCGAATATCAAGCTCGTTGACCCAAATGTATTGGAAGTTTCTTGTAAAAACAGATTGAATTCAATAAACTTTATTACTCAACCTTATCCGGGGTTCCCGACAGACTTGCAGTCAATGGCAATGACTCTTTTGACAACAGCAAACGGTGTTGGAATTATTACAGAAAGCTTGTACGAAAACAGATTTATGCAAGTTCCTGAACTTCGCAGAATGGGAGCTGATATTCACCAAGACAGAAATCACGCTATCATTAAAGGTGTAAAAAAACTTACCGGAGCAACTCTTGCTGCAAGTGATTTGAGAGCCGGAGCATCTTTAGTTGTTGCGGCGTTAATGGCTGACGGTAATTCCACTATCGAAAATCTACATCATATAGATAGAGGATACGAAAATTTTGAAAATAAGCTAAGATTATTAGGAGGCAAAATAGAGAGAAAAAATGATGAAGTGATTGTTTCTTCTTCTGTTGAGCCAAAACTAACGGAGGGCTTATTATAATGTCACCTGCATATAAACGCTGGTATGATCACGACCCATTATTACTTGAAGTTATTGAGCTTTTAAAGAATTATCAAACTGAATTGAGGGCTCAAGCCGAAGTTTTCTTGCAAAAAATCGAGGAAAAAGTTTCAAAGGAAACAATCGACAAGTTTTATGCGATGGTCAAACCCGTTAATGCAAACAACCGTTGGTATGATAAGGATCCTGTAATTTCAAAAACAGTTGAAATTCTTAGAATTGTGCCTCCGGAAGCCCAAAAAATTTGTGCCCAAAACTTTATCAGAACTCTTAAAGAAATGGGTATTGAATATGTTAGTCCGAATGGGAATGATAAATAGAGAAAAAAGTTACTAGGTTACTAAGGCACTAAGTCGCTAAGTTCGTTACGGGCTACGCCTAATATATTTTCGAACGAAGTGAGCGAAAAGCCTTAGAGTCTTAGTGCCCTAGTATCTTAGTAACTTAAAAATTATGTTTACAATCAACGCACCGGAAAATAATGAAAATTACGCTTTGTTTGAAAGATTTCTTGCAAAATCGTTTTCGTTTACTGCAACTGGTTTAACAACTGTTTTAAGACTTTTATTAGTCACAAAAATTAGAAAAATTACCGATAAAAAAGTACTTTTTATAACGTCGACGGAACAAAATGCTTTGAGGTATCAAAATGATTTATTAAAAGCTTTTGCCCAGAAATCAGATTTGCTGCCGTTTCAAAATATCTCAATGTATGAAACAGTTTCACCTAATAGGTATGATTATGCCGAACAATATAGAATTTTGGCAGAAAAACCAGATATTGTAATTGCTCCTGTTAAAGCACTTTTAGAAAAATTTCCACAAGAAGATTTTTATAAAAACAACTCCATAATCTTAAAAGTTGGTGATGAAATTGATACAAAGGATTTAGCACAAAAGTTTGTAGATTTGGGTTACAAACATTCGACAATGGTTTCTGATATCGGGGAATTTAGTATCAGAGGCGATATTGTGGATTTTTATTCTCTTGACAAACACCCTGTCAGAATTGAACTTTGGGGCGATGAAATTGTTGATATCAGGTATTTTAACAACGAAACTCAAAAATCTATTGAAAAATTGAAATCTGCTGAAATTTTGCCGATGTATAAATTCATATTGAAAAATAGTCCTGATGAATTGTGGCAAAAATTAGCACCAAAAGATGAGGGAGAAGAAAAAGGTTATTTTGAGGGAATTGAAGTTTATCAAAATTATTTCAATCCAAATTTAGTTACGATTTTAGACTACTTCAAAGATTATATTATAGTTTTGGATGAAACTTCAGAGCTATACGCAAAATATGAATTTTTGGATAAAGGCTATGAAGAGCAACTTCAGGAAAACTTAAAACTTGAATTAAACGAAGAGTTGCAGGGACGTAATCATGTCACTTTTGAAGAATTTATTCAAAAAATAGCGGGGTTTGTAAAAGTCGGATTAAACAATTTTATTGATAGCGAAATGGATGAAATTGTCGAATTCAATACGCAGACAATTCAGAGTTTTGAAGCTAATTTAGACCATATTGCAGAATTTATAAGAAAGTATCGTAACAATGAGATTGGATTGAACCCCTCACCTCAACGGGGAGATAGTTGGCGAATTATCATCGCTACAGATTATCCTGAGCGCGTAAAAGAAATTCTTGCCGAGCGAGATATTTTTGATGTTGAGTATAACGAAAGTATTTCTTCTCATGGTGCAATTCTGGAGGATTTTAAAACAATCATCCTCACAGATAGGGAGCTTTTCAACAAGCGTAATAAAGAAATTACTGCTCAAAAACGTTCATATTACAAAGAAAAGCCCGAATATATCGAGAATATTAACGATATAAAAGAGGGTGAGTATGTTGTTCACAGTATTCATGGGGTTGGAATTTATAAAGGACTTTCACAACAAGAAATTGACGGACAACTCAAGGACTATTTGACGATTGAATATGCAAACAAAGATAGATTACATATTCCTGCAGAACAAATCAACTTACTTGTAAGGTATCGAGGTTCAGGTTCTATAAAACCAAAACTTTCTCGAATGGGTGGAAAAGATTGGGAAAATACCAAAACTCGAGTTAAAAAAGAGGTTGAACAAGTTGCGTATGACCTTTTGAGGCTCTATGCTAAACGCAAAATGCAACAAGGTATACAGTTTTTGCCTGATAATAATTGGCAAGTTGAGATGGAAGAAGCTTTTGAATATACGGAAACTCCTGATCAGATGAAAGCTATTAACGATGTTAAGGCTGATATGGAAAGTGAACAGCCAATGGATAGACTTATTTGCGGAGATGTCGGGTTTGGAAAAACTGAAGTTGCTATGCGCGGAATTTTCAAGGCCGTAACATCAGGTAAACAAGTTGCTGTTGTTGTCCCGACAACAATTTTGGCTTTTCAACATTTTCAAACAATGGTAGATAGGTTTAAACCGTTCGGAGTTCATGTAGAACTTTTATCACGTTTTCGTAGCGCAAAAGAGCAAAAAGAAACTATAAAACACCTTGCAACAGGTGAGTGCGATGTGGTTGTCGGTACTCACAGACTTTTGCAGGAAGGAATTGTGTTCAAGGATTTGGGTTTGGTTGTGATTGATGAGGAGCACAGGTTTGGAGTTCGTCATAAAGAAAAACTTAAGTCTTTACGTGAAAATATTGATATTATTACTATGTCTGCGACTCCAATTCCGAGAACGCTTTATATGTCGCTTTCAGGAATTAAAGATATGTCAATTATTAATACTCCGCCTAAAAACAGGTTGCCAATTAAAACTTATGTCGGCGAGTGGAATGAAAATATGGTGAAAAATGCTATTATTCATGAACTCGACAGAGAGGGACAAGTATTTTACTTGTACAATCGCGTTGAAACTATTGATGAATTTAAACTACAGCTTCAAAAACTTGTTCCGAACGCTCGTATTGCAATCGGGCATGGTCAAATGAATGAAAAAGAATTGGAAAAAATCATTATTGATTTTGCAAACCACGAATATGACATTTTACTTGCAACAACTATTATTGAGAACGGTATTGATATCCCGAACGCAAACACAATGATTATCCATAACGCGGACAAATTTGGACTTGCGCAACTTTATCAACTTAGAGGACGTGTCGGACGTTCGCAAAGGCAGGCTTATTGTTACTGTTTCTATACAAAATCTAAAGAAATTACACGTGATGCTATTCAGAGATTGAAAGCGATAAAAGAATTTACAACACTTGGTAGCGGTTATCAAATTGCAATGCGTGATGTCGAAATTCGTGGTGTTGGAAATATTCTTGGAACAAAACAACATGGCCACATGGTGAATGTCGGATTTGATACATATTGTCAACTTTTGGAAGAAACAGTTCAAGAACTTCAAGGACAAGCAGTTGAAAAAACAGAACCGACAATTGTTGATATAAACGTAACTGCGTTTATTCCTGATGAATGGGTTGGCTCTTCCGAACAAAAAATGATTGAATATAAACGTTTGGCGGATGTAAAATCCGATGTTGAGCTAGATTATATTACGGAAGAGTGGAAAGATCGTTTTGCAAAACCACCTGAAAGTGTTGAAAATTTAATAAAATTGATTAGATTAAGACTTTCTGCAACAGATGTAAGAATTTCTTTAATTCGAGAAACGGACGATAATATAAGAATTTACACACCATATAGCCAAGCTGAATGGAAATTAATTCAGCACAAATTGCCGTCAGAAATTTTGAAGAGAATAAAATTTACAATTGCTCCAAAATCTTGTACAGAGGGGCAATCTATATTATTATTAAATAACAGATACATGAATTTTAATGAAATATTTAACATTTTGACAGATTTGTTCTATTATATAAATAAGACACGTAATGAATTTGTCTAAATCAGTAAAAGTATATAAATAAGGAGAAATTATGAGAGGGAAAAAATTACTGGCAACACTTGCATGTTCTGTAGTATTGTTTGCAGGTTGCGGACTAAAATCAGGAGAGGCTATTATTAAGGTTAACAACCAAAATATTACTCAAGGTCAATTTGATACAGAATTTGACAAACAAGCCGGAAATGGTATTGCAAAAGCTCTTGGTGTTAACGTAAAAGATGACAAAAATAGTTTTTTGTATTTGTTAATTAAAGATAGAGTTGTAAATGAGTTAATAGTAAAAGCTTTGCTGAATGAAGAAATGGAAAAACGCGGAATTACAGTTTCTAATAAAGATGTTGATGATGCTGTAAAAGAAATTATTGACAAAGTAGGCTCCAAAGAACAACTTGATTCTTTGTTGAAACAAAACGGAATTTCTAATGCTGATTTTAAAAGGGATTTGAAAGAAGAAGTAAAAATGAAAAAATTGGCTAAGGAATTGGGTTCATCAACTGTATCTGACGCTGAGGCTAAAAAATTCTATAACGAAAACATCGGGAAATTCAAACATCCTGACAAAGTTAGAGCTTCTCACATCTTGATTTCAGTAAATCCTCAAGAAATTGAAGAAGTTGTTAAATCTGATCCTGCTAACAAAGGTTTGGACGAAGCAGCTATCAAAGCAAAAGTTAATGCTGAAGTTCAAGCAAAAGAAGCTAAAGCAAAAGAACTTTTAGCAGAAGCTAAGAAAAATCCGACTCAGTTTGCAAAATTAGCTAAAGAAAACTCCGAAGATACAGCAACAGCAAACAAAGGTGGAGATTTAGGTTTCTTTGCTGCAAAAGAAATGGTTCCTGAATTTTCAAAGGCAGCATTTGCAATGAAGCCAAACACAATTTCTGACAAACCTGTAAAAACTCAATTCGGTTATCATATAATTATGGTTACAGATAGATCAGCTGCAGGTCAAGAGCCGTTTGAAAAAGTTAAATCAAGCATTAAAGCTTATCTAGAAAACCAAAAACAAATCGAATTAATTGATAAGCTAACAGAATCATTGAAAAAGAGTGCAAAAATTGAATACGTAAATCCTGAATACAATCCTGAAAATATTCAAAAAGGCGTTCAGGAAACAATTAAAAACAGCGGAGAAGCTGCTAAAAAAGCAAAAGAAAACGCTGAAAATAAGAAAAAATAAAAAACAAATAAAATAAAAAAAGAAGGATGAAACGCGTAACACGTATTTCATCCTTTTTTATAACAATATAAAGATTCCTGCAAATTTATTTTTCGTACTCCCTAAATAAAAAACTTTGTTCTACTATTTTGTATATTTTTTCCCGACCAATTCATCAGGTAAAAATTGTTGATAAACATCAGGTGCATCATGGGAATAAATATATCCGACTCCAAAACCATAATTTTTTGCATCCTTGTAATGTGCATCTCGCAAGTGCATAGGTGGAGGAAAATCTTTACCTGATTCAATATCTGCCAAGGCCATATCTATTGCCATTATACTTTCATTTGATTTTGGTGCGCGAGCAACATAAATTGCGGCTTGAGCCAACGGGATTCTTCCCTCGGGCAGACCTAATAATTCTACAGCTCGATACGCGTTAACTGCTATATTAATGGCGTTTGGGTCAGCGTTTCCAACATCTTCTGCCGCGCAAACGATTAATCTTCTTGCAATAAATCTTGGATCTTCACCTGCTGCAATCATCTTAGCAAGATAATAAATTGCTGCATCAGGATTACTGCCTCTCAAACTCTTTTGGAAAGCTGAAGCACAATCATAATGCTCTTGTTGAGAATATCGAGTATTCCTTTTCTGACAAATTTCTTCAATAATTTTTACGGTTAAATTCCGTCTATTGTCTCTCAAATCACTTGCAAAATAAGCATTTTCTACGACGTTTAGTGCATATCTGGCATCTCCGCGTGCCAGATTTATGATAAAATCTATTGCACCGGTTTCGCAATCCATTGGAAGATAATTTTTTGCAAGATATGCAAAACCTTTTTTGATAATTTTATCCATACTGTTATCATCAATAGAATTCAACCTGACAACTTGAACTCTTGATAAAAGAGCCGGAACAACTTGAAACGAAGGATTTTCTGTAGTAGAACCGATTAAAAACAAAGTTCCGTTTTCAAGATGCGGTAAAAGAGCATCTTGTTGAGTTTTTGAGTACCTGTGAATTTCGTCAATAAATAAAATTGTTTTAGAACCCGTTCGTAAAGCTGATTTTGCACTTTCAACAGCTTCCTTAATATCTTTAACACCTGATGTTACGGCTGAAATTTCTATAAAATTTGCGTTAGTTTTTGTTGCAATTAATCTTGCAAGAGTAGTTTTCCCGCATCCGGGAGTTCCCCAAAAAATCATTGAAAATAATCTGTTTGTTTTTAAAAGATTGAGTATAGGACTATTTGGTGAAACAACGTTGCTTTGTCCTAAAAATTCTTCTAAAGTTTTAGGTCTAAGCAGTTCGGCAAGCGGGATTTGCTTATTTTGATTTTCAAGTTCCGTAAATAGGTTGTTCATAGTATAATTATAGCATGGTTAGTGAAATGTGAGAAGTGAAAAGTGAAAAGACCTTTAATAAAAGTAATTTTGGTTTTAATAGTATTAATTTTAGTGTTAATTTCAATTCCGACAAGACAAAAAAACAGTGATAACGAAGTCGTATTTTGGACTTTGCAAATGAATGATTTTGCTCCATATATGAACAGAGTTATTAAAGAGTTTGAGGTGCAGAATCCTGAAATTAAAATAAAATGGATTGATGTGCCGTTTTCTGAAGGTGAAAAAAGAACTCTTGCCTCTGTTTTGAGTGACAATCCTCCTGATTTAATTAATTTAAATCCTGATTTTTCAGCTCTTTTAGCTCAACGTGGTGCTTTGTATGAAATTAAATCGGAATATACTTCTCAATTCAACAAATCAATTATAAATTCTTTAAAATATAACGGTAAATTATACTCTTTGCCTTGGTATGCGACATCTGCTATAACTATTTACAACAAAGATTTGTATACAAAATCAGGGGTAAAAATGCCTGCAACTTATGATGATTTAGCACAAATTGCCCCTAAAATAAAACAAAAAACTAGTGCCTATGTGCTTTTACCTAATATTACTGAAAACGACACAATTTTTAGAATTTTAAATAAGTATGGTGTAACTTCTTCAAACATAAATTCTGACGAATCAATTTATATTTTTGACCTTTTTAAAAATTTGTATGAAAAAGATTTAATTCCAAAAGAAACAATTACACAAACTCATAGAGAAGCTTTAGAAAAATATATGGCAGAAAAAATTGTGTTTTTTCAAGCCGGAGCTAACTTTTTGACGATGATTAAAGAAAATGCACCATCAACTTATCAAAAGACTGATGTTGCTCCACAAATTGTCGGAAAATTTGGTCAAAACGATTTTTCTTTGATGAATTTTGTAATCCCTATTAGAGCAAAACATAAAGATGAAGCATTAAAATTTGCCTTATTTTTAACAAATTATGAAAATCAACTTGAGATGGCTAAATTGACCAATATTCTTGCAGTAAATCAAAAAACTTTGGAAGATGATTTTTATAATAAGTATGATAAAAACGATTTGATTTCAAAAGCTCGTGTAATAAGCGCTAACCAACTCAACAAAATAGAACCGGTATTCATTCCTGCAAGAAATCAAAAAGAAATAAATATAATCATAAACACATCAGTTCAACAAATTTTGTTGAATAAAAATACAACAAAAAATACTCTTAATGATGCGCAAGAAAAAATCAATTCACTTGGAGAATAATATTACTACTATTAGCACCAAAATCCATTCAAGCCAAACATTGTCGGGCCACTAAACATGAATAGGGAATTACAGCCGCATCCGCCACCGAAAAATCCGCTGTTCCAATAACCGTTTCCATAAGGACCGCAACCGTAAAGAGTTGAATATGGTGACATAATTCCAAAAATTCCATAAGGCGAAGTTAGCATACTCGCACCTAACAAGCCCATAGTAGCTTTGTTATTAGCTTCCGGGCTGCCATATCCGGCTGCTGAGTTGACTGCATACCCAAGGTAACTTCCGGAGTTTTCCTGAATATTTTTAGCAACAGAATTTCGCATTAAACCACTTGTTACGTTCATTCCAAAGTTTGCGAGTGCTCCACCCGTGCTCAAACCGTCACTTTTGTCTCGTGAGTACCCTAGCGCGCTACCCATAATAGCGTTTACATTGCTCAATCCATATATAAGACTATCTATACTCATAGTTATTCTCTCGTTTATATACTGCGTATATATATAAAGTTAAATTTTTAATTTTAATTGCCTTAATTTTTTACATTTGTTAAGTATTGTTACATCTATAATAGAAAACCTTAAAGTTTTCGGTATAAATGACCGACTAACATAGTAAGGAAACAATAGAAAAGGGATAACAGATTATGACAATGAGTGTTTATAATGCACAATACAAATTAGGAATTGACACAACTACTTTGAAACAAGTTTCAAATGAAATTTTGAAACGTGCTGCTGAAAAGAATAGTCAATATAATACAAGTTCATCTTCTGTAAACAATAATATTTTCAAAAATGTTCAAAATCTTGGTATTGACTTGTATAAAGGCAATGTTGATACTAATATTGCTCGCCAAGTAGCAATGAATAATTCTGGTATGCAAATTCAATTAAACCAAAACGTTTTGCAATCTATTCAATATTTGAATTCTCAAGCAGCTCAAAATGTTCAAAAAAATGTTGAGGGTAAAATTACCGTAGCGTTGAATGAGGGTGTTGGCAATACTCAAAAAAATGAAGCTGCACCAAAATTTAACAGTATTATAAGCTTGGCAACAGGCAAAGATAAAAATGGTTCTGCACCATCTTATAAAGGCGAATTCTTATTCATTAAGAAAGACAAAGAAAAAGAAGAAATTGTTGCATAATTAGTATAATAAACTATTTGTCGTCTTTCATTTCGCGAGCGATGTTATAAAACTCTTCTTCCAGTTCTTGTTCGGCATGCTCTTGTTTTGAGTTACTTGAGGTATTATTTTTCTGTTTATCGCGTTCTCGCTGTTCTTCAAGTGCTTTTTTCCGAGAATTAATAACGTTTGCAACATTCATCATTGCAAGGGAATTCAAAGTTGCACGCAAAACGGCACTTCTATCGGTGTATTTTTGGCTGTCTGAATTTTCTTCTTCTTCAGCTTGTTTTTGTTGTGCAAAATATTCACCGCCCTGTCCCATTTTGTCATCCTGTGTTTTGGCTGCAGTGCCGGAAATATCTCCACTTTTAAAATTGAAAGAACCGCCGATTCCAAAGAATCCTGCCGACCTGTTATCGACCATACGTCTAACCCTCGTTTTGTGCTATATTCAATCTCTCATGGTATTCTATCAGATTGAATATTATATTAACTCGTCTGAATGGATTATTTTGCTAGTTTATTAATAAAACTTTACAAGTATTATTTTTGCCTGAAATATGGGAATAATGCTTGTATTAAGGCAAATTCTTATTGTTGAAAAAAACGAATAAATATGTTATTATATGTAAAGATGGTATATATGGAAAGGATATTATGAGAAGATTAAAAGGTTTTACGCTTACTGAATTGATGGTTGCAATGGCTGTTGTCGGAATTTTGGTTGCGGTTGTAACTCCGGCTATCATGAGGACGCGACCTAATAAAAACAAAATGATGATTAAAAAGACTTTTTATACCACAGAGCAAATCGTAAGTACACTGATTAATGATGAAAGGCTTTATCCTGATATGAGTGATTTTTGTGACGGTCATGAATTGGCAGAGGGTGAAGATCCAGACACATTGTATTGTGCTTGGGGTTTTGATTATGACAATGCCGCGACTTTTGAAGGTGTAAATTATAATGGAAATACTAAATTTTCCAGACTTTTTGCTTCTCGATTGAATGTAAAAAGAGAAAGTGGAAATACCTACTTTACATCAGATGGTGTTAGTTGGAATTTGTCAGGTACTGTAGGAGCTTGGCGAAAACATGCAGGTAATCCTGGAAACTTGTCAAATCCAAATGTCGGGGCTGGTATTGGTACTATATTAATTGATGTTAATGGTGCCGAAGCTCCAAATTGTAGACAAAATACAGCTCCATGTAATGTTAATGATTTTGATCAATATCAAATTCAGGTTCTTGCAAACGGAAAAATGAGAATTAATCCGGCTGATTCAAGAGCAGTTGATTATGCTACAATTAATACATCAATAAGAGATACTGTTGATGCTGCAGGTTCGTAATAGTGGCATCATAAAATATTGTAAATTCAAAATTTAATAAAGTAGTCGAGCAATCGCGCCTTATTAATAAGGTGAGGAAAGTCCGTACATTCAAGGACAAGCAGCCGGAGAAACTCCGGACGGTGTGAACCGGTGGATAGGACCACAGAAATGAGACAGAGTTGTATTATAGTTCCTTTCAACAACTGAACTGCCGATGGATAGAAATATCACAGGCGATGGTGCAACGGTGAGTTAAGAGCTTCACCAGCGATATCGAGAGATATCGGCTAGGCAACCCCCTGCAGAATGCAAGATTAAATTGAAGGTTAAAGGCTGTCCGCCCACTTCAGAAATATCGCTAGAGATTGGGAGAAATCCCAATACCAGACAGATGATTGCTTTAAAACAGAACACGGCTTATGAGCTACTTTATTTTTTAATAACCCTGTATAGATTATATCTGTACAGGGTTGTAAATTGCTTATATATTATTGAGTCAGCTAATTAGCTAGGAAGCGAGGGGATAAGATGCACAGATGTTTAGAGGCAAAGATGCAAAGTCGGTTACAAAAGCAGCTAAGCGAAACTGTCATTACGAGGAGCGGTGCTACGCACGTAGCCCTCTGTAGCAATATTTGTTCATACCTCATATTTTGGTGTAGTTTTTATGTATAGAAAAGTAAAATAGCGACGTCGTAATCCCATTATCTTGAATTTAATGAGATTGCTACAGCGTGTGTCTGCGCTTTTTTCGCGATTTCTATATCCTTTCTCGCTTCGCAATGACAAGTTACGTTTTGTTATTCAAGAGTATAGCAATTAATTTGTAAAATAACTTATTTTGTAACTGTCATTACGAGGAGCGGTGCTACGCACGTAGCCCTCTGTAGCAATATTTGTTCATACCTCATATTTTGGTGTA
>CAKUUY010000003.1 GCA_934693235.1 uncultured Candidatus Melainabacteria bacterium | reverse complement strand
GCCCATCATGATGTTTTTCTAAAAGCTCAAAATTGATACGCGGTTTCATATAGAACCCTTTACAAGCTGCGTCGGATGCCAATTTTACCATATTCATATAGCCGGTATTATTTTTAGCTAAAAGAATAAGGTGATATCTTGGATTGTTATGCGCATCTCTTTCATCTAGCGGGCCTGAGTGAACATAAAACTCGCAACCAATAATCGGTTTAATACCGGCCGCTTTCGCTTCCAAATACAAATCCAACGCGCCATACATAACACCGTGATCGGTAATTGCAACGGCAGGCATGTTGTTTTCTTTTGCAAAATTACATAAATCTTTTAGTTTAATAGCACCATCCAACAATGAAAATTCACTGTGCAGGTGCAACGGTACAAATTGTGTATTTTCATCCATAATTAAAATTTTAACACAAGATATATTCAAAAAACTTTGAATGTTAAATTATATTTAAATGATTTTGTGTGTATGTATTTATTTTGTCAACAAAAGTCTAACATTTGAACTGTTTTTGGCATCTTGAGCAATTAGCGAAAGATCTTCTTGAAGCCTTTTAAGAAAATTTTTCGGACTTAAAATGTTATTGTCCTCAGAATTGTATGTATCAAGTAATATGTTTTATATTAATAATTTGCAAGTGTAGCATTAATCTTTTCAACCATTTCTTCTCTTAAAAATTTAGGAGAACAGATTTCACACTCGGTACCATATCTCATTATTCTTGAAAGTAACAAGTCTAAATCTTCATTTTTGTTGACAATAATTTGACTTCCGTCCGCCTCTATTTTATCAAGTCTTTCCCAGTCTCTCAATTTATAATTCTTCACTAATCTATTTTTAATTTTGTAGACAACTGTTGTCGGAATAGATGCGGAAGAAGATGCAACAGGTAATTGTTTTATTGATTTAATATTTTCAATTGGAATTTCGTAAACCCTACTTCCACTATTCCCAAGAACTTTTAAACATATTTTTCTTTTTACGTATGTTTGTTCAAGCGGAGAACATATAAGGTTTAACTCTTCCCCTTTCTCATTTGTAAAAATAATTTCAAGCTTTTGTTTATCCTGACAATATTTTTGGCATTGTTTAACTTGTTCTACCATCTCTGAATGATAAAAAGAGAGGTGCAAGTTTTTTGTATTGTCTGCAATTTGTTCGCAACTTTGCGCACTTTCATCAAAGCGCATTTCAAGTTTTCTCAAAAATTCTTCAAAATTGTTCTTCGTTTTTCCGTTTGGCAAAAAACTGTCAGCTTCTTTTAGAATTGCAATACTTTTCAAATCATCAAGATTAAATTTCAATTTATATAAAGCACTAAACATGTGGTATTTGCCATGAATTTTCTTAATTTTAACACCAAAGATTTTCAAAGCATTAAGGTATTTATTCAAAGTTACGTGAGTGTTTGAAGTTCCATCATAATTTCCATCTGAAAAAAGGTCAATTACTTTTTTGAATTCAACATCCCCATCGTAAAGCATATCTATAAAAGTAAATAATTTAATGCAGGCGTCATTGCATTTTTCTGTATATTTTTTAACCACAATAATACCCCGCTTTCATATCTTTCAAAATATTAACAACCTTTTCTTGAAACTCTTTAGGAGCAAGAACTTTACATTTAGCTCCATATTCAAGGATTCTCTGAATTGTTAAAAATTCATTAGAAGTAGTTATTTCTACAATTATTTTATCATCAGCTGTACTTAATATTTTTTCATTCTCTGACAAAACAATATCTTTTTGATTACAATAAAATTCGCATTCGATTTTTATTTCTTTCAATCCGTTTGGAATAGTTTTTTCTATTTTTATACCATCAATACTTTTTACTCGACTAACCAAAAAGCTACCATATTGATTATATTCCAACCCGGTTCCGTACAAGTATATCTTCCCGTTTGAGACATCTAATTTGTCTGAAATCACTTCTATTTGTTTAACTCCAGAATTTGGAGAATTATACGAAATTACTATTTGCTCTTTTCTCTTACAGTAATCTATCAGTTCTTTCAAAATATATTTGTTAATTTCTTTTAATGGAGAATATTTTCTCAAATTTGCAACAAACTCATCGTCTTTAATATATTTACCAAGCTTTTCAAAAAAATTATCCATCGACAAAAGTTCTTCAACACTCAGACTTTTTACGATGTTTTTATATACGTATAAAATACTCTTTTTTTCATCCTCAGATAACTTTAATTCATAAGGATGTGCTACAATAAAATATCTTGATATCTTGTCTTCACCTTTTATTCTTTTTATTTCACATCCCAATCTCTTTAGAGAATTCATATAAACTCTCATAGTATCCATAGAAATTTGTTCTCTCAAATACGGATGGTTATATATATAAGTTTTAATTTCTTCATAAGACTTAGGGCTTTCTACAAGCAAGTTAAACATTAATAAAGCCTTGTACCCTGTAAAGGACATTAGATTGTAAGTTACTTTTTGATTTTTTATAAACTGTTTCATACATATCTCCCAATCACTTACATGCTATCATAAATTTTGTAGCATGGGCAATTATTTTATATAAATCCCTGAACAAATTATTTTGTCAATCAAAATTTATGTCATGTTTACGTAATTTCATTAAGATTTCTTCATTAAGATTTAAGAACTTGAATTTTTCTTTGTGTTATCAAGGGGCATGGTCAATTGTAAATTTTATTTTATATTTTTTTACTTGTCAAATATTTTACTTAGTTTTACATTAGGAAATGTGGAGGAGCTCAAAAGAGAGCGAAATAACAACCCAAAGAATGGCAGTAGGAGATAGTTTCGTAGTAGAAAGAGGTGATGGCATTAAGATAGTTGAAAATCTTAGGAAAAGAAAAAATGTTAAAAGATTTATTAAGAAAAGAAGTATTGGTAAAAGTATTGAACAATAGAAGTGCATGATTAGGGATTTTTTATTTACGGATTATTTGGGAAGAAAAAAGAATTTATGGGGATGAGGAGATAGTTGATATTATAAAGCTTGCGTTATCGCAAGCTTTTTTATATTATATAATCATGGTCATGGATGGGTTAGAAACAAAACTTGTTATAGGATTAATGTCCGGGACTTCTTGCGACAGTATTGATGCTGGATTATGCGAAGTGCATCCGGATTTCTCAGTTAAGCTGATTTCCGGAATTAACTACAAATACCCAGAACACATCAGAGCAAAAATTTTTCAATTATTTTCCGGCGATGCTACAGTAAAAGATGTTTGCCAAATGAATTTTGCGGTAGGGCATTGTTTTGCAGATGCTTGTAAAATGCTGATATCAGAGCATAAAAAGCCGGATTTTATTGCAAGTCATGGACAAACAATATACCACTCTCCAAAAGAAGAAAACTTAGACAAAATTTCTTTAAAAAGCACTTTACAAATCGGAGAAAGCTCTGTCATTGCAAGAGAAACTGGTTGTTTAACAATCTCAAATTTCAGAGAAGCTGACATTGCTGCAAATGGCGAGGGGGCTCCTTTAGTTTGTTTTGCAGATGAAAAATGGTTTAAACCGCTAAAGAAAAATGTGCTTATCCAAAATATCGGTGGAATTTCAAACGTTACTGTTGTTTCAAAAGACTTTCCAACATTTGGTTTTGATACTGGTTTAGGCAATATTATGATTGATTATTGTATGAATAAATTTTACAATCAACCATACGACAAAGACGGTAAAGTCGCTGATAGTGGAAAAGTTTCTGAAAGCTGGCTAGAATGTCTTATGCAAGATGAATACTATTTTAAAGTTCCACCAAAAACTACAGGTAGAGAATATTTTTCTCCCGAATATATTGAAAATGCTTTGCGTTTTGGTACCAAACAACCTGAAGACGTTATTGCAACAGTTACAGCTTTGACTGCTAAAACTATTGCCAAAGCATATGAAAACTTTATTTACCCTGATATTGATGTGGAAGAAGTAATCATTGGCGGAGGCGGAGCTTATAACCCAACTTTAATGAAATATTTGAGACATTATTTGCCTAAACATATTAATTTGAAAACGCATGAAGCTTATGGTATTTCTAATAACTTCAAGGAAGTTATGGCCTTTGCCTTACTTGGATACTGTACATACTACAACATTCCAAACAACCTGCCGTCTTGTACAGGTGCGTCTCGTCGAGTCGTCCTAGGTAAACTGACTAATTGTTAAACACAATTCTCGGAATATTATTATTTTATTAACATTTATTAATCAAAAATGATTAAAAGTAGCAAAATTTATTTTTAGCTGTATTAATGCATATGGTTGAAATAAAAATAGTTAATAAAATAGAAAAGGAGACCGATATGGTTAATAATTTAGCATTTATCACTGGTAGAGAAGCTGTTCCTGCTATGGCAAAGTCAGCAGCAAAAGAAACAGTAAACGTCATTAAAGCATCAACAATTTTGCCAAAAATTGAAATCGCTTTACCTAAAGAAGTAAAACCTGCACAAGCTGTTTACTCAAGTCCTTATGCTTCAATTGGCGATATCGCAGAAAAAAGTGCTGCTGGCAAAAGACTAAATATTGCAATTTAAGTAATTTTTTATAGCTAAAGTAACGTACCTGATTGTATCTGAAGCCAAAACTCCATATGCACTCAGGTCTTCTTTCGCTAAATCACCGGCTAAGCCATGCAAATAAACACCTAAAACACTTGCTTCAAATACAGTCATCTTTTGAGCAACTAAACCTGAAATCATACCTGATAAAACATCCCCACTTCCGGCTTTTGCAAGAGCATTGTTACCTGTTGTATTGAAATAAAATTCTCCACTCGGTGACATCACAATTGTTGTATGAGATTTCAAAACAGTAACACTATTATATCTTTCACAAATCTTTTTAGCAGCTGTATTCATATCATTCAAAACCACATCTAAAGAACAATTTAATAACCTTGCTGCCTCTTTAGGATGAGGAGTAAGTATTACATTTTTAGGAAGTTTCACTTGATTTTTTGCCAAAACATTAAGACCGTCTGCATCTATAATAGTGGGTAAATCTTTTTCGACTGCAAGTTCAATTGCCTGCTTAAATATTGCAACCGCATCCTCATTTGTGGACAAACCACAACCTATTAACAAAACGGTTGAATTTTTAATTGCATCATTTAATTTTTCCAAAGGGACAAGAACAACTTCTGGCACTTGACAAGCCACAGCTTTCAAAACATTTCTATGACTGACCAGTTCAACATACCCTGCACCTACCCGATACGCAGCGAGTGACGACAAAATTGCAGCTCCGGACATATATTCAGAACCGGAAACATTCAAAATCTTGCCAAAAGTTCCTTTATTAGAATTTTCTTCTCTTATTGGTAATTTAGGAAGATTATAGTCCATTTTGTCTGATAACCTCGTACGCAACAATAGCAACGGAATTAGAGAGATTTAAACTTCTTTGCCCCTCTTTCATTGGAATTGTTAACGCATTATGATCATGAACATAAGTATCTGGTAATCCCCTGGTTTCCGGGCCAAAGACTATAAAATCACCATCTTGAAATTTTATATCTGTATACAATCTTTTTGTTTTTGTTGTCAGATAGTAAAAATTAGCACCTTTATTGGCGCCAAACAATTCTTCCATAGAATCAACTTTATGTAAATCAACACTATCCCAATAATCTAGTCCTGCACGTTTGGTATATTTGCTTGAAAGCGAAAAGCCCAATTTACCAACAAGATAAAGGCTTGCTCCCGTACAAGCACAAAGTCTTGCAATATTTCCTGTATTTTGAGGAATTTCAGGTTCATATAATACAATATTAAGTTTAGCCATTGTTTACGCGCCTCTACTTAAATAATTTTGGGCTTTCTACAACAACAGGAATAGCTCTAACTACACAGAATATAATTGCAGCCCAAGCAAATATCATTGTCACTAGGTGTAAAGTAAATATTCCGTTCCAAAGTTCCATGCCTGGAGTATTCACAACAATCAATAACAAGAATGCCAAAACTTTAGCAACTGCATAACTAATCCTCATAAATCTTGAAGCACAAATAAATTTTCCCCAAGATGTTGACTGCATTGTTTTATCTCCAAATGCTGTCATACCTTTTGATAAAGCTACACTTCTAATTCCGTCTGTTGTAAAAGCTCTTGCAACACAAATTAAAGGGAAAACAATATTTATCCATCCCATTACAGCAAATACAACCCAATATGAAACTTCAACAATTCTATCTCCAAGAATATCTAAAACAGAACCCCACTCAGATGATTGATTAAATTTTCGAGCAAGATAGCCGTCTAAGCCATCCATTGAAAAAGCAATTATAGTGAGAACAAAGGCAATTATATATGCCCAAGTTGTTTTTTCATAAAGACAAGCTATTGCAACATAAGCCACAAAAATCCTTGCAACTGAAACGATATTCGCCATATTATTCTTAATATCCATTGATGTCTCCCAATTTTATTCTTATTTTTTAGTTCTTGATAGAGCATAATTTACTTCATCAAGTTTTTTTACTTTATCACCCAACATAATTTTTTCAGCTTCTTCTAAAATCTGAGTTACCATAAATCCGTTATCTCCGTCTGAACGGGCTTTTTTACCGGAAGCACAACAGCTGACAAAGTGTTGGCATTCAAGTTTAAGTGGTTCAATTTCAAGATAATCAAGTTTAATATTTTGAGTATTATCTTTCACAAAGTTGTCATAAATTACAAGTTTATTTTCTGAAACAGTATCATCTAAAATAGCAGTTGCTTTAGTTCCTCTGACTAGAAGTTGGACATGCTTTCTCGGCGTAATCCAACTTTCAGAAATGTGACCTAATATACCATCTTCAAATTGAATTCCAACATGAGTAATATCCATAATCTCATTTTGGTCAGAAGAACAACCCATAGCGGAAACTACATGCACTGGGGCTTTACCTATTACATAAGAAATCATTGAAACGTCATGCGGAGCTAAATCCCACATTACACTTCTGTCATTTTTGAAATAGTTTACGTTTAACCTATCACTTTGTGCATAAATAATTTTACCTAATGCTCCCTCTTCAATAAGCATTTTTAATCTGTTTACCGCTGGATGGTACAATAATAAATGTCCAACCATTAAAACTAAACCTTTTTCATGAGCCAATTGAGACAAATCTCTAGCTTCCGCAGCAACAGTAGAAATAGGTTTCTCTACATAAACATTCTTACCCGCCTCAAGCATAGCTTTTACCATCTTGTAGTGAGTGTGACTCGGTGTTACAACACAAACACCGGTAATTTTTTCGTTATTAATTATGTCATGAAAATCCTTAGTAACCTTTACCCCTGGGTATTGTTCTGTTACTTTTTTCAAATTCTCATCATCAATATCACAAACCGTATCCAAAACATTCAAATTGTAAAAATTTCGGACAATATTTCTTCCCCATACACCGCAACCAATTACGGCAACTTTTTGTTCTCTCATTTTATTTTCCTAATCTTTTTAATTACATCCAGAGGTTTCCCTCTTATCCTACCTACTATATCATACTACTCAAAGATTTTTTTGCAAATACATTTACATATTTTCTTGAGCTCTTTTTTGCTGATCAATAGCTTTAACTCTTATACCGTGCATTTGTTCACACTTTTCATAAAACAAATCTCTATCAGCTTCCGGGAAATATCTCACTAATTTATCCAAAAGAGGTTTTGGAAATTCTGAATACTTCACCATTTTGTCAAGCATATCTTCATTCAAGGAGTACAAATTTCTAAAGTTTTTATAATAAATAGCCTTACTTTCATTTTCTGACTTAACAGGATCTGCCAATACCTTTGTGCCTAATTTGTAAGTTACGTAATTTGTATCAAAATACCCCGGTTTATAACCCTTCATTATTATTCGCATAATAAAATCAAAATCAGACATTGTTTTAAATTTTTCATCAAAATAGTTTTCTTTTTCAATCATGGATTTTCTAAAAAACATTGCCTGTCTTGCACAAGGCATTACCTGAAAAGCATTGTGCATAGATGGATTAAACAAGAAAACAAATCCTTCAGGGTGTCTACAATATGCAGGTGCAAATGTAAAATCAATTTCGTTGTCTTCCATAAGATTTACAATATCATAAATTGCCGTAATGTCATGAATAAAGTCATCACAGCTCAAAAAAGTTACATACTTTCCCTTTGCACGCATTACACCTTTATTGTATGCATTAAATTTTCCTGTATCTTTTTCGGAAAAAAACTTAAAAAATCCCTTATTTTTATAATCCTTTAACATTTCAACTGTACCGTCATTTGAAGCATTATCAATTACCATATGTTCAATATTCGGATAAGTTTGTATATCCAATAACGATATTAAAAGATTAAAATCATCCGCTAAATTATTTTCTAATAAATTGTACGTCGGTGTAATTATTGTAACAAAAGGCTCCATATTTCTCCTTTCACTTATTTTTATAATAGTAGCATAACTCACCACTTTTTACGAATTGTTACGATATGTAAATTCTCTTGCATAATATCCACAAAAAGTTCTATTATGAGTTTAAATAATGATACGAGTGTTTATTATATTTTTAGGAGGTTACTATGACTCAGTATAATACTGTTTCACCTGCTGAAGTTGGCATTATGACTGGAATTGTTGGAGCTGGAATAGGGTACACTATTGCTCCTCGAAAGTACAATTTGGAACAACTTTTGACACAAAAACCTGATGTGTTTGAAAAAACTCTTTCAAAAAATCTTATGAGTAATGCTTCGTCAGATCAACATGCTGCTCATAAAGTACTACAAGATGGACGTGAGATTCTGCATGAAGCTTGCAAAAGCAACACAATGGAAGCAAAACTGGCAGATTTATTAGGTTCGCCAAAATATTCAAAAGCCTACAGAAACATCAAAAACCTTTTACCTAAAGCAAGAATACAAACCGCAATTGTATTAGGTACTATTGGAGGTTTAGTAGGAGCGATTTGTAAAATTATTATGGGAGACAACAATTAATAATCAGTATAAATATCTCTTAGAATGTATTCTTCCAATGATTTTTTATCGCCTGACTTAGACTTCGGATCATTAATCATAATATCAAAAGCGTACAATTTGCCGTTTCTTGACGTCAAATATCCTGTTATCGCGCTTACATCGGATAAAGTTCCTGTCTTGGCTCTCAAATTATCTTTAAAATAAAGCATTCTATTTTTAAGAGTTCCCTCACCCGCTGTAGGGAGTTCTGATTTTATTGAGTTAATAACTTCAGGCTTAGATAGAAAATCTGTCATAAAACTTGTTGTCATTAGATTATTTTTAGAAACTCCGCTACCATCTACAATTTTTATATCTTCTGCATTTAATGAAAGTTTTTCAAAATAATTATTAAGCATTTTTTGAGAATTAGCGAGAGAACCTGTATTATTAACAAATTTTCCACCGGCTAATTTAAAAACAGTTTCTGCAACAAAATTATCACTGTTTTTTAATATTGAAACAATCGCATCTGACATATCATGATCAGCCTGTGCAACTAAATAAACATTTGCAATTGGCAATTTTCTTTGTGCAAACTTTCCATAATAATCCATTTTAGCTGCACGAATAGCTTCTTCCATTCTTAAAATAAAATATCTTTTAGGATGATTTACCGGTATTAAAACTACTTCCTGTTTTTTTATTGTACCTTCAAGCGTAATTATATCAGGAGATATTGAATTGTTTCGGCTTATAGAAATATCGTTTTCATTTCCTGTTGTCACAAGATTCATGAATGTAATCGGGTAAAACTTTGATGTAAATATATATGCCGGAGCATTCAAATTTGTCGGTGCAATCGTTATTCCTATCAAGTTTCTATCAATATTATATGAACTAAACTTTTGCATTAAAGGATTCAAGTCATCGTCCCATTGCCACCCCTCACCCCACTCGATACTATCGAAAACATAGTCATCTACATATATAAATTTTGGAGATATTATTTTTTTACTCTCAACAGCAGTTTTAAATATTTTATTTAAATCAGAAGATGCCAAAAACGGATCCGCAGCCAGTTTTAAGAAAAGTTCATTATTCGTATTTTTATATAATTTTGTTGAGAACTTGTAATCCTTGCCTAACGTATCAAGTGAAGCAGCAAGAGTAACAATTTTTAGAGTAGAAGCCGGCATTGATGGTTTTTTAGCATTACGTTCATACACTACTTTCCCATTTTCAACATCTTTTATGGAAATAGAGATGCCATCCTTATTTATACCTGATTGAGCAATTGTTTTATCAATTGAATTTGCAAACGCAACACATTGCACACTTAAAAAGACTGTTAAACAAATAAATAATTTTACCCAGTTTCTCATACTCTTTTTACCTCATATGTTTCCCTAATATCATTAATACAAGCACATTTTTTTCTAAAATCATACATCGGAGTAAAATCAAGAATCACGTTCATTGCACCCTCTTTTTGATCTTTTATTTCAATAAGCGATTCACCTTTATAGTCAATAATTCTAGAATGCCCTATATTCCATTCATCGTTTTCAATATAGCCGGATTGGGTTAAAGCAATCATATAAGCTTGGTTTTCAACTGCTCTGCATCTTGTCATACATTCCCAAGGAACAGGTTTTTTAAGTCCCCAAGCAGCACAATTTACCAACAAATCCGCACCTGCTTTTCTGTATGCTCTGTATATTTCAGGGAACCTTATATCGTAACAAATTGTCAAACCTGTCTTGACTCCCTCAATATCTACCATTACTGGATACTCTCCAACTTCGACATATTTTCCCTCATCACATCCATAATATGAAAACAGATGATTTTTTGAATAAGTTGCAATCAATTCTCCATGCCGATTTAGCACAGGACAAGTATTATAGTAATGCCCGTTTATTTCAGTTATAAAACTTCCACCAATAACCCAACTTTTTTTATTTTTCGCAATCTCAGAAAGAAAATCAATTGTCTCACTTGTTTGAATTTCTTCAGCATTTTCTCTAAAATGTTTTGGCGACCAACCAACATTCCAAACTTCCGGAAGTATGATAATATCAGCATCATCGCTTACATCCCTGTTAACAATTTTCTTAACTTTTTCAAAATTAGCTTTTTTATTCGCAATTTCTGCACACATTTGTATAGCAGAAACATTTATTGTTTTCTCTTTTTCCATCTTTTTTGTTTTTTTGCCTCATTGTAAATTTTAGGCGCAACTTCTTCTAATTTTAAAAGTTGTGTTTTTACTTCATCTCGTACCTGAGCAAGTTCTTCACTAGTAGCTTCTGAATTTACGTAAATCGGTTCTCCGTAGATATTCAGTATATTACAATCTCCAAACGGTGTTTTCATCTTATCCCACGATGGTAAACTGATAAAAGTTTTTTGAGGTGAATACCAATACGCAGGGATAATCGGAGCTCCAGATATCTGAGCAAGCTTTATAGCTCCATTTTTAACCTTATGTAATGGACCGCTCGGTCCATCAACCATAATTCCAACACATTCTCCATCTTTAAGACGATGAAGCATTTGCATTGTCGATTCAACAGCCCCTTTTTTACCTGAAGAACCTCTAACAACTTTAAACCCCATTTTCGCAACCGCTCTTGCGACAATTTCACCATCTTTGGAATTGCTGATTAAAATACTCAAATGAGCCTTATCTTCAATCCCATATACGAGAAACTGATTTGCATGCCACATTACATAGATGCACGGAAAAATTTTAGGATTATTATATTCATAAATATGAGTAAATCTTTCTTGCACATGCATCATTGAATATGCAATATTCGACAAAATGTCTATATTTTTCTCGTTAATTAATTTTACCATGCTCCGATTATATCATGAAAACTTGCACAAAATCTTTTTTGAGGTATGATTATGGCACATGTATTAATATATATAAAGGAAAAAGGTAAAATGAAAGTAACTTTAGAAAAAGAAAAAGAAAATGTTGTAAAATTAGATATTACAATTCCTGCAAAAGATGCTGCAGATGCATATAACAAAGCAGTTAGCACTATTTCAAAATATGTAAATATTGATGGTTTCAGAAAAGGTAAAGCTCCTCGTGCTGTAGTTGAAAGACACGTTGGAACTGAAAGAATTAAACAAGAAGCTATTGAAAACTTGATGCCAAAAGCAATTAACCAAGCAGTTGTTGACAACAATCTTGATTTGGTTGCTCAACCATACATTACAAACTATAACTTCAACATCGGTGAAGATTTAACTGTTACAGCAAAAGCAGAACTTAGACCGGAAGTAACATTAGGGCAATATAAAGGTTTGACATTGGAAGTTAAAGACTCTCCAGTAGAAGAAGATGCTATGCAAAAATCAATTGACAGATTGTTGGAACAACACAGCACTCAAGAAACAGTTATCAACAGACCTACAAAAGAAACAGATATAGCAGTAATTGATTTTGAAGGCACTGCAAATGGAGAAAAAATCGTAGGTGGAGATGCTAAAAATTATCCGCTAGATTTAGCTCATTCAAACTTTATACCAGGTTTTGCAGAACAATTGGTTGGCAAAAATCTAAATGACGAATTTGATATCAAAGTAAGCTTCCCAGAAGATTATCATGATGAAAAATTAAAAGGTCAACCGGCAACTTTCAAAATTAAAATCAATGAAATTAAAGAAAAGAAAATGCCTGAACTTAATGACGAATTTGCTCAAAAAGTTGGGAACTTTAAAACAGTTGATGAATTGAAAGCAGATATTCAACAATATCTAGAATCTCAAAGAGAAAGAACTAACAAAATTAACTCTGAAAATGAAGTATTCAAAGCTGTTATTGATGCTGCAAAAGTTGACATACCTCAATCAATGATTGACAGAGAAGCGCATTCTTTGAAAGAAGAATATACCCAAAGACTTGCTGCTCAAGGCATCAATTGGGATGCGTTGGTAAAAGCTCAAGGCGAAGATCAATTGCTGAAAAACTTGGATGAAGATGCTCTTGTAAGAATTAAAAACTCTTTAGTAATCGATAAAATTGCAAAAGAAGAAAACATTAAACTCGAACAAAAAGATTTAGAAGCAAAATTCGCTCAATTAGGAGCTGCTTATGGTCTTAAACCTCAAGATTTAATTAAACAACTAGGTCAAAATCCTGAAATTTTGGCTTCTATTTCTCAACAAGCAATGAATGACAAAGTTAGAGAATTTTTGATGGAAAACAACAAAGTTGAAATCAAATAGTTTACCAAATAAGAAAAAATAATATATGTGCCGTATTTACTACGGCACATTATTTGATTAATATAATAAAGAAATTTATAATAATGTTATAAGGAGAAAAAAATGAGTTTTGTACCTGTAGTAGTAGAACAATCAAGCAGAGGAGAACGTTCGTTCGATATCTTCTCAAGATTGTTGAGAGAAAGAATTATTTTCCTAGGCACTCCAATTGATGATATGGTTGCAAATTTAGTTGTAGCTCAGTTATTGTTATTGGATAGCGAAAACCCTGAAAAAGATATTATGTTGTACATCAATAGCCCTGGAGGCTCTGTTACAGCAGGTTTTGCTATATATGACACAATGCAACATATCAGAGCTGACGTATCTACAATTTGTTTAGGTCAAGCTGCGTCAATGGGTGCTTTTCTATTGTCATCAGGTACAAAAGGGAAAAGAATGGCTTTACCTCACTCAAGAGTGTTAATTCACCAACCTTTAGGTGGAGCGCAAGGTCAAGCTACTGATATTGAAATCCAAGCCGCTGAAATTTTGAGAATAAAAAAATCGTTGAACGAAATTTTAGCTTCTAACACAGGACAATCAATTAAAAAAATTGAAAAAGATACAGACAGAGATTATATCATGACTCCGGCTGAAGCTTTGGAATACGGTATGATTGATAAAGTTGTATCAAGAGACGCTATTAAGTAGTTAAAAAGAAAGGAATTACCTTGGAATTCACTTTGCAAGGTAAATGGTATAAAAACATGCCAAAACATGATGATAGTAGATTAAAATGTTCATTTTGCGGAAAATCGCAGGATCAAGTTAAGAAATTAATTGCCGGTCCTGAGGTTTACATTTGCGATGAATGTGTTGAACTTTGTAACCAAATTCTGGATGAAGAATTTTTCGAAAACAAAGATAAAGAGGGTGGCGAAGACGTAGAAGCTACTGCAGAAGAAAAACCTATCCCAAAACCTCACGAAATTAAAGCCTATCTTGACGAATATATTGTTGGGCAAGATGATGCGAAAAAGGTATTGTCAGTAGCAGTTTACAACCACTACAAACGTTTAAAACACAACAAAGAAGCTGATAAAGATGCTATAGAAATTCAAAAATCCAATATTTTACTTGTAGGTCCTACTGGTTCAGGTAAGACTTTATTGGCACAAACTTTGGCTAAGATGTTAGATGTTCCGTTTGCGGTTGCAGATGCTACAACACTAACTGAAGCCGGTTATGTTGGTGATGACGTTGAAAACATCTTGTTAAGATTGTATCAAAATGCGGAATTTGATTCTGCAAAAGCCGAACGCGGTATTATTTATATTGACGAAATTGATAAAATTTCTAGAAAATCTGAAAACACATCAATAACAAGAGACGTTTCTGGTGAAGGTGTTCAACAAGCGTTATTAAAAATGATAGAGGGAACTGTTGCACACGTACCACCTCAAGGTGGAAGAAAACATCCGCATCAGGAATTTATCGAAATTGATACTAAAAATATCTTGTTTATCGTCGGTGGTGCATTTGTAGGTTTGGATAAAATCGTAGAACACAGAGCCGGCGAAGGAACATCTGTAGGATTTGGCGCTAAAGCTCCGATGACACAGGTAGAAAAAGAAGCCGCTGCCGCAAAAATGTTGAAAAAATTGCAGCCGGAAGACTTGTTAAAATTCGGTTTAATCCCTGAATTTATTGGTCGTGTTCCTGTTTACGCTGTTCTTGATCAATTGAACGAAAAAACATTGAAAATGATTTTGACAGAGCCTAAAAACGCTGTTGTAAAACAATATAAATGTTTATTGGAAATGGATGGCGTTGACTTGGAATTTGAACCTGAAGCAATTGACTTAATTGCACAAGAAGCAATTAAACGTAAAACCGGTGCCCGAGCTTTAAAATCAATTGTAGAAGAAATCATGCTTGATGTTATGTATGATGTTCCAACGAAAAACGATATCAAAAAATTTGTTGTAACGGCTGATATGGTTAGAAACCGTAAAAATGCCGAGGTTGTACCACTTCCGACTAAGGACGAAAGCAACAAAGAAATCAGTGCATAAAAAATGGGAGGGGCAACCTCCCATTTTTATTGAATATATTTAAGCTAAGATATCTTTTTGATGTTCTTCAATCTTTGCTTTGTCTGTGTATTTTTGATCAATTTGACCGGCTCTAAAACAATGATTTCCTGAAATTGCTAACGTTAAAAGCGCAAGAGGAACACCGATAGCCATGGCGACTTTCGATTTTTTACCAATTTTTTTCAAATTAGCATGCGGAAGGAATTTTTCTACAACTTTATCAAAAAGTTGAGCTACTTTTACCATACGTCTCGGATTTTTGGCCACATGCTTAACCACTGCAGCACCACCAATTCCAACTGCTCCTGCAGCTAGACCTGTTTTTAAACTTTCCTTCATCTGAGCGCCTGCACATTGCATTCTGTTTGAAAAATCTCCTTTGTTTGGAGCTGCAATTGATCCGATAATTGTTGTCATAATAACCACCTTTCATTTTCTACAAATTTTATTTTCCCTACTCCTATACTAAAAATTTTTAATTTCAAAAATTGCCAAAGAAACATGATTTTAATCACACTATTTTTTAAAAAACAGTAATATCAATACAATACGGCTTTACAATTCTTCACATATACTTGCATTTAACCACAGTATTTGCCCGACTGTTGTAATTAAATAATATTTTAAAAATCGATAATGCAATGTAAAATAAGAAAATGGATGTAAAAAAAGAAATCGGCACAAAAATAAAACGTTTAAGACAAAAAAGAGGCTTGACACAGGAAAAATTGGCCGAAAAAGTTAATATTTCAACTTTTACACTTATTGGAATTGAAACCGGCAAAAATTTTATGACTGCTCAAACAATGGAAAAAATTATTGATTGTCTCGGTATCTCTCTGGATGAACTTTTTTCTGTAGAACATTTAAGGCCAACAAATGAACTTTTAGATGATATTCATAAAATTGTTAATGAAATAAAAGACGACAGAGATAAAGTAGAAGAAATATATAAAATATTAAAAGCTATTACTTTAACTTAACAAGTTGTCAGAGGCGCTTTTTTATGCGAAAATAAGTTTATGGGGAATAGTAAAACTTTAATTTTAATAGATGGACATGCACTAGCTTTCAGGCAGTATTACGCGCTTGAAAGAACCAATATGAAAACTTCGGACGGAACTCCAACTTGGGCTGTTTATGGTTTTTTTAAAGCAATTTTTGATTTGCTGAAAAATGAAGATTTGAAAGCCGATGCAATTGCTGTTGCATTTGATGTGAGCCACAAAACATTTAGAACCGAAAAATTTTCGGACTACAAATGTAATCGTTCTGCTATGCCTGACCCGATGCGAGTACAAATGGGCTTGATTAACGAAGGATTACACGCATTCAATATCCCGATTTACACAAAAGAGGGTTTTGAAGCAGATGATGTTATCGGAACTATTTCTAAAGAGGCTTGTGAACTTGGTCACAAAGTTTTAATTTTAACAGGCGACCAAGATGCATTTCAACTGGTTGACAAGGACGGTTGCATAAAGGTTATCTTGCCCAAAAACGGAGAACTTATCGAATATAACTGGGATAAAATTTATGAAAAATTAGGGGTTTATCCAAACCAAGTTATAGATTATAAAGGGTTACGCGGAGATACATCCGATTGTATTCCAGGAATTAAAGGAATTGGAGAAAAAACTGCTCAAAAGCTTCTTGCGCGCTATGGAACTTTAGATGCTTGTTTAGCTGATTGCGAAAACATTCCGGAAAAATCTGTTCGCGAAAAAATTTGTAATGGAATTGAACAAGCAAAATTAAGTCAGTACTTAGCGACAATTATTAGAGATTTGGATGTCAACTTTGATTTTGCCAAAACTAAAGTTGAACTGCCTGACATCAAAAAAGTAACTGAATTCTTGAAAAAAATGCAGTTTTATACGTTTATTAAAAATATCAATTCAATCATGTATTCTTTTGACAAAGTTGAACATTCTGATCCGATAGAAACCCAACAAATCAACGCTGACGGCTCTGTACAATTAGGATTTTTCTCCGAAGCCGTAAACGATGAAATTAACAAAAGTTCAGATTTCAACACAGAAAAGGAATGCATTACTAATTCAACTGATTTGCAAAAACTGGTTGAAGAAATGAAACAACAGTCGTTAATTGCTTTTAAACTATATGCAAATGTAAAAAATGCAGTAAGTTCATCCTTAATCGGTATTTCTCTTGCATATCAAATTGGTTTGAATGCACAAGACAGAATTAAAATTGACGAAGAAAACAAAGCCTCAAAAACCTATTATATTCCAATAAACCACACATCCGTCGAGAACCAATTACGAATGGAAGAAGTGATTAGTGCTTTAAAACCGATATTTGAAGATGAAAACATCAAAAAAACAACTCATGACGCAAAGACAGAATACAACGTGTTGAGAGTCTTGGGAATAGAAGCCAAAGGAATAATTTTTGATACTGTTTTGGCAAGCTATGTCAAAGATACTAACAGAAATCACGAATTAGATATTCAAGCTCTAGAAAATTTAAACCACGCAATAACTCAATATGCACCATTTGAAAAATCTAAGAAAAAACAGGTTAAATTTGAAGATGCAAATATTAATGCTGTCTTAGATTTTGTTGCAGATGAAATTTCAATAGTTTTAGAATTAACCAAATTTTGGTCAAATAATTTGGATGAAAACGAATTAAAGCTTGTTTATAACATAGAAGTTCCGTTGACATTTGTACTTGCAAATATGGAGTTTAATGGTGTTTCTATAGACGAAAATTACTTACATGAACTAACTTCATATATGAACAAAAATTTAGCAAAAATTGAAGGAAAAATATATGAACTTGCCGAAACTCCTTTCAACATAAATTCTCCACGCCAAGTTGGTGAAACATTATTTGACAAAATGGGATTGAAAGCTAAGAAAAAACGAGGGAAAGCGGCATATTCAACTAGTGCTGCAGTTTTGGAAGAATTAGCACAAGAACACGAAATTGCCCAATTAATCCTTGATTATAGAAAATATGCAAAACTTAAATCAACTTATACGGATGCTTTGCCGGAACTTATAGACAGGAAAGATAATAGAATACACACGACTTATAATCAAACAGTTACAGCTACTGGGCGTTTATCTTCTTCTAATCCGAATTTACAAAACATTCCAGCTAGAACAGAAGAGGGTAATAAAATCCGAAATGCTTTTGTTCCTAAAGACAAGAAAAATTATTTAATTTTATCCGCAGATTACTCCCAAATTGAACTAAGATTGTTGGCTCACATAACAGGAGATAAACATTTATCTGAAGCATTTAACAATGAAATTGATGTACATACATTAACTGCTTCAAAAGTTTTTGAAGTTCCGGTTGAAAAAGTTACAAAAGAAATGCGCTATAAAGCAAAAGCGGTTAACTTTGGAATTATATACGGACAAAGCAAATATGGTTTGGCAAAAGCTATCGGAATTTCAAATAAAGAAGCAGAAGAATTTATAAACAAATACTTTGCAACTTATCCAAGAGTCAAAGCGTATATGGAAGGAACTGTTTTAGAAGCCGAAAAAAATGGTTACGTCGAAACAATTTTTGGACGGAAAAGGTATCTTGAAACAGAACTTGCAAGCTCAAACGCTATGATTAGAGAATTTGGCAAACGCGCGGCAATTAATCAACCGATGCAAGGAACAGCTGCAGACTTGATGAAAATTGCAATGATAGAGTTTTCAAAAAAATTAAAAGAAAATAATCTTAAATCCAAAATGATAATACAGGTTCACGATGAACTTGTGGTCGAGGTTTTAAAATCAGAATTAGATATCGTTACAAAATTGGTAAAAGAGGCAATGGAATTAAATCAACCGTTATCCGTACCACTTGTAGTTGATATGAATGTAGGAGAATCATGGAAAGAACAATAAAAACATTTTTAATAACAGCATTAATGATTATAATTGGGAATTGTGTTTGTGCAGAAAATGGAATGTCTTTGAGTACTCTGATTACACCGCAAAACATTGATTACAATATCTGTACAAGAAATTATATCTTAACACCGGAAAAGCTTTTTTATATGGCAATCGCAAGTATAAATGCAAACAGATTTACCATAGATGAAATCCAATCTAAAACGGGATATATTCTGTTTACAGCTGTAAATAAACAATATTTGGCAAGTGTTGTTAAGGTTGACTCAAATAAATCAATGCTGAGAATTACACCAACGAACAACAACTACTTCTTTGCCCCAGGAATTGTCTTGAATGTTTTCAGGTATATTGACCTAAACGGCGCAACTCCGGTTTACACTCTGAGCAAAATCTAGTCTACAACAGTAATTCTGCCATCATCCTTTAATTCTACCGGTGAATTTAATTTTTTAATATAATCACAAGTTAATTTGTCTTTATCAAAGTCAAATTTCTCGTCAATTTCTCCTTTTTCAATTTTATTCGAAATTAAATTGTCACCGCCTGAAGCCAAGAAATCATCTGTTGCAACAGTATAAACTTTGTTTGCTCTAGGATTATTTATGTCTATCTGATTTTCTTTTCCTTCTTTATCTATAAATGATGCTGCTTTTAATTCACCTGCTCTGCTAACTGTATATTTCAAACCAGATGGCATTATAATTCCCGGTTTATGCCCAGGATCTGTAAACGATTTAGCTCCAACTTTTAGAGCATCTACTATTTCTTTTTCTGTTAATTTTAATTTAACCATGTTGTTTTTTAAAGGAACAACTTCGAAAACTTGACGAGAGTCCAAAGGCCCTTGTTCAAAGAACCCTCTGATATTTCCAGCATTAATGATTGCCATATCAGTACCAAATTCATTTCTTACAGCATCCATAATCAAAAACGCGTTAGGGTTTGGGTCGATTAATCTTTCTTTAGTCGGACCTGTTGCCGTTTTGATTTCTCCCAAATGCTCAGGTTTACCTAAAATTTGGTCAAATACGCCTTTCAAAACTCTATTACGTTTAAATAGATTTGATGGAGTAACATTATTTTGAACTTTTACTATAGTACCTTTTTCGTCATCCCAAGTAATTTTTAAATCACCGAAATATTCACCGTCTTTTCCTGCTTGAGTGATAACAACAGGTTCATTAGCCCTTGAAATTAAAAGGTTTTTTCCCTCTTCAACACCTTTCAACAAATCATGAGTATGTCCACCCACGATTACATCAATTCCTGCTGTTTCTTGAGCTAATCTTTTATCTTTCGTCAAACCACAATGAGAAAGGACTATAACCTTATTAATTCCTTGTTTTTTGTAATCATCAACTGCAGCTTGAACATCTTTTAAAGTCTTTTCAAAGTCATCAACTCCAATTTGTTTCCTTGAATCATTATCACGAATTCTTTCGTGCAAGTCAGGTGGAGCTAAGCCTATAATTGCGTATTTATGACCATTTTTTTCTAAAACAAATGATTTTTCAATAACACCATCTAATGGATTTCCTTTCGGAATTTGCAAATTCATCCCTAAGCTTTTGAACTTTGCACCTCTCTTGCTTTCTGCAAGTTCCGGTGGATTTTCATCATACTCATGGTTCCCATCTGAAGTTGCTTCTACACCAAGTCCATTCATATAAGTATTTGCGGCTTTTGCGACTTTATGATCTGCGCCGGCAGAAATATCTCCGGCAGCCAAAACCAATTTATCTGCTTTAGAATTTTTTGTTTGAAAATCATAAAGTTCTTTCGCAGAGTAAATTCTAGACATATTGCCAATTCTACCATGATTATCGTTTATATAAAAAATGTCTGTAGTAACGTATTTTGGTTTTTTTTCTTGTTTATTATCTGTTTTTTCAAATACATCTTGAGCTGACTGTGACTGCAAACCTTGAGAAGCTGATTGAGTCTGTTGAGCTTGTGCATTTGTTGTAGCTCGAAATGAAATCTTTGGGAGATTTGTTAACGATATATTCATATTTTCCACCTTTTTATTAATTAAATCTCATCAAAAAATTTTTTGCTTAAATTTTGCCTAATATTAACGAACATTAAGCAACTTGTCCAATATAATTTCTTTCTACAACAATCGGTTGTGATTGTTGGATTTGCGGTTGTGATTGAGTTTGTGGTTGTCCATTTTTCTGAGCTTGTTTTTTCAATTCTTTATACGTTTTGAGCCCTTCAACCCAATTTTCTACGACATTTACATCATCTGCTACTACAGCTTGAGGTAATGCAGCATGGTGGATTTTCGGAAGTAAAAAGTCCTCAGAATACTCAACCGCTTTGGACACATTATCATCTGTATCATTGCAAATAAAAGTCATTTTACCGTTTTTATCTGTTCTTGTACCTGTTATTGTAATTTCATGCCCATTGATAATAGTATTGTTGGCATCTACTTGAGTATAACCGATAATTACATTCTCGCCCATATTCAAAGCATCAGTTATTTGTTTTTTCATTGTATTAAAATCAGTTTCATATCCGACGAGTCTTGCATTCTCATCCACTGTCTGATAAGTAACTGACAATTTATTTTTGTCCTCAACAACAGACTCTGTAAAAGTCTTTTCAAACTCAATCAAACCTTTGTTATTTTGATTAAATTTCCCTGCTCTTTCATCAATCAAAGAATCATAAGACTGTTGTGAACCTACTTGCATAAATGTTGATTGCATAAGAACATCCAATGGAGAACGCTCATACTTATCTCTGTCAACCGTCTGAATTTGAGCCCTTACAATTGCATTTTTATCAGGAGCAAATGTCAATTTTGCTGTATTATAATCTTTTGCGTCATAAGGAATTTCAAAGGCATTCAACAACCAGATAGCATCAAGAGTATTATCTGCAAGATTGTTCATTTTTATTGATTTTTGAACTAACATATTAGGAGAACTCAACCCCTCTGCAAATCTGGCAAATTCCGCCGGATGTTTGTCTGCCAAATTGTATTCAATACTTGAAGCGACGCAAGTTCCAGAATGTTCAACGTCGATATCATTTTGCCTGTTTGGTTCTAACGCAGCAACTTGCTCTCTAAATTGAGTTGGTATATTTCCAAACTGCTGAGTTATGATATGCGGATCGTAAATTGTATTTATTGTATTTTTTAAAATTATGGCTTTGTCTAAACCTTTAACTCTGTCTGTTGTAGCAATTTTGTACAAATTGTCTAAAGTTGTAGAATTGTCGTTTGAATCAGCATTCAATAAAACACCCGTTTTTAATAATGTATTTAATTGCTTTCTACAATCCTTATCAACAACTTTAATAAGCTCATTATATTTCTTTTTTTCGTCTTTTGAAGACAATTCTGTTCTCAATTTAGAAGCAGTTAAGGCTTGATTATACGGCACTTGTGTCATTTGGGTATTACTAGCAGTAAAAGTAGGAATAGATGCTTTTTCAACAGGATTTGTAGCATGCTGAACATTCACAGATTTAACTGTGTTATAATTATTGTATTGAGGGGTATCAATATTTAATAAGTACACAATTCCACTCCACTACTACAATTATATAAAAAAGAAACATAAAAGAAAATTGCTATATAAAAGCAAATCATATTTACAAATGTTACAATTAGGGATATAAAATTTGAAAATCAAACCATTAACCAAAGAACAGCTCATAATTTCAGTAGACAGATTAACTCGATTTAAAGAAACAGAAACAAAGTATTTGCGCGTGTTTAAAGATATTATTGTAAATAATCTGATAGCACCCAAAATAAAAAAACATGAACTTGATGAAATGGATAACGAAGATATCAAAAATCTTGCGGAAAAAATAATTAATTCATCTGTACCAGATATTACAAATGACATGCAAATAAATCAGAATCTATTTGATTACGAAAATTCAATCTTTTATCTTGGAGAAAATGCTCAAATTCTTCTAAAAAACAAAATCAACTACTGCTCAATTATTAAGACTTTTCCGGATAAAATACCAAACAATCTAAAATGGCTAAAAAAATTTAAAGGAGACAAGAATTCCACAAGTAATCTTGGTTATCCGGTACGAAAAATAATACTATGTGAAGGAATTACCGAAGAAACCCTTTTACCTGAATTTTCAAAAATTTGCAATTTTAATTTTGATGAGCAAGGTATACATGTAATCTCAGCTGGAGGAAAAAATCAGGTTGTTAAATATTTTTATAACTTCGCGGAATGTCTTAAAATCCCAATTTTTGTACTATTAGATAACGACGCAGGGAAAAATCTTGAAGAAATAAAACCAAGACTGCGAAATATTGATAAAATACATTTACTAAAAAGTGGAGAGTTTGAAGATACCTTGCCAAATTTGCTAATAGAACGAACACTCAATTATGCAACGCAAAATATTTCTCTAGCACCAATTGATGAACTGAATAAAGCAACTTCAAAAGTTGAATTTTTAGAAGAATTTTTTAAACACAGAGGAATTCACGAGTTTAAAAAAGCAGAGTTTGCTAATCTTGTAAAACAAAATATCAAAGACTCAAACGATATTTCTGACGAAATTCGAGAAATTATAGACGAAATAAAAGGGACTTATAGTCCCTTGAAAAATGGAGTTTAAAATATATTTTAAGGCTAGTTACCAACCAGCCTCAAGGCTTCTTGCAAAAGTTCTTTTTGAGATGAAATCAATTTATTTGAAACATCCATTTGAACTTTTGCCATTTGATAATATGAAATATTAGCTTTGAAATCTGCGTTTGACATTTCCAATAACCCGGAACGAATTTCGCCAACGCCGATTAATGGCTTTCCGGATTCTTCTGTCTCTAAAAATTGACCGTTTTTGAATTCATACAATGCAGCAGAATTATTAAAGTTTCTTGTTGTTATTCGATACAAAGGAACTGAACGCTTTCCGTTATCAGCTTTTCCATAAATCGTTCCATCTCCTTTTATTTCATAATCGTCATATTTACCTAAATATTTACCATTATTTGGGTCAATCCACATTTTAATATTGGTTGTAGGAATATCAAGAGCTCCACCTTTCATTGCCGTTTCTTGGTAAAGATCTGAAGTTACTGATTTTGTTCCCTGCATAATTTCACCTTTATCATTCAAAATGTAGCCCTGAACAGTATTTCCACTTCTGTCTCGATATACACCTTCTTTATCAAAAGTAAATTCTCCTAGTCTTGTATAAATACTTTTCCCCTCAGCATTTTTAACTAAAAAGAATCCTTTTCCCTCTAAAAATAAGTTTTCTTTAGAAGTACCTGGAGTTGATTTACCTTGATCCATCTTTTTATTGTAATCATCAGAAATCGCACCTCCAAGGAATGTCTTGAAGTTAACTTGTTGCTCTCTAAACCCCGGAGTATAAACGTTTGTCATGTTGTTAGCAATAACGTCTATCCAGTTTGTAGTAGATTTTTGTGTATTTAAAGCTGTTACAAATGAATCATTCATTACTGTTTCTCCTTATCTTGACGTCTTTGCTGTTGCTGCTGACGAGAATTACTATAACTTAACTGAGAATATGACAAATTTTGTTCATCAAATCTCTGTCTTAAGAATGATATATTATTTCTTAGATATTGTTCAACCGCCTTATCTCCTGGGATAAAGTTTGCAGCCAAACTACCATCTTTATTTACTTTTATAATGACAGAAACATCTTTGTCAAAATCTATTCTGAAAGGTTGATTTGTTTTCATAGACTCTGCCAACTTATCCATTAAAACAGATGAAACTTTAACATTTTGTTGAATATTTTGAGCTCCATCAGCAATTTGGTCGTTAATATTAGCGGCAATACTTTGCATTGACATATCAGTATTTTGAACAAGGTTCGCAAAGAAATTAGCATCAGATTCTGACATATTTATAACATCATAATCAACTGTTGTTGCAGAATTTACTGTCGACATTAAATTTTTAGTATTCAACAAATCTTGAATATTTTGGGTCAACAAAGATTGTCCCTCGTTATGATATTTAAAATCAGTATAATTAATTTCACCTGAATAAACATCACTTGGGACAATATCGTCAGGTTCTTTCATTTCTTCTGCTAACTTATTCGCTTCTTTAGTTGAATCTTTTTGAGTTTTCTTGTCATTAGAAACTTTTTTATTATCCTTAGAAGTTTCTTTAGTCTCTTCTGTATTGGAAGCAGTTTTCATTTCATCTTCAAAAGACTTGTCCGCCTTTGAGCTGCTACTAGTCTTAGTTTGGCTCTTAGTTGAACTTACATCTGAAGTGCTTGCTGTTGCAGCTGCTGCTGATGTACTAACATTCATTTTTAACTACCTCCATCTATTTGTTCTAACTGTTTTAAAATCGCGGCTTCTTCCTCTGCCTTTTCTTGACTTTGTCGGAAATACCTTGTTACACCGAGTTCGGAATATTGTTTTAACTCTGCAGCCTTTTCTTCTGCGATATAGGCATCTCGATTCTTTTCTTTGTGCTTTTCCAGAACCTTTACACCTTGCTCGAGTTTTATAAGTTTTTGCTTTTCAATTTCCAGTTTTTGTTGTAAATCAACTCTGATTGCTTCAAGTTGCTCTGCTTTTTGCCAAAGATGTATCAAGTAATTGTCATACGTTTCATACATCATAGGGTCTGCAAGACGCATATCTTGTTTTGTTATTTGAATTTCTTGATCGTTACGTCTTATGTTTTCTTCTGCTTCATAAACCGCTTGTTGAGCTTTTTGTACAACTGTCAATTGCTCTTCTTTTTTACGAATTCTAAAATCCAGAACTTTTTGCAACCTGTATCTGAAAGGCATTTTATACCACTCTTTTCAGATTATTATGACTGATTTTTCTACCTTAATAATCATCTATATGAATGATTTAATAATTTTTTACTAAAAGTCAATCTAAAATCGTTACACCTGTACCAGTTCCACGATTTCTGTTTGAATAATAATATCCGCGATTAGTTTGAACTCCAACCTCTTCACCATTTCCTGCCATAGCCCGTTCTGCTTCAAAATAATCCATATAAGCAGGATCCATTGCCGGAGTAATTCCAGTCGGCATACCAACAAATTGATTTTTAAAATTTCCCCACAAAGTATTTTTCCAGCTACTTCCAGAAGAGCCTGTAAACACAGGTGGTCGATAATTGTTTTGTTCGTAACAATTTTGAATATTAGGTTTAAATGATTTGTAATTTTTTGCTGCTACTTTTAATGTTTCAAAACGTTCTGCTAAATCACCCTCTTGAGCAGCCCCAAACAATCTCTGTTCAAGACGTTCTATACGATTTTTAGCACTATCATATTCATAAGTTTGTAACATAATTTGATTTTCTAGTTTGTCAATTCCCAAAAACTGATTAGCAACGAGTTTTTCGGCACCACTAGTAGAACTTTTTCTATTTACCTTATTCACTTTTGTTCGATAAATAATCGGTTGCCCGTAATATCCGCCATATGGTTGCATATATTGAACATTAGGCTGATAATTGTAATAATTTCCGGTATAAGGATTGTAATTGTTGTTGCAATATGGTCTTTGATAATAATTGTTATAGTAAGGTCTTGGTCGATAATAATTTCCATTTGTATATCTGATATTCGGGGGATAATAACCGCTATTATAATTTGTATACCCACCAAAAACATTTGATAAAATTCCTGCTTGCGTAATACTTGCAGAAAATACCAATACTCCTAACAATAACATTATTTTTTTCATTTTAAATCCTCACCTCTTTACCAAAATAAAACAGGATTAAATAAATTTCATCACCATTACTGGTTATCCAAATAGATAATTTATGTAAATTCTTTGCGAAAAAACAAAAAATATGTTAAAAATAGATATTATGAAAAAGACAGTAATTGCGTATTTGCACACACATTGGGATAGAGAATGGTATAGAGAGTTTGAAGTATTCAGACTAAGACTTTTGAGAGTTTTTGACAATGTTCTTAACCTGCTAGAGAGCAATAAAATTCCATCATTTTATTTTGATGGACAAGTTAGTGCACTACTTGATTACTTAGAAATTCGGCCTGAAAAAGAAGTACAAGTTCGTAAATTTATAGCAGAGAAAAAACTCTTTATAGGACCTTGTTACACTCTGGTTGATGAATTTTTGACAGATAGAACCGTTTTTACAAAAAATCTTGAAATTGGCATGAAAATTTCAAAAGATTTTGGTTGTACTGATTTTATCGGTTACCTTGCTGATACTTTTGGGCATAGCCAAAATATCCCAAAGATATTTAAAGAATTTGAAATTGACAAATGTGTTGTATGGCGCGGTTGCGGAGATATTCCGTCAGAATTCATATTTAATGGAATTAATACAGTCAACTTAATTCGCGGATATTTTATGGATATTTTTTCTGCACCAATAACAATTGAACAAAAAGCTAATTGGCTTAAAGGGAATTTGGACAAAATTGCAGAAAAATCGGGAAAATATTTATTATTACCAATCGGAGCTGATCACCTCGGAGTTGAGTCCGATATTGCAGAACAAATTGAAAAAGTCAACACATTACTCAATGACTATGAAATCAAATTATCAAATCCTTTTGAATATTTTTACTTGGTAAAAGACAGATTTTCTCAATTTGAATGGAATAACGAATTGCGCGACAACAGTAAAACTTTCATCTTGCAAGGCTCATATTCAGCTAGAACAAAACTAAAACAATACAATATAAAATGCACATATTTATTGGAACAAGCTAATAAATTACAACAAAAATACGGTTCTGAGTACAATTCAATAATTGAATATGCATATAAATTATTATTAAAAAATCAAGCACACGATGGAATTTGCGGTTGTTCAACAGACCTTGTTCATAAAGAAAATATTACTCGCTACGAAAAAATCATCCAAATTGCAAATACAATTATTGAAGAGTTAAGATTGAAGTATAAATTCAAAACTCCAATTATGCAAAGCAAAGAACTTATCCCTGAATACAAAATTGTTTCGAAACACTTTGGAGTAGAGAATTCTTTGCTTTATGATACCCAGAAAATACCGGTTACAGAAGATTTTTCAGACATTTACACTTTAAAACATTTTCCTGCAACAAAAACAGATTTAAAATTTGAAGTTAAAAATGGCAAAATTTTCTTGTCAAACTCTACAGATAAACGAGTTCAAATTGAATTTATAAGATTTAAAGATGAAGGCGACACATACAATTTTGGAGCAGTTGAAAATGATTTGGGAGAAATAGCAAAAGTTTATTCTTTCAAAAATAATATTATTAAAACCAACTTTTTTGATATACAAGTTGAGTTTGGCGAAACTATAAACTTCAAAATTGAATTGGATAACAAGCTAAAAAATCATTTGTGGCAGGTGAAATTTACACTTAAAAATTCTGTTACTGAAACATATTCAGAGGATATGAATACCATAATTAAAAGAGAATTTAATCCTGAATACGATATGCGTAAACATCTACCAAAAGAAAGAGGAATTGAAGTTAAGACAAACTTTGCCCCAATGCAAAGATACGTCGGAACTCAGGGGTTTGGAGTTATTACACAAGGCCTAACTGAGTACGAAGTCAAAGAAAAGTCTTTACTTGTTACCATTTTAAGAAGTACAGGAATTATTTCGAACCCACACAACCCATCTCGTTCAACTCCGGCAGGGCCACCGATTGAAGTCCCGGAAGCTCAACAACTTGGTTACAATTGTGCAGAATTTTCAATCGCATTTTTCGAGCCAAAAGAATACCAAAAATATATTGATATCGTTTTTCCTCCTATATTGACAACTGACAAAAAATCGTAAATAATAAAATTACAGGGAATAGCAAAGGAGTTAAAAATGTTTAATAATAAATCAAGGATTGCCCCCCCCCCGAGAAGCAATTAACTGAACATAGTTCTGGATTTACATTGGCAGAAGTTTTAATAACTCTCGGAATTATTGGTATCGTTGCAGCAATAACTTTACCAACTATTATAACCAACTATCAAGACAAAATCACAGTTACAAAAGTAAAAAAAGCTTACACAATTTTTTCTCAAGCATATTTAAGAGCTATTGATGATAATGGAGGACTTCCTAAAGAAGAATGGGATTGTAGTAAATTTGAAAATACATCTGATGCGTCAAAATTTCCAAGATGCTATATGAGTTACATGCTACCATACCTAAAAAAAGTAGAAAATTGCTATGTTGATTCTCATACTATAAATAAATGTCACTTTTCGTCTTTTAGAGATAATAATATTACGCAAGGAAAAAATACACCATATTATAACTTACATGGGGAAATACTCGGTTATTTAGGTGATGGTGGAGGTGCATATTCAATTGCCTCTGATGGAATTGAATTTATGATGTATAGATATTTTATAGCTATTAAAACAGATACAAATAGTAAAAATATCTTAAACAAAAATTTGTTCTTCTTTACTTTGGATAATAACAAATTAAGAACAACAGATGGAGCCCCGACCAATATAGAACAATATTGGGCGGGATATACTTGTCCTGGCTGTATGTCAATAGCTACAGGTTGGATTCTACAGCATTCAAATCTAGATTACTTAAGATGCCCTGATAAGGTCAAAATAAATGGGCCATACTCTTGTAAATAACTAATTTTACAAAAATTTTAACAAAGAGCGAGTCAAGCAATATAAAGGCCTAATACGGGCTCGCGTTAACAAAACACGAATATCACCCAAAGCGGTATTTAGAACATTAAAAAAATTTTACTAATTTTTAACAATAGCGCAAACACAAACACTGTCCCAAAGGGGGGAAGCCGACTTCAGCGGCAAAAAAAAACCCTATCTGAAAGATAGAGTTTGGAATACTTTTACGTAATTCCTCGTGTGTGTAGAAGGTTAGTGTGTAGTAGGTAGTGTAAATTATATCTCGTGTTTATTTAAGTCTTTTTTGTTTAGCTTTCGCTTACATATTAATAAAGTATTTTTGTCTTATATAATTGCTATATACTGCGTATTTCTTTACATTTGTTTACAAAGTTCTGTAAAGGCTATACTCACAACTATCTCTGATTGAAAGCATGGTAAAATTTTCAATCAAAACTTTGTTTTTTATTAAACTTAATTCCCTGTACTCCCTTTGTAATATAAATATTCCCACTTTTTTACAAAAATAACACTATTTTTAGAAAAACATTTATCTTTTTTAAAACTCTATTTTTGCCCGTCTTTACTTAATCTTAATACATAAAGTATTGACCTTTTAAAAAAAAAGTATTCTAATAATAAGGTACTAATTAGAGAAGAAAGAGGTCTATATGAAAGAATTTATGCACACCAGATTAGACAACAGACAGTTTACGGAAGAAGATATTAAAGGTTTTATTAAAGACTACAATATCAAGTTTATTAAACTTCAATTTGTTGACATTAACGGACAAGTTAAAAATATGACCATTCCTTCTCAACATATTGAAAAAGCTTTGAACAATGAAATTATGTTAGATGGTTCTTCTATCAAAGGATTCAGAAGTATTGAGACATCTGATATGTTCTTCCACCCTGACAAAAATTCATTCCAAATCTTACCTTGGAGAGGAAAAGATGGAGTTAATTCTGCAAGATTAATTTGTGATATTTATAATGCCGACGGAACGCCTTTTGAGGGCTGTCCTAGATGTAATTTAAAAAGAGTTATGAAAGAAGCCGAAAAGATGGGATTTTCTATGAACATCGGACCTGAAGCAGAATTTTTCTTATTTTCAAAAGATAAAGACGGCAATGTTACAACATCAACCCAAGATAGCGCCGGTTATTATGATGTTGGCCCGGAAGATTTAGGAGAAGACGTCAGATCTGATATTGTTTTAACTCTTCAAGAAATGGGGTTTGATATTGAGGCATCTCACCATGAAGTTGCAGACGGACAACACGAAGTTGACTTCAGATATGCAGACATTTTAACAGCTGCAGATAACGTTGCAACATTCAAGGTTGCTGTTAAAGCTATTGCAGCCAGACACAATTTGCATGCTACATTTATGCCAAAACCAATTTTCGGAATTAACGGCTCTGGGATGCACTGCAATGTTTCGTTGTTCAAAAATGGGAAAAACGCGTTTTATGATGAAAACGCAGAATACCAACTTTCTGACGTTGCAAAATACTCTATCGGCGGCATGTTAAAACATGTAAAAAGTATTACAGCTGTTCTTAACCCGACCGTTAACAGTTTCAAACGATTAGTACCTGGGTACGAAGCTCCTGTTTATCTTGCCTGGTCATTAGCTAATAGAAGTGCATTGTTGAGAGTTCCGGCAAAACGTGGAGCTTCAACTCGTGTAGAACTTCGTTCTCCAGACCCCGCTTGTAACCCTTATTTGGCATTTGCAGCTATTTTGGAAGCCTGTTTGGATGGTGTTCGAAACAAAATTGATCCACCAGCACCGGTAGAAAGTAACATATACAAATTAACAACTAAAGAACGTAAAAAACAAAGAATTGATTCCCTTCCGGGAAGTTTAGCTGATGCAATTGATTTGTTTGATAAATCTTTAGTTTCAAGAGCTGCACTTGGAGATCACATTTTCAACGAATTCCTTTCTGCAAAGAAAAAGGAATGGGATTCATTCAGAACATATGTTTCGCAATGGGAAATCGACAGATACCTTGAAAGGTACTAATAATTTTTGAACTGAAGGTTAGATTAATTTCTAACCTTTAGTTTTATTGATCTGTTTACCAACACTAAACAGATAATTTCCAAATGTAATCAACCACTTCTTTTGTTGAATAAATATCTTTTATCACCAAAAACTCTTTGTTTGTTTGCTCTTTTACGTATGATAAAGTTTTTCCATCCAAAAACATCTCAGAATAAGGTTTTAACATAACTGATGAAATCACAACCATATCAGTATCCAAATCTTTTACAGTACGAATTAAGTCTGATGTCGTTATTAAGCCAGAAACTGTAATATCTTGCCCCCAATATTCTGATTTTACCGGATTTAATGTAACTTTTAAATTTTTTATTTTATTCAGCTTCTTTGCAATTTTTTCTAACGCATAAACAGCTGCGTACCCTGTCGCAAAGGAAATTTTAAAAGGCTTACTTATTTCTTCAGGCAATTCTCTTGATTTAAAATCTTCTAAAAGCACTCTCAAAGCCCCCACACCGTCATCAAGTTGGTTGTAGTTGCCATAGTATTTAGCCGAAGGAATTCCTCGGTCTGCAAGTAAAAAAAACTCATCCGAGCAACAAACTCTTTTAAATTTTGATGCAATATCAAGAACATCTTCAGCACATTTTTTATCAACTTGCTTAAGTTTTTCTTCTCTGAATTGTGTAATTCCAACAGGAACAATAGCAACAGAAAGAACTGTATTTTTCAATTCCGACAAATCGGCCAATGTTCTTTCAAGTTCTTTACCATCATTGATTCCGGGACAAAGAACAATTTGAGCATGAAACGGAATTTTATTTTTTCTAAACCATTTTAAGTTTTCCAACGCTTTTCCGGCATTAGGATTTCTTAACATTTTCACCCTTAAATCCGGGTTTGTAGTATGAACGGATACATAAAACGGCCCAAGATGCATTCTTTTAATTCTGTCTCTATCCTTGTCTGTTAAATTCGTTAAAGTAATATAAGTTCCTTGAAGATAAGATAATCTATAATCATCATCTTTAACATACAAAGTATCACGTAACCCATTTGGTTGTTGATCTACAAAACAAAATATACAATGATTTAGACAAGGTTTAATCCTATCAAAAACCGCACTTTCAAAAACTATCCCCAAATCTTCATCATAATCTTTTTCAAGTTCAATAACTTCAACCTCACCGTTTGTTTTTTTTATTTCAATAGTCAATAAATCTGTTTTACAAAGAAAATTATAATCAATCATATCAAGCATTTTTAAGTCATCAATAGAGACAATCTCGTCTCCAGCTTGAATTTCCAATTCATCAGCAATAGAACCTTTTATTACAGAACTAACTATTGCGGGCATTGTCTTTCTCCAATCCTTCAACCAAAGTTATAAAATTTGAAAACTCACACATTGCATTATCAATAACAACTTTTTGATAAAAATTAATATGATTATACTCATCATTCAAAACATTTTGAGATGCAACTTTAAATTGCATAGCACGAGATTTAATCAAAAAGAATAATCTTTTGCGTTCATCTGAATTTAAACAGTCTGCACAACACAACTTTGCTCTTGCATTTGATAAAAATTGAAGCGGATTATCACTCAAATCTTCCAACATCAATCGTTTTAATTCAGAAATACCATCTTTGGAAATTTCATAATAAACAGATAATTTTCCACCATCAGACATTAGTTTACGGGAAGTTAAACATTTTTTTTCTTCTAAACGACGAAGAGCCGGTTTTAACGCACCAAAGCTAGGTTTTGTAAATGGTGCAAAATTCTCATCAATACGTTTTTGTACCGCATACATCGTAAAATCTCGTTTTAATAAAACATACAAAATCAAGAGTTCAATCATATTTAAATATTAACATAAATAAATTATAAAAAAAGACAGTCAAAAACTACTTAAAAGCATCTTGCAAATTGTGCACACCGCCTTTTTCCATTGGTAGACAATAAGTTACATTAGGGTGAAAATAATAATTCCCACTAACATTTCGCATAATTACAAAACTAAATAAATCAAAGCCTGCTTTATTAGGGAATAGCATTCCATTGCTGTCAACTGCAAATAAAGGATTTTGCTTATTTACAGGCATATTAAACACAGTCAATATAGTTTTATCATCCATTACAAAGGCTTGATTATATCTATTCATCATACTCTCTGAAAATCCGGCGCATTGAACACTTCCAACATAATTTTTGTAAACTGGAACACACCCTTTATCTAAAGCATTATTTTTACAGTATTTGGTAACACGAAGATTTGTAGCAAAATTTTTATAAAACCTGTCACAACGAGACAAATCAGACGGGGAATTTCTATCTGATGAAAAATAACAACCTGTTTCGCCATCCATTTCATCCGCAGTAATTAACAAAGCCTGAGAGTATGCTGAATATAATTTTTTAAAAGAAATTATTGCAGCCTTATCTACAAAATAATAAATTAAATGAACGCATATTATTGCCAATAAAACAAAATAAACACCAACTGCAGCCAAAGCTTTGATTTTATTTTGCATTTATAAAAGCTCCTTTGGTTCAATCGCAAAATCAACAATAAAAACACCATCTGCCGAAAATGCCTCATTAACTGCATCTTCGATATTTTCAATTTTTTCAATCCTCAGAGCTCTGGCACCATAACTTTCTGCTAATTTTATAAAATCCGGATTAGATATTTTTGTAGCAAAATATCGCTCATTACATGATTTTTCTTGAAACTGCCTAACCATTCCAAGATAACCGTTATTCAAAATAAAAATTTTAACAGGCAAATTATAATCCATGCAAGTAGCAAGCTCTTGCAAATTCATCTGAAAAGAGCCATCTCCTGCAACACAAACAACAGGCTCTTTTTCTGCAATACACGCACCGATAGCTGCAGGGAAACCAAACCCCATAGTCCCCAGCCCACCTGACGTTATAAATTTATTCGGTAAATTAAATTGTAAATATCTTGCAGCCCAAACTTGATGTTGGCCAACTTCAGTAGTCACAACACAATCTTTATCTTTTAAACATTCTGCAATTTTACTTAAAACTTCAAAAGAATGAATCTTATCACTTCTTTTAAGCGGTTTTTTATTAATTACTTTAAACCCTTGAGCTTGTTTTAACCATTCTGAAAAATTCATATTTTCAACTTTACGAATTTTTGTATTCAATATTTTTAAAATGTTCCTGGCGTCTCCAATAATACCAATTTTAACCGGAATAATTTTTGAAATTTCTTTGCTATCAATATCTATATGAACCAGCTTTTTAGACAACTCTTCTTTTTTAAAACAGCAAGTAATTCTGTCATTAAAACGAGTTCCGACAGCTATAACTAAATCACTTTCTCTTACAGCTTGATTGGCACTATTTTGACCAAAAATTCCTATCATTCCGAGATAATTTTCATCATTTTGCGGATAACCACCCAACCCCATCATAGTTGAGACTACCGGAATATTCAAAGATTTAACAAACTCAAGCACTTCATTCGTTGCTCCTGACTGAACAACACCACCTCCAGTAATAAAAATTGGTCTTTCAGCTAATTTTATAGCAGCAATTGCATCCGAAACATCTACTTGAGGGAATACTTTTTCTTTTATAGCACCAATATCAATGTACTCTGCTTCTTCAGAAAATACATTTTTCGTTATATCTACGACAACAGGACCTTTTCTTCCACTCATTGCTGTTTCAAAAGCCTCTTTTACAGTTAATTGTAACTCTTTTACATTTTGAACTTGAAAACCTTTTTTGGTACAAGATTTTGTTATATCAATGATATCAACTTCTTGAAAAGCATCTTTATGCAAAAGATTCGAAGTCACTTGTCCTGTAATTACAACAAGCGGATAATTATCCAAATAAGCGTTAGCCAAACCGGTCACAACATTTGTTGCTCCGGGGCCTGAAGTTACAAGTGCAACACCACATTTGCCTGTAACTCTTGCATATCCCTCTGCAGCATGCACAGCAGCCTGCTCATGGCGCATCAAATAATGCTTGATAGAATTTTGTTTAGCCAATTCATCATAAACATTTAAAACAATTCCGCCTGGGTACCCAAAAATAGAATTTACTCCCAAATCCCTTAATGTTTTCAATAATATTTTAGCTCCTGATAGCGTCTTTGTTAATGTCTGCATAAAACTAACTCCATATTATAAAAAAATTCTACCACAGGAAATAAGTTTATGCAAAGTAGCAAACTTAATAAATTATTACATTTTAGCAAAATTATTTGTTTAGGGATTTTAAAACCTAAAAAAGGAGAATTTTTCATGCTAACTGCTATCAATAATAGTCAACAACCGTCTTTTCAAGCAAAACTTAACTTTAAAAATATTAATATTCCGCAAAAAGAAGAGATTTGTAAAGAATTCTCAAATATTACAAAACGCTATAAAAGTGATGTATTAGATGTTTCTGCAGAAATAATTCCAAGAGATGATGGAACTTTTTTTAGAAACGCAGAATTTAATTGCAATGGTGGAAATGTAGGATACTTCCCAACACTAAACGAATTTAGGAAATTCTGCAAAGACCGTTCTCCTAAAGAAATTGCCAAATCTTTAGCAAGAGTGCTAAAATTAGGCAAACTTTATGAAAAAACAGAAGATAAATTTTCTAAAATTGAAGAGAATATGACAAGTGTGAAAATGGTATTTTTTAAGCTGGAAACAGGACAATTAAGTAAAAGCCCAAAAGTCCAATATAACATCCTCAATAGATTAAGAGGTCGCTTAACGAAACTAAACGAGAAAACCACTTCTACATTTACAAACCTCGTCACAACTAGAAATAAAATAATTGGGAATGATCCATTGCTAAATAAAATGGAACAAACAAATTTCTTAAACGACATTAACTTGAACGGTCAAATTCCAAGTTAATATAAAAATCAACTCTTAAATATTTAAACACAAAAAAGCTTTCCCTACTCGGAAAGCTTTAATTTTTGATATTGCTGTCAACTAGTTAATAGTAAACAAGTCTTTTAATTGTTTTTTCTTTGTATTAACCTTTTTTTGATGTTCAGCTGCTTTCTTTTGTCTTTCTAATTTCTTTTGTTGAGCTTTTGCTTTTTGTTTTGCCACTTTTTCTTGTTGTGCTTTTTTCTTTGCAGCAATTTTTTGTTGTTCTGCCTGTGATTTTTGATTTACAGATTGTTCTTTTTTAGCAACTTTACCCGTTACATTGTCTAACCATTTTGAAACAGGTCCTTGAGTTTCTGCCGCAGAAACTGTCATCATTGTCATTACCATAACTGCCATTAATGTAGCTAATTTCTTTTTCATATTGTTCTCCTTATTCTGAAATCAATTTGTTAAACAAATCTCTTTTTTCTTGCAATTTCTTTTGTCTTGCTTTTGAAGCTTCTTCATTAGCTTTCTTTTGAGCTTCAATTTTGTTTTTCCATTCTTGTTGTTGCTTCAAACGTGCGTCTTCTCTAGCTTGAGCATCTTTTTTTAATTGTTCATGTTTTTTAGTCCAAGCATCTTCGTTTGCTTTTTGTTTTTCTTGTAATTTTTTTTCAGCATCAGTTATTTTTTGAGTATGTTTTTGAATAAACTGTTCTGTATAAGTTGTTTGGGTAGTTGTTGATTTCGCTGTAGTAGCAGCCATAGCTACTGACGAAACCATTACCAAAGTCAATGACGCAATCAATAATTTTTTCATTTAGAACCTCCATATAACTATGCGAATATTATACTAAATTTTTTCATACATATCAACAATTTTTTTTATCCCATTTTGAGCAACATTGAAAATTTCCATCATCTGAAATTGTTCGTAAGGCGCACCCTCCGCCGTTGTTTGGAATTCAATAATCTTTCCGCTTTTTGTTAAAACAATGTTACTATCCACTTGAGCATGCGAATCTTCAATATAATCCAAATCCAAGCGAACTTCCCCATCAACAATTCCGGCAGAAATTGCCCCTATTGGTTCTATAATCGGATTTTCTTTTAATTTTCCTTCTTTTAGCAATTTTTCTATCGCAATTTTTAATGCTAAAAAACCTCCACAAATACTTGCTGTCCTTGTACCACCATCTGCTTGGATTACGTCAGCATCAATAGTTATTGTCAAATCAGGCATTTTGTTTAAATCAACACAGGCTCTAAGACTCCTTCCGATTAACCTTTGAATTTCTTGTGTTCTACCTGAAACCTTTGTTCTTTCTCTTTGACATCTTGTATTAGGAGCGGACGGTAAAAGAGAATATTCTGCGGTAATCCAACCTCTAAGATCTTCTTTATCCATCCATTTAGGTTTAACCTCTTCAACAGAAGCTGTTGTTATAACTCGAGTGTCACCAAATTCCACCAAAACAGAGCCAAGAGCGTGTTTTGTAAAATCTCTTATAAATTTAATTTTCCTCATCTCATTATTTGCACGATTTTCTCTTTTCATATCAACCTTTCATCTAACCTTTATTACCTTCATAATCCCACATATAAATCTGTCCACAGTATTTACACACTGCATGTTCATTCATAAACTGTAAATCCGGTACAAATTTGTATCCGTCAACCGTTATTTCGATGTCCCCATTATTATTATATTCCTGCAAAAAAACTTTCTCACCCCTATAATCCGGTGAAAACATTAATTCAAATTTATCCACTGATTTACAATTTTTACAGATAAACATAATTAATACTCATCATCTTCCAGTCTTGCCCGTCTGATAATTTCAGGATCAATACCACGTTTTTCAATTTTAAATGTTTTCGCTACAGTTTTTTGTTGAGATTTTTTGGCAACCTTTTTAAGATGCTTTTTAGACGACTTTTTAACCGTAGGTAAATCATCTGCAGCTAGCTCATTGTACCACAAAGTCCAACAAATACTTCTTAGAGGCAAAGTAAACCCAACAGCTAAAAAGAATACCAGCTCTTTTACCATATGTGCGCCAATCAATGCCGGAGTGACTCCAAATTGTTCCAATGGGTCAATTGGCAAAGTATAAGCCCATGCTTCAAACATTTTTCCGAGTGAATTTGACCAATTGAACGCATCAAACAAAACTCCCAAACCGGATGTTATTATCACATAAGTAAATATCGTCAAAATCGCCATTAACAAAAACGTTCTACCAAAATTCCCTTTAATTAATGATAAACTTCTTTTAAAATATCCAATCGGAGAAAGTCCGTTTTCAAACGAAAAAACTTGAAAAACCAAAATAAAATATATAAAAAACAACCCTGCAAATATCCAAAATACAGGAATTATCGCCAGAATTGTCATTAAACCTATCAAAAACCATATCGCAATAAATGAAAAACTTTTTTGAGTCGCAACAGAATTATGAGCTTTAAAATCATACACTTTGCCGGTATTAAGATAGCCATCTGTCATTGAATTCAAAGCAACAAAAGCAACTAAATAATCCCAAATTGCTTTTATTAAAATCAACAACCCCGGAATTACCGAAACAACAATAAGCGTAACCATAGTAGACATATTATTTAACGCTTCATATTTTGCAGCAATATCTTGCATATTTTGAGTAAACCAAAATGTCAACCCAAAAATCAAAAACAAACCAACAACCTGACCAAAAACAGGGAAAGCCATATACAACATAAATTTATGAATATTTAGAGCAAAAATCTTTATGCCCTCGAAAAATATCAACCATACACTCTTGTTCGCCATATCTCTCCTTTTGTTGTACAATCATTTTAGTACAAACATATCTAAGTGAAAAGTGAAATAAATTTCCCCCGCGCCCCGTTGGGGAGAGGGTAGGGTGAGGGACATAAAATGCTAACAGACGAAATCAAAAAATTTTCTAAAGATGATTTTGAAAATAACAAAGTAAATTTACACATACACACAACTTTTTCGGACGGAAAAGCTGATGTATTTGATATTATTAAACAGGCAAAAGAAAAAGGTTATAAAAAAATAGCAATTTGCGATCATAACACATTTGATGCACATAAACAAATTCAAGACCATATCTTAATTCCGGCAGTTGAATTTGATGTGTGGTGCGGCTATATATTTTTACACCTTTTGGCGTACGGAATTGATGTTAACAATGAAGAACTTCAATCATTTTGTGCAAAAAACAAAAAAGAAACAGAACTTGATATTGTTCGAATTTTTGCAAGACGAAATATAAAAAAGCTTATCAAAGCTATTCATAATGCAGGCGGAATTGCTGTTTTAGCGCACCCAGCTTGTTGTTGGGCTATAAGTTTGGACAAGTTTGTAAAAAAACTTATTTCATACGGATTAGACGGAATTGAAGTCTATTACCCGTATAAACGTCACAGAGGAATAATAAAATTCCACACCGCTCATACAGTTGAAGAAATTGCAAACAAATACAACCTAATAAAAACCGGTGGCACTGATTTGCACGGTGAGGAATTAGAATAAATTTTTATGATTTAAACCGGTTTTGAATCCACTTGGATGCTCCCGCTCCTGCAATTACCCCCATCCCCATGCCGATTAGAGAACCGAGTGCGCCATATTTTTTAGCACCTATTGCTCCAATATATCCCATGCCTGCAGTTACTCCAAAAACATTCAAGGATGATTTTCCAACTTGCTTAGCAAATGATTTTGATTTTTCTTGAGCATCATCACCTTTTGTTGCTGATTTAATAATTTTTGGAAGTTCCAACAAGCCCATAAAAACGAGTCCTAAAAGCGAAGTTCGCTTCATAGCACGACCGGTCAATTCTTTTAAACCTAAGAAGTCTCTCTTTACAATAATTTTCTGAACCGGAACTTCTTTCCCGTACAAGTTTTTGACAGAAGATTTTACATCCTTTCCGTTTTCAATTCCCAGAATTTTTTGAATCCATTTGCCAAATTTTGTATTGTACAGAGTAACATCCGCTTTATAAAGTTTGTCAACAATATTTTTTCCTCGTTCAGATTTCACACGTTTCATTGCTTCGTGTAACAAAGTTCCTCTAAAGAATGAGAAATCATGTTGATATTTGTGATAATTATACGGTGCAGAAATCCGTTTCTTTCTCAACACACAAGAAGAATGATTGTAAGCAGCTTTCAAATCCCTACAATCTTCCGGCAAACTCACAATAGTCAAGCCTGCCAATCCTGCAGCAGCAACCGTATCACCACTTCTGACCATATTAGGGATATCACATAACCTGCGAGCAGGTGCAACACTATTTACCACTGTCTTTTCGACAGGGTTAAAATCATCATCCTTTTTCTTTTGAGGACGACAATCATAGTTATTATGTTGTGATAAATACACTTTATCTATGGACATACTTCTACCTACCCATATATAAAGTATTTTTTTATTAAAAAATTGCTCTTTATTAACTAAAAATTAACAGGATAATCTTTTGGAATTTTCCAACCACTATATTCAATTAAAGCTGAACAATAACTCCTGCCATAAGTAGGAATTTCTTTTGTACAAGCAACTTGATAAGACAAACCGCTTTGAGTTTGTCCTAAAAGAGTAGTGCGCTTCCCATCCCATTGCCACTTATACGTTTCTAAACCTTTATTATTCATGTAATATTCTGACGAATTGGGGTTGAAAACAAATGCAAAATATTTTCTTCCACTACATTCTAATGGATTGTCCATTGCATAACATTTCTCATAATCTCTTGCTTCCGGGAAAAACAGCCATCCACCAGCGTCAAATTGAGCCAAACTACCATCAGGAAAGTATAATAAACCTAAATTTTTGTTAAACGTATTATCTCCAACAGAAACTTTCAAGACTAATAAATATTTTGCCAAATATTTATTATACCAATCAATAGGGCTTAACCCACCATTTGTAACAATTTCTCCATCAACCTCAATATTACTTCCCATTTTGTCCCAATACAATTTATTGCCATTATCAATTTCTGATTGTGCAATGGCTTGGTTCATAACAGAATAAAACTTTTCTAATCTTGTTTCAACAACATGCTTTCTATAATCAGACATTAGAGTTGGAATAGTTAATGCAACAACAACACCAATGATACCGAGAGTAATTAAAACTTCTGCAAGAGTAAATGCAAAACGCTTTATTTTCATATTAAACCCTTTCTTTTTGCTAGTCACACTAGTTGTAATAAATGCTAGTATAGCTAACAATTTAGAAATGGACAAGGAATATTTACAAAAATTTGCAAATAATCTAAAAAAATTAAGAAAAGAAAAAGGCTTAACACAAGACGATTTAGCGGTTTCAGAACAAATTTCCAGATCTATGATTAGTCTGATAGAAATAGCTAAAACCGATTTAACTGTTTCAAAAGTCAAGATTATTGCAGATACACTAAAAGTCCACCCAAAAGAATTATTCGACTTTGACTAATTATTCCTTAAGTAAGCTTCAACAAAACCATCTAGGTCGCCGTCCATTACTGCATCAACATTTCCGACTTCGTAATTTGTTCTATGATCTTTTACCATTTTATAAGGGTGAAAAACATACGACCTAATTTGCGAACCAAAATTTATATCAACATTTTCGCCTTTCAATTCAGCTAATTTCTTTTCATGTTCAGCTTGTTTTATGGCTAGTAATTTTGAGGCCAAAATCTGCATAGCATTTTCTTTATTTTGAAGCTGCGAACGTTCTTGCTGACACTTAACAACAATTCCTGTCGGCTTGTGCAAAATTCTTACCGCAGTTTCTACTTTGTTAACGTTTTGACCTCCTGCACCACCTGAACGCATTGTATCAATTTCCAAATCTTCCGGCAGAATTGTAATAGTTTTTTCAAAATCCTCAATTATAGGAGAAACTTCGACTGATGCAAAACTTGTTTGCCGCTTTCCATTAGCATTAAAAGGGGAGATTCTTACAAGTCTGTGAACACCTTTTTCGGCTTTTGCATATCCATAAGCAAATTTCCCGCTTATTTTTATAGTAGCTGACTTAATTCCGGCTTCATCCCCGTCAAGTTTGTCCAACAATTCAACTTTCCAATCATGACTTTCTGCCCAACGCATATACATTCTTAACATTAAACTGGCCCAATCTTGAGCATCTGTTCCACCGGCACCTGCATTAATTGTCAAAATTGCATCGGCTTCGTCATATTCACCACTAAGCATTTGCTTAACTTCAAACTTTTCCAAAGCTTTTTCCATTACGTTCAACTGTTCTGCAGACTCATTCAACAGCTCTTCATCCGCAATTTCCAGAGCTGTTTCAGTATCATCAATAACTCCTTGCCATTTTGTCAAAAATTCAAGATTATCTTTTATGTCCCGAATTTGCGAACCTAATTCAGATGCTTTTTTTTGATCAGCCCAAATCTCAGGGCTTTGCATTTCATTCTCTATTTTTTGTAAATCTGATTTTAATTTTTCAGTGTCAAAGACACTCCTTTATTTTTTCAAACCTTGCTTTTAATACTGATAAATGTTGTTTAATTTCTGTATCCATAAGTTAACACTACCACGAAAATATATATAGTGAAATACCTCTTGCAATCAACTAAAAAACTGCTATAATTATTTTGAGGAGAGATTATGAGCGAAATAATTGATAGTTATAAAAAAGTTTTTGAAAATAAAAAAGCCAATGTTTGGATAGCTGTTTTTGCACTTGTTTGGAGTGCTTCGACAACGTTGTTTGATATGAAGCTTGGCAACGGAAGTTCTACTAAAAATAATCCGATTGATTTGATTTTTAGCTTACTAATTGGAGTTTACAGCTTGCAATTTTTACATAACGCAATAAACAATATTAATGGTGGAATTTTACCATCTATTAAAGAAGTTCAACCTAAAATCTTTTGGGGAATGATTAAACTAAACGTTGTTTGGGGTATTTACGCTATTTTAATCATGCTTTTGGCGCTTGTTGCATATATCTTAACACATTTGTTAATACTGCCGATTATAATTATACTTGCTTTAATTATTTTATCAGCTCCGGTATATTACATATTTTTAGCATACTCTGAAAACCTTAACACCAAAAATTTATTTAATATTATAAATATTTTTAGATTTTTAAAAATTGCGTATAAGCCGTTATATATCAATACTTGTTTATACACACTTATTACACTCGCTGTAATTATTATCTATGCAATACTATACATAATTACACAAGAAAACGCTGTATTTGATATTATTACAAGTACAATTATAAGTTATTTTTTCATTATTACTTGGTATTTTGCATTCCCTTATTCACTAATTCCATCTTATTTTGAAAACATCAAACCGATGATGAATGGAGATAGCAATGGCTAGATTATTAGAGGGAATTAAAACTTTATATACAGGGAAAGATGCTATAAACAGACAGATTTGCTTGTTCTCTGTTTGCGGGATTATGGGACTTGTCAATGCCTATTTAACTCTTGGAATGCAAAATATCAATGAAGTTACAACAATACAAAAAACTTTTTTGGGTATTTTAAACTTATTATTTGGTTTATTTTTTATAGGATATGAAACAATATTTTTACACTCAAGAGAATTACCCGATATTAATTTAGAAACAATAAAAATAGGACTGAAAAAAGTTCCTTTTGCCATATTTTTAATAAGTATTCCGATTACCCTATTGAGTTTGTTTTCAAAATCACATTACGCGTCATTTTGCGCAGATACACTTTTGGCAATCCCAATGATTATGATACTTGCAGGATATTCTTATAACTATAAGACAAATGAAGCTTTTCAATTATTTAACAAATTTTGCCCCAAAGAATACCTTATATTGCTACTGGAAAGGATTTGGGTTGTAACTATGAGTTATATGATTACTTTTTCGATTGTATTTATGATGTTTCTTGTCGCAGGAATTATTATAGCTACAGTTTACAAAGGAGATATCACAACTGTAGGACTTCTTTTATCATCAAAACAAGTTATAATTTTTAAATTAACAAGCTATACGACAGTTATTTTACTAACTTATATCATGTCAATAAGTATTTTAGCTTGGGATTACGAACTAATAACAACAGCAGAGCAAAAAGATATCTAATCCTCGATTTGAATTCTTCCATCATCAACAATGTCTACAGGTTCTTTATGTCTGGCTAAATAGTCTTCTACACACTTAGTTATGTCAAAATTACAAATTTTTTCGGCTTTGTTATATTTATTCAACATAGTAAAACCATCGTGTCCTTGTGCATAATAATCTGTTAGCACAGTTTTATATGTCTTGTCAGTACGAGGTTTTTTTATATCAATAGGAGTCTCGGTTCCATCTTTTGCGACAAAAGAAGCCTTTCGTAATTCGCCATCCTTACCTATAGTATACTTTAAACCTGAAACATGGACAATCCCGGGCTTATTATTCGGATTTGTTAACGATTTAGCGGAAACTTTCAAAGCATCTACGATTTCTTTCTCAGTATAATCGGCGACAACCATCTTGTTTTTGAATGGAGAAATATCATCTAACCATCTTGTATCAAGTTTTCCTGCTTCAAAATAACCTCTAATTGTTGCTGAACCAAATAGAGCAATATCTGTTCCTAATTCTTCTTTCATGCAATCACACATAAAGTTTGCATGTCCGCTAGGATCAATAGATGCATTATTTGGAGGCGGAGGAGCTGAATTTATAACACCGACTACTTTTGGTTTACCTAAAATTTGTTCGAAAATATGTTTAACCAAAGGACAACGCCTAAAGCCTCGTGTACTTGTAACATTGTTTTGAACCTTTGTCATAACACCGTTTTTATCCCACTCAACATTCAAAATACCGAAATAATTCCCATCGCGACCTGCTTGGGTAATAACAACTGGTTCTCCGGTTTTTGAATTAAACAGATTTACATTAGGTTCTATATCCTTAATCAAGTTATGGGAATGTCCACCTAGAATAATATCAATTCCATCAGTATTTTGAGCAATTTGTTGGTCATATCCAAACCCGACATGAGAAAGAAGAATAATTTTATTTACACCCTGTTTTTTCAACTTATCAGCTTCAGCTTGAATATCTTTTATTGTATCATTGACATTGTCAACTTTAAGTTCATCAAAAATTTTGCCATATTTTAACCTTGAAAACAAATCAACAGGAGCAGCACCGATAATTCCATATTTATTTCCATCAACTTCCTGAATATAAGATTTTTGAATTTTATCATAAAGAGCATTTTCCGGTTTGATATTTACATTACAAGCAAGCATCTTGTAGCCCATGTGCGGAATTAATTCTGCAATATGGTCAGGCATATCACACTCATGGTTTCCAACGGCAGATGCCATAATCCCCATTACATTTTGAGCTTCTACCATAACTTTATTCGCTGCGACTGGTTCTCCAAGTTGAATATCACCTGATGATAACTTTAATTTATCTGTCGGAACCGACGGTGTAAAACTATCAAAAACATTTGAAGCTGCGACTGCACGCTCCATATTGATGGATTTTCCATGGAAATCGTTAATATAAAAGATGCTAGTCCTATTATTAGGTTCTGTTTTACCGTCTGGCAATTTTTTATTTTGAAATGCCTGAGCTGTAAAATTCAATTGTGACCTTAATATGGGCTTTATCATCAAATCAAATTCCCCATGTATTAAAAATCATAAAAATATTTTTTGCTACCTTAAAAATAAAAGGTTTACAAAATTTAAAAAAATTTTATATAAAAACAAAAAGACACCTCAAGAGGTGCCATTTTATTTTAAATTGATGAGTTATATTTTATTTTTTTTCTAACTCATCCATAGCTTGAAGCTGTTTCTTCTTGTAATTATGTATTACTGCATCTACAAGAAGCTCATAAGATTTCATATTCTCAATATTTGGGAATTCTTCTTTGAGTTGTTCTCTGACCATTGCTTCCAGCTTACGTTCGTCAGAACTTGATTTTAATTCGTCAACTCCGCTAACCATACTAATATAATCAGTATTTTTTCTGTCACGATTCATAAAATTCAACCAGCGCAACCTAGGACTAATTTGATTTTCCAAAGTTTTCACTATTTTTAGATTTTTTAAACGTTCCAACATGAGTTGACTCCTACTACTTTTATTTTTTATATTTTTAAATTAATTTCCTTACACCATTGTAAAGTATCCTGAAAAAAATAATTTACTTTTTTACAAAGATTGTTTACAATTCTTTATAATTTGCTAAAATCAGCTAAGTATGCGTATTTTGACTTCAATAAAGTTAATAAAGCAAGTCGGTTTTCTTTAACATTTTCATCCTTATCCATAACAAGAACATCATTAAAGAATTTTTCTACAGACGGATTAATCTCTTCTAATTGGTTCAAATAAGCATCATAGTTCATATTTTCTGCAACCGTTTCGATTTGAGATAAAAGCATACTTTCTGCAGGTTCTTTAAACAATGCTTTATTAACTTGCTTTTCGCTATCTTCTTTTAGCATTCTCATGACTCTGTTTGCACTTTCTAACAACGCAGGCGAATCCAATTTTGCAACAACCTCAACACGTTTGATATAATCTATTAAATCAATAAGTGGATTTTTGTTTGCTGCACAAGCCTCCAAAACATTTTTCGGATATTTTTCCGATAAGAAAATAATCAATCTTTGAATAAAGAAATCATAAATCTCATCAGTTATTTTTCCGGAAACTCTGTTTACACAAGAACCTGTAGCTTTTTTAATTTTATCGACAATCCCTGTTCCCTCAGTTGAAATCGGTAATAACAACAATACTTCATTTACCAATGTTGCTAAGTTAATTTTTAAATTATTAGCAAGAATTGTTCTGATAATACCTAATGAAGCACGCCTTACACCTAGCGGGTCAGAAGAACCGGTCGGTTTTTTGCCCTCTGCAAATACTGCACAAATATTATCCATTTTATCAGCAATACCAACGATTTGCCCTTCAAGAGTTTTTGCGATTTCACCATCTGCATTAAGAGGGAAATAATGTTCTTTAATACCTTCACAAACACTTTCAGGTTCATTTGAAACTCTTGCATAATCCGCACCAATAAAGCCTTGAAGTTCAGTAAATTCAAACACCAATTTTGTTGCCAAATCAGCTTTTGCTAAAAGAGCTGTTCTTTCAACTGTCGGATTACTACCAATCATTAGTTTTGACAATTTGACAAGTCTTTGCGCCTTGTCATACATTGAACCCATTCCCTTTTGGAATGTAATTCCCTTAATATCTTCAACGTAATCAACAAGTGGTTTTCTAGTATCTTCATTAAAGAAAAATACAGCATCATCAAGACGAGCCTTGATTACACGAACATTTCCTGCTGCAACATTTTCAAAGTTTTGTCCTAAATAATTTGTCATTGTGATAAATTTATTGATTAATTTACCTTCTTTGTACAAAGCAAAATATCTTTGATGGACAGCCATTACAGTAACGACAAGTTCTTCCGGCAACTTCAAATATTCCGGAGAAAATTCACAAACTGCAGGTACAGGATATTCTGTAATAAATGTAACTTCTTCCAACAAATCCTCTGTATAATAAGGTTCTGCTCCTAGCTTTGAAGCTTCCTCTTTTGCTCTTTCAATAATAATTTGTTTTCTTTCTTCCTGATTAACAATTACATTATGTTTGCGCATCATTTCAATATAATCATCCGGAGAAGAGATAACAAATTCTTTTTCAGAAGCGAATCTGTGTCCGCGAGAAATATTTGAACTTTCTTTGTCAATAATTTTTATTTTAACTTCTTCGCTATCAAGAATTGAAACAATCCATCTGATAGGACGAGAAAATTTAACTTCATTTTCAGCCCATCTCATAAAGTGAGAGCCTTGAAGTTTCAACACAATTGACGGAACATTATCTTTCAAAAGTTCAACAATTGATTTCCCCTTAATAACAATTTTGGCATGGATATAATCATTTTCGACATACAAATCAGCCGGGTTAATACCGTTTTTCTTACAAAACCCCTCTCCTGCTTTTGTCAAATTTCCGTTTTCATCATAAGCGACCTTTTTGATAGGACCTTTAACAATTTTTTCTTCGTCTTTGCTTTGTTTTTCAAGACCGGAAACAATAACTGCCAAACGTCTTGGAGTTGCATATACATCAACTCTTTCAAAATTCACCTTGTTATTATTCAAAAAAGCTTCAAAACCGTTTTTCAACTGCTGAATAGCAGACGGAATAAATTTATACGGTAATTCTTCACATCCAACTTCTAATAAATATTTACTCATAATAATATCCTTTAATTCTACTGTACCTTGATTATATACTTGTAAAGAGAGAATGTAAAGAGAAAATACAAACGAACCTTGACAATACGGGAAAAACAGTAAATAATGAGACTGAGAGAGCAGCAAAAAGGAGTTTGAAAAATGTTTAATAATAAGTCGCCCCTCCCCCGAAAGCTTTACTTTATGAAGCGTCTCAAGTATAATAGTGATATAACATGTCACAATAAAAATAAAGGATTTACGTTAGCAGAGGTACTTATCACTCTCGGAATTATTGGTGTAATCGCAGCTTTAACACTACCCACACTAATTACTAATTACAAACATAAGGTCACAGCCACAAGACTAGAACAGACATATTCAATTCTATCACAGGCTATCAGAATGTCTGAGGCAGAAAATGGAGAAATGAAAGAGTGGGATTTGCAGTTAATGAAAAATGCCTCTTACGCAGGTGATGCCGGCACAACCAAAAGAGTTATTGACACATACCTGAAACCATATATCAAAACAATTGCAAAAACCAAACACTCCGGTGCTCCATATACATACTATAATTACAATTCTCAAAAGCAATTAATCCCACATGATGGAAGCACTCACTATTGCCTAACTCAAAATAACGGTGTTATTATGTGCTTTGATGCAAACTATGGTGTCTCAGAAAACATAAGTACAAGAGTAGACATAAACGGAGAAAATCGACCAAATGTCATTGGAGTTGATACATTCTTTATAAACATATATCCAAATTTCGGTTTTCCGCAAACCTCAAGCAGAGATATAGCTAAAAACGAATGTAAAAAAGCAAGTATTGATAGTCAGAAATTCTGCGGAACACTGATAAAACTCGACGGGTGGGAAATAAAAAGCGATTATCCTTGGCAGTAGCGGCTACAAAAAACTTACACAGAATTGTAGTTCCACACCCTCTTTTTTTCTACAAGTGTTATACTAATCGCACTACTCGCAATCAAATTTTTATAGTAACGTTCGCAAATGCTCACAAACAACTACACTCTCTCACTTGGAGAGAGGAAATGTTTCAAAATAAAAAATTTTGAATATCTTTTATTTTGTCAATGAATTAATTGCCACATACAACGATGCCAAGTTTTCAAATAATTTCACAAAATAATGCCATCGTAGACTCCGTTCCGCGCTCTACACCTTCAAATTCTTCTCAAAAACAACCCAATAAAAAATTGCGCTTGGCGCGATTCGAACGCGCGACCTATCCCTTAAAAGGGGAGTGCTCTACCTGCTGAGCTACAAGCGCAAGTTAAAATTTGCTATTCATTTCGTCTGTGGTTTTATAGTAACAAGAAAAATTTTTAATGTCAACAGTTTTTTCTTATTTTTTATTAAATCCTATAAATTTCTTTCTAGACAAACCACTGAAAAACAAAAGCCCGTCTTGACTAACGGGCTTTTATTTTATTTCAGATGAATATATTTTTTTGCACAATCAAACATTGTATTTACTAGTGCCGCATTGGAATAAATATTCATTCCATTTAGTTCTAACACTTGTTTCATACGCTTTTCCCACATTGTATAAATATCATCTTTATTCAAATCAAGGACTTGCGCAATCATAGTTAATTCTTTAAAATCTATCGGAATCGGCAAACTTCCTCTGAGCATGTCTACAATATCAAGTCGCTTCTTTCGTGGAAATGCTTTTAAAAATGTCACAACAGACATGGCTTTTTCTTTCATTACACTTCTAAAAAATTCAACGGCATCGTCAACTAAAATAGGTTCTTGCGGAATTTTATACTCTTCAAATTCTTCAGGCTCAATTTCCATGACAATTGCAATTCTTTCTAATGTCGTACTTCTCGTAGAAAACGGTATTGAATTATCTATCAAGTTATAAACATAAGACAGTGTAACTCCTATCATTTCTGCAAAATCTTTTTTATGCAATGAATTTTTATCCAAAAACTTTGCAACCTTTTCTGAACTCTTTTCTTGAACAATCGGTTTATTTTTCATAATTGTATCCTCACTTTTAAGTAATATTAAGATAAATGTTTTTTATCGATTTGTTAAGCGAAAACATGGCAAACAGGTTCGGTAATATTTATTTACGTTAAAATAATAACTATAAAGGATAGATAAATATGAAATTAATCGCAGGACTTGGAAATATCGGAGAAAAATACTGTTTTACCCGACACAATGCGGGTTTTATGGTATTAGACAAATTAGCACTTAATAACAATTTTTCATTCCGAGAAGAAAGCAAACTAAAATGCTTTCTTGCAAAATCAAATGACATAATTTATATTAAACCGACAACTTTTATGAACTTATCAGGTGAAGCTGTTCGCGCAGTTATGGATTATTATAAAATAGATATTAAAGACATTTTAATTATTTATGATGATATTGCACTTGATTTGGGAAGAATACGTTTTAGAGCAAATGGCTCAGATGGCGGACACAACGGTATTAAATCCATAATCAAACATGTCGGCACAAAAGAATTTGACAGACTAAAAATAGGAATTGGCCCCCAACCAAACATTCCATCAGAAAATTATGTTCTACAAAATTTTCCTAAAGATCAACTTGAAGAATTGAAAGAGGTCTTAAAAAGAGCAGACGAAGCTATTAAATTTTATCTTGAAAACGACATTCAAAAAGCCCAAAACAAATTTAATTAGCCCAAATGATTATTGATATTGCCATTTTTTATATATAATAAAAAAAGTATTAGATTTAAGGAGTTCCAAATGAGTTTACAAACAGCAGAACAATACGAAGAAAACGAACAATATTCACAAGCTTACGAAGAATATAAAAAATTACACGAAAAAAATCCAAAAGACTTGAGTATTTTGGAACGTTTGGGACACCTCGCAATGCTTCTTGATAACAAAGAAGAAGCAGCAGATTTTTATACAAAGATACTGGAATCTGACGCAACAAATGTCCTTGCTTACGAACAGTTGATGGATATTTACGTTACAACTGACAGATTTAAGTATTATGTTTACAGAGGCAACATGCACACCGTAGAACACCAACTTGAACATGCTATCAATGATTACAGAAAAGCCGTAAACTCTGCGCAAGAGGACAAGGACCAACTTTCTGCAAGATTTGTACTCGGAACTCTATATGAACAAACAGGAAACAACATCAAGGCAATTGACGAATATTTAAAAGTTATTGACCACGAGGGAACTCATGAAGAAGTTTATGCGCGCCTCTCTAATCTTTACCTAAAAGAAGATGCTATGCCTAGCGCAATAGAAGTTCTTGAAAGAGCAAGAAAATCAGGCTTTGACACAACAAACATAAAAGAAATGCTTTCTGATTTATACCTAAAAAACGGTAATCCCGAAAAAGCAATTGAAATTTCTTCAGACGAACTTACAAAAGTAAAATGTTTGCTTGATATGGACAAAAAAGATGAAGCAATCGAAAAACTTCAACAAATGGAAGACCAATACGAACACATTGCACAATTTCATTCACTAAAAGCGCAATATTATTACATGACCGGAGAATATGACAAAGCTTTGGAAAGCGTTGAAAAGTTTGACGATTTAGAGAAAAATTCTCCACTAACTTATCAAATGCGCGCACTTATCTTTGAAGAGAAAAAAGACGACTACAACGCACATATCAACTGGGGGAAATACAACATTGTACGTGGCAACAAAGATATTGCAATTAACGAATATTTAAACGCTTACCAAATCAAAGACAACGACTTGGAATTGTTAAATACCCTAGCAATGCTTTTGGAAGAGTCAAACGACAAAAACCATGCAATGGAATTTTACGAAAAAATTTCTAAACTCAATGAAAACGATAAAAAATCATTAGAAAAGCTGGCAGAATTTCGCGAAAGCATCGGCGATTATAGAATGCAAGCAGAATATTTGTTAAAACTTTATCATTTGGATAAAAAAAATGCCTTAACTGTAAAAAAACTGGGTGAAGCTTATGATAAATTAAGAAATAAACCGGCAGCAATTGAATGTTACGAAAAGTTCTTAGAAATTGGGAAAGGCAATCCTGAATATTCAAAAATTCTGCACAAACTGGAAAAGTTAAAAAATTCTGACACTCAAGAAGACGAGGGATTTTTGGACAAATTTATTAATTGGTTTAACAAAAATAAAATGTAATAAACTAAAAAAATCGGCAATAAAAAGAGTCCCTCTCAATGGCTCTTTTTATTGCTAATTCAATTTTTCAGTTCTTCTTAAACTTTACACTATTTTTTAAAACATTGACCCTAACATTGCAAAGTACATCTGATAGAACCCAACTGCAATAATCCCAACTGCTATTCCCATTATTATAATCAATGTTGGTTCAAACAACCGAGTCAATGCATCCAATGCCATATTTACTTTTTTGTCTATGACTTCTGCGGCATCATTGAACATTTTTCCAAGAGTTCCTGACTTTTCACCTGTTGAGATCATTGTCATTAATGCAGATGGAATAGCGCCAGTCATCTCAAAAGCTTCTGACAATTGACGACCGTTTCTCATCAAACTAATTGCATTAAAAACTTTTTTCTTAATCGTGTGATTTCCAACAGTTTTATTAGAAAGTTCTAAACCAACAACTATCGGAACACCGGCATTATAAGATATTTGCAAAACCGTCATAAAATTTGCTAAATTTATATATTGTATAAAATCAGAAACAACAGGAATTTTTAAGACAAAATCATCCCATTTTGCTTTAAAGACAACATTTTGAAACAACATTGAAAATGCTCCGCAAAAAGCTCCTATTCCACAAATTACAAGCCACCAAAAATGGTTTATAAACTCACAAAAACCAATTAGCATTTGAGAATAATACGGAACATCTGCTCTATTAAATTGCAAAACACCATAAAAAGCCGGAAAAACTTTCATAGAAAACAGCATTAAAACACCAATCATTATTATTATCAAAACTGCAGGATAAATTGAAGCACTGGTTATTTTACTTTTTATGTCCTCTTGTTTTCGTAACAAAACCAACATTCTGCCTAAAGTTTGGTCTAATTCTCCTGCTTCCTCTCCTGTTTTTATTAAAGCAATATAAACTTCTCCAAAAACTTTGGCATACAAGCTTGAAAGAGCCATTGCAAATGTCATTCCGTTTGTTATGCATTTTTGAACATTGTGGCAAATTATTTTTATTTTCTTTTTTGGAGAGTTAATCTCGAGAGAATGCAAAGCATCTAATATCGGAATTCCTGCCGCAAGCATAACCTCAAGCTCTGATGTAAACATTATTTTCTCTTGCAAACTCAACCTGTTTACTCTTTTACCATCAGGAGAAACAGTATTTTTTTTATATTCAACATGATCTTCAAGAACTGCTTCTTCAGTGTAAACCTTAGTTGGTAAAAAGCCAAGCTGACGAATTTTCTGTCTTGCTTCTCTCGGGCTGGAAGCCTCTACTTCTCCTGTCACTATTTGAGTTTTATCTTTTAACGCACTGTATTTGAATTTTACCATAACCAATTAATCCAAAGATATAATATAATATTTTGTAAAAAATAGCAAGGAAGAAATATTTTTACTACCACTATTCAATTATATCTGCCAAATTGAATACTATAACTTTAGACAACTCCTCTAGCCCCATTTCAACTTGATATCCTATCTTTCCACCACTAAACATTATTGTCTCAAAATTTTTAGCAGATTCGTGTATTGTTGTTGTAAAAAACTTTTTCATTCCAACCGGAGAACAACCACCATGTATATAACCAGTCAATGGTAACAATTCCTTAGATTTAATCATTTCAACAGATTTTTCTCCAACACTTTTAGCTGCTTTTTTTAAATTTAACTCTTTGGCTACCGGAATCATAAAAACATAGTGTTTACTAGACTTCCCGACCGTTACAAGCGTTTTAAAAACCCTATCAGGATTTTGATTTAGGGCAGCAGCAACATCAACTCCACTCACCGCATCTGTTCCTAAATAACTGTAAAAATTATATTTTATTTTAAGTTTATCGAGTTCGCGCATTACATTTGTTTTATGTTCCATAATTTTCTCCTAAAAAATACTCTCAACCAAAGAGTCGAGAGTATTTTCTTTTAATTGTTTTAACCTCTTTCGCAAATTGTTCTTGCAGCGTGAACTCCGGACGCTGAAGCTTGAATTAAGCCTCTCGTAACTCCTGCACCATCACCAATTGCAAACAAGTTTTTAACACCCTCTGTTTCTAGGTTATTTGTCAATTTCACTCTAGCTGAGTAGAATTTAACTTCAATACCATAAAGAAGAGTATATCTTGAAGCTGTTCCCGGGCAAACTTTATCAAGAGCTTGCAACATTTCAATAATACTTGTCATTTGTCTGTAAGGAATTACCAAACTCAAATCTCCCGGAGTCGCACAAGTAAGTGTCGGTTTGATTATGCTTGATTTAATTCTTTCCGGAGTAGAACGTCTGCCGTCAAGCAAATCTCCAAACCTTTGAACCAAAATTCCACCGGCTAACATGTTTGCAAGCCTTGCAATATGTTGACCATACTGAATAGGTTCTTTGAACGGTTCTGTAAATTTTTCACTTACCAACAATGCAAAATTCGTATTATTTGTTGTTTTTTCAGCATAACTGTGACCATTTACCGTTGAAATACCGTTATAATTTTCTTGAACAACTTCACCATTCGGGTTCATACAAAATGTTCTAACTTCATCTCCGAATGTAGGAGAGTGATAAATCAATTTTGATTCGTACAATTTGTCTGTTAGCGGTTCAAATACAGGAGCCGGAAGTTCAACTCGAACTCCGACATCTACAGCATTATTAACCATACCAATTTTATGTTTTGCAAATTCTTGAGTTAACCAATCAGCTCCCTCTCTGCCAGGAGCAACAATTGTATATTCTGCCTTTATTGTTTCACCATTATCAAGAACAATTCCTTTAACTTGTTCACACTCTACAATCAATGATTGAGCACAAACATCGTTTAAAATAGTAATTCTATCATTCAAATAGTCTTGCATATTTTTAAGAACATTAAGACTTCTTTCTGTTCCTAAGTGTCTGACCGGAGAATGAACAAGTTTTAACTCCGCAAGAACAGCTTGTCTCTCAAGCTCTTGAAAGATCTTCATATCAGTACCGAAAACTTCTTCTGTTGCGCCATAATCAAGATATAATTGATCAGCATAAGCAATCAAATCTTCAACTTGTCTTCTATCCATATAGTCAACCAAGTGACCTCCAACATCAGGAGTAAGAGTTAATTTTCCATCAGAAAAAGCTCCGGCTCCACCCCAACCGCATAACAAGCCACATTTTTTACAAGTCGGACATTTTGCATAGCCTTCTCGAAGCAAACATTTTCTCTTTTCAATTCTTTGCCCTTTTTCAATTAAAACAACTTTCCAATTCGGTTTAAGCTTTGTAATTTCTAAAGCCGCAAAAATACCGGCCGGCCCTGCTCCAATAATAGCTACATTATACATTTCATATCTCCAATTTTATCTAGTCAACCAATTAAATTTAACCCAAACTGGTTGATTTTTAAAGAGTTTGTGAAGTATTTGTTAAGGAGTTACTTTTGGAAAAGAAACATCATCCAATTCCATTTTAAAGCCAACCTGTCCGTATTTTTTATTACTCGACATACGTAAACACAAAGCGACTTGGTCTCCGCACCTTTGTTTGGTTCCCTTATCAAAGCCCTCTGTAAGTCTTATTTTTGCAGCATGAAGAAAATCCCATATTTTGTAACTATAACTTCTTTTGGCACATTGAAGTTCAAAATTTGTTAAAACTTTTTGTTCTTTGCAAGACCGTTGAGCTTTTCCGAGAATTTTTCCAATTTCTTTTAACTTATTTGCTTGCAAGCCTGTAAACAAATAAGTTCCTGTTACATCAACAATACACCTAAAAAAATCTGACGGTTGATGTTTTTTGGAATTTCCCCATTTTTGAGCACCATACATTCCTAGAGTATAGTCATAATCCGGATCATGTTGTGCAAATTTTCTAACAATTTCTAACATCTTTTCATCATCTTTAACTGGCCCGGTTAAAATTTTTGTTAATTTTTGAGTCGCAGGGCGAGTGTACTTTGGACTATACACTTCTATTCCATCTAAAACTACCTTAACAGGAATTACACTTGTAAAAGAAGGATTATTATTGTTCACTGAAGAAATCATACAAAACCTCTTTTTTCAATTTAAAACTCCTAAAAAAAAATTTTTGTCAGTTATTAAAATTTACATTCAAACGCCCCTTAAAAGCGGAACTTTTCGATTGTTTTGCGTGTTCTATGTTAGAAATCAGTTCTTTTATATCATCATCATTTGACATTTGTTGTGCTTCCTTTGCATATTCCAAAGCTACATCAAGCTTATTCGCATTTGTGTATATTGCAGCAAGATTATAGCAAACAATATATTTATCCTCATTTGTTTTTGCCAAATTATAAGCAGTTTCTAACGCCTTTATAGCATCACTTGTCCTGTTAAGTTCAGAATATGCGATACCTAAATCAACATATCCTCCGGAAATATCCGGAGCATTTTTAATATAATTTTGAGCCTCTTTCAATTTTCTTAACGACATTTGATTTGAAGTACCTAAAACAATTGGTGCATATATCAACCCTTTTGTTTTTAAATCTTTTTGAGAAGTATTTGTAATTGTAGGAGCTAATTTATAAAGCAAACGAATAGTATTCAAATCCTTAGATGACAAATATTGAAAAGAACTTCTATAAGGTGCATAAAAACTTGCAGTATCATCCGTTGCCATATACATTAAATCTTCCGTACTGTAACTATGCCCCATTATCCCAAGAGCATGACCGATTTCGTGTAAAATTGTATTGTACAACTCTTTGTCCGAAAAGAAATTTCCATTAGGATCTTTAGAATATAACGTAATTTTCATCTTATTTAAAATTTCGCCTTTGTAATCAGGCGTTGTGAAACCTACAACATATTTGCATTCCCTTTCATTACAAGTATTCGCAGGAGGATTTAATATTTCAATTATTATATCCGCATTTGAAATATTGTCTGTTGTTGCAAACGTTATAAATCCAGTCGAAGATTGCCACTGACTAAAAGCTCTTAACACCTCTGTTTTGTAATATAGGGGCACTTCTGTTTTTTGATTTTCAACGATAAAAACTTTTAGTGGAAACTTATTTGTATCCCAACGTAATATTCCTTTATCCATTGGAGCTTGTTCAATATAATTATCGCCAATATTTGTTAAAATAGCCCTCAGCCACTCATTAACTTCATTTTGCGCAACTTGTTGTGCGCTATCCTGTTGATTTCCGGAGGCTATTTCAAAGACCTCCTTCTGTATGGTATAACTAGGCGACAAATTTGTTAAAGCTTTTACATAAAAATACCTGTAATCTTTATTATAAGGATTTAGAAAAACAGCATTTTTCAAAAATTTTCTAGCCGCAACATAATCCTCTTTTTTTATAGCATTTTGCCCTTGCCAATAGTAAAAACATGGCATTACCTTGAATACCAATCCAAATACAATCGCAAACAAACAAATTAATATAGTTATTTTTCTATGATTGTTGTTGATTTGAGCCATCTTTAATGCCTTTGTCTATTTCTAAAATTTTGGCAAGAGAGCGAGTATCGCCCTTTAGTTTAAAATATTCTGCAAATTTTGGAGTTGTTTTTAAGTTAAAACTTCTTCCGTTCTTATCTCTTGTCTTTGAAACAAGTCCCTTTTCAACTAACTCTTGAACATGTTCATAAGCCATTGAGCCTCTCAATTCTTTTAAATCAGTTTGACGAATAGGTTCTTTTAAAGCAATTACTGACAATGTTCTCAAAACTGCCGGTTTTAAATCAACCGGACAAAGAAGTTCCACTAAATCCATATAGTCTTCTTTAACTTGCAAAATATATCCGTTTTCATCATCAATTTCTAAAGCTCCATCTCGAGTTGAATAATCCATTATCAACTCTAATATAGCTTCTTCGATTGTTTCCTTTTCTTCTCCAAGAATAACGGCAATTTCGTCTAATGAAACTGCTCTTGCTGTTATGAATAAAACAGCCTCAATTCTGGATTTCAACTGTTCCATCTTCATGTTTTTCTCCACCTTTTACCACATACAAATCTGAATAAAATTCATCTTGTTGTAATTCATAATCTGACTCTGCTGTCAAGAATAATAGAGCAATATATGCACTAATTCTATCCATTCCCAAAAGAGTAAGTTCATTTAATTCTATTTTATCATTTTTTTCAAAAATTTGAGATAAATTTTCCTTTAATGATTGAACACAACTCTCAATATATTCTTCATGCGCAAGATTAACGATATCATTAGGAGTTAATCTTGAATATGATTGAACTCTGCGTTTTGCTCGTTCATGAGCACTTTTCAATGATTGTTTATGTTCCAATTTTTCATAAAATTGCAACTGTCTAATCAAGTCTTTCAAAGTTACAACTCTGTTGTGATTTAAACGAACACTTGTTCTACGTTGCAACACTTCGTCAATGGAGATAACATTATTAGTCGGCACATAATCATCTTCTCCATAATCAACAATAAAACCGTCATCATCGTATTCCAAATTATCTTCAGGTTCAGAGTCAAATTGGTTTATATTAATTCCCTCAAGGACATTTGATTTAAGCTTTAAAAGTACAGCTGCAAAAAGGAAAGTTCTACCTGTCACTCTAAGGTTTTGAGACTTCATATCAATCATGTGAGCGAGGTATTTGTCTGTAACATCAACAATATCAATATTCCAAGGATCAATCTTTCCGGCTTTGGCCATATCGACTAAGATTCCAATCCCCTCACTTTTTGTTTTTCCATCTTTGGTTAACCCCAAATCAGGTAAATCCATATTATAATTTAATGCCGCTTCTGTACTCATATCCTTATTCTTCGTCTCTTAGTTTTATACCTGTAACTTTAGTAATACCCTTTTCTTTTTGAGTTACTCCTAACGTTCTGTTAGCTGATTCTATCATAGGGCGTCTGTGGCTAACTACTATAAATTGCGTATCTTTTGATTGGTTTTGCACCATTTGTGCGATACGTTCAACATTCATTGTGTCCAAACTTGCATCAACTTCATCAAATGCATAGAAAGGTGACGGCATATAACGTTGAATTGCAAAAACAAACGCAAGAGCCGTTAACGATTTTTCGCCACCTGACATACTTTCAAGTCTTTGTAACTTTTTGTCTCTCGGCTGAGCCTCAATTGTCATACCGCCAGATAACGGATCTGCAGGACATTCCAATTTAAGTTCTCCTTCACCTTCTGACAACTGATGAAACACTTCTTTAAAGTTTTCATTTATGTGATTATAAGTTTTCATAAACGTTTCTTTTTTCAACTGCTCATAACCCTGCATTCTTTCTAAGATTTCTTTACGCTCTTTTGAAAGAGTTTCTATCTGTTCTTTCAATTCGCTTTGGCGAGCCAAAACCTCATCATAAGCAGCAAGTGCACGCATATTAACATCTCCTAACTCAGTCATTCTCTTTTCCAAACGCTGAATTTTTGAAGTAATTTCTTCTATAGAAATCTCAATCGGTTCAAGTTTTGAAACATCTTCACCTGAATCTTCAAGTTCTTTTCTTGCGCTTTCAAGTTGAGGTTCAAGTTCTCTTCTGCGAGCCTTGAAAGATTCAATTTGTTCAGCAATTCTATCAATATCCGCAGCCTTGATATGTTTTTGTTTTTCAAGTTCAATCAAATCTGCATTTATTCCGTCACGCTCTTTCAACAACTTGCCAAGTTTTTCTTCAATTTGGACAATTTGTTCATGAAGAATTTCCATCTTTTTATTAAGTTCTACAATATCATTTTGGTATCGTTTTTTATCTTCTTCAAGTTTTACGTTATTGTGTTCTATATTTGTAATCTCTTCATTTTTAGTTTCTATCAAGTTGTCGTGGAAAGATATTTGACGATTGAGTTCGTTTTTATCGTTTTCTGCCGTCATTAATTTCGTTTGCAACCGCTTAATTTCGTTTTCAACACCCTCTGTTTTTTCTTTTAAATCTTTCAAATCCTTATCATTGATAAGTTTTTCAACTTCTTCAATTTCTTCTTGGCAAACCGCCATATCATCATAAATTTTGACATTTTTTTCTTCCAGTTTGTCTAGTTTATTATTCAATTCAACAACTCTTGGTTCTGCAGCTGCAACGAAATCAGCTTTTTCTTTCAAAATATTTTCACTATTTGCATAGTTTTGATTCATGTTGTCAAGCTCAACTTTAGATTTTGAAAATTCACTTAATGAATCGGAATATTTTCCACGAACGTCTTCTAACTTAGCTTCTAAAGATGATTTTTTGTTTTCTAAAGAGGCTAACTTTTGTTCCATCTCTTTCAATCTATCTTTAAATTTGTTCAATTCATCATCATCATTTTGACTAAAACTCAAACCTGTTCTTAGTCTGGTACCACCTGTCATTGAGCCGGATTTTTCAAGCAATTCTCCTTGGAGAGTAACCATTCTATACTTACCAATAAGTCTTTTCGCAGATTCTAAATCTTCAACAACAATAGTATCGCCAACAGCGTAATAAAACGCATCAATATATTCATCATCAAAATCGACAAGATTTATCGCGAAATCAATAACACCTTTATCCCTCGGCAACTGTAATCTTGTCGGAGCTTTTTTTATTTTATTAAGAGGAATAAAGGTTGCACGACCGGCATTAGAAGATTTCAAAAGTTCAATTGCAACACCTGCAACATGTTCGTCATCAACAACGATATGAGCCATTCTTCCTCCGAAGGCAACTTCCATTGCAACGGAATACTCTTTATCAACAGTTCCAAGTTTAACTAATGGAGCATGAACTCCTCTGAGTTTGGCATTCATAATTGTGTCAACCGCACGACCGAAATTCGAATCCTCTGCCATTTGTTTTTTTGTTTCCATAATAGCGATTTTTCTTGAAGCCATTTGAATATTATAGTTCAAATCACTAATTTCATTTTTAGTTGTATCAAGGTCATGCATTGCATTTTGTTGAATAATTTTGAAATCAGCCATTTCTTTTTGCAACTGCTCTACGAGAGTTTTCTTCAAATCTTGATTTGCAGCGAAATTGGTTTTCATTTCTGTTAATTCTACAAGTTTTGCTTTTGCGTCTTCCAAATCTCTTTGAAGAGTTTTAAGTTCACTCTCTAAAGGAAGTTTTGCTTGAATAAGTTTAGTTTCTTCGTCTTTCAAATCCTCAAGCTGCTTTCTTAAATTATTACGTTTTTCGATATGTTGATCAGCTGTCGCATTCAATCCCGTCATATCTTCCAAAATCTTTTTAAGCTCCGCTTCACGAGTTTTAGTATTTTCTTTTATTATTGCGATTTCATCATCTTTAAGTTTAATTTTTAGCTTAAAATCTTCAATTTTCTTTTTGAAATTTTCTATTCCGTTTTTCGCATTTTCAATAGAGCGCAAACCGTCATGAATCTGTTTGTCTGCGTAATTTGTTGCATTTTCTTTCCGAGCGATTTCACCTTTTATAGCTTCTTCTTGTTTTTTAAGTTCAATCTGTTGAGCTTCACCTTTTTCTTTAACAAGTTCTGAAATTTCTTGATATTTCTGTTTAACTAGGTTTAACCTCTCATCTAAATCCTTGTTTTTAACCTCTTCTTCCTTTTTCTTTTTTGTAAATTCAAGAATATTTTCATGTGCTTTTTCTAAACTTTTTTTAACATCAAAGAAACGAACTTTACTTACTTGACTTTCAAGGCCTTGTTTTTCTTCGCGTAATTTTTGATATTTTAGAGCAACCTCACGTTCTTCTTTTAGTTGTTCAAGCCTATTATCAACTTCATTCAAAATAACAGTAGAACGCTCAACTCTCTGTTCTACGGTTTCTAATTCATTTGTTGCCTGCTCTATTCTTCTGTCAAAGTCTGCAATACCTGCAATTTCATCAATAATTTTACGGCGATTTTTCGGAGTACAGTTTGTAATCCCCATTACATCACCCTGCATCATTACGTTATAGCTGTTAGGAGTGACATTATATTTTTCAAGAACAGCATGGACATTGGTTAAAGTTGTGACACTATCGTTAATATAATAAGTACTTGCGTAACCTTGAGAAGTTTTTCTAATTTTTCTGCCAATACTTAAATCTTCGCCATTTTCAGTATCGCCAAAAGTTACTTTTACAAAAGCGTCATTTCTTTTTGTATATGTCGAAATAAAGTGAGACAAATTTTCAGCACGCAATTCACTGGCGTTGGCAAGCCCAAGGGCAAACAAAACACTGTCAATAATATTACTTTTCCCTGAACCGTTTGGGCCGGAAACCGTAGTAAATCCTTTTAATAACGGAATTTCCGATTTATTGGCAAATGATTTAAAATTATCTATCTCTAACTGTTTTATGTACATAAATTCCCTACCAAGTCTTATTATCTATTGAACAACAACTTTTTAAGCATGTCAAAAGGTTAAAGAAATTGTTACGTTTCACAATAATTTGCCAAGTTTTTTGATTAATGATAAAATTCGTTTATGTTAGATTTCAAAGAACAGAATGATAAAGAAAGAGCTTTTTTTAAACAGGATTTTTCCCCTGTAAACAAAATTCTGCATAGAGTTAGAAATTCACTCATAACCGGCAAAAACATAAGCATTAAAGACTTAGATTTAACTGGAATTATAAATTTTGATAGAGCTGAAACTCTTGTTTATATTACGCTTTTCCAGTCAGGGCAGAAATTTATCAGATATGGCAGTAAAAGACAAGATTTTGAAACAACTTTAAATCGAAATATTGAAATGCTGCGCAAAAACAAAAAATTTTCTGAATTTGATATTGCAAACGAAAACCAATGTCGGATTATGATTGAATATGCTATTAATAGACACCCGGTATCTCCGTCAAAATTGAATTCAGAAAGGTTTGATGACTCTCGCTTTGAAATCGGAATTAATGGTTTGGAACTTAGAAAAGAAGGTATTTCGTACTATTACATGCCAACTGATGCTATTACATTAAGTCACATGGGATTGCGTTCCGTTTTGACAACACTAGTACGAAAAACTCCAATCGCAAAACTATCAAACAGTCGTTCAAAAAGATTAGAAATCCTATCACAATCAAAAGATTATGAGTATTATTTATTCAAAAGTAGAGCATTTATAACATACAAAAATGATTGCATTCCTCTGTATAGAGGAAATGTTAGATATACAGAATTCTGTTATGACGTTTTGTTCAATCAGGTAGTAAAGTCTGCGGATTGGTTACTTACCAATATGTATGAAGATGGGAGATTTTTGTACTATTATGATTGCTGTGACGACACATACAAAGACCATGAACATCCGACAAGACCGGAAAACAATTTATACTACAATGATTTAAGACATTGTGGTGGAATTATTGCATTAATCAGAGCTTACGAATTAACGTCTGATGAAAAGTATATTAAAGCTGCTAAAAAGGCAGTTGATTGGAGTGTTTCAATATCAAAATCTCACGATACGCAATGGGGAAAAGCTTATTACGCTTTTTACAACCGAAAAGCAAAACTTGGCGGAACCGGAGTTTTACTTGTTGCAATGATGCAATATCGATCGTTTACAGGCGATAAGTCATATGATGAATACATAAAAGGTTATACACGCCATATTATGAGCAGAGTATACAAAAACGGCGAAATTTTAGGATATTATATTCATCCACAATTCCAAGATGGACAACCACTAATAAATATGACCGATGAGGAACGTAAAGCCACATTTTCATTCTACTATCCGGGAGAAGCTCTTTTGGGCTTGGCATTGTTTGCAAATAACTTCTTAGATGATGATATTTTAGCAAAAGAAGTTAGAAAAATTGGCAAAAAGGCACTAGATTGGATTATTGACGAAAGACCTCATATTTATGCAGACTTATTTACAGCACTTCCATCGGATGCTTGGTTGATGCAAGCGATTGAAGAATGGTGTAAAGATAAAGATTTCCAAAAACAGAATTATATAAATTTTGTTTTCACAGATGCTGCAACAATGGTAGAAAAAACTTATAGGCACGATGATTCACCTTATATTGATTATGAGGGCGGTTATTATTATGAGTATGGCGACCATTATTTCCCTGATGGTGCGCGCTCTGAGGGATTAATCGCAGCTTACTATTTGGCAAAATATTTGAAAATGGATACTTTAGCAGAAAAATTGTTGAATGCATGTAAGCGCGTTGCAATGTGCCAATTCCATCTGTTTAACGATGAAATAAACAACTACTCGCACAAAAATCCTGAACGCTCACTAAATTCAATCAGATTTAAAGCGACTAGACAATGGGTAAGAGTAGACTCAATTCAACACGTCTCATGCTTCTTTGCAAGATTATATAAAGCTGAGAATTAATAAATCTATAAAAGATATTACATATTCGGCAATTCAGGACCACCTAGTTTTCTATACAAATCTATAACTTCTTTAGAAACTTTTCGTCCCTCTATAAGTTTGGCAAATGTTTCAGCTATAAATTCACCTGGCCCACTAGTTGAATATCCAGAAACCTTGCTAGCTATTCGAATATTATCATCATTATCAACCCAATCTTTCAGTTCTTGTGAATACTTTGAATAGTCATAATTATATTTTGCTGTAGTCAAACAGCGAGGTCTCATATCTTGTAGGTGCCCCATTTCATGGTAAACTGTAGCGAATGGACTTGATTTATCTAATTCATCAATACATAGCTCAATAGGATAAAAATTTTCTTTTTTACCAGTATATTCTTCTGTATATTTAATAATTTCTGCTAATTTCTTTGTCTCTATCTCTTTAATAGTTTCTACTTTATCTAAAAAGCCTTTTTCAACTAATTTTTCGGCATATTGTTTATCGCTGACTATTAGATTATTAACATAACAGGTTTTATTTTGTTCTCTCAACAAAGCTGTCATTGTTTTACGGATTTCAATCTGTTCTTTTAACGAAAGATTTTTAATATCATTTAAACTTGTATTAATTCCTGCTTCTTTAAACATAGATATATTCTTCTCATCTTTAAACAGTGATTGAATTACTTCTAATGGATTTTTTGTATACGCATTTATTGCATTACGCATATTTTCTATTGCAACACTTACTCTAACAGCAGAGTTAAAAGATTTCTCTCGTTGTAAATCTTCAATTATGTCTATAAGCATATCTCCAGTTTCTGGAGCAAACAGCGAATTCACTTTAATTTTTCCATCTTCTGTTTTTTCGAAATATCCATGCTTCAAAGCTTTTTTGAAATCATTGTTTACAGCCCCTATTGGGTCTGAAAAGAATTTTTTATTCAAGAAAAAACTACCAGAATATTTTTTTAATTCTTGAGGCAAATTACTATCCAAAATAACTCCAGCAAGAGAATGCTCTCCCAAAATATTTTGATCATCTGTGAACAAAATCTGTTTAGGCATTCTTAATTTACCTTTCATGCGATTTGAAACATTTACAAACCCCTCATTTAACCAATTTATAGCCGATAAATCTTTTTCACTAAAGTTATTATAGGATTTTATTCCAAGATTTTCTTGCCCAAATTTGATTGCTTCTTCCAAAGTTTGTGCTGGCTTAAATTCGATATGTTCTGCTAGTTGTTTTGCTTCTGAAGTCCTACCTTTCATCACTAAAAAAGCAATAAGTCCTGCAGTTGCTAAGATACCGGCACCAATACCAACTTTCGCTTTGGTTGAAAGTTTTTTGTTTTTCTCTTCTTCTCCTTGTTTTACAAACTCATCGGGCTTTTGAGTAGGAATTGACGCTACGCCGCTATTGCCCCCCCCCCGATGGCACTTGTTTGTGAAATATTTGGTGTTACACCTGCAAAATTCACGCTTTTTACTGCTTCTAGCATAATTTTCCCTTTCAAAAAAATTTTTCCCTTCATTTTATATAAAAATAAAACAAAAATAAAATTGACAATCCTATTAAGAAATATTAACCAAAATAAAAAAGACCAACAAGTTTGTTAGTCTAGGAAAAAAGGGAAAGGAAACAATATTTTTTGTTGAGTGAAAAGTGAAAAGACCTTTACGCTCGCTTTCGCTCAGATATAAAATTTTAACTTGGTTCGAAACTATTGAAATTTCTTCCAAAGCCCGATTGAGTGGGTTAAGCGACACGCTTATCTTGCACCAAGCTCTCGTAAGTTCTTCCGAAGCCCAGTGGGAGAAGTAGGCTTCGCCTACCCGAATGTTTTGAATGTTGATTCTGTATTCTTTTCGATTACTTTTTGAACAGCATCCATTTCGGTTGAAATTGCATCTTGTTCTGTATCCAACTGTTTCAAACGTAATTCAAGATCTTTATCTTCTGATTGGATAATTTCTATTTTTGCGTTGATTTCTTGAATTGATTGATCATATTGGTATTTGTCATATTCATATTGATTCATTGCATCATTATATTTTGCTTGGTCTGTAGCTGTATTCGTTGTTACTGCATATGTTACTTCGTCTGCTTCTCCCGGTTTTAATGTTACGCTGATTATACGACCTGATGAATCTTGTTCCATTCTGGCTTTTACGCCTTTTACTTCTTCAGTTTTTTGTGCTGATCCGATAGTGTATGCTGGAATATTGCTTTGAGATGAACCGTTATCTGAATAAATTGCATTATCTAGAACTTTTTTCTTGTTGAATACAGGAGACCAAGTACCGGTTGATGTATTTTGTACGTATCTTACCATCCAATCACTGTCATCTCCGTATTGGTTATTCAAGATTTGAATATATTCATTTTCTTCTTTCATTAATTTTTTAAGTTGATCATTTGACAAAGTGTTTAGATATTCATCGTCTCCTTTAAATGCGTTGAAATCATCGTCTGTCATTGCTTCAATTTCTTCATCGGTTCTTGTTTGCATTTTTCTTAATTGTTTTGCACCAACATTGTAAGTATTTGTTAGAGCGTAACTAGTAATAGCTGACTGACTTTTGCCTTGATCATCATAAATGGTACCTGTTTCAAGTAGATTTTTATCAAAATATTGTTTAGAAATTGTACCATCAGCATTTTTTACAGATAACACGTAATAATCGCCGGCTTTCAAACCTTTTTTACTAGCTTCAGAAGCATCATCTATTGTTTCAAGAACTAGCTCTGCATCTCCTACATAATATTTTCCATTTCTTCTAACAACTTCAGTACCAGTAGTTGCTTCGTAAGAACCTTGACTTTTTGTCACAATTGATTGACCTGCTGATACTGCGGCAAAATCATCTGTCCATGTTGATGTATAACTAATTAAATACAAGCCGCCTTGTTGTGCAATCATTGATGATATTGAATTGCTCAATGCGCCATCTTCAAATGTATAAACTGTTTTTGTATAATCGTCAACAGACGGAGGAACCGGTACTGCCATTCCTAGAAGTTGGTTATAGTAGTTTGCAGATTGGTTCGACAACGTGGTTCGTTGTTGGTTAATCTGTTGGCCTTCAAATTCAACATTTGTTTTTCTTGCAGTTAGACCTAAAAATCTTGCCTGCGAAGCTGCCATTCCCATGACCTGTCTTCCTTTCCGTTTGTTTCCTTATGGCTTTTATGACGACACATGTGCGCAAAATCTTTAATTTTTTAATAAGTTTTGTTAATATTTCGTTACATAAAAAATGAAATTATTAAGTAATTTGGGCGCTAAGGCACTATGGGCGTTACAAAAAGAAAAACATAGTAAAAATTTGTAATTGATAGAAAATATACATAAATAAAAGGCCCAGTTGTTACTCTGAGCCTTTTATTTTTTTATATCAAAACAAACTATTTTATATAATCCTATGTGGTTTAGTTAATAATCTTGCTTCTACACGTTCTTTGATTGCTCCTTGTGGTTCATAGTAAGGTGAAACAGTCATGACATTAGCAGCAATATCTGGATAATAGTAAATAAACCTCAATTCACTTGATGTCAAAGGCTTTTGAGTATGTACGTTTGCGTAACGAGCTAATTCCAAAATATTTCTGGCTTCATGTTCATCCTTAAATTCTAATTCAAGATTGTCATAAACGTTTCTAAAACCTTTAATTCCGCCATATTCACCTGTTGTAATCATTCTACCTGTTTCAATAATTTCAGGTTCTCCTCTACCAAGTTCTTCAAAATCGTAAAGTTCATAGTTTCTTCTGTCCTTCAAAGCTCCGTCAGCATGTATTCCTGATTCATGCGCAAAAGCATTATCACCTACGGCAGGCTGATTTATAGGAATTGGAACACCAAAGGCATATGATGTATATTTTGCAAGTTTCCATGCTTTGCTTAAATCAATATTTGGGTCAATATTATATCTTTGTCTAAATCCTGCAGATTTTAGTATTGCAAGCAAACAAGAAACTAAATCAGCATTTCCAGCACGTTCACCCATGCCGTTTATTGCAGTATTAATATAAGCGTCAACTCCTGCATCAACTGCGGCCCTTGCACCCATTACGGAACACGCCGTTGCCATGCCTAAATCATTGTGGAAATGCATTTCTAGAGGCATTTCTGTTTCTTTTGCTATCTTATAAATTCTTTCATAGGTTGTTTGAGGATCTTCATAACCCAAAGTATCGCAATATCTAAAACGTCTTGCTCCTGCTTTTTTAGCTTCATTTGCATATCTGATAAGAAAATCAATATCACTTCTAGATGCATCCTCAGCGTTAACTCCAATATCAATTGCACCAAGAGATTTTGCACATTCTACAGCTTCGCAGGTCATGTTAATAATATCTTGCGGTGTTTTTTTACCTAAATACTTACCGTTAATCATTTGTTCTGAAGTTGATTGTGAAAGGTTTATGTATTTAAGTTTCGGAACATTTTTAAAAGAAAGTTCAACATCATCAGCTATCCCTCTCATCCAACCGGACAAACGAGTTCTAGAAATAACACCTCTTTCAACCAGTTCAAGGTTGCCGTTAAGATAATTTATTTCGTGTTGGGTTGTTGGAAAGCCGAACTCGGACTGGGTTATCCCCATATCATCAAGCATTAAGTTAATAATCGTTTTTTGTAATTTTGCTAATCCGAGCCTCGATGTTTGAACCCCATCTCTATTAGTAACATCAACAAAATAAATTTTATTTTCTCTCATAGGCACTCCTTTGCACACAAATATAAATAACTTGCTTTTTTAGAAAATATTAATTACAATGATTAGTATGAAGTCATTTGTGATTTCTGTCAAGCATCTTTATAAAAACATAATATTATGACAAACACGAAACAATTAGAGAAAAAAATTAATAAAGAATACAAAACAGGTAATGTAAAAAGCGCAATAGAGCTTTGTCAGATTGGACTGCAAGACGATCCGACTAATGCGGATTTACACATTCGTTTAGGTGATTTATATTTGGCATGGCATTTAGATATCTACAACTCATGCCAGTACATAGACGAAGCGATTACCGAATACCAACGCGCTTTAGAGACTTATATTGATTCAGCTGAAATCTATTTTAAGATAGGTCAAGCTCACTTTTTTAAAGGTGACTTGGACAAGGCAATAAACTATTTAGATACAGCTATCTCTAAAGATAAAAAACTAGGTAAAGCGTACTATCTTTTGGCGGAAACATATACCAAAAAAGCAAGATTTTCTGATGCAATTATGAATGCACAAAAAGCAATTAAAGCAATGCCTTTGGCTAATTCTTGCGCTCACTTTTTGCTTTCAAGTTTGTATAATGTATCTTCTGCCAGAAGTTTTAAAAACTATTGTTTGTCAAAATATGAATTCGCTTTATCTGTTTTAACTCTTCCTTTTGACAAAATAGCATTAGGAAACGTTGCCAAAACGGTTACTTACGCAAAGTTTTTGCCAACACTTGTTAAAGGTGCATACTTGGTACAGGTAAATCGATTAAGCGAAGCTCTTGAACTATACCGAGAAGCGGTTGACAAAGCTCCCGGATTTATTCCCCTATATTGCTTGTTAGGAGATATTTATCGTTCGTTAGGGCAATTTGATGACGCTATTACTGAGTACAAAATGGCTATTTGGCTTGATGGATTGAATATCCCTGCATACAGACACCTTTGCCAAGCTTACGAAGAACAAGGGGATTATGACAGCGCAGTTGAGATTTATGAAAAACTAATCCAAATTATGCCGAACATGCCAGATGTTCATTCAAACCTTGCAAATATCTTGTATGTTAAAGGTGATATTGATGGAGCTATTTCTCATTTTCAAACTGCTGTTACATTGAACCCTAAGAAGCAGTGGACGAGTGTAATCAATCAGACTTTAGGTTTTGTTTACCAAGAATCTAAACAGGATTTGGATGCTGCAATCAGTTCATACCAGAGCGCTTATCTTTTAACTCCTAAAGATATTGATATTTATGTAAATTTAGGTAGTGCTTTTTATGACAAGGAAGATATTGAAAACGCTTTACAAGTATACAGAAACGCTCTTGACCTTGACCCTGAAAATGCAAAAATCCACTGTAATTTAGGTTTCTTATACTGGGGAAAAGGTGATATTGATGAAGCTTTGAAGGAATATGGTTTAGCTATTAAATTCGACCCTAGCTATGATATTGCATATAACAATATGGGTGTAATTTATCTTGATGACTTAGGTAGAGTAAAACAAGCTGCAGACTTATTTAAAAAATCAATCGAATGTAACCCTAATTATGCATTAGCACATTTTAACTTAGCACGTGCAATTGCAATTACCGGCGATAAAATAGAAGCTGCTAAACTTTATCAAGTTGCACAAGATATAAATAAGGTTACAAACGAAATTGATCCGCAAGATATTTTAGATAAGATTAATGCGTTGTTTGAATAGGTTTTAGTAAAAAGATTGTGCAACAAATGCGCAATGACATGATTAATTAATGTAAATATTTTGTAATAAATTTGAGATAATGCGCAGTTTTGTATTTTCATCTTCATTATTTATTTGTACAGAAATCTAGAGGTTAAAATATGAATTTAAAGACATTTACTAAAACTGCCATAATTGGTACGGGTATTATTGCTCCAAGTAGTTTTTTTCTTCGAGGAGCTATGCAGCCACATTCGCTTCTAACACCTAATTTTGCACATTCTTGGGTTATCCCAGATAGTTTAAAAGGTGCAGCACGAGATTCTTTTAATCAAGCTAAATCTGCGGTATATAATGAAGAAGATAACAAAATAGTAAGACAGGTTATTAAAGCGCATAATGATACATGTACTTGGTGTAAAGCTTGTAAAATTAATGACAAAGTTGGCGAGTTAATAGATAAACCTTTTAAGACTCTTTACAATTTTACAGAAAAAATGATGGATAAAATATCTACTGAAGAAACGGATTTTAAGGTTAAAAATTGTGCAAATACGTCTAATTCGAAACAATACATTAAACATGTGAATGATAGTATTAAACCGATTTTTGATGTTTCAAAAGTGAAAAATATTGCTAAAAGAATCAAATAAAATGTAGGTTTAGGGTTTTACTCAACCTTTTTATTTATAAACCTTATCACCGATTTGAACCTGTTTTACATACATTTCTTCACAAGCTCCATAACCTCGGCTTGTTGCATCGGTATCCGTTCTAGACAAACTGGATTTACCCAAAACTTCCCCTTTTTCAGTATAAATATCTACCAAATATCCATTAATTTTTACAATATCATTTTTCTTAATTTTTAACAATCCACCCATAACATTAGCATTTGCCGGAATTATATGGGTATGGGAAACGTGAGAGCTTACATACCCCAAACTCCAATGGGTATCATTGTATGGAGGTTTACTACGCCATTCCAGTTGTCTGCTTTGCCCAAGACTCTTATAAGACTTAAATTTCCAATGTTTATACAATTCTTTTTTATCTGTTGCTAATTCTCCCCAAGCTATTCCTAAATCTATTAGAAAAACATCATCAAAATCACTCCTCATAATATCGCGAAACCAAAAATTTGTATTCTTCGCAACAACAAGTCCTGACAAAGAATATTCCGCCTGCGGTAAAATTAGATATTTATTTTTTTCACCATTAACCTTTATATACTTTTGAAAGTTTACATTAATTTGTATCGGATCCTGCAACGGATTAATTTTCTCCGCTGTTATCTCTGAAACTTTCGGGAAACTATAACTTATTCGAAATAAAATATCACCAAACACAGAATTAAGAACAATTACTCCCAAAACGATTAAACACAACCGACAAAACCATTTCCAGATAGTCTCAAGCTCCATATTTCTCCTTTATACCTTAATCGTATCAATTGTCTTTATAGGTAAAACAATTCCAAATGTTGAACCTTGACCAACAGCTGAGCGAACAAAGACCTTGCCATCATGGTATTTTTCGATAGTTTGTTTTACAAGGTGCAAACCTAATCCGGTACCTTTTACCGTATGAATATTATTTTCAACCCTATAAAATCTGTCAAATATTTTCTTTTGAAATTCAGGAGCAATTCCGCAACCTTGATCTGTCACCGTAATTTCAGCGTTATCACCGGATTTTACGAGCGCAACTTTTATTTCTCCATTATCCGGAGAATATTTTATTGCATTTGAAAGTAAGTTTGTCAAAGCTCTTTCTATTCCATCATAATTAAACAAAAACTCTGGTATACCATCCTCTTTTGACACAGAAATCAGTAGATTCCGTTCTTTTGTCAACGCTTGAACTTGACTAACACAAGTATCTACAACTTCATAAATACTATTCAAAGATTTTTCCATTTGCGCATTCGCTTCCATTCTTGAAAAATCAAGAATGTCATTAACCATACCTTGAAGTCTAATTATTTCTTGATTTATTGTTCCTATAAATTCTTTTTGAGTATCATAATCAAACTCATTTCCATAATTATAAAGAGTATCAATATAACTTCTCAAAACAGTAACAGGAGTTCTAAGTTCGTGTGAAACATTTGAAATAAAAGTTGAGCGCATAGCATCCATTTCTGCTTCTTTTGTCATATCAATAAGAACAATTATATAGCCAACATAGTCTTTATTTCGAGTAAACATTGGAGAAATAATTGATTTTATCACTCTTTTGTCAACTTGAATATTAAATTCAAGCGGTTTATTCTCCATTATTTCAAGCGGAGTATCTTTAAATTCTTCTATTTTTTCTTTAAAACAGAAATTACCCTCTGTATCAACATAATCTTGAATTTTTATGTTCAAAGGTTGATTTTCATCTAATTCTAAAAGCTTGTGAGCGTGATTATTTATCAAAACAACATTGTCATTATTATCACAAACAACAACACCATTTGCAATACTCATAAGAACCGCTTCAAGCTTATTTCTTTCAAGAGTCAGTTGCTCAATATTTTGTTCTTCATATATGTGAAGCCTGTTTGACATCTGGTTGAAAGAATTAAACAGTTCTTTTACTTCTGAACTTACATCCTCGTCTTTAATTGTATAGCCGAATTCACCGGTTGAAATCTTTTGAACACCGTTATGCAAAATACGCAATTCTCTTGTTATCAAATATGTATTTATCAAAATCACAAAAGCAAACACAATCCACGCAACAGAAAAAACGAATAATAGAGAAGCTCTCGTTGTTGATGAAATCTGGGTTATTATACTCCCTGATAAACCGACAGTTACAGAACCGACGTTTTCTCCATCTGCCATCACAATTGGAGAACTAACAATTATATTAGATGTTTGGTCTTTTGAGTTTGAATCTGCACCGGTTCTATAAATCAGTTTTCCATCAGAATTTCTAAATTCAATAAAAATAATATCACTGTGAGATTCTACTATTGTATCTGCATGACTTTTTAATAGTTTTTTTTCTGCACTACCGGCATTCTTTCCGATTAAATCAGTACACTCAATAGCTAATGCTTTTGATACAATTTGTCCAAAATTTTGATAACCGTAATTTAATTTTTTCTGAATATTAAAAATTGCAAATACTGCAATCGCAACAATTAAAAACGTACTCAGCAGCAATCCTGATATTATTAAACGGTTTTGTGTTGTTAAACTCACTTGTTTTACCATAACAAAATTATACCACTCTGAAAGCTTATGAGCAAGTTTTTATATTATTGCATTAATTACAAATTTTTTGTATAATCAAGGAATGAGCAGCTTAAAAAAATATTACAAGCAATCCGCTACATATAAGATTTTTACGGGAGTTTTTAAAGAATTTGCAAGCTTTTTGGAAACTCTCGGACAAATTGCAATGAATGGAATTGCTACTGCTAAATTTATTTTAAAAGGAGATTTTAATTTCAAAGAAATTTCGGAGCAATGTTATAGATTTGGAATTACATCTTTACCAATCACGCTTTCTATTGTCGGAATGACCTCAATTATCGTTGCATCTCAAGTTGCATTGGAGATGGTTAAGCAAGGCGGAAGTAACTTTGTCGGACTTTTAATGACTATGCTTATTGTAAGGGAAGTCGGAGTCATTATGTCAGGTTTTGCGATAATTTCAATGATTGGCTCCTCACTAGCATCCGAACTTGCAACAATGCGAGTTACAGAACAAATCGACGCTATTGAAGTTTTAAAAGTCAACCCGATAAATTATCTTTTTGTACCAAGAGTAATAGCAGGTACAGTAATGATGCCACCTGTTGTAATCATTGCATCAGTTGTCGGAGTAATTGCAGGAGCTATTACCGCTCACCTAACATCAGGATTAGGTTATAGAGCATTTTTCGACTCTGCTTGGCTTGGAATTTATATGAAAGATTTAGGTGTATGTTTGCTTAAAGCTATATTCTTCGGAGCAACAATTTCGTTAATCAGCTGTTCTTGCGGGTATTACGCTAAAGGCGGAGCTAAAGGTGTCGGGGAAGCAACCAATAAAGCCGTTGTTTGGTCTTTTGTTGCTATCGTCATTTGGGATATGATTTTTGCTATAGCATTTTTCTTTTAAAGAGGTAAAATAAAAACTATGAGTATTGAAGTTAAAAATTTAATAAAAACATTCGATGAAAGGCGTGTTATAGACAATATTTCATTCAAGGTTGAAGATGGAGAAACTCTGGCAGTTGTTGGATTTTCCGGTTCAGGGAAAAGTACCATTTTAAAACTTATTTGCGGGCTTTTAACTCAAGATAGCGGGGAAATTACCACATCAAAAGGCGATATTGCAATGGTTTTCCAATATTCGGCTTTGTTTGATTCTTTAACTGTTGCCGATAACATAGCTTTTGCACTTCACGAAAGAAAAGATTTAAGAAATAAGTATTCTGAAAAAGAAATTAGAAAAATTGTTTCTGAAAAATTGGAACTTGTCGGTCTCAAAGGGATTGAAAACCAATACCCATCAGAATTGTCCGGAGGCATGCAAAAACGTGTAAGTTTTGCTCGTGCAATCGTTACAGCTCCAAACACAATTCTTTATGATGAACCAACAGCAGGTTTAGACCCTATTTCTTCTACACTTATAGAAGATTATATTGTTAGATTAAAAGAAGAAACGCACGCATCATCAATTGTTGTTACTCACCAAATGTCAACAATACAAAGGACTGCAAACAAAGTTATAATGTTATATGATGGCAAAATAGTTTACGCAGGAACTCCGGAAGATATGCTAAAACAAAATACCCCATACACAAAACAATTTGTTACGGCATCTTTAGAAGGCCCTATGCAAATGATAGCTGAGAATTAAGAATAAGAGGATATAATTATGGATATAGAAAAACTATTCAATGAAGAAGTGATGTCGCTTGACACTTATATCATGTTCAAATTAAAAGAACAAACAGCAAAATTAAAAGATGAATTAACTGCAAGAAATAGAGCTCCAATATCTCTATCTATGGGGGCTCCGACCGCGAACCCTCCAAAAGCTCTTATTGACAGACTTAAAGAGATTTTAGATGAAGATGGAATTCATATGTACTCAACGCCCAAAGGAGAACCTTTCCTAAGAAAAGCAATTGCAACAAGAATGAAAAATCGTTTTGGGGTTGAACTAGATCCTGAAACAGAAATTTTTTCTCTTGTAGGTTCTAAAGAGGGTATTGCAAACCTTGTAAGATTTATTACAACTCCAAAACATGAAGAACTTGAAAAAGACGTTATCATGGTTCCGGATCCTTGTTACGCATCTTATTTGCAATTTATAAAATGTTCAGGAGCAAAAGCATATCCAATGCCTTTGACAAAAGAAAATGATTACAAACCGGATGTAGAAGCAATTTATAATCAAATTATCAAAGATGGTTACAAAGCAAAGAACATCAAAGCTTTGTTTATAAATTTTCCTAACAATCCGATGGGTATTTCTACAACTAAAGAATATGTTCAATCCGTAGTTGATTTTTGTAAAAAACATGACATTTTGTTAGCATCTGATGCTGCCTACGCAGATTTGTATTTTGCAGAGGATGAAAAACCTTTCAGTATCTTTGAACTTGAAGGCGCAAAAGATATCGGGATTGAATTTTACAGTTTTTCAAAACCATACGCTGTTACTGGATGGCGTTTAGGCTGGGTTTGCGGGAACAAAGATGTTGTACAACGCTTTGGAAAAGGCAAATCAACAATTGATAACGGTATTTTCAAAGCTTTACAAAAAGCCTGCGCAGAAATCCTAAATTCAAAAGAGGGCGACAGATACATTGAAGAAGGTAACAAAGGCTACGCAAGAAAACAAGCTATTATGGTAAAAGGGTTTAAAGAATTAGGATGGAATATTGATGAAAAAACAGTTCCACACACAACTTTTTACCTTTGGTTACCAATCCCAAAAAGATATGACTCAGCTTTCAAATTCTGCGAAGATGTTTTGAAAAAATCTGGAGTAGTTCTTGTCCCTGGAAACGCTTTCGGAGAACACGGAGAGGGATTCTTCAGATTATCATATGTTTGTTCTGACAAACAACTACAAGAAGTAATTGACAGATTTAAAGAAGATGGCTTCACTTTTGAATAAAAAATAACAAAAGCCTTGAAAGTTCTATTTCAAGGCTTTTATTTAGTCATTGACAATTTTAAAAAAAAATCTTAAAATACTGGTATGGCTATAGCGTATTTAAGTTTAGGATCAAATAAAGGTGACAGAATAGGTTTTGTCCAACAAGCAACAAGTCTTTTGAATGCTGCTGACGGAATTTCTCTCATAAGAACCTCTGCTTTTTATGAATCAGAACCTTGGGGTATGGATTCAAAAAATTGGTTTGTTAACGCTGTTGTTGAAGTAAAAACGGTACTTTCCCCACAAGAATTACTAACTCAATGCCAAAGAATTGAAACTCAACTCGGACGCAAACGCCTTGATGATGCAAAAGGCTATCAAGACAGAACAATTGATATTGATATTTTGTTTTACAATAAAGAAATCGTAAATGAAGAAAAATTAACAATTCCTCATAAATACCTACACTTGAGGGCTTTTACACTTGTTCCTCTATTAGAACTTATACCGAATTTTGAACATCCTCTTTTACACAAAACAATAGCTCAGTTGCATGATGACTTAGAAAATCCTGAAATGGTATTTTTGTATGGAACAAGAGTTGAACTCTAAAGTAATTATAATTGGAGGAGGACCTGCAGGGTGTATTTGTGCATATTTCTTGCAGGACAAATTTGATGTTACAATTATTGAAAAATTTTCTCCATTGAAAACTATCTTGCCTACAGGTGGTGGACGATGCAACCTGTGTCATGCGGAATTTGATTTTAAAGAACTGGCTAAAAACTACCCAAGAGGTGAGAAATTTTTATATTCAGTGTTCTCAAAATATGGAGCTGCTGACTCAATTAGCTTTTTTGAAAAAATAGGCGTAAAAACGTACATTCAAGAAAACATGAGAGTTTTTCCACAATCAAACAGCTCAAAAGATGTACGTGAACACTTTTTAAACGCTTTAAATAAAGTAAAGTTCATCAAAGAAAATGCTCTACGGATTAACAGGCTGGGAAACAAATATTCTGTCGTAACAGATATGGGAACACATAAAGCAGATTATATCGTCATTGCAACTGGCGGACACGCCACATATGACTTAATAAAAATGCTTGGACATAAAATAGTCCCTCCCAAGCCAGCCCTTGTCGGGCTTTTAACAAAAGAGGATTTTTCTGCAATCAGCGGTATTGCAATAAACGATGTTTTATTCACACACAAAGGAATTTCCGGCCCTAAAATCTATGAAATATCATCCCTTAAAGCTAGAGAAAAATTCCCTTACCAATTAAAATTCAACTTTGTTGGAGAAATTAATCTGCAAGAATATTTGAACAACAATCCTCATAAGGCTATTCGAAATTTAATATCTGAATTTGTTCCAAAATCATTTGCTGACTTTGTTTTAAGAGAACTAAAAATTAATCCTGATTTAAAATGCCACGCAATTAACGGCAAAACAAGAGATAAAATTCTTGATAGGTTGCACAATTTTGAGGTTACGGTGACAGGAACTTTCCCTGATGGAGAAGTTGTGACAGCTGGAGGAGTAGATTTAAAAGAAATAAATTCAAAAAATATGGAATCCAAAATTGTTCCGCATATTTATTTTTGCGGAGAAGTTTTAGATATAGACGGTTTTTGTGGAGGTTTTAACTTGCAAAACTGTTGGTCTACAGGATATGTAGCGGCTCAGGGGATTATTTCTGAACTTTAGCTAACATTTCCTTTCTAATATCCTCTTTTACTTGAAAACTTTCGTTGTTATTTCCAAATTTTCTCATTGCAATCATCAGAGCAGGAGCAAGAACCCCTAAAGCTCCAATACAAGCACCAATGTTTATAAGAATTGAACTTCTTTTAACTTTTTTAACATTTTTCAAGAAAGCCTCAAGAGATTTATCTTCCACATCTGTTGCCTTGAAGGCTTCAAATTTCTTATTCAATTTTTGCAATTTACTTGCAACATTTTGAAATTCGTCATAATCAATAAACTTTCTATAATCAATATCATCCGCTTGGCTCGCTTTTTCTAATGTTGGCAAAATATCTGACATCTTCGCCATTTTTACAACAAAGTCATCAGGATTGTTATGAATATAGTCAAGCATGTTATTATAAGAATTTAACTTCAAAACTTTTTCAGTACTTTTTACTAAAGAGCCATCTTTAAAACCATTTGTAAGTTCTTCACTTTCAATAACTCTAGCATCTAGATCAATCGAAACAGGTTTTTGAGTATTTTTATCAGCTCTATTTTCTAAATATTTTTGAATTGGTTTGCTTGCAAAATACATAAATGCCCAAACAGAACCCTCCTTAATCATGTATCCCAAGAGTTCTTGTTTATTTCTTGATTCAGCAAGTCTTTCTGCTGTAATAGAGCCATCCAAAATCATCAAGTTTTTAACAGGATTGTACATAAACTCTGACAATCCACCCGTAAATGTTGGTCGTTTTTGTTCTTGAACACCTTGAAAGGCTGTCTTTTTATCAGGTTTTGTATATAAAAATTTGTCCTTGTTATCTTTATTTTCAAGTTGCATTTCGGCAAGAATTTCTTTCTGTGCAGCTTTTTTAGTCTGATAATGCCGATATTTTGTAAGTCCCGCATAAGATGCAATAGTCAAAGCCGTAGATACAAAGAATTTGCCTAATGCAAGATTTTTGCTAAACTTAGGGTTTTTGACAGCTTTTTTTATACTATCTTTAATAGAAGAATCTGCATATTTAATTGTTTTATTAATAAGTTTTTTTCTTTTTTTAGAAAAATTTCTGACATCAAAATTCGGATCAATTTTCAAAGCTTTGTATAAAGTTAAATCCAATAACTTTTTATACCCCGGGATACCAAAAAGCCAAATAGCTTGTGTACCGAATTCATCTAAAAATCTGTCTTTCCCCTCAAGTTTATCTCCGGTAATGTATGAACCGGTAGTCAAACCAATACTGTTTGCGATATCTTTTATTGCCATAGGAACAAGAGAGTCGTTGTTCCCTAATTTTGAAAATATATAACTAGCAGCGCCTGCTGATGTAATTGCTGGAATCATTTTAACCTTTCCGCGGCAAAATTTGCCACTCAATAATTAAGTACTATAGACCCCAAATTAAGTTCATTAACTTGACGATTGGGGCATTCGCCTTTATCATTGAGTTTCGTCGGATACTTTTTTGCATTCTTCTACCTTTCACTTTTTTTATAAGTTACATCAATATTAATTATTGCCAATTTTACTTGGAATTTTTACGTTTATTAACAAAAAAAATGACCTTTCGGGGGGAAAGGTCTTGTTAATAAAAAGTTTTTTCACGATAAACTGTGAGCGTGTTTACAACAAGCCTTTATAAGTACTCACAATTCGTCGTAATTGGTTCATAATAATCATAAGTTTATAATACCTTAAAAAAAATTATTGTAAAGATGTAAATTTTTCTTAAAAGAGTGTTCAAAATTCCAGTTTTTAAGTTTTAAAAAACATATGCAAATACAAAATAACAACAATATGTCATTTAACGGAATTAGATTATCAAGCGCTAAATTTGAAGATGTAAGAGAAGTCGCATTTGATTTAAGACGTACTGGATTTTTAAACCTAGGATTTAAAAGGATTTATTGCAATAATTCAGTTGCTGAAAAATTTAAACAAGCGGCTAAAATAAGGAATGAAAGTGGATTTTTTGACAGAGAATTCGGAGCTATAATTTTCCCTTGGAGTAACGAAGCTTATATTCTGGCATCTCCAAGCTACGAACAATTAATGCTTCCTCTTATTAAGCAATACGACAAAGATGCTGTTTTAAATTTAATGATATAAAGTAGGCGAGCAATACGAGCCGTACGAAGCAGAACATCCTAACTGGTAAAATCGCAGAATGTTACGATATTTGAAGGATATTCTTGATTCAAACTCAAGACACCTAAAATTTCGCAAAAAAAATAACACCCTGAAGGGTGTTTCTTTTTTAATGGTACCCCCAAGCGAATTCGAATCGCTGTCTACACCGTGAAAGGGTGTTGTCCTAGGCCTCTAGACGATGGGGGCTTGACTCTTTCGACAAAATCTATCTTACATGAAACAATTTTAAATGTCAACCACTTCTTTTAAAAAATTTTTCAAGATCATTTTTAGTTTTTAACGTCATCTATTATCTGTATTTATGAGAGTTATACTTGAAAGTTTTTTGTTTTTTATGTAAAATATATATCATAGAAGAGATAGGAGTAAAATAATGTTCGAACGTTTTACGGAAAAAGCTATAAAAGTAATTATGTTAGCTCAGGAAGAAGCGAGAAGACTTGGCCATAATTTCGTTGGTACTGAACAAGTTCTTTTAGGGCTTATAGGAGAAGGTACTGGTGTTGCCGCAAAAACATTAAAATCTATGGGGGTAACACTAAAAGATGCTAGAGCTGAAGTTGAAAAAATTATTGGTAGAGGCTCTGGCTTTGTTGCTGTTGAAATTCCATTCACTCCAAGAGCTAAAAGAGTGCTCGAATTGTCTTGGGACGAGGCAAGACAGCTTGGTCACAATTATATTGGAACAGAACATCTGCTTCTTGGTCTAATCCGAGAGGGTGAAGGGGTTGCTGCACGAGTTTTAGAAAACCTTGGTGTTGATTTAAATAAAGTTAGAAGTAACGTTGTAAAAATGTTGGGGGAATCTAAACCTCAAACAGTTTCTTCTGGGACATCAAGTTCTTCTTCTTCGACTGGCGGAAAAACGAAAACTCCAAGTTTGGATGAATTTGGTAGAGATCTGACACTTGCTGCTCAAGAATTGAGACTGGATCCGGTTGTCGGTAGAGAAAAAGAAATTGAACGCGTAATTCAAATTCTTGCGCGCCGTACAAAAAACAACCCTGTATTAATCGGGGAACCGGGTGTTGGTAAAACCGCCGTTGCGGAAGGATTAGCAATAAGAATTGTTAATGCTGAAGTTCCTGACATTTTAGACGGTAAAAAGGTTATTCAACTTGATATGGGACTTTTGGTCGCAGGAACAAAATACCGCGGAGAATTCGAAGAGCGTCTTAAAAAAATTATGGACGAAATTCGTCAAGCAGGAAATATTATTCTTGTAATTGACGAAATGCACACGTTGATTGGCGCTGGTGCTGCTGAAGGTGCAATCGATGCCGCAAACATATTGAAACCGGCATTATCTCGTGGAGAAATTCAGGTTATCGGGGCTACAACTCTTGATGAATATAGAAAATACGTTGAAAAAGATCCGGCTTTAGAACGTCGTTTTCAATCTGTAATTATTGATGAACCTACAGAAGAAGAATCTATTGAAATCATCAAAGGCTTAAAACCAAAATATGAAGAGCACCACAAATTGATTATTTCTGATGAAGCTATTGTTGCTGCGGTAAAATTGTCTAACAAATATATTACAGACAGATTTTTGCCAGATAAAGCAATCGACGTAATCGACGAAGCATCTTCTAAAGTTCGTCTAAAAGTTTCAAACTTGTCACCGGAAGGCAAAGAGCTTGAAAAGGAATTGCGTTCAATTATCAAAGAAAAAGAAAACGCAATCAGAAATCAAGAGTTTGAAAAGGCTTCTCAATTAAGAGATGACGAAGCGGATATGAAAGACAGAATTCGCGAAATGGCTCAAAAATATAGAGAAGAACACGAAGCAAACAAGCCGACAGTTACTGCTGAAAACGTAGCGGAAGTAATCGGAACAATGACCGGTATTCCAGTAACCAAATTAACAGAAGGTGAAAGCGAAAGACTTCTTAAACTTGAACAAACTCTTCACGAACGTGTAATCGGTCAAAATGATGCCGTTGTTGCGATTTCTAAAGCAATCAGACGTGCTCGAGTTGGGTTAAAGAGCCCTAACAGACCTATCGGAAGCTTTATATTCTGTGGTCCAACCGGAGTTGGTAAAACCGAACTTGCTAAAGCATTAGCAGAGGCAGTATTTGGCTCAGAAGATAACATGATAAGAGTTGATATGTCAGAATTTATGGAAAAACATTCTACTGCAAAACTTATCGGTTCTCCTCCAGGATACGTTGGTTACGATGACGGCGGACATTTGACAGAACTTGTTCGTAAAAAACCTTACAGCGTAATTCTTTTCGACGAAATCGAAAAAGCACACCCTGATGTATTCAATATCATGTTGCAAATTTTGGATGATGGGCGTTTAACAGACGCAAAAGGTCGTCATGTAAACTTCAAAAACACAATCATCATCATGACATCTAACGTTGGTGCAAGTATGATTACAACTACATCTAAACTTGGCTTTTCAACAAGTGATGACGAATCAAAAGACAAATATGAAAAACTTAAAGAAACAGTTTCTGAAGAAATGAAAAAAGCATTCAGACCAGAATTCTTGAACCGTATTGACGAAACAATAGTATTTGCTCACTTGAAACAAGAAGAAATCAGACAAATTGTTGATTTGATGTTAAAAGATCTAGTTAAACGTTTGGCTGAAAGAGAATTATCTCTAGAAGTTACGAATGAAGTAAAAGATCATTTGGCTAAAAACGGATACTCTGAAGCTTATGGAGCAAGACCTCTAAGAAGATTGATTCAACGTAAAATTGAGGACATGCTTGCTGAAGAAATTCTTTCAGGAAAATATTCTGCAGGAGACACTATTGTCATCAAGTTGGTTGATGATAAAATTACATTTGACAAAAAAACAAAACGGACTAAAAAAGAACAACCGGCAGAAACACCAGAAACCGCGAATTAGTAAAAATAAACATAAATTACACAAAACCACCTATGTAAAAAATAGGTGGTTTTATTTTATTCGATTAAAATTTTCATGCTACCATATACTTGAGCCAAAAACACTCATTCATGTTATAATCAAAGCATGATTATTTATAGAATTTTATCAACAATATTATTTTTAATAACACTACCAATTTACGCAGCAGTAAGAAAAATAGAAGGAAAATCTTTTGGCTGGAAAGAAAAGTTTGGAGATTTTAAAGCTCCAGACTTGGGAAACAAAGTCATTATGTTTCATGGAGTTTCTGTAGGAGAAATTATTGCTCTTGAAAACTTGATTAAGAAGACCAAAGAGACTTTTCCTGAATATAAAATTGTCATAACAACAGGAACTAAGACTGGACAAGAGATTGCCCACAAAAAATACGAAAATATAGCAAGTTTTATAACATATTTCCCATTTGATATTACATTTTGTGTTGACAAATTTTTAAACAAAATTAATCCAAGTGTTGTTTTGATTGCAGAAACTGAATTATGGCCAACTTTTGCTGCATATTGCCATAAAAAAGAAATTCCGCTATTTGTAATTAATGGACGAATTTCTGATGCAACATTCAAGTCATACAGGTTTTTAAAAGGATTTTTTAAAGAATTGTTCAAAAACTACACAGAAATTCTTACACAAAGCGAAGAAGACAAAGAAAAATTCATTCAAATCGGAGCACCTACAAGCAAAACTCATGTCATGAAAAACCTGAAATTTGACGTAAAACGAATTGACGCGAATATTGAAATAGGGAAAGGCTCTAACCGCGTAATCATAGCAGGAAGCACCCATAAAGGTGAAGATGAAATCGTTCTTTCCGCTTTTACAAAACTAAAAAAGGAATTTCCTGACATAAAATTGTTACTAGCACCAAGACATTTAACAAGATTAGATGAAGTTAAATCATTGACACAAAAAACTGGACTTAAATTTGGTCAACGCTCTACAGGAAACTCTTTTGAAGACAATGAAATTATAATACTTGATACAATGGGCGAGTTGAGTAAAATGTATCAAATATGTGACTTTGCGTTTATTGGTGGAAGTTTTAACAAAACTGGCGGACATAACCCGTTAGAAGCCATCGTTTACGACAAACCTGCAATATCAGGGCCATCTATTCACAATTTTAGAGATATTTACTGGATTTTAGGTCGCTCTAAAGCAGGGAAAGTTGTGAAAACTCCACAAGAATTAACTAACTACATGGCAAAGTTGCTTTCTGATAAAGAATTTTATTTCCAAGCATGCGAAGATTGCAAAACCGTTTTTGCTTCTCAACAAGGCGCAATGGATGTTGTAATTGAGAAACTGAAGAAAATATTATAAGAAAAGACTGTTAAGAAAAGGGCGTCTTTCCTCATTCAAAAAGCTGGTTTTGACAAAACTTTTTCCTTCGAATGAATGATTTTTGTTACAAAACTTCATATTATTTGTTATAATAATTAAAGATTTGTTTCTATAATGCCGTATTACATAGTAAGGAAACAAAACGAAAGGAAACTGGTCATGGGTATGGCTGCTTCACAGGCTAGATTTTTAGGTCTAACTGCAAGAAAATCAAATACCGAATATGAGGGTCAGCAGATCAACCAACAACGTACTACGTTGGCAAACCAATCAGCTAACTACTACAACCAATTGCTTGGTATGACAGTACCAGTTCCTCCATCTGTTGCCGATTATACGAAAACAACTTACACTTTTGAAGACGGTTCTTTAAGTAACTCAATTTCAACTATGGTTGCTCAAAAAGATGGTAAATATTTAATCAGCTATACAGCATCTTGGACAAACGATTTTTCAGTTGTATCAACAGCGTCTACTATTTATACTAGAAAAAATACTGCCAAAGAAGGTCAACCGACAAATTACGAATACTATGTCGGTGCTAAGAAATTAAGACCTCTTGGAGAAACTATTTCATTCACAGTTTCTGACAAAGATGGTCAAAATAAACAAACAGCTTACTATAACGCAAAAGATAAAAAATATTATTCTGACGAAAATTTTGTAAATGAAATTGACACAACTGATAAATTGGTTGGAGTAAACAGTGATGATGATTACTACAAAAGTTTATCAGCTGATCAAATTGCGAACCTTATCAGCGAAGAAAACAAATACATCGTTCAACTTACAGAAAAATATGGTGAATCTGCTAAAGGATACATGGTTAGATACGTACAAAACACTTCAACCGGCACTTGGTCTCCATATTTTGTAAACAAAGACGTTTTAGAATCTGATGACACAAAATTCAGCGATACAGGTTCTTCTCAAAGTGCAATTAAAACTTACACAATCGGTTCTGCGAAAGAAACTGAAGAAATCAAAGGCGTTGAAGCTCGCTTAGAACAAGATTCTACAGGTCGTATCATCAGCATTACATTGAACCCTGATGATCCTGCTACAAAAGTTACTTACGCTGTAACAACAAACACTGTAACAGATCAAGCAAAATACAATGACGCAATGAACCAATACGAATATGACAAATATGAATACGATCAATCAATTCAAAACATCAACGCTAAAATAGAAGTTATTCAATCAGAAGATAAAAACCTTGAATTACGTTTGAAACAATTAGACACAGAACAAGACGCAATTCAAACCGAAATGGATGCAGTTCAAAAAGTAATCGAAAAGAACACTGAATCTACATTCAAGACATTCGGGTAGTAAGCGATAAGTGAAAAGCCCTTTATGTTCACTTTAGCTCAAAATAAAACTAAATAGAGTGCGAAGCTATGATGCTGACTTTTCACGTTTCACTTCTCACTTTTCACTTAAAATATATTTTGTTTCCTTAATTAACTTACGACTTTTTCCAAAGTCGTTTTTTATTATGTATAAACCTTAGCTCTCTCCTTGGGAGAGATTAGGATTTGTTAGTGAGCTAAGGCGAACGTTACAAATTCAAGAGAGGGGGCTATAAATATGTTCATTATTCTTATATATCAACCCCTCTCCAGAATTTCTAATGCTCATTTAAATTCGCAAAGAAATTCGACCTCTTCCCCTGGAGAGGCGAAATTTTTCATTATTTATTAACTGTTACTCAGATTTTATATACAAATTCATAAACTCAATATCATCATAGTCAATATACGCAGTCTGTTTCAAATTTCGTCCGGTATGAATAGTTATTTCATTCATTTGCCCAAGTTTTAGTAAATTATTAGGAAGTTTTATACGTTGCCCATCACCATTTAGCTGGATTTCTGCAATTTTTACCCCGTTAAAAAACACTTCCGGCGGACTTGAAAAGGCTTGAGCAATAGAATTTTGTCCCATTTTTTTTGCCATAAAAGTATCTATTCCGATAATAGAACCTATTACAAGATAATTTTGTTTAGTCAATGCATTTGCTACAATCATAAAGGTTTTTGAAAAATAAGGCCCGATAGATTTCCCTTTAAACTCTCCAGAATTAGCAGAATTTTGTGAAAAATTGTCATCTCCAAGGTGAAACATTTCAGACGTAATCATCACATCCTGAACATTACTCTTTTCAATTCCTACAACTATAGGTTTTGCCGCAATTTTTTCATCAATTGTTAGGGAAAACGGTCTATATCCCTCTTTTTGTACAGACAAAATTGTCGGAGCTTTTATTTTCGCGTTAAGATTAAAGGCACCATTTTTGTCAGTCACAGTAATATAATCTAATTTTGGTAAAATTACTTTAGCTCCTGATACCGGCATATTTGTAGCACTATCAACAATTCTTTTTGAATTACCCATGCCAGTTTTTATAACACCACCCTCCATGACCGCAGCATTTACTGACACAGAAAAATAGATTAAACTAACTAATAATATAAAATATTTCTTCATATACCCTCACTCGTATTAAGCATTGTACAAGGGTTTTCACGATTATTAATCAGACAATAACATTTCTTTATTAACGATTTAAAACTTTTTAAAAATAATATTTGAAATTTAAAATGTTTTTGATATTATATAAGAGTAACAATTGAATTTAAGCCGAAGTGATGAAATTGGTAGACGTGCTAGACTCAAAATCTTGTGTGGGCAACCACGTGCCGGTTCGAGTCCGGCCTTCGGCAAATAAAAAGAACTCCTTTATGGGGTTCTTTTTATTTTGGACGGACGAGAACCACAAAGCGACGAGCTTTGTTTCAGGTTCGAGCGTGAGTGAGCTGAGGCTGGAGCGACTTTGCGTTTGTGTTAAAAACACATAAGCAAAGCGCGGAACTGCCGTTAAACGCGAACGAACAAGACAGTCCGGCCTTCGGCATATAGAGAAGACCTTGTAAGAGGTCTTTTTTATTGTGCAATTTTTCCGCCCCACGATAACTCTTCCGGCATGATTGCTAACGCAATCGCTCGGTTCTTACCTCTCAACAGAACTGACATTTAGTCAGTTCCGTTTCGGCAGAGTGGCCTTCGGCATATAAAAAGAACTCCTTTAATGGGGTTCTTTTTATTTTGGACGGACGAGAATTTATTTACAAGCTAATTATTTATGATACACTATATCTAAAGGGATATACTACGGAGTTATAATTACAATGAAAATTTACAGACTTTTGGCGAGAAAATTAGAAAATTGTTATACAAAATTATGCAAAAGCAAAAATATTAGTGATGTTATCAAATCTGAGCCAATAACTAATGTATTAGGCGAAGAACAGGGACAAATTACAAAAGCATTCAATTCGAAAAAGCTTGATAAAGATATATTTGTTGCTCCGGCGAAAGCTGAAAATGTTTCCAAAGATAAAAATATTAACAATATTGTTCTGGAACAACAGCCAACCGCAACAGCTAACGCTATAGAAAAAGAAAATCTACACAATGATATAGCAAAATCTTCAGAAGAAACTTCTTCCGCACAAAAAATTGAAAATATAAAAGAAGATGTACCAGTCATAAAATCCAGACTGGCAGAACTGGAAGCCGAACATCATAGTGGTAAAGAATTTGATTATAAACACTATTTGGAAGAATTAGGGGTTTCAAAAGAAAACTTAGATAACCCTATCAAGGTTTATGACAACCTTAAACCGAAAGGAGCTTTTAATACTTTAATATATTACTACGAACGTTATAAAGCTAAAGACGGACGAATAATCGAAGCCGGAATTAGCTCTGTAGATAAATTAGCACGTTCTTATAAAGAAGTTCAAAATTATTATTACAGGTATGTAAAAGTAATTAATCCCAAGCAACTAGACGAAACAGTTGAATATGGCAACATCCACTTTGTAGATGCGGATGGTTTTGCGAATGAAATCTCAATGCGAAAAACATTAACAAGTTGTCGCTCTAAAGACCGCTTTATTTTCCGCGAAGAAGATGGACTATATAGAGTGTACAAATACATATATGATGGTTGTACCAGCCGTATGAAAAACAAAAGATGGTATGTTTCAACACAAGATTTGAAAAAACTAAACCCAGAACATCGTGATTACAAATGGGATGAATATTTTATGCTAGAAGACATCGCTAGACGTAGGAAAGATGCAGAGGATTTTGTTGAAGATCATGGAACTTGGGGGATGGTTATCGACTATAGACAGGACATGTATCGTAAAGAAAGAGAAATTAATACAAAGTCATAATACCATTTGCATAACCGCCAATGATTTCATTTCGACCACTTTGAACAATCTTTAGTGGATGATAATATGTACTTGTTGCTTCTGTATGAGTTGTATTTCCAATTGCTGGTTTGTCTTTGGGGAGCAAATGTCTATATTGCTTAGGCGTTGTTTCGCAACAATTTACCAAAACTTTTTCACCCTTAGGAACATTTTGATTTATATAATCAAAAATACCTATTTTAGGGTCTGCAGCCACATGCCACCTATCTTTGCCGGCAGCAACCAAAGAAGTTCCTTCCCCATGACCAAAGACAACATATTTCACATCTTTTGGTAAACGTCCACTTTTTATATCATTCAATAATACATTTGCAAAATCACCAAAACAGTATGCGTCACGAGGATTTGTCATAAGCATTCTGATTCCGGTTTCTTTTTCAAAGTTTTTACAGACCTCCATAACCTTGTTAGAGCTAGGGTTTGACCACATAGTTTTATTAAATTCCTCCCCAAGTTTGTTTGGTTTAATAGTTCTTTTTACCGATGCAATCATATTATTAAACTTTGCCCCTACCAAACTTGTACGCCAAGAAAGCGGAGGAGCCTTTAGTCCTTTATTGAACAATATATTAATAAATTTAAACATAATTTCCCCTTACATATATATAAAGTAAAATTACATCTAAAAATTGCTTTTAAATTTTATAACAAGCCCAAACGTTTTTTGATTTTTATCAAAGTCTCAACATTGGAATAATATTGAGAACAGTAATCATATGGAAGCATCAATGGAATCATGTTTTTAAGTTCTTTTGAAGCCGATTCGCGGTCATACATGTCATCAACATATGCTTTTATCAACATTGAAACAGAAGCAGCAGATGCATCAAGCATTGGGCAAAAATCAGCTTTTTGGGTGTTTAATGCTTCATCTTTATTCTTAATCAACAAAACCTTACAATCCGAATTTCTTTTTTTTATAAACTTGAATTTAGAAAAAGGATTAATATTTTTCACAATCAAATCAGCAATAAGTTCGTCATCCATACAAATATTTTGCTCTTCAACAGCAGTTTGGTTGAAATAGTAAAACCACAAATACCCCCCAAGCAAAATCATCACACCTAAAATTATAACAAAAAACTTCCTATTCATAGTTATATTATACATATTTTAAAAATTTTTACAATAAATATTAACATAAAGATATTTTTAATTATTGTATTCTTGTTATATTATTGAATTATGACTAGTGAAAAAATATCTAAAAATTTTTACTATATATTTAATTTGTTTTTAAAGTATCTACCATCAAGAATTTTGGTTGTACTAAATTCGTTGATTATAATTCCATTTTTTGCATACATCCTTTCTGAAAAAGAAATGGGACTTTACCAACTTATTATTGGCTCTTTAAACTTATTATGTACCTGTTCCACAGACTGGATTACAAAGTCAACCCTCAGATTTTATGAAAAATATAAACTTCAAGAAAAACTTCCGGAATTTTATTCAAATATTATTCTAATCTCCGCAATAACTTACCTAGGAATTATAATATTTTATTTACTATTCGCAAATTTCATCTCTGCCAAATTTTTCATCCCTAAAAATTTACTTGTAATGACTATTGTATTAATTATTCCATGCGGATTAAGACAATTTTTATACCAAATGCTAAGAGTTTTAAATAAACCATTTTTGTATACATTTAGTATTATCATTTATCAAATATCACATCTTTTGTTATTTTTAGCATTGTTTAACATTTTTGACAACGTAATTGCAATACTTACTTCAATGGTAATTGCAATGTTTATTATCGATGTATATATTATTAGACAAGTTCAGCTTAAATCAACTTTAAAATTTTCTTTTGACAAAGCCTTAATCACAGAATCGTTACAATACAGTTTACCGATGATTGTAACAAACACCGGACTTTGGTTTTTATTACACGTTAACAAATTCTTATTCCAAAAACTTGCAATGTTTTCATACACTGCAACAGCCGGAATTGCATGGACTTACACTACATATATTTTAACCCCACTATTATCCACATTTTTGTTTGCAATTTTCCCTACTATCATAAAAAAATATGAATATCAAAAAGATATAAAGGGAATTCTAACCAAAACAAGTCAACTATACTGCGTTTTATTTATTCCTCTAATCAGCATTTTCATTTTTTATTCAAAAGAAATCATTCAGGCAATGTTTGATGAAAAATACTCTCAAGCCACAATTATCGTTCCATTTTTCGCTTTAACTATTTTCCTACACGAGCTTATGAAAATCTTAAACATAAAATACCACCTAAGAAACAAAACCTATATTGAAATGTTAGTTACTCTATTTGTCGGAATTGTTTGTTTTTACCTTAACTGTACACTTATCCCAGCATACAAACTATTGGGAGCAGGAATTGCAATGCTATCTTCAATAGTATTGCTTATTACTTTGCATTCATTTGTTCATTTCAAAAATTTGGCAACAGTACAAGCATCTAAAGTTCTCAAAACTGTTGGTTACACTACTTTTTATGGAATTATAATTTTCTTGATTATACACTTTGGCTTACAAAATTATTTACCAAACAAAGTGGCAATACTAAAACCTATTCTATTTTTATCAATTTATTATTCAATTTTGTGGAACACTAAAAATAAGGTTTTGGCATAAACCAAAACCTTAAAAATATTTTTATAAAATAATTTTTTTCTTTATTGAATAGTCTTTCATACTATTTTTCATGCACTCTTTTAATTTGTCATAAGCCTCTTGTTGCTCTTTTGTCGAATTGTAACGTATCCATACAGAATAACGAACTCTAAGATTATCAACATCTTTTTTGTTTACAAATTTATATTTTACATCAACTAATTTGTTTTCTTTTACTATTTTTTGTAAATCTTCGGAATTAAACCCTCTTGTATAATCATCTCTAATAACACCAAGCTCCCCTCTTTTTAACCAATACAAATCAATTTGATGATAGCCAGTATCTTTATATATTTTATCAAACATAGCAATATATGAATTTATTTTATTCTTATCTTTTATTGCTCTTGCTGCGACCCTATTTTCTATAGGATAAATCTCATTAGAACGATAATTCAAAATCCACAACCATTTTTCATACAAATCTGTTTTATTTTTAACGGAGTACAAATCTACAGTCACTTTTTTATCAAATTCTACTATTTTTTTAAATTCATCATCTGTCAACATCTTATTTTCATGCAGCTTAGAAATAGAATTTCCTGCAATATCAAGCATCTCCAGAATTTGTTGATTATTCATTGCCTTTTGAAAACTAACGGGAGAAGAAACTAATTTACTTAAATTATCTATAATTGTTGAATAGTCATTTATTAATTTTACATTTTCACTATTCAAGTTTTCTGCAATTGTTGTATTTATATCCTCAAAAGTTTTATCATCTAGGACTGGAGAAATTATATCTGCACACTGCAAGAGTCTTTTTAACATTTTTACAGGTCTGTCACTTTCTAAATCTAAATTTTTTATCAGTTGCAAACATCGTCCAAAATCAGACATTCTATGGTCAAAATAGCTAATTTCGTTATTTTTATAAGGCAAATTTTTAATTGTTTTAACAGAATAATTTCTTACAAAAACCGATGGTACAAAAAACCTCCTAGCAAGCTGCAAACGTTGACCGTTAAATGCTTCTGCGACAAGATTTATCGTCTTAATTTGATCTGTTTTCTCATTTTCTAAATCAAATGAATATTCAAATTCAATTGTAATTTCCCTTAAGAAATCAGTTTGTTTGTTATTGTATTTTATTTTGTGAGAAAATATAGAAATTGGTTCCATATTTTCGACCAATATTTCATCAGATTTCATAATAAAAGGGAAATCTATCGTTACATTTTCTGCCATTTGTTTTGGATAATATACTACGTAATCCTTATCTTTCAACGTGTTTTCCAGAGATTTTGCGATGACATTTATATCACTTCGTTCTTTTTGGGAAAATCCTGAAATCATCGAAATTGTTGATACTGTAGGATATAGTTCGGATTTTTGGGATGTTTCTATATAGCTATTGAATTCTGTCTGAAATTTATTCATCCTCAAGACTAGCTCTGTTGCTATTTTATCAGCATTTTTTCCATTAAATTTGTACTTACCTAAATTGACTCCTACAGAATAATCCAAATCATTAGGAATTTCGTTCGGTTTTAAAAAACCGGAGCCGTAAGCATTTTGAAAATTCAAACTCACATTCGGAAAATCTTTTTTAGTTTCTGATATAGCAATATTTACTGCTGTATCGACTGGTCTAATTCCCTCTGAAATATAAGACAATACCTCTGTCTTGACAAATGGACTTACGTATACAAACTCCATACTGTGCTTAAACAAGGCAACAGTTAATGTTAATAATAAGATTCCAGTTAAAAATATTACTCTTTTTCTCATCTCTCTCTCCAAAAGTAAACCACCCTTTCAGAGTGGTTCACAAAACTATATTGTTAAACTAATAATCCATCTTCCATCCGTCATTCAAGATTTTAGCAAAGCAGCCTCCATCATAAGTTACCGTTGCAGATTGACAAGAAGTTGCAAAATGTTCAACATTATAGTCAAGATCACTTGTCTCTAGAGTACCATCATTTGCAATTTCAAAAGAAAAAAGATCTCGCCCCAAAATATTTGGTCCTTGTTTACCGTTAACATCAAAAATCACATAACCATTTGATTGTAGATAAATAACCGCACCACTTGCTAAAACAGCAACTGAGCCCCAAGACATAGAATCTCTAAGTCGAATATTTGTTCCATTCAAATTTTGATAACTATCTGCAAAACAATCTGACAAATTAGCACCATCACAAGTTTTAACCGTTTTAAAATATGTTCTCAAAAACCAAGCTGCTCCATTACGTCTAATACCTGCTTCTCTAATACTTACAGCATGACTATCTGCCATATCTCTTGCGAATGCTTGTAAAACCTCACTATAGACCTTGTGAAGTTGAGTAACGAAACTATCTCTTTGATAATTCTGCATTAATGTCGGAACTGTCATGGCTGCGACAACACCGATAATACCCATAGTAACCAAAACTTCCGCTAAAGTAAAACCTTTTTTCATATTTATATCTATCCTCTCTTTCTTTTATATTAACAAATTTTCAAACATTATTCAATCTCTACCTATTTACAAAATTACATAATTTTTACATTTATACATACTCTGTATATTTTTTGTTTATTTTTGGTAACATATTAAAAAGCAGTTGGCAAATTTTTTTTTGTTCAATTTTTATTGTATGAGAAATAAGGATTAAAAAATTGCAAAATACTCTAATTAAAAATTACACAAGCTCTGAAACTAAGGCGCAATCAAGTTTTCTACATTCTGATAAAAATCTTTTTCTTTATATTGAAAAAAGATTAAACAAAATTTTCTTTGAAGAAATGGATCATAAAAATTCAATATTCCGAAAGGTTAAACCATCTGCCATTCAAAAAATGGCATTATTTTTATCAAATAATATAACAAGATCGTGCTCAATCGGAATTGCGGGTGAAACCGCAAGTGGCAAATCCACGATTGCCCTAGATATAATCAATACAATCCAAAATTTCGCTCAAAAATATTGCATTGAAAATGCGATAACAAGAATTAATACAGATGATTATTACTACGATCGCTCTGACATGGTTAAAAAAGCCGGAAGTTTCGCAGAATTTGCCAAACATTATGATCTTGATGTCCCTGAAGCTTTAGAACTTGAGTTGATGAAAACACACATTAAATCGCTACTTTTCGGAAATAAAGTGCTTTTGCCTGAGTATGATATGTCAGGAACTGCAATACGTAGAAACAATGTAAAACTTGCACTTCCGTCAAAAATCATTATTTCAGAGGGATTATTTACACTTACCGACAAAGTTGTTGATGCATTTGATTTCAAAATTTTTGTTGCTGTTTCTCATAATATTCAAAAAGAAAGATTTTATAAAAGAGCTGCAGAAAGGGATTTAGGAGATTCCGCCGACGAGGTTTACGAAAACGCTTCAACAAAAGCTAAAACACATATTCACCCGACAGCAGCCAAAGCCGATATAATCTTATCAGGAGAAGCTGATAGAGCAGCCTATCGAGAATTTATCAACAAAATTTTACAACTGATCGAAGAAATTTATTTTACCGCTTAAACCGAAACATATTACAATTTATTTACAAAATGTCTAAAACTAGCAAGAAAAAGTTTTTTCAAGTATTATAAAAATACTGGATGTACGGACAGGAGATAGCGGATTGATTAAATTAAACAGTTACAAATTTACCTCAAGCACAAATTTTACTTCTGACAAAAATAAATCAAATGGCAAGAGTGACAAAAAATATTCAGACCCATTGATGAGATGGCCAGCAAGGGGGTTGGCATATTCAAACGAACTTGGTGCAGCCTTGAGTGAAGTAGCTCCAACACTTGGAACTTTATTATGGTTTCCGGCTATGCTTTATTTTGGCGCAGACATTTATGACAAATATAAAAATGCAAAAACATCTTACGACCCAAATGCTAAACGTGGTACAGAGCAAGCAATATTTCAACTTCTTGCAAGTGTATTACTCCCTACCGGAGCTGTTATAGCAGGCCAGAAAACAGCTTCTATGATTGGAGCAGCAGGAAAGAATGGATTAAGTTTACAATCTCAAGAAGAAATCATAAACTTCTTACAAAACTTTACAAGCAGACGTCACCTCGACAAATTCAGCGGAAAAGTTGACGAATTTAAAAAGTTGTTTGAAGAATCAATCACTACAAAACGTGATAAATTAATCAGAGAAACAAAACTTAAAAACCCTATCAGATTGCTTGGGGATGCTATTTTTGGGCAACGTCATCCGGAATCACTTGCAATGTCCCAAAAAGATAGAGTTTTGACTTTTGCAAACAAACATATTGACGAAATGTTCAGTATATATGGTAATCTAGCAAATGACAACCAACCAAAAGAATTTTCAGATAAATTATTTAACAAATTCAGCACTCTTAAGAATAAATATGCAAAAGACCCAGACTACAAAAACACCGCTTTAAGAGATGCAGCGGAAGACATAATCAGAAAATATCAAAAAGGCAAAATTATGAACACAAAAGTTCTAAAAACAATTGGAGGTTTCGTCGCTCTTGGTATTGCAATCAAACCTATCGACAAATTCGTAGAAAACGTAATTATTAAAAAGGTTGTAGAGCCAAAATTAGATGCAGTTTTCCCGCACAAAGAAGTTCAAAATTACAAAGAAAAAGTCCTTAAATAATAAGGACTTTTTTTATATATGAATTTTTACAACTGCTTTTTTTACCTTAACAGATTTGTCGTCTATTGCTATTTGTGGTTTATGCGCTTCATGCGGATAAATCAAAACAAATTTTCCCTCCTTCAAAATAATGCTATCAGGTAATTCTTTCGAATTTTCGAAAAACACAACGTCTCTTTCTTCATCGTATGCTTCACTAACCTTTAAACCGTCTACAGGCATATATTCAAGTCGCTCAATACCATCCAAGATTAGTTGAATATCAATATATCTTTTGTGAGCTTCAAATTTACAATTACAAAAAGTTTTTGTTTCATACTCATCAATATTTGCAAATACATCATTACCGAAATCATAATGTCCTGTAAAATCTTCTTTTGTGACTGCTTCCACAAAATCAATAGCTTCTTGAGGTATTCCTGAATACTTACGAATATTTTCAACTTTATCAATAATCATCTCTACCTCAATTCAGCCATTGCTTGCTCAAACTGATCTTTGTTCGGCGCCTTACCATGCCAACCGGCATTATTTTCCATAAATGAAACACCTTTTCCTTTTGTCGTATTTGCAATAATCGCAAAAGGTTTATCAGATTTTGTTGCGACTTCAAAAGCTTTATATACAGATTTCACATCATTTCCGTCAATTTCCAATACTTCCCAATTGAATGCTTTAATTTTTTCAGGAAGTGGATCTAAACCTTTAACGTTTTCGGTACAACCATCAATCTGAAGCCTATTTCTATCAATAATAGCAATAATATTATCTAATTTTTGATGAGAACAATGCATAAAGGCTTCCCAAACACTGCCTTCTTGAAGTTCCCCATCACCCATTAAACAATAAACTTTAGAATCTTTTTTATCAAGTTTTAACCCCATAGCCATACCACAAGCTATGGACAAACCTTGGCCTAAAGACCCACTTGCAACTTCTACTCCGTCACAAATAGGACATGGATGACCTTGAAGTTTTGACCCAAATATTCTAAACCCCATAAGATCTTCTTTTTTTATATAGCCAACTTGTGACAAAACAGAATAAAGAATTGCAGAAGCATGACCTTTTGACAAAACAAACCTGTCACGATTTTCAAAATCCTCACCCTTACCCCATTTTTTACAGGTTTTCATAACTTTGTTATACAAAACAGTCATAATCTCAACAGCAGACAACGCACCGCCAAGGTGACCCGATTGAGCATTATAAACCATTTTGATAACATTGCATCTATTTTCTTTACAAAGTTTTTCCAAATTTTTAATTTCTACATCATTTAACATATTAAACTCCTCTCGGAATAAATTTCTCACGTAATACACTTAGTACAAATAACGGCAAAGTCGGGAAAATTCTTTTAAATCTCTTAGGTTCTTTAACTGTTCGATAAAGCCATTCCAAACCCAAATTTTGGTAAATTTCAGGAGCCCTTTCTACAACCCCAGACCAAACATCAAAGCTTCCACCAACCCCGATAAATAAAGAGTTTGGCAATACTTGTTTTGCTTTAAGAATAAATTCTTCTTGTTTTGGAGAGCCTAATGCACATAAAACTAACCTCGGTTGGCGTACTTTCAACTCTTTGATAATATCTTCATCATCAGAAAAATAACCATCATGGGCATAGGTCACATATAACCCTAAAATTTCTTTTTCAAGATTTGCTTTTGCTTTTTGAACTATTTCAGATTTAGCTCCGACCAATGCGACTGATTGAGAAGACTTCGCACATTCTTCAATCATTCTGTAAGAAAACGTAATCCCTGCAATTCTTTTTACATTATAACCTAATATTTTTAAACCGATTTCAACGCCAATTCCATCCGGAATAACCAATTCCGCTGAATTTATAATCTGAGCAAATTCTTTATCCTCACGAGCATTTGAAATCATTTCAGGATTAATCGTAACGACTTGTCCCGAGATATTTTTCGCGTATTCAACAGCTTCTTCAAAAGAAAAAGAATCTATATTCAACCCTTGAATTTTTACAATATTTCTTTCCATAAGATAATTATAAGCTAATAAAAATTTTAGGTAAAGTATATTAAAAAAATAAAATAAAAATCGCCTTATTTTAAGGCGATTTTTATATATAAATTCTGGCAAATTTAATATATTTGCTTTGCTTATTCTATGAAAGAGCCATTAAAGCTTTTACTGAACGAGCATTATCTCTAACTTCTTCATCAGAATGATTTTCAACAGTGTCTTCCAAAATTCTGATTGCTTCTGATTTATCATTCAATGACAACAACTCATTAATTGTGCTCATCGCAACAACCGTTGACATATCATTAATACCTTTTCCCTTATTAGAAATAACAACATTCAAAGAATCATGCATATTTTTCTTTACTAAAGCACGAGAGGTCATTTCTCTGATTGCATCAATTTTAGAATTTGTTCCAACATCTTCCAAAATTGAAATCGATTCAGGGTTTTGGTTTCTTCCCAATCCTTCAATTATATTTGTTACATCTTTTACTATTCTTTTATCTACCATTTATGTCTCCTCCTATTATACAGCTGCTTCCCATGCCGCGCAACGTTCTGACAACAAGTTTCTAGCCATTGTCATATCTTCTGTCTTAGCAATATATCTTGCAGATGTTTTTGAGCCCATATAATCACTCAAGTGGTGAGCCTCAAATAAAACATCTTTTGCTGAATTATACATAGAAATAGCCTTTTCTTTAGCAGGAGCTAAAGAGATTTCAAAGCTTATGTCATTTAACTTATTCCAACCATTTACAACATTTTCCTTAATTCTGTTACCAAATTCAACAACAGAACTAATCATGTTTTGGAATCTTTCACCAATTCCTGAAATAGAACCAACTAAAGCACTTGCTTTAAGTTTTCCTGTAAAGTTGATGTTGTTGTTTGATTTTTTTGTTGATGATTCAAACACATCCGCAGTCAATACGTTTCCTTTAAAAGAAGATGCTGCAAACGGATTTGATGAATTTCTCTGTGTTACTGATTCGTGCTTGCTAGTGTTAAAAATTCTTTCACGAATAGATGATACTGATAAATTTGCCATGTTAATATCCTTTCGTATAGTCTCGACATTATAAGAATATCATCAGGCATAAATTTATGGCTCAACCTTTTGGAGGATTATTATTTGAAAATATTATACTTTAGTTGTAAAATTTTCTAAAAAGGAATAGGTGGAATATGTTCGAAAACTTAGAAAAATTAATAGAAACAGTGCGAATACTTCGTTCTCCGCAGGGTTGCGAGTGGGACAGAGCCCAAACACACAAATCATTAAAGCCCAACATGCTGGAAGAAGCATACGAAGCCGTTGATGCTATAGACTCTAACGATATTGCAAATCTTAGAGAGGAACTTGGAGATGTGCTTTTACAGGTTCTTTTACATTCTCAAATTGCAGACGATAATGGAGAATTTAATCTTGATGATGTTGCAAAAGAATTAAACGAAAAACTTATTCACCGCCACCCACATGTTTTTGGGAACCAAAAAGTTTATTCAACCCAAGATATTATTAACAAGTGGGATGAATTAAAAAAAGAAGAGAAAAAAGACAGAAAATCTGCAATGGATGGTATTTCAAAATCACAATCAGCTCTAATGAGTGCTCAAAAAATAAGTAAACGCGCGGTAAAGCAAGGTTTTGAATGGCCTAATGAAAAATCGCTATATGAATGCATCCAATCTGAAATAGACGAATTTAAAGAAGCGGAACAAGAAAAAAACTTTGACCACATGGAAGAAGAATATGGAGATATTCTGTTTGCGATGGTAAATCTTGCTCGCTGGAACAAAATAGATGCTGAGCAAGCTTTATTAAAAGCAAATAAAAAGTTCATGGCTCGTTTCAGAAAAATGGAAGAATTAGCAGAAAAACCGTTAGCCGAATACGATTTCAGGGAATATGATATATTATGGAATAGAGCTAAGGAAACTATCGATAAAGATTTGTAATCTATTCTATACACATTTCTCTATAAATAACTAAAAACGTAAATTGCCACGATAGCGGAATGAACAATAACTCGTTAGCGAAACAAACAACAAAAACAACCTTTGCCTGAGCGATTAGCGAGTTTGGCTGTTTTCAGGTTGAGCTTACAAGTTATTAGTGAATGCAGCGTGTGGCTGGTTTTGTGGAACTTTTTACACAAAAAGTTCCCGCCGTCCGCGCAGGACATAATTAAAATTAAACGTACGCAAAAGCGAATCGCTGAACAGTGTCCGCGATGACATGCGTCGGAAATGTATTTAGAGAAGTTTTCAAAACAAATTGTAAACAAATGTTAACACCATTTACTCCAAAAAGGCAATTCCCGAATAAAAAAATCCTTTATATAAATATACAGGAAAGAGGATAAGATTTTATGAAAGAACAGGAATTAAATACATTGATGTCTGTAGTTTCAGACCCAATTAAAAATGTATATAAGATTGAATCAAGAAAAGACTTGGAAGAAATTCAAAGAATTATCAGAATTTTCAATATTTCTGAAAATCAACACAACAAACACACGATGTTGTCTATCAAAAATCTTGCAACATTGAAACTTGTTCTTAGCAACAACTAAATTTGCCCATAAAACCATATCATAAAACATACAAAAAGTTCCGAAACCAAATTACCCAAACGGAACTTTTTTGTGTGTTTATACATTAAAATAATTCAATTAATTTAGGCAAAACATCAAAAACGTCTCCAACAATGCCATAGTCAGCATATTCAAAAATTGGCGCGCTTTTATCTACATTAATTGCGATAATTTTATCACTGTCTTGCATTCCGACAATATGCTGAATAGCACCGGAAATTCCACATGCAATATATAATTTTGGAGTCACTGTTTTTCCTGTCTGACCAATTTGTCGCTCAACCGTTGCAAGACCAATTTCTACAGCACCACGACTTGCACCAACACTTGCGCCTATTTTTTCTGCAAAATTGTTCAACAATTCAAATCCTGCTTCGTTTTTCAAACCTTTACCACCTGCAACTATAATATTTGCACTATCTAAAGTATTAATTTCAGATTGAACAGTTTTTACAAAATCGATAAATTCGACTTTTCTTTGTTCATAATCAATTTCAGGATTAATATAAACATATTCAGTTGATTTTACAAGATTTTGAGACATTGGCTTAAAAACTTTCGGTCTAACAGTGGCCATCTGCGGAGATGTTTTGCATAAGATAGTCGCCATCAATTTTCCACCAAAAGTTGGTCGTGTTGCAGCAAGTTTATTGTGCTCATTTATATCCAGTCCTATGCAATCTGCAGTTAAACCGGTATGCAAGTTTGCAGCTAACCGAGGCGCCAAATCTCTTCCCTGAGTTGTTGCTCCATATAAAATTATATCCGGTTTGACTGTATTAATAATATTTAAGGCTGCTTTCGCAAACAATTCTGTTGAATAATGCGTAAAGCGATTGTTCTCTGCAATATAAACCTTATCAATTCCCGAATTTTGAAAAGCTTCCTTAAAATTTTCTGCTAAGTCACTTTTACAAATCAATAGAGCGGAAACTGTCGCATCATTCAACTTTTTAGCTAATTCTTGAGCTTTATTAGCAAGTTCAAAAACAACCGTATGAAGGTAATTATCTTGTGTAACCTGAGCATATAACATAATTTCAGACATCTAAGCAATTCCTCCAAATTCTTTTATTTTTGTAGCTAAATCTGCACTATTTTCAACAAAAACACAATTCTCTCTATTTTTTAAAGGGCGGAAAGCTTTGCTTACAAATGTAGGAGAACCTTTGATACCTACTTCTTCCGGATATAAGCCAATATCCACAATGGAATATTTTTTTACTTCTGCATTTTGTGCATTTGCAAATCCATTTATTGTAGGACGAGAAAGCTCATCAGTATTTTTTACAATACAAATAAGAGCCGGAAATTCAACCTTTACCGTTTCTTCTCCATCATCAAGGTCCCTTTCGGCATACATAGATTTTTCTTCTATTCTATCAATATTTTTAACATACGTAACTTGAGGGACATCAAGTTGTGCCGCAATTTCAGGACCTGTTTGAGCAGTATCTCCATCAACAGCGAATTGTCCGCAAATAATCAAGTCATAATCATTAAGTTTTGTTCTTATCGCAGAAGAAAGAGTTTTGGCTGTTGCATACGTATCAGCTCCTGCGAACTTTTTATCCGAAACCAAAACTGCACTATCACAACCCAATGCAATAGCTTTTCTCAAAACATCCTCAGCCTGACTAGGCCCCATTGTCAGGACAGTAACATTAACATTATCAAGTGTTTTTTTTATCTGCAGCGCCTTTTCTATAGCATAGACATCAAAAGGGTTGATGACACTTTCGACACCTTCCCTTTGAATCGTATTATTTTCTGTCCATTTGATATCGGTTGTATCAGGAACCTGTTTTATACATACAATTATCTTCATAAAAACCTATTTACGATGTTGCGCGGCCTTTTGTCTTGCATTTGTCTCCAACAAAGCATTATAAGCCATCATGTACATTGAGCATTTTCTAACACTTGGTAAATACCAAGCACAACTGTCTAAAGTACAAACCTTATCTATTTCAGAACCTGCCGACATCAATGGGCAGTATGGAATATCTTTCGCCATTATTTTCTCCTTATTTCGCTACCTGTTTTTAACAGATTACAGTTTTCACAACGTTTTCTTTCTTGATCTTTGTATATTCTTGTTCTATTAATAACTTCGTCAAAGTCTATCTTATGCGCATCAAAATCAGGTCCGTCAACACAAGCAAACTTTGTCTCTCCACCAACAGTAACACGGCAAGCTCCACACATGCCTGTACCATCAACCATAATAGGGTTCATACTAGCTTCAGTATAAATTCCTTTGTCACGAGTTAAATCCGCCACTGCTCTCATCATTGGCATAGGTCCGACAGCTATTGCATAATCTACTTTTTCATTTTCAATTATTCTATCCAAAACTTGAGTTACAAAACCTTTTTCACCAAGAGTTCCGTCATCAGTCGTTATAAACAATTCAGTACAAGCATCTTTCATCTTATCTTGCCAAAAAATTAAGTCCTTATTTCTTGCGCCCATAACCATGTAAACTTTATTTCCTGCTTCTTTAAATGCTTTTGCAATCAAATAACAAGGCGCTGCGCCATAACCTCCGGCCAAACAAACAACTGTACCATATTTTTTTATGTGTGTAGGTTGTCCAAGAGGTCCAACAATATCATGAATCTCATCACCAACATTTAGTGACGCCAAAAGCTTAGTGGAATAACCAACTGCCATGAATACAAGAGTTAATTCACCTTTTTCTTTATTCACATCTGCAATAGTCAAAGGCACACGCTCACTGTTTTCATCTGCCCTAAATATTATAAATTGTCCTGCTTTAGCATTTCTTACAACGTATGGAGCGTCAACCGTAATTTCAAATTGATTGGGACAAAGCTCTTTTTTGGATAAAATTTTGTATCCCATAATATAAATTCTCCTTCTTATACTGATATTATATAAAAATTTTCATTATTCTGCAACTATATATTTATAATTAGGATTTTCTTTCAACTTTTCTTCAATTTGTCCAAAAGTCAAAAGCCCCTGAGTTGCCCCAAATTCAGAAACTACGCCTGATGAGTTTACTGATGCATACATCAAAGCTTTTCCGATATTTTTATCAGTTCTACCTAATGCTCCACAGAAAGTTGATGCAAAAGCATCACCTGCACCCAATGTTGAAACAACAGGTCCATCAAAGCAAGGGCAATAATAATAATGCTCACCATCGTACGCATAAGCCCCATTCCCTCCATCAGTGATTACAATAATTTGATAATCTCTGACTTTTAATTTTTTGAACATATTTTTTACATCCGGGTGAATAAGTTCTTCTGAAAATTTCTCATCTCTCGTATCTGGTCGAACCTGAATTTGAGTGGCCATCGAAGCTTCTTCTTTATTCATTACAACTATATTGGCATTTGCAAGAATTTTCTTAATATAATTAAAGCCCTTTTTAATACTTGAAGAACCGGCATTAAAACAAACATAAACATTATTTTCGCTCGCAAAATTCGCAATATCATCAAGAATTTTTGTGCTATCACCATTCATTGGTGCAATATACAACAATTTTGCATTTTTAATCGCATCAAAATTTATATCAGATTTTTTGATTTTTGCATTCGCACCACGATGAGCAAGAACCGTCCTATCCCCTTGAAAACTTACCAAGATAATGGAGAAACCGGTACTTAAAGATTTATCCTGTGCAATATTAGCCAAATCAACATTTTTATCCTTAAAAGACGACAGAATTCCCTCTGAATAGATATCATCTCCTATTTTAAATATTGCACTTGTCTTAAAACCTAAGTTTGCAAAGTTTACAGCTGTATTAACTCCGCCACCACCAACTTGAGAATCAAAATCCGAAATCTCAACTTTAGCACCGTACGGGTAACTCATAAATTCTGATTTTTTATTCTTTGTATATACAGAAACAATATTTGCATCGTCACTCTCAACAAAAACATCCATTGTTGCACTACCAATAGTTATAACATCGCACATTTTCTCTTCCTCCAATTGACTTCAGCTTAACACAAAAAATATTTTTTGTTAATTAATAAAAAAGCACCTGCCAAAATCGACAGATGCTTTTTGTTTTTATTGATTTTCATCAAATTCTAGTTGAATTGAGCTTTTTCTTCTTCAGAAACACCCTTGATTGTTAGGTTAACTCTACCTTTATCATCAATTTTGATAACCTTAACAACAACTTCCTGACCTACTTGAAGATGAGGTTCAATTGTTTCAATTCTCTCATTGCAAACTTGAGAAATGTGAACCATTCCATCCTTTCCAGGAGCAAGTTCTACAAAAGCCCCGATAGGAATAATTCTAACAACCTTACCCTTCACAACCATTCCCGGCTCTGGTTTAAATGTTAATTCCTTAATCATTCTCTTCGCGATTTCTGCGCCTTCCTGGTCATTAGATGTAATTGTTACTACACCTGAATCTTGGATATCAATTTCTGCACCTGAAGCATCAATGATAGCTCTAATTTGTTTACCACCAGGTCCGATTACTGTTCCGATATCTTCAGTCGGAATTGTCATTGTAGAAATGCTTGGTGCAAATGGAGACAAATGATCTGCCGGAGCAGAAATTACTTCTCTCATTTTACCCAAGATGTGTAATCTACCCTCTTTAGCTTGTGCTAAAGCACGACGTAATGTATCATTTGCAATACCTTTGGCCTTCATATCCATTTGAAGAGCTGTGATACCAGTGTCATTACCGGTAACTTTAAAATCCATATCGCCAAGAAAATCTTCAATACCTTGAATATCAGTCAATACAACAGGTTCTTTCCCAGGTTCTGTAATCATACCCATTGCAACTCCACCAATCATGCATTTTACAGGAACACCAGCATTCATCAAAGCCATTGAAGAACCGCAAGTCGATGCCATTGATGTAGAACCGTTTGACTCTAATACATCTGAAGTTACACGAATTGTATAACCGAATTCGTCTTGAGATGGAAGAGCCGGAACATTTGCACGTTCTGCCAAGTTTCCGTGACCGACTTCACGTCTACCAGGTCCTCTAAGAGGTTTAACTTCACCAACTGAAAATCCTGGGAAGATATATTTATGCATATAAGTTTTTTCAGTTTGAGGATCAACACCATCTAACTCTTGTTTCATGCCAGGCCCTGCCAATGTTGCAACTGACAATACCTGAGTTTGACCTCTTGTAAATACTGCAGAACCATGAGCTCTTGGTAATACACCAACTTCGCACCAGATAGGACGAACTTCAGTCGGTTTTCTGCCATCAGCTCTAACGCCTTCATCCAAAATCATTGCACGCATAATATGTTTTTCAGCATTTTTGAATTCTTCTGCAACAAAGTCGATACCTGTTTCTTCCATAATTTTTTTGCTATAATCATCATCAGGCAAAGCATCAATTTTTTCTTTAACAAGTTTTTTAGCTTCTTCAAGTTTTTCTTGTCTGTAAGCTCTGTCAAAGTGATGATAAGCATCAAAAATCATATCGTGAGCAGTTTCTTCAATGATTTTTTTGATTTCAGTTGTATCGTAAGGGTTTACGAATTCTTCTTTTTCAACACCACATTCTTTTGCAAAAGCTACTTGAGCTTCACATTGTTTTTTAATTTCAACTTGTGCAAATTCAACAGCGTTCATAATATCGTCTTCTGTAACGAATTTACAACCTGCTTCAACCATAATAACTGAATCGTGAGTACCTGCTACAACGATATCAAGGTCTGATTTGTCAGCTTGTTGGTGTGTAGGGTTAGCAATTAAGTTACCATTTTCATCTTTTGCAACTCTAACAGCTCCTATAGGCCCTTCAAAAGGCGCTCCTGACAACATCAAAGCACAAGAAGCTCCCAACATTGCCAATGTATCTGGCTGATTTTGTTGATCATAGCTGAATAATTGAGCTACAATTTGTATATCATTTCTGTATCCTTTAGGGAAAAGCGGTCTGATAGGACGGTCAATAAGTCTTGAAACAAGAATTGCCTTATCACCTGCTTTACCCTCTGAACGATTGTAACCTCCTGGGATACGACCGATTGAGGACATTCTTTCTTCGTAATCAATTAATAGAGGGAAAAAATCAATTCCCACTCTAGGTTCTTTAGAAACGCAGCAATGTACAAACAACATTGTGTCGCCACATCTTACTGTAACAGAACCATTTGCAGATTGAGCATATTTCCCGGTTTCAACAGTAACTGTTTTACCACCGATTTCAAGCTCAAATTTTTTTGTTTCCGGTACCATAAAAAATTACCTTTCATCTTTCTCGCACATCCAGTGCGTTTAATAAGTTATACACTTCTAATGTTCGTATAAATTATACCGCAAACAAGAATATTTTGAGCTAAATATAAAAAATTATTACTTTTCAGATTTCTAAATTTTTACTATTCTTCAACCACACCATACAAAGTTTTTAAATTTTTGATATCTACTTCAGAAAGTTCAGAATGCCCAGTTGTGATGTAATACATTATACTATTTCTATCAGGACTATGATCTAACCCAAGCGCGTGTCCTATTTCATGAAGCATCGTCGCGTATACATCTGTTTCTGGCAAAACTTTGTTAAAATTTTGGCCTTGCGCTGCCATTTGAATATGAGCAAAAACTATAGAATCACCTCTATAGCGACTATAAGTAACCCCGACTTTATTACTCCCGACTTGATTGTAGTTTAGTTTTTGCACAAATGTAACAATAATATTAGCATTATTTCTATTATTCGTATAAAAAAATTTAACAGCGCCATTCGTCTTTGTCTGCCATTCACTAAATGCCTGTTTCATTAGCGAATTACGGGGATTATTTCCAACAATACACACCGAAAGATTTGTATTTCTCCACCTTGCAGCAAATGCCTCAGGCATAATTAATATACAAATCAATACCGCACAGAAAAATCTTATAATTAATTTTCCAAACATAAATTCTCCTTATTTACACCTAACCAACCATTAAAATTAACAAACTAAAAATGCATATCAAATGTTGATGGCAAACCATTCATTTTTTCATCTTCCATTCGCATAGCAGATCCGATTGTAAAGCTTTCTGCTGTCATTTTATTGATTTTATAGGTTATATCACCTGTAAAAACTTCTTCATTTTCTTCCAAAAACTTAAACAACGGCTCAGTTGGACTTTTGACAATATTTTCCAAAGTCCCGCCTGCTAGTTTTAATGTTTTTTCTCCAATTTCAGGAACTTTTACATTCATCCCGAATGGTTTATATGGTCTGTTAAATGAAGCACCTGTATCTGACATTTTAATTATCCCTCAATTAAGTACATTTACTTAATCGGCAACTTATGATAAAAAATTTAATCTTTTAACAGATATTTTTACATTTGTTAATATTCAGGAGTATATTTTAAACCTTTCAAATCTATTTTGATACCAGTCTCTTTAAAATAATTCTTTGCCATCTGAATAACAGTGCTACCGGATAAACGACCGTCATTAGCATCTTTTATCAATGTTTGAAAGTACCTTACCCCTGCTTCTTTACTAAACGGAAAATTTTCACCTTTTATATTTTTACTACCATGTAAATTGTTACAGCAATAATGAGCCAAAGACCAATTTCCTATAACATTTTTACCTTTTCTTGTCTTTAAGCTTTGTTTTAATTCACCAACACTTGTTTTTCGTAAGATTGGGACAATGTGCTCTGTTGTGACCAAAAACATTGAAAGCAATTTTTCTATCACAACATCTTCAGTCGAATTTTTATACTTTACAATAAATGCATTCATATTATCTACAGACGTCGGTAATGTTGATGCAACAGCATTAAATCGCTTAATCAATTCTTTGTCTTGCACATTTCCAATAATTTCATTCATCTTATAAACGAACGCCTTGTTACTAAATGGAACAACTGTCGGCTTTCCTAATGCTTTGTTTCTCGTCAATTTGCACAACCTGACAATATCTGCTCTATTTGCACCCTGTGCAACTTCTTCTATTTTATTAATCACTTGCACTTTAAGTTTCGTCCTCCACTCAACATCGTTTGAAGATATCAAGTGAGATTTTGAATGTGGCTCAATTCCCACATTTTTATAAAACTTATCTAAAAACTTTAAAGGTGCCGGGCTCGGCTCTTCTTTGAATATCGGATGATTTAAATAATTGGCAATTATAGGCAATTTACGCAACTTTTTGCTATCAGTATTTTTGGTTAAACTAGCCAATTGATAATAAAATTCTTTTGCACTATATTCACTTGTATACGGAATTTTTAATATTCTTTTTTTACTATTTTCTAACAGAATATCAAATTCTTTTTGTGCTTCCGGAGGCAATTGTTTTTTAAGTATATTCAATTTATGAAAAATAAATTGTTGTTTTTGCACCAATTTATTTTCAGCGTCTGGAAGCATTTTATGCATTATTGAAGAAAGGCTTTGTTTTGGATAAATTACACTATAGCCGGATATTTGCTTTAATAATTTGTTTACTTCAGGCGAAAAATATTTTTTATATCGTTCCATATAAATTATAAAGTCAGAGCTATCTTTTGTATATTTTTTAGATGCAAATATTGCTTTCTCCAATTCACTTGAGTGAAACATAGACCCGCCACACCAAATACATCTCAAATGTCCATTTTTAGCAAGTTCTTTCAATCCGTTGGGGGTTGTAATTCCTCCACTAAAACTTACAACATCATACCTTAATTCTCTTTCCTTGTGAAGCGGAGAATAGCTGATAGGCACAGATTTACGATAACTTACACTACTTTTCGAATCATTTATTCCTAAATATACAGGCAAAATCCTCATAGGTGTAAAATACACCTAAACAAAAAATTTTGCTAATTTGTTAACTATCTGTTACGTTTCTAATTTCCTAATATCTAAACAAATTATATTATCAGACAAGCACTGTAAGGTATTTTGAAGATTTTCAATATACTCTTTTTTACACAAACCTTTTTTATAAAGACTAATCAATTTTTCAGCTTGAATTTGAGCATTGTGAGGCATAAAAGGATTCTCTTCAATTTGATCTGCTATCGGATAATGATGACGAGAATTGTTACAATAAGAGCATTCCAATGCAAAATTCAATGAATTATTCATTCCTTTCATACATTTTGGCAGTAAATGTTCAAATGTTCCGACTGATGGATGGATTAAATTCAGAGCAATAATTTCAGGTCGTTTACGAGCATTTTTCACTACAAAAGCACAAACCTCATCACTAGATCGAGGTAAACGTCTCGCCAAATCAATAATTTCTGTTTTTAATTTTTGATTATCTAAATTTTTAGTAATACTTTTTATCTTATGAATAAAAATACGTCTAGAAAACGGCTTATGTGGTTCCGGGTCAAAAATTATATCATTTGTCTTAATCATGAGTTTTCTTAAAGAACGCGCCATTTTTTTAGGTAAAATTCGCCTGTAAAAACTTATTTTATTAAAAATTACACTTTGAATTTTTACAAGTGCAAGTTCATGTACATCTTTTTTCATAACCAAAAAATCTTTAAAATTTTTATCAGGATATTTCACTTCCAATGACTTAAACATATTAAACACCTGCCTTTCAACAGGATGCATAATATTTTCAAACGGCTCCAGTATTGGAATTACATCTTTTGCTGCGCCTGATAAATTTTTACTCTCCATCAATCCTCTATAAATATCAGGGTGCAACATTTCCATTCCACAACATAAACAAGGAATGTGGTAATTCAAAAGGTTTTTCAATTCTTTACGGGTAAGTGGAATTTCCGAAACCTTAAACGACGTTTTTTCTGTTTTTAGAACTTTTTTCTCCATACTCAGCCCTAATTGTTCTTCATGAGTATTATTCCCATTTTGAGAAAAATTAAAGCATATTACACTGTTGATAAATGCATATATATTGTTGCTGTCATGCGCAGACAGTAGGGATTTTTTATGCAAAAAGGTCTCCCCAAACAGCCACACACGATGGCTACAACCCCCCTCCTACAGTTCTAAAGCTTACCTAAAGTTCGCTAACAACCACGACCTCGGCACAAGGCGGACAGGGTCACACGCATCGCCACAGCTCTGCGGTTCCCTTTGTCTCACAAAGAGAGAGGAGGAAGCTCTAGAACATTAAACTTGAACTTTGAGTTGCGCAATTAAACGGTTCAGGGAAGTGCTTTCTCCTGATTTTATACCCCTGGAGGTGGTTGAATGTATAGCGGCTTAAGTTTTCTCCAATTTCCTTCAGCGGAAGTTTTTTCAGCTAATTCTGCAAGAATTTCACCTAAAGGATATTTTCCTTGTTGGTAAGACGTACCGCCCAAAATCGGTTGCAACTTGTCGTCAGTTACTATTGTATAATCGCCATTTGTAATAATTTCTTTAACTTCGTCAAGCTTTACGGCACCCTTAATTTCTCCGTCATAATAAAGATATGCACTGTCTTTTCTTGCATCAAGCGCAACAAGCGGATTTACGTCTGCGATTTCAGATAAAATCTCAAGCGAAGAAATTCCAACAGCCTTGCAATCTAGCTGTTGAGCCATAACTCTTGCAACCGTAACGCAGGCTCTAATCCCAGTAAAACTTCCCGGACCAATGTTTACGGCTATCAAATTAACTTCTTGTGGTTTAATATTATTTGATGACATAATTTCTTGCAATGTGGAAATCAAAAAAGCCGAATGGTATTTATTATCTTGGTTTTCAACAACTTTTGATGCAAGAATTTCTCCATCTTTTTTCAAAACCACATACATTTTATCTAAGCAAGTATCAAACGCAAGTGTAATCATTTTCGCAAATCCTCAACTATTTCGTCTTCTCCAACAGACTTAAATTCATAAGTTCTGGAATCATCATCATTGTATGTTACATTTATTTCAACATGATTGAACGGAGCTTCATTTTGATTAAATTCTGCCCACTCAACAAAAGTTACCTGTTTCCCCTCAGAATATTCTCTCAATTCATCATAAATCGTCTTTATTCCCTCGTTTTCCAATCTATAAAGGTCAAAATGATAAATTGGAATAGATCCTGTATGATATTCATTTAAAATCACAAAACTTGGACTTGTAACTTTTTCTTTAACATCCAGAGCATCAGCAACAAGTTTAACAAAAGCAGTTTTTCCGGCACCGATTTCACCATACAAATTTATAAAACACCCGTTTGTAATAAGTTTTGCAAACTTTTGTGCAAGTTCTTTTGTGTCGTTAAGATTATGACAAACTTTCTTATATGTTTTCATAAATTTCTACCCTGTTCCTTCCGCTCTCTTTCGCCTTGTATAACGCTTTATCTGCTTTTTGCAAAATTATTTTTTCATCATCTCCATCAACGTATTCCGCAATTCCAAGGCTTATTGTAACACCAATATTTTTCTCAGAAACGTCGCTGTTAACTTTTGAAATATCAATTTTAGTGTTTTCAACTGCTTTACGGAGTCTTTCTGCAACCATTTTTGCTTCTGCTAACTTTGTATAAGGAAGAATTATTGAAAATTCCTCTCCACCATATCTTCCGGCAATATCGTAATCTCTTAATTGTAATTTAATTACACGCGAAACAGTTTTTAAAACTAAATCTCCAGCTGCATGCCCATAAGAATCATTTACACTCTTGAAAAAATCAATATCAATCATAATTGCACAAAGATTTCTTTTCTGACGTTTGGCACTGGAAACTTCTTGTTTTATACGTTCTTCAAGTTGGCGCCTGTTATTAAACCCTGTTAATGCATCCAATGTCGCATGTTTCAATATTTCAGCGTAAACATTTGCTCTACTGATTGTTGTTGCAGCTTGATTGGTAAGTTGTTCAAGATAACCGATTTCTTTTTCACTCAAGACATTTTCCATACTCTTTGTAACAACACAACCAAGCAATCTTCCCTCACTAATCAAAGGGAATACTCCGATTTTTTTATCAGGAGTAAGAATGTACTCTGACTTATTATTTAAACATTTTATAAGTTCAAAAATTTTTTCATCATTACAAGCATTCGGCCAAATTAATTTGTTTTTCAAGAAAATATAAATCAAATGATCAGAAACGAATTTGTCTATCATTTCACCGATTATCGGAATTATATAACTTGTTTCATATTGAGTTTCAATAATTTTGGCAATATTTTTCATCGCATCATGAAAATCAATATTTTTTTGCATCCTATCAGACAAAATAACATTTTGGATTTTCAAAGAAATCAAAAATGAAGCAATATGCAAAAACTCCATTGCTTTTTCACCCAGATTTTCAGAAAATTTAAGCATTCCGATAAGCTTCTGTCCTCTAAACAACGGATAAAAAAGTTCGTCATCTTCAAGCAGATATTGTTCTGATTTCAATTTTTCAAAAATCGAATATAGTTTCTTTGACTTATCTTTTTCCAAAAACTCATCAATTGAAATCCAACTCTTTGAAAAATTTCTAAGAGTCTCTGTTGTTCCATCATAAATAAAAATATTTACAGACGGCAAAAACTCCTCCAATGCATTGATTATACCGGAGGAATTATATGCGTCATTTAACTTTATTGATAACTGTTCTATTTCTTTAAGAGTTTGCATTATACATCCAATTTTTGCAAGATTTCATCCGGAATATCACAATTTGCATAAACATTTTGAACATCGTCGTGTTCTTCAAGTTTTTCCAACAACAGCATAACATATTTTGCTGTTTGCTCATCATTTACTTCAACTGTGTTTTGCGGAATTCTTGATAGTTCCGCGGATTCATTTTGGAAACCGGCAGCTTCCAAGCCCTCAACAACTGCTTGAAAATTTTCTGGAGATGTTAGAACTTTATACGTTCCATCTTCTTCTGTAACGTCAAGTGCATCAAGAGAAATTGCGGCTTCAAACAATTTTTCAAAATCAGTATTATCTTCGCTGAACGTAATAACACCGCGTTGATCAAACATCCAACCTACACAGCCTGTAGCTCCCAAACTGCCATTAAATTTAGTAAAGAAACTTCTTATATCTCCGGCTGTTCTGTTTCTGTTATCAGTCATCGCCTCCACTACAACTGCAACACCACCTGCCGCGTAGCCCTCATATATTAATTCTTCATAATTATCAGAAGCACCTGCACCTGCGCCTTTTTCAATTGCACGTTTAATATTGTCGTTTGGCAAACCTGCAGCTTTAGCCTTTTCAATTGCAGTTCTTAATCTGAAGTTGCCGGCAGGATCAGGTCCACCCAATCTTGCTGATACGATTAATTCCCTAGAATATTTTTGAAAAACAACTGCACGTTGAGAATCCACTTTTGCCTTTTTATGTTTAATTGTTGACCATTTTGAGTGTCCAGACATTTTTGTATACCTCTTATTTTCTACTACTTCTAATAAAATACTACCACAAAAATTTGACTAAATTGTGGTAAAATAAATTTTATGGAAAACAAAAAATTAATTTATTACAAATATTTTGAAGAAAAAATAAAATCAGCAGTAATTCCATTTGAGACCTACCGCAAAAAACTTGTTGCAAAAGTCATATTTTTAACCCTTCTTTGCTTAGTTATAGGAGGAGTTTTTGCATTTTGCGCAATTTATATCGTGTTTTACAATAAAGCAATTCTAATCCTTTTTCCGCTAGCTTTATTTATAATGTACTCGTTCATTTTGCGCGGAATTATCAGTGTAATTATTGCCGGAAGAGAATTTCATAAAAAACTTATTGAAGAAATATTTCCACTTTTTCTTCCTCCTGTTGCAAATTTTAAACCATGGCCGAAAAATCAAAATACCAACGTGATTTTAGATTCTCAATTATTCAAAAACTTTGACACCCAAGAAGATATCACCAGTTACTTTGGAATATACAAAGGAACGAACATTCTTTTTTCAAGTACTCTTCTAACCATGCCCGTTAAAGGTATAAACAAACCAAATCTTTTTAAAGGGACTCTAATACAACTTGAATTTGAGAAATCTATCAATAATCATGTAATTATTTTTTCTAAAAACGAAAAACGATATAACCATTTCAAGCAATACAATCCACACATAGATGACATGAATAAGTTTGTATATGTATTTGCGAAAAGGAATGAAAACATCAATTTTATAACAGAAGAATTTTGGAAAAAAATAAAATCTTACGGAGAAATATTTATTGCAAAAGGTTTTGAAATGTCGTACCAAAATAATACTGTTTTAATTGCATTAAGACAAAAAAGACCAATGCAATTCGGATTTTTATTTAATTCTTTGTTAACCGCTAAAAATTACGATGATCTTATTGAAAGATTCATCGCAATTTTTGATTTAATTGATATTTTAAATGAAGTTTAAGCAACTTTATTTATACCCTTTTTTCAGCTTTAGAAGTTGGCTCTTTAGCTACATTCTTTCCATACTTCATATAAGCGTAGGCCGCCGTTCCCAAAGCTGCAATAGCAACACCGGAACCAATTAGAGTTTTTGTCCATTTAGTTCTTACTTTTTGAGAGCTATCTTTTAAAGTACTTTCCACTGTTTCTTCTACGACATCTTTAGCTTGTTCTGCAATTTCTTCCAAATTAACACCGACAAGTCTACGCATTGGAGTCTTTTTTCGAGCCCCCCATCCCTCATCAATATGCCAAATACCATTCTTATACGTTTCGTTCGCTGATTTTCCTCCGTTAAATTCGGCGTTGTTATGCCAATCAAGCTTTTCTTCTATATTCTTTTTAGCTTTTGCAACGTAAGCATCATGGTTGTTTACATATTCTCCTGTTGCTTCTTTAAAGCAATCTGAAACTTCTCCTGATATACGCTTAATTCTTGCATTATCAATTTCATCTGGAGATGTTTCCCAAGTTAAGCCATCAAAATCCGGATTCATTTCAGGAGCAGTTTTGGTCCTCCAACCATTTGAATCATTAGTATAATCTACCATACCACCGGTTCTTGTTGCAATATAAGGTACCCCTGCTGTTTTTGCTTCTAACGGAGTAATACCACACATTTCACGTCTTGATGTAAATATTCCATGAGTTGCACAAGCGACGAGTCTATTCGGGAACAAACCATCTACATACATCGCATTATGCTTATATACACCACCATCTAACTCTTGAATTTCTTTTAATGTTTTTTGAATTAGTTTAAAATCTTTCGCTTCTTTATACCAAGGAGCATCGCCTGCACCAACAATAAGTTTGGTTTTAAGTTTTGTTTCTTTAGGAACATCATCTCGTTTTAAGAAATTTAAAAAACCTTCAAAAGTATATGGATAACCTTTTTGTTCATCCGGTCTTCCCCAACCAATAAATAACATATCACCATCTTTGAATTCGGATAAACTTCCCAGAACACTTCTACCTTGTTCTATTTGCAAATCATTAAAGAATACGTGGTTAAGCGCATCTTGTCCCTCTTTTTCTGCATCCGAAAGTATTTTAGTTAACCATTTTGCATTCTTTTCACGATTTGCAACAATTTCTTCAATATTATCACCTTTGTATATCAATGGTGTAAAGCCGCTTTTTTGAGCAGACAAAGTATTATTACCACGCCCAAAATCTTTTACATTATTGTCAATTCCTAAAGAAGCCGGAGTTGAACCGTTCAGCGGACTTACTGTTTCTATTTCTCTTAAATCTCCACCAATTGCGGCCGCAACATCCATATTAGGAGATTTCATTTCTTTATCAAAATTTGGAGAAACTGTTCCGACAGAAAAATTATTTGGATTTAATTTTTTAGCCAAAATAGGAATTTTTGTCACATTATATGTACCAAAAGCATCTTTAAAAACACCAATAAATGGGTCAAATGCTGCTATAACAAATTTCTTTTCAGGCTCACGAAGATTTTCCCAACCTCTAACATTAAAATTCTGTAGAAGTTCATATTGAGGGTGTTTGCTAATTGCTTCTACATCCTCTTTACTAAATACCATTCTTGCAAATTTGAATGGATTATCTGTTACACCTTGATAATTTCTTCCCGGATTATGCAATGTATGATGGTAAATTATACCGTTATAATCACTGTTACCTCTTGCTGATTCATCTACAATTGCACTTGTCATGAAACCAACAGTTCTATCATGTCCCCAAATACTCGCAGGATGAAAATATCCAAATTCTTCTGTATTCATCTGCTTTTCTGCAGCTAGCATAGTGCGTGCCCAATCAGCATTAACAATTTCTGCATCTGCACCATCTGCACCATGAATTCCATAAGTGTACGGTTTAGGTGTTTTAGCCAATTCTTCTGTATACATACAATAATTTGGGGATTTTGTTATATCTCTATTTCCTGGGGTTTCGTCGGAATATTCAAACAATTGATATCCAACCTTTTGCAATTTGCCAATATCTTCGTCAGACATTCGCTCAATATAACCTTTTGCACTGGTAGGCTTCAAAATATCAAATTTACTTAACGCTTCCGGACCTTTTCCATTTGGCTCACTTTGAATAACAGGTCTTAAATCTGCAGGATCTTGATTTAAATTTTTAGCTAAATCTTCTACAGATTGCCAAGGTTCTGCCGATACAAACCACTTTGCAGCAATTGATTCAGGCAATTTACCCCCATAAGCTTCTTTAACCTTTTTTATATTTATGTACTTTACACCACCATTAGAATTGTTATACTCATGGAATGGTAAAACCATTCGGACATCCATGCCTTCTTTTGCTATTAGACTTTTTTGCTCTTCATGCGTAACACATGCCAATCCACCTTGTTTGTCTTCTGGGAGCCCCGTTCCGGCATGCTCAGAACCAGCCGATAGTACTTGATTAACATTTCTATCTGAACCGGTAAATGTTATATATGCAAATCCTTGCTTTGAAGTAACTCTCTGATCTCGAACTAATACATTCGCTATATTTCCCATTGGCAAAGAGTCAACATTCGAATTATACATTCTCACCTCAGAAGGAACAGACATTGCCTCAATGTTTTGTCTTTGCGATTTTACCTGAATGCTTGGCATTACTGAATTTATACGCATTATTACACCCCATATTTAGTTAAATAGCACTATTACTACAGAAAACTTTCTGCAATAATAATAAAATGCTGACAAAAAATTTTTCAACAGTTAACCAGCTAATTGTAAAGTTATATTAAGTAAACATTTTTCAATATATAAAGCTTTTTTAATTCCTTTACTGTAGAATTGTATCAACAGTTTTATAAAGGGTGAATGATGGACAGATTTTTTGGAATATTAGGTATTATTTTAATTTTCGGTATAGCATTTTTAATGTCAAATAATCGAAAAGCAATTAATTATAAAACAGTCGGAATGGGCTTTTTGCTACAAGTTTCACTTGCAATATTTATATTTAAAGTTCCTTTAGGACGAGCAATATTTATGAATTTAGGTTTGTTTATCCAAAAAATCTTAGATTTTGCAAAAGATGGCGGAGCCTTTGTTTTCGGACCACTGATGTCTGATGATAAATTTGGTGCAGTGTTTGGAAATGGAGCACAAGTTTTTGCACTACAACTAATCGCATCGTTAATTTTTATGATGATTGTCGTAAATATCCTTTATTACTATGGAATTATGCAAAGAATAGTTCCGTTTTTCGGGAAAGCGATGAATAAATTAATGAGTGTAAGTGGTGCAGAAGCTCTATCTAACGTTGCAAGTGCTTTTGTCGGACAAATTGCAGCCCAAATTATGATTAGACCGTATTTAGCAAAATTAACACGCTCGGAACTATTGGCATCAATGGCTGGAAGTATGGCATGTATTTCTGCTGCGACCATGCCAATTTATATCGGTATGGGTATTCCGGCTCAATACCTTTTAGCAGCTTCTGTAATGGCTGCTCCCGGCGCATTAGTTCTAACAAAAATTGTTTATCCGGAAACCGGAACTCCGGAAACAAGTGAAGATATTAAAATCACTTACAGCAAAAGAAGAAAGCCTTATATAAATGTCTTTGATGCAATATCTGCAGGAGCTTCAGAAGGTATGAAAGTTGCAATTAATGTTGTAGCAATGATTTTAGCTTTAGTTGCTCTTGTTGCGATGATTGATTGGTTCTTAGGCGGAGTTGGAAATTTAATCGTTAAATACTTACATATCAACTTTGCATCATTTGATTTAACTCATTTGTCACTAAAACTAATTTTAGGTAAACTTTTTGCGGTATTTGCATACTTTATGGGAGTTCCTTTAAAAGAAGCAACTACAGTTGGAAGTTTGATGGGAACAAAACTAGTATTAAATGAAATGGTTGCATACTTTGATTTGGTAAACTTGCCAACTCATTTATCAGAAAAGAGTTTCTTAATCGCAAGTTTTGCATTATGCAGTTTTGGGAATTTCGGTTCAATAGCAATTCAATTAGGCGGTATTGGTGAACTTGCTCCAAACCAAAGAAAAAACCTTGCAAGATTGGGAGTAAGAGCACTAATCTGCGGAACATTAACCTGCTACATGTCAGCAGCAATCGCTGGTGTTTTGTTTAACTAGTACTACAACATAGCCCCTCTGATTTTAAAAATTCGTTGCATTCGAAAAACTTTTGCTGACGAGAAATTTTGGGAACAATCATTGTGGTAAATGTTTTTGCCAATCAGCATCAAGATTTTTTATGAATCTGTGTGCATCAATCACATCATTATAATTTATTGGTTCAGGCCCTTCTTGCACCTCAAGAGGTTCGGAACTCTTTACGTCAAAATTATTTATACCTAAAAACGCGACACCGAAATTTTTTCCACAATGTTGACATTGCAAGCCAACAACAGTCAACCCCTCTTCTTCACGTTTAATTGTTATTGAATTTTCGTCAAAACTGTTCTTACAATGGGAACAGCATAGATTTGAAAATAATTTTTTGATTTTCTTTTTCATAAGTCCTCACTATTATTATAATAAAAATTTTATTAAAAAATGTTACATTTTTTGACAGCATGGGAATAATATAATTAAGATGAATTATGTCGTTTTAATTCGTTCAAGCTAACAGATAGGAGTGTTATCATGGAAGCTATTAACTTAATTCTATTCGGATTTATCGTTTACACTGCGCTAATCGTAGTACCAAGTATCTGGGAAGAATTAACTACAGAAAGCTAAATCCTTTCAAAACAAAAGACGTGGCAACTACGAGAGAGTTCCCTTTTTCGTTAAGAAAATCGACATATGTTGAGGTGTGTGAATTTAAAAGTGTACAAAATACGTTAATTTGAGTTGACGTCAATTTTTTTGTGCAAAAAGTTCAAATACATACATGTGATATTGCTTGTTTTAACCTAGCACTTCTCTCATGCATTCATACGCAACATCTGTAGCGAATTCTAAATCTTTGCGTTCAATAATCAATGGTGGATTAAAATAAATTACATCGCCAAGTGGGCGGAGAATTACACCTTTTTTTAAGGCTTTCTTGTAGATTTGATAGCCGGTTCTGAGTTTTCCATCGAACGATTCTTTTGTATCTTTATTTTTTACAAGTTCTATTGCATTAATTAATCCTATATGCCGAACTTCACCAACATTTTTATGTGAAAGAAATTTTTCTTTTAACAAATTATTAAAGAAAATCGCGTTTTTTTGTGCTTTTTCTAAAATTGAACCATCTTCCATCAAATCAAGAACAGCATTTGCTGCCGAACAGGCTAGAGGGTTACCACTGTATGTGTGACTGTGCATAAACGCTTTTCCGGTATTGTAATCGTCATAAAAAGCATCATAAATCTTTTGAGTTGTCGCAAAAATTGCCATCGGCATGTAACCACCGGTCAAACCTTTTGACAAACACATAATATCCGGTGAAACTCCAGCATAGTCAAATGCAAACATTTTTCCGGTTCTACCATAACCTGTTGCAATTTCATCTGCCAATAAATGAACATTGTACTTATCACAAAGCGCTCTTAATTTTTTTAAATACAAAGGCGGATAAATTTTCATACCGGCAGATCCCTGCAAAAGCGGCTCAACAAGCATAGCTGCTGTTTCGTTACCATATTTTTCAAATGTTTTTTCGGCATTTTCAAAACACTCGCATTGACAATGATCTCTGTCTTTCCCATACGGACATCTATAACAATCAGGTCCTTGAACTCTGACAATATCCATCAAAATCGGTTTATACAATTTGGTATACAAATCACAATCACCAACAGATAGCGCACCTATTGTTTCGCCATGATAAGCTTCAGAAAGCGCCATAAATTTAGTTTTTTGAGGATTTCCGGTTTGTTCGTGATACTGAAAACTTACTTTCATAGCCGCTTCAATCGCAGATGAGCCGTTATCCGTAAAATTAAACTTGCACAATCCTTTTGGCAAAATTTTAGATAATCTTTCGCATAGTCTTATTGCCTGTTTATGTGTAAAATTCGCGAATATAACGTGTTCAAGGATATCTACTTGTTTTTTTATTTCTCCGGAAATATGCGGATTACAATGACCTAAAAGATTGCACCACCAAGAACTTATTACATCTAAATAACGATTTCCATTCTCATCGTATAAGTACACTCCCTCCCCCTTGTCAATTACAATCGGCTTTAATTCTTCATAATCTTTCATTTGAGAACACGGGTGCCAAATATATTTTAAATCTTTTTCTGCTAATGATTCTTGCGGGCTAAAATTATTCCCTTCCTCAGAACAACATGTTTTCATTTTTATACCTCTTTAAAAAATTTCGATAAATCATTTATTGTTATATCATTTGATTTTACTGTAGCAACAACATTTGCACCGGTTAAGTTTTCAACCTGAATTTTGTTATCCTTTTGCATAAAATCATTTTCATCATAATTATTTAAAATTATACCTTTTACATTTATACCTTGCTGTTTTGCATATTCAATTGTCAAAACAGTTGAATTTATTGTTCCGAGAGAAGCCGAAGCTACAACTAAAATATCTAAATCCAATTCTTTTATTATATCAGGCAATAAAAGTTTCTGTTCTCTTAGATTAAACGGGCAAACAATACCCCCCGCACCCTCAACAACTAAATAATCAAATTCTTTTTTTATTTTTTCAAAGTCCGATTTAATTTTTTCAATTTTTATCGGCTTATTTTCAATTTCCGACGCTAAATGTGGAGAAACTGCTGTCTTATAAACATATGAAACATAATCCATAGGATTTGCATTTATTCCTGCTGTTTTTAAGACAAAATCACAATCTCCTGGGATAAGTTTTCCATCTTTTTCTATTGCTCCACTTAACGCTGGTTTAAAATAACCGCAATTATAACCTAATTCTCTCAACTTTTTTACAATAAGAGCAGAAATATAAGTCTTTCCAACGTCAGTTCCAGTAGCAGTAATAAATATAGCTTTAGTCATTATCTCCTCTTTTCTTGCCGATAATAATCATTTTAATAAAACCTTTCGCATCGCTCAAGATGACTTATAAAAAAATATGCGGCAACTTTATGTTACCGCATAATTTAATTATTTCAAGTTTTGCAAGAACTATAATTGCCCACCGCCACCGTCGCGGAAGTAATCATAGTGTCTAACATCATCATAGTTGTTAACATATTCTGCTTCAACATTTTTTTGGAATTGAGTTTTTGGAGCAATAGCTGTTGAGCGAGATGCCAACAACGCATCAATATTTGGAGCAAGTGTCAATTCAAAGTGGAATCTACCCATTTTACTATACGGTTCATTATAATTTCTAATTAATGGATAACCCCAATATAGTCTCGCACTCAAATCCCCCGGAAGTTGAATTCTCAAGCCCATACCTAAAGAAGCTGCGAAATAACTACCTTGTCTATAATCCTCTCTAGCTGCAGGAAAGATTCCGGCAGTATCAGCAAAAACAGCACCTTTAATGTATTTTCCGATAAACGGTATTTTTTCACCTGTTCTAGGGCTAGTAATTTCTCTTGGTAATAGAGGGAACATAAGTTCGCCACTAACAAAGTAGCCGTTTTTACCAATCATCAAACCTTCAGAATAACCTCTAACTGTAGCCAAACCACCTGTTTGCATTTGGTCTAAGTAAGGGATTTGTTTATCCCCAGGGACAACTTGGTAATTACTTCTTAATTGACCGATAAATCCGTGAGAAAAATCGTGCAATCTAACTAAACTACCACTATATTTAAAGTAATTGTTATCTCTTTGACTGTTTAAAATAGGTATTGCATAATAAGCATCTTGGTTAAAATACCAAATACCACGTTTTGTATCTTTTCTCATTTGCAATGCAAATTCTAAAGATGTTACGTTATCAACACCTTTAATCCAATCATCAAGAATCGAAACATCGGAATAAGTTCTTGCCCTTTTATAATTTGCAGCCGCGTAGGTTTTCAATTCAAAACCCGGTTTTCTAACAATTGGTTGAGAATAGTACAATGAATATTGATATGCATTACTACCAATTCCTAAATCTCTTAAATCACCGTATTTGATTTTCGCAAACGTAGATGAATACATAAACCCAACACGACCGTCTTTTTTATTGACAGGGAAGTTGTAATCAGCAAACGGGCTCTGTGCACCTTTAGAGAAATAGGATCCTAAAGACATTCTGTCACGGTGACCAAACAAACTGTCTGCGTACAACATAGCACCACCACGTAGGCTACCAGTATTATAACGACCCGCGTTATCCATAATACCCATTACATGGAACGGGAAGTTTTCATCAGCGACAAGTTCAATATCTGTTGTCCCAGGCTTTTGACCTGCTTTTAAGTTTGCAGATAATTTTACACCTTCATTATATCTGTTGAAATCCAAAACATCTTTTTCCAGTTCAACAATGTCAAACAATTGACCTTCTTTTTCAGGCAATCTTCTTGTAATATAGCCATCTTTGGTCCATCTGTTTTGTTCAACCGTAATATTACCGATTTTACTTTCTGTCAAAGCGATGTATATATGTCCATTTTCAACAGTTTGTTCCGGCAAAAATGCACGTGCTGTAACAAACCCTTTTTCTGCATACAAATTGTTGATATTATCAATTGCTTTTTGAATATCTTCAATAAATACGTTTCGACCTACCAAAGGTTGAATAGCTTTGTTAATTTCCTCTTTTGTCAAAATTTCTGACGGAGCAACCTCAATTGAATTTACATAAACACCTTTTGTATTCATTTCTTCAATCGTTGCTTGTTGCATAGAACCACCATTATAGTTTTGAATAACGGTACTTCCTTCATCCTGTCCGTCTAACTTTTTACGTTGTTGGTAATATTTGTAATCTTCATTCCTGTAGCTATCCTGAGATTTTTCACGCAAGTAATTACTATCGTGCATTTGGTTCATACCTGCTTGGTTCTGAACATTCATAGCATCCTGATAAGTATAACCCGCCTGTTGCATAACACCATTATAGCCACCATAAAGGTCAGCATTTGCAGGGGTAATAGACGCAGAAAGAGCAAACGCTGCACACAAAATCACAATATTTGTCTTGGAATTAATCTTTTTCATTTATTCACCTTTTACTAAGTTTTCAAAAAATATATATTTTTTAAGTCCGGTCAATTTTAATTTTTGCGCTTTTGATGGAAAATAAAAAGAATATTTTAATTTTTATTACAAAAAATTAATAAAAATTAACTTTTTGCACAAGAATTACGTGACCTGCTATTATTATATTAATTTTTTAATACGTTGTAAATACATACAAAAAAAAATCATTCTTTTGTTGTAGAATACCATTAAAAAATCAAACACACAGTGTAAGGGAGAAAATATGAACAAACAAATGAAATTTTTAACAGTAGGCTTATTAACTTTCGTAGCAGGGATGGCTTTCAGCAACTTTGCAATGTCTGACGTTCCATCTAAAATTGCGGTAGTTGATGTCCAACAGGTAGTTAATTCTTCTTCTCAAGTTCAAGCTTTGAAAAAAGAACAACAAGCTAAAATGAAAGAAGTTGTGGCTTTTGTAGACAAAGCTAGAAAAGAAGTAGCCGCAACAACTGACGTTAAGAAAAAACAAGCTCTTGAAGAAAAATACAATAAAGAGCTAAACACCAAAAAAGTTGCTATGGATAAAAATTATTCAGACAAACTAAATGCAATCGACACAGCAATTTCAAAACAAATTGAAAATCAAGCAAAATTAGGCGGATACGATATTGTATTAACGAAAGGCGTTGTTCTTTACGGTGGCTCCGATATTACAGAAGCTGTAAAAAAAGCTGTTAAATAAGTTATTATAAATTTAGTACTAAAAAAGCTCCTCTGTTTGAGGAGCTTTTTTTATTATTTGTTTTCTACTTTTTATTTTTTACTTTTTGAGTCAAGAAATCAACAGCTCTATATACTCTTCGGAACAATCCGTCTTCACTCGTTGATTTTACATCACACATACGCTCCAAACCATCAGCAGCGTCGTGAATCATTCGTCTGCGAACAGTATAATTTGTCTCATTTACATCCGGATGCCCAGTTACAAGTTTAAAGTCATCCTTTTTTGTTTTTAAATTCTTAACAACAACTTGCAATTTAGTACAAAATTTATTTTCTATGACTGGAGAAACAAATTCATCATCTTCTAATGCGTGCAATCCTCCATAAATATCAATTTTAATATCATTATGTTTTGCATAATTTTCCAACATATTCTTTGAAGCTTCTAATTTTTTTACTGTTGGTTCATACACACCATCTGCGTGAATTTCAACTAACTTTGGTCTAAATCTATCAATAATTTTTGGCACTTTCATATTTAACTCCTTTTTTTATCCAAAAACACAAACATATTTTTTTTTGCTACAAAATTTTATTGCAATAATCTTTTATAGGACATTCTTCACACTTTGGCTTTATTGGCTTGCAGACATTTTGCCCGTGTGTCACCATCAATGTATTTATGTCAATCCAATATTTTATCGGCAATTTTTCTCTCAACGCAAACTCTGTTTCCTCCGGATTTTTTGTTTTTACGTAACCTATCCTATTAAAAATCCGGTGAACATGAACATCTACACAAATAGCAGGTTCATTAAAACCTCTCGAAATTGTCAAATTTGCTGTTTTTCTGCCAACACCATTAAACTTGCACAATTCTTCAATTGATTTTGGAACTTGTGAATTATACTTTTCAACCAATATTTGTGAAAGCTCCACAATTTGCTTTGCTTTATTTGCATAAAAACCGACAGGATAAATCGCTTTTTCCAGCTTTTTAACGTCACAATTAGCAAAATCTTTAGGAGTTTTACCAAGTTTTAACATTCTTAAAGTTGCAGGATAAGTCGTTTTATCATTAGTTCTGAGACTCAAAATACACGCAATCAAAACTAAATACGGATTATTAAAACTATCCATAAGTCCGACAAAATCACTTTTTGGTTGGTCTGCCTTTTTTAATAACTCAACTATTTTATCTATATCAATCATACACATATTATATCGTAAATAAAGTTTATTAAAAATCTTTTTGTGCTAAAATAAATCAGTAATTGACTAATTTTTTCGAAAGGATATGGATATGAACAAAGTTGTTGTTGGTGCTCAATGGGGCGACGAGGGAAAAGCTAAAATTACTGATTTATTGGCAAGTGATGCTGATTTGATTATCAGATACCAAGGTGGCTGTAATGCAGGACATACAGTCGTTGCACACAACAAAACTTTTAAATTTCACCTAATTCCATCAGGGATTTTGTACAAAGGAAAAACTTGTTTTATCGGAGCAGGAACAGTTATTTTGCCGGAATATTTTGAAGAAGAAATTCAAGAACTTATTAAAGAGGGAATTGACGTTTCAGGCTTAAAAATTAATCCTCTTGCTTCAATCACAATGCCATACCATACAGAAGTTGACGGCTACAGCGAAGACACCGCTAAAAAAGGAAAAATCGGAACAACTAAAAAAGGGATTGGACCGACTTACACCGACAAAATGGCTCGTATCGGACTAAAAATTCAAGACTTATATTCTCCGGAACTTTCCGAAAAATTAGATATCATTCTTCCAATCAAAAACAAAACACTAAAAGAAGTTTATGGTTTGAAAACATACTCAAAAGAAGAAGTTTTAGACCTTTGCAAAAAATATGCAGAAATTTTCAGACCTTACGTTTGTTTTGATTGGCAAAAAGTTTTGGAAGACGCAAAACGAGATAAAAAAGCTGTTCTTTTTGAGGGTGCACAAGGAGTTATGCTTGATATAGACTACGGAACATATCCTTTCGTAACTTCTTCAAATCCAATCGGTGGCGGAGCAGCAACGGGTTCCGGCTACGGGCCTACAATGATTGACGAAGTAATCGGTGTTGCAAAAGCATACGTAACACGTGTTGGAGAAGGGCCTTTTGTTACAGAACTCACAGACGAAACCGGAGAAAGGATTAGAGAAATTGGACATGAATTTGGCGTAACAACAGGTAGACCTCGTCGTTGCGGATGGTTTGACGCTGTAACTATGAAATACGCTGTTTTAGTCGGAGGGTTAACCTCAATTGCTTTAACAAAAATCGATGTATTTGATACTTTTAACGAAATCAAAGTCTGCACAGCATACAAAGACACTCGTAACGGAGAAATCTACACAAGTTATCCGACAGATGTGTTTATCCACAAATTTTTAGAACCGGTTTACGAAACTCATAAAGGTTGGAACCAAGACATTACAGGAATTAAAGAATTTGAAAAACTTCCTGAAAACGCAAAAAAATATCTTGCACGACTTGAAGAATTGCTTGAAGTTCCAATCTCAATAGTAAGCGTCGGACCTGACAGAGATCAAACTATTTTTAAACAAATATTAATTAACATTTAAAATATAGCAATTTTTTATATATTCGTGTTTTTATATAAATGTGTTTAGAATAAATTCGATTAATAGTGTAAATAATTATATAAAACTGCAAAAACCTGCGTTCAAAGGTTCTGAAAGTAATCAGACTAATCCGCAGATTAAAGAAGTGCCGAATTCTCAAGCAGATTATGCGATAAAAACACCGATGACTTACTCAAAGACAGGTGAAATAGATTTTCCTTATGACACAAAAGCATATTGCTATAAATTGGCGAACGGTCAAAGGGTTATCATAGTGCCTCAAGAAGGAGAAACCGTTCTAAAAACTTACGTAAACACAGGTTCAATGAACGAACCCGACAAAATTCGTGGTATAAGTCATTATATAGAACACAATTTATTTAACGGCTCAAAAGGTCTTGAACAAGGTGAATTTTTCAAAAAAGTTGACAAAATGGGAGCTTCAACAAATGCCTCAACTGGTTTTGCGGAGACAAATTATTTTATCAGCTCGAATTTGTTAAACGACGGAGATTTAGAAAATAAAATCAAACTTCATGCATCAATGCTTGAAACTCCGTTATTTGCCGTTGATAAACTTGAAAAAGAAAAAGGCATTGTTAATTCTGAAATAAACATGATAACATCGGATCCCGAAAATTTAGCAATAAATAAAATGCTTAAAAATCTTTATGGGATAAAGACAAGTTCAACCGACATGATTGGCGGAACAACCGACAACATCACGAATTTAACACGAGAAGATGTTGTAAATTATTTTAACAACAATTATTACCCTGCCAATATGGTCACAGTAATAACCGGCGAAGTAAAACCTGATGAAACAATGCATCTTATCTCAAAATATTTTTCATCAAACAAGAAACCAACTCAACCTCAAAATTTAGAAAAATTTAACCCTATACAGAAAACTATTAGGGAAGATATAATTTCAGACAAATCTAAAGCCTCAACTATCGTTGTAGGTTTTAACGGTCCGTCGTCTCAAGATACAAAAGACAGAATTTATACAAAAGCTCTATCACTTTTGTTATCATCCTCTCCGACATCAAGAATAGACAAAAAACTAAAACAATATAACACAAGTAGCTGGGCTGACACTGAAAAAATCAGCACAAATCCAAAAGACGGCAGAGCACTAATGTTTTCAGCTGAATGCACAGACGAAAACTCCGAAAAAGTTTTGAAAACAATCTTTACTGAAATCGGAAACATAGCAAACAATCCTCCAACAGATGATGAGATGCAGATTATCAAAAAGAAGATGCTGCAAGGTTTTTCATCAATATTTGAAAACTCTTTTTCTACAAACAATTCAATCGGAACTTCTGTATTAGAAAATAATGAAAACTATTTAAAAGAGCACGAAAACATCGTTAAATCAATGACAGCAGACGACTTAGTTAATGTAGCAAAAAAATACTTCGACTTAAACAAAGCCTCTGTCGCAGTTGTACACCCGTCAACGGCAACCGCTGAAACCATCAACCAAAATCATAAAAATATTTCTTTTACCGGTACGAACAAAAAAGAAGCCATAAATATGAGTTCTGTAAAAGAATATAATTTGAGCAACAATTACAGAGTAGTTACAACAAATTCAAAAACCAACAACATCAATGGAATTTTACAAATATATCTAAATACTTCTAATTTTGAAAAGCCATCTGCATCTCTAGTTTTAGACAAAATTTTGACAGAAGGGTCTATGCTTCGAGATCAAGAAAAATTTGAAACAGATATGGCAAAAGACGGGATTGGAATGTATACTGGAGCCAGCACTAAAACAATTACTTCTGCAATAATTTGTGATAGTGACAATTTAGACAAAGCTCTTGATGGAATTAAAGAAGTTCTGGAAAACCCGAGATTCACACAAAAAGAATTTGAACACGCAAAATCTCTGGTAAAAGAAAATATTGAAACATCTGAAAAATCCGCATTTGACAAACTTGATAACGAATTATACAAAGGCTTGCCTGAGGGAGTTTCACATGAAGAAATCTTAAAAGATTTGGAAAGTCTAACAATTAATGATATTAAACAATTGTACAATTCTATTTTACAAAACGGTCAGGCTAGCATAGCAATAGCGGCGCCATTTGAAAAAAAACCGGAATTAAGTAATATTTTATTTAATAATTTAAGTAAATTCAAACCGGCAAAAGAATTTACTGTAGAGCCGTTACCGGATGTTTACACTCCAACAGAACAAACAAAAGTTCTTATCGATACCGATTACAAAAATCAAGCAGAAATTGTTGAAGCGTTCAAATACAGAGTTAACCAAAACACAAAAGACAAAGTAACTATAGCATTACTTAACACAATTTTAGGAGGAAATCCGTCATCAAGGCTGTTCTCTGACTTGCGAGAAAAAGAAAAACTTGCATACCACGTGAAATCAAACTTTGAAACAAACGAAAATATCGGTGTATTCACTCTAAAAATCGGAACTACTACAGACAATAAAGAAACAGGTGAACAAAGTTTTGACAACGTTCAAAAATCTATAGACGGTTTCAATCGACACATCGAAAGAATTAAGACAGAAAAAGTTTCAGAAGAAGAACTTGAAAATGCAAAATTGAGCCTAAAAAACAGTGTCTTAAACTCAAACCACGACTACGGGGACAAGGCAACAAACCTTTTAGCAGGTCTAAAATCTCCTTACGGCATTTCTAGAGAAAATCAACTTTTTGACGAAATAGACAAAATTACCGCAGATGATATTTACAATGCCGCAAACTACATTTTTGCAGGCAAACCGACATATTCTATCATTGCAACAGAAGACACTCTCAGGGCGAACAAAGAATATCTGGACAATTTAGAAAAATAAAATATCTATCTCTGAGGGATTTGAGGAGTTCCGATTGTAGACATAACCCCATTTCGCCTAATTTGAAAATAAATTGGGACAACAACTTCATTTCCACAAGCATTTACTGTCCACTCTTCGTTCCAATTGCCACCAATTTTGCGTTTATGCTGATTGTATTGAACATTTGAAAGCTCTTCTGTCACTTTAGTATCAACTACTGACAATTTATGACACTTTTTTTGCTCTCTGGCAACCCTTGAAAACACAAATCCTAATGTATTTGCTTGAGTTTTCATATCTGCAATTGTAGCACCGGGAAGAGGCAATCTCATTCCTAAATATTCGACAGAATACGAAGCCATGCCTATTAACAATAATAAAATTAAAACAAAATACTTTTTCATAACTATTATATTCTAACATTTTTTATAAAAAAAACAAGCCTGAAATAAATCAGACTTGTTTTTCGATTATTTTCAAAAATTATAAAACCAATTATAATTTTTCAGCAACCATCAATGTAGTTTCAGCCAATCTTGTAGAATAACCACATTCGTTATCGTACCAAG
>CAKUUY010000002.1 GCA_934693235.1 uncultured Candidatus Melainabacteria bacterium | reverse complement strand
ACCCAGGGGATGTATAAACATACCCCAAGTCAGTCCATTTATTTGCACAATAACCTGTTTCTTCTTCCAATTCGCGTTTTCCAGCTTCAAACGGATCCTCGCCATATTCCAATTTCCCTGCAGGAAGCTCCAACAAAACTTCTTTCATCGGATACCTGAATTGTTTGACAAACAAAACACTCTTGCCCTTTTCAGATGGTTTAATCGCTAAAATCACAACTCCGCCTGAATGTCTTACAACTTCGCGAAAAGATTTATGACCGTCAGAAATTTCAACATCATCTTTCAAAACTTTGATGATTTTTCCGTCGTAAACAGTTTGTGAATTAAGAGTTTTTTCTTCAAATTTCATACTATAATAATTCTTTCAAATAATTTGGTAATGCAAATCTTGCATTATGATATTCTCTGTTGTAGATTTTGCAAGTTTTTACGATGTCATCGTATCTATCTTCCGCAAAATATGACAATGGTTCAACATCTACTGAGCAGAAAGCCCAAGCCCAATATCCACCTGGGTAAGTCGGAATGTTTGATGTATAAGTTGAACAAACAGGAAAAACTCTTTTTAAAAGTTTATACATTTTTTGTACTGCTTCTTTTTGAGCAAACGGAGATTCTGATTGAGCAACCATTATTCCACCTTTTTTCAAAGAATTTTTTACATTTGTGTAGAATTCATCAGTGAATAAACCTTCTCCAGGGCCGATTGGGTCAGTAGAATCAACCAAAATAATATCGTATTCATCTTTTTTGTCTTTGATAAATTCAATAGCATCCTCAACTTTAATTTCTACGCGAGGGTCAGAAAGTCCGCAAGAAATAGTCGGTAAAAACTCCTTGCAAGCGTCGATTACAAGTCCGTCGATTTCGCAAAGAACTACTTTTTTAACACTTTTGTGTTTCAAAACTTCTCTTACTGTACCGCCGTCACCACCGCCGATAACCAATACAGATTCAGGGTTTTTGTGGTGCATCATCGGAATATGCGCAATCATTTCGTGATAATGATATTCATCGCCTTCGGTTGTCATCATTAAATCGTCAAGCGTTAAAACTCTACCCAATGTGCTTTCAGATTCAAAAACCTCAACTTTTTGAAACTCTGATTGTTTTGAATATAAAACTTTTCCCGCTTTTATTGCTATACCATATCCTGATGGTGTGATTTCATGATAATATCCGTCTTTTATTCCGTTCATTTTTTATGCCCTTTCCGTAGGTTTTGTATTAACTTTATACACTTTGGTCAGTCGCGTCGCTTACTTTTCGTCATTTTGAACTTGTTTCAGAATTTCCAAACGCTCGCTCCCGCTTTTATGCCCTTTCCGTAAACTTTGTATTAACTTTATACACTTTGGTCAGTCGCGTCGCTTACTTTTCGTCATTCTGAACTTGTTTCAGAATTTCCAAACGCTCGCTCCCGCTTTATATCCTTTCCGTAAACTTTGTATTAACTTTATACACTTTGGTCAGTCGCATCGCTTACTTTTCGTCATTCTGAACTTGTTTCAGAATCTTACAACAATTATACAATAAAAAACCATAATAAAAAGGCTCTCTTTTTAGAAAGCCTTTTAGTTTATTTAAACTATTGAATTGCGATTGTTTTTCCGCTTGTCATTTTTGTCAAAACTTCGATTGCTTTTTTTAGTTGAACATCGTTTTTATTTTTAACATCTTCTTCGGTTAATTTTACCTCAATATCAGGTGTAATACCTTTTTTATTAATATCTGTTCCGTTAGGTGTCAAATATTTTTGGATTGTAATATTTACACCAGCATCGTAAGGAAGTTTATTTATTTCTTGAACAAGACCTTTTCCGAAAGACTGTTCACCAATGATTACGGCTCTATGGTTATCTTTCATTGCGCCAGAGAAGATTTCTGATGCTGATGCCGAACCTTTATTTATAAGAATTACAACAGGTTTTTTTGTGTAAGTGTTATATGACGCTCTTTGAGTTTCTTTATAACCATCTCTATCAACGGTGCTTACGATTGTTCCACCGTCAAGGAACATATCTGATATATAAATAGCGTTTGTTAATAGTCCGCCAGGGTTTGAACGCAAGTCGATAATAAACCCTTTTTTGTTTCTATTGTTATTTAAGATTGTTCCAAATTCGCTCGCTGCATTTCTGCTAATAAATGAGCTTAATCTTATATAGCAAAAACTGTCAGGCATATTCATTTCAAGTGGAATCTTTTGAGAAATTGACTTGATTTCAATTTCTTGACGGGTAATTAAATAATTTTTTGGAGGATTATCTTTACGTTTGATAAGCAAGTTTACTTGTGTTCCTTCTTTTCCTCTAATTTTATCAGCAGCTTTGTCTACAGTAATACCTTTTGTGCTAACCCCGTCGATTTCCAAAATCTCATCATCAGCAAGCAATCCAGCTTTTTCGGCAGGAGTATCTTCGATAGGCGCGATTACCATTAGTTTGCCGTCCCTAACACCGATTTGTATGCCAATACCTTTCAGCGAACCCTTTATCGAACTTGTTTCTTCTGCAAATTCTTTAGGGTCTAAGAATTTTGTATAAGGGTCGTTCAAACTTGCAACCATTGTGTTAATTGCCACGTAAGCATCTTCGTTTGTTTTTATTTTGTCATCGTATTTGTGACGCCAAGATGCCCAATCCTGATTATTATTGGTTCTATCGACAAATTTGCTGTTAATTAAACGCCAAACATTGTCGTACAAATCCACTGGAGCATAAGCAAAAACATTACTTTTGATTACCCACCCAGATAAAAACAAAAATGCTCCAAAAAATATTATACTTTTTTTCATGATATTTCTCACTATTTCCTCCAAACTATTTTAAAATTCTGAACTTAACTATTAAGATGTTATTTTAATAAAAAAGTTTCAAAAATCTAAAAAGTTATTTATTTTTTTCTAATATACCATAATTTTTTAAAAAAAGGAAATAGATAAAGAAAATTTATTATTTTTCTAAAATCAAATAAATTAACAAATCAAGTTTTGAAAGAATTTCAGAATAACTTTCTAATGAAAGTTGCATATTGCACTGAATTCCTTCTCTTATAATACCAATAGTTTTTAGCAATTGTCTTTTGTGTTCGTTTTCCATTTTCTTGACTCCATTTTTAATAATACTTCCATATAATAATTCAAAAATTTTTAAAATCAACCTCAAAACGGAAATAAAATTAATAATAAAATAATAATTCATAGTATATTGTCAATGTCATTGATTTTAAGAAATATCAATATAATTGATAATAAAAAAATGAATCAAGAATATCTGAAAAAGTTTGCTCACCACTTAAAAGAGCTAAGAAAGAAAAAACAAATAAAACAAGATGATTTTTTGGATGTACACGGAATTTCACGTTCAACAATTGCGATGGTTGAAACAGGAAAAACCGATATTACACTGTCAAAATTAAAAATTATCGCTGATGTTCTCGGAGTAAACTTAAAAGAATTACTCGATTTTGAATAAGTTAATTTATTCTTTTTCTTCAATTTTTTTTACTTTTTGAACTATCTTATCAATGATTGACAAGTTTGCAAAATCATCACGAATTTCTTGTGCTTTACGCGATAATTGGTTATAAACTTGAGAATTTATTTCCCCACCAATCAATATCAACACAGACGTATAATACAACCAGACCATTAAAACGGCAAACGCTCCAATTGTTCCATAAACCATGTTGTAAGTTTTTAGGTTATTAACATAAATCGAAAATCCCCAAGAACCAATTAACCAAAAAGTTGTAAAGAACCAAGTTCCAGGGATTGCACTTTTGCGTTTAAATCTTTCATTACCACGCAAATCTGGCAAAATATAATAACTAAGAAATGCCATAAAAAATAATGCAGCAAAAGCCACTGGCCAACGCAATGTCAATAACGTGATTGCAACACCGTTAGACATGTGAAAATGAGTTACCATCAAGTTAATAATAGCCTTACCAAAGACAATCAGGTTTATGCTCAAAAACATCACCATAGTGTCGACAAAAACCATTAATAGCGATAAAAGTCTTGTATATATAATGTTTCTGGTTTCAGTAACTTTGTATGCTCGGTTCAAACCTTTTAGTACAACCGCAATACCGTTTGTTGAAAGAAATAAAGTGACGCAAAAACCAATAATGGCAACTAATCTACCGTGTGAAAAAATCATGGCTTCTGACAAAACTGTACTAATCAAACTCATTGCTTGTTCTGGCATAAAAGTTGCTAGAAAACGCAAAATAGGTGTCATCATTGATTTGTGACCCATCCAGCTAAATACCGATGTCAAAAACAACATAAAAGGGAAAATTCCAATAACCATCATAAATCCCATTTCTGCAGCCATACCGTAGAAATCATTTTTTATGACAGATATAATTAATCTTTTTAAACCTCTAATAAAAGTTTGCAGTTTAGTACTCAATTTTTAAATCTCTCTTTTTTTTATTTCATCCAACATCATTTTTACAGCTTTGTCAACAGGAGCTTTGATTGTGCAACCTGATGCAAATTTGTGTCCGCCACCACCAAAAATTTCACAAAGTTGTGCGACATCAATGCGTTTGCTACGCATAGAAAATTTTGTATAACCAGATTTCATTTCTTTTGCAACGAAAGCAATTTGTGTTGTGACGATTGCGCGTAATTTTTCGGTCAAACCTTCCATACATTCGTCGTTTGCTCCAAAATTTTCCATATCTTTTTTGTAAACAGTTGTATAAGCTAATTTGTCATCATATAAAAATTTTGCTTTGCTGATACAATGTGCCTGAAATATTACCAAAGTTTTGCTATCAGATTCATAAACTCTTTTGTAAATATCAGATGGATTAGCACCAATTTTTACAAGTTCTGATGCACATTCAAAAGTTTTTGGTTTAGTATTATCAAACCTAAAAGAACCAGTATCAGTAAGAATTGCGGTATATAAGCAAATTGCCGTATCAATATTAATTTTCCAATTCCAATTGTTAAAACAATTCACCAAAACTTCACCCGTCGAGCTTGCATCAGGGTCAATAATGTTAATGTCAGCGTATGCAATATTTGTTTTGTGGTGGTCTATATTTATTGTCTTTTTAGCTTTTTGGAAAAGAATTCCAGCATCGCAAATTCTATCAAAAGACGCCACATCAACGTTTATAACCAAGTCATATTCTCTGGATTTGTCAATATCATCGAGAGATTTTATTTGATTTACGAAAGGTAAAAACTCGTAAACGGTCGGAACTTTTGATACAGCCAACATATCGCATTTTTTCTTAAAATTCTCAAGAATTGTCGAATAAAGTCCGCACATAGAACCGAGAGTGTCACCGTCAGGGTTGACATGCGAAATAATCAATATGTTTTTAGATGATTTTATGATATTATTTAAGTCAGGACAATCCATATTTTTGATATTAACACAAAAAAAGGCAAAATAAAACTCGGCTTATAACTATTATGTAGCGGGGTTTGAGGGGTAAATTTGAAAAAGGTTCTATATACAGATTTTGTTACAACAGAAACTTTGGTAGAGGAGTTGTTTGGTAATAACAAAGAAATAAAAAAAGCTATGACCCGCAGTAATTTGTATAAATTCTGGTCAAAAGCTGTAGGAGAAAAGTTTGCCAAACGTTCAAAACCTTATTCTATGATGGGTGGTGGAATAATGGTCATAGCGTGCGAAAACGCAATTGTGGCACAAGAATTAACCCTGCGAAAAATGCAAATATTAGTAAAAATGGAACCATATTTAAAATCACTAAAAATGAATGTCAAAGACCTTCGTTTCGACCCCAAACGTTGGAGCGGAGAGTAGGGAAAGGGTTTAAACAAGGAAAGTATATGATAAAAGTTTTATTTGTATGTTTAGGGAATATTTGCAGATCACCAATGGCGCAAATAATTTTTGAAAATATGATACAAGAACAAGGGCTTGAAAATGATTTTGAAATTGATTCGGCTGGTACTGAAGGCTATAATGAAATGTGCCACGCGGGTATTCACCATGGAACAAAAGATGTTTTGAGAAAAAATGGTGTAAATTTCAAAGAACATTACTCCCGAAAAATAAGAAAACAAGATTATGAATACTATGACTACATTATAGCTATGGATTCAGAAAATATCAGCGATATTGAATATATTGTGGGCGAGGACAAAAACAATAAAATAAAAAGACTTTTGGATTATACAAACAACCCTCGCAATATAAAAGACCCATGGTATACGGGTAATTTTGATGAAACCTACGACGATATTGTTGAAGGTTGTTCTGCATTTTTAGAAAGTGTTGGATTACATAAAAAAGTTTAAGGTTAATAATTAAGTGTAATCATGAGTTTTTGTAAATCTTTTGTAAAAATATAAAAGAAGGGAAAATCCAATAAGGGTAAAAAATACTCCAGGTAATGCAGTATATTCATATCCATATCCGTGTGCAATGGGAATACTACCGACAAATGCTCCCATTGCATTTCCAAGATTAAAAGAAATTTGTGAACAAGATGCACCAAGCATTTCTCCACCTTTAGCATTTTCTATCAACAAGACTTGTTGCGGTGCGGAAACTGCAAACAAACATCCTGTACAAATACACATTAGAGTTATTGCAATAAAAGGATTTGTGGAGCAAAAAAACATTCCGATTAGTGAAATTGCGGCTAATAATTGAGTATATCCAGCAACAATGGCTGGAGAAAATTTGTCTGATAATTTCCCGCCCAAATTATTTCCAACGCACATTCCAGCTCCAGCAAGTACCATTACGAATGAAACATATTTTGCAGAAATTCCAGCCACATTAACAAGCAACGGATTTATATAACTGTATAAACAAAATATACCGCCATTTCCCATGATAACAGCAAGGATTAAAAGCCAAGGCGCTAATGATTTAAAAAATTTGAACTGTCCTCTAAATCCTGTATTTGGAAGGGGTTTTAAATATGGAATAAGTTTTATTACTGAATAAAGAATAAAAAACCCAAACAACCCGATTATTAAAAAAGTAATTCTCCAAGAAAGATTGTGACTAATAAAAGTTCCCATAGGAATTCCAAAAAGGTTTGCTATTGTCATACCTGAAACCATTGTTGCAACTGCTTGATTAGTTTTTCCTTTTTCACAAAGTCTACCAGCGGCAATAGCTCCTACTCCAAAAAACGCCCCATGGGGTAAACCAGCAATAAACCTTAGTAAACAAAAAATATAATAATTTGGAGCAAAGGCAGAAGCGAGATTTGCGAGTGTAAAAATTAAAACAAGTGTAATTAAAATTTGTTTTAGAGGTTTTGTTCTTCCTAATATGACAAGCAATATTGAACCAAATACAACTCCAAGTGCATACATTGAAATAAAATTTCCAGCCATTGGAATTGAACAATTCATAGATTTTGCAGTATCAGGCAAAATTCCCATCATAACAAATTCAGTTAATCCAAGTCCAAATGTCCCAAATGCAAGGGGTAAAAGACAATTTGTCTTGCGCATTTTATATTCCTCATTATTTTTATTCCAGATAAAATAATAAAATAAAAAAAAGATTTTACAATAATTATTTTAAAATAATGGAGTGAACAGTCTGGTGAGCAACAGGCTCGATTCAAATTCTGTGATATAACAAAAAATAATTTTGGTGATCATAAAAAAATTGATAGTGAAATATTTGAACTTCAATTAAAATTTGGCTCTGGTTATTGAGTTTATTATACAGAAATTGATAATATAATTATCTATCGTGCATTAGAAATTGTAATCAAAGCAAAAGATACAGTTTCTGGATTTGCAGAAAAAGTTGGTATGTCCAGAGCTCATCTTTATAGTATTTTTAAATCTGAAAAAGAACCCAAATTCTCTACAATAGTTAAAATTTTTCAAGAACTTGGTTACGAATTGAAAGTTGTGTAAATTATAAATTATTCAATACATCAGCCAGGTATCTTTTGTAGTAATTTTCAATTCAATGGTTTTTTATTTAGTCATAGGGACAAAACAATGTCCTTTCAGTGCAGCTCTACCATCTGAAAGATAAACTATTGGCACAGAATTCAAATCAAAATTTTTGATATTAGCAGATTCTAGGACGCACAATTCACTAAATTTTGGATGATTCGGAGTTACTTCTAAAAAATCCATTCCTATATGTTTCAGAGTCTGTCTTAATACTTTTTTTGTATATTTTTCAGCTTCTGGACCAAAATCTTCACAATCTGTATATAGTTCTTGAAATCTTTTCAACATACTCTCACAATGTAATTCCCATACCGATTTACCTGTTGAATCATTTACCAATTGCTCTTTTTCCTGTTGTATTTTTTGTAAATCATCTTGGAGTTCTTTTAGTTTTTGTTCAGTTTTATCTAGTTTAAATTCTGTATTTTGTAATTTCGTCTCTGTTGCTGATAATTTCGTTTCTGCTGCTTTGGCTTTTGCAACAGCTTCTTCTAAACCTGTATGTCTACCAGATATTTTCTCCAAATGTCTTCCTTTACACAAGAAAATATCAGCCATCCCAAGAACTCCTAAAGATGCAAGTGAACCAAGTATTATATTCTGTGGAGTAAGCAATTTTTGTGCGAAACCATCTGTATTCGGCGTTTGTGAGGAAGTCTCTGCACCTTTAAATTGAGGTTTATATATCTGTCTGTTTTCTACACTATTGTTTTGAATACTTTTTACTACCACAAAATTACCACTTTCATTGTTTTCCTACATAGATATTAAAACAAAAAGGTTTAAAAATTTGATATAGTACAATGTATAATATAACAGGCATAATGCCTGATAACTGTATTATATTTGGGTTTTGGGTTATTTAAACTCGCATTTACATATGTTTACATTGTAATTTTTAAGCGGTGTTCAGATATATTTGTATGGCTTAAAAAGGATGTAATTGTAACAAGATTATTATAATTTTTTATAAATGGAGACGAGGGGAGTTGTCTTGCTCGTTCGCGTTTAACGGGTCTGCGGTTGTATGCTACATAAATTCCATTTATTCCGCAGACAAACCTTCGCCCTCAGCTCACTCGCGCTGAACCCTAGAGGCAAAGCGTTGCTTTGCAGGGGTTCTGAAAATTCCCAACAGCCCAAATACCATAAAAGAGAACATATAAATATGTCCTCTTTTATGGTGGAGACGAGGGGAGTCGAACCCCTGTCCAAAACGGATCTTAATAAACTTCTACGAGTGTAGATTTTAATTTGCTCAACCGATTTAGGAAAAAATCAGAACCCTATAAATCAGCCCTAGGTTTTATTTAAAGGAAACTCTAAACCTTGCAATGTTATCTTGATACATCTACATTGCGTCAATGCACTGCGTCTTGCATAATGGACCCATAAAGCCGGCAAGCTGGGCTCTATGAGTAGCTATAATTAGCGACTTACGCTGCTAAAGCTTGTGCTCTAGAGAAGTCTGCTTTAATTACGTTGTTAGCATTTAATTTGTTGTGCTCGTTGGTAACCGAGAACAGCGCTCGGACTCGCAATCTATCTCAACCGAACGTCCTGTCAAATCCAAAACGTCCCCATGTATCTATGTATATATAATTTTAAATGTTCCGTTCTTTCATTATAACGTATTTTTTTTATTTTTCAAGTAAAAGTTTGAGAATGCAGATTGCGCAACTTATATTTTGGATTATTATAAATTTTAACTAGTTTTATTAATCGTACGCGATGACATTTTCATGGTATTTTACAAAAATTACAGATTACGGAGTCAAATTGCCACGATAGTGGAATGAACAATAATTCGTTAGCGAAACAGACGTCAAAAACAGCCTTTGTTTGAGCGTATAGCGAGTTTGGCTGTTTTAAAGTTATGCTTACAAATTATTAGTGAATGGAGCGTGTGGTTGGTTTTGTGGAACTTTTTACACAAAAAGTTCCCGCTGTCCGCGTAGGACTACTATCAACATTTTGGACAACAGGTTACTTAAGAAAAATCTAACCTTAAATTATCTGTGAGAATGACAAAAAGTAATCTGAAACAATATTAACCAACATTGGCAAAATCCAAATCATTATCGCTGCTCCCAATACCGGTTTAAATAAGAAACTTAATTGGAAAACGTTTACTTGAGGAGCTGTTTTGGAAATTACACCAAGAATAATATCTTGTCCCAGTGTCGCAAGAAGTATTGGAGATGCAATTTGCAACCCCATAAACAAAACATTTGACGACAATTTTACCATATAATCCATATTTACAACCTGATGCAAAGGAATAGTTGTTGCTCCAAGCGGAAAAATATCAATACTATGGATTAATGCGGTAACTAGCCAATAAATTCCACCTAATTGAATAAAAATAATTAGTCCCAAAAGTTGAAAACATTTACCTACAATTGAAACTTGAGAAGATGTTGTCGGATCCAATACCATCGCAGAAGAAAGTCCCATCTGCATATTAACCATATCACCACCGGCATCAACTGCTAACAAAATTAATTGAGCAATATAGCCAATCATTGCACCTACAACAAAGTTTAAAAGAATAGAAAGCGCGAAAGAGCCTTGAATAACATGAACATCCGGTTTAACAGTACTTGTCAAAATAATTGTCATTAGCAGAGCAAGAGCGATTTTCACCATTCCGGGAATTTCTTTTCTGTTGAAAACCGGAGCAAGCCTAAAAAAGCCTAGCATTCTTGCAAAAATAAAAATACCTGCAGCAAGGTAGGCGTTCATCATAGGAAACATTTTCATTAATTCTGAAATAATTTGTTCCACTTAAACTACCTTCCTAATATCTTATTTGTCTCTACAAAATTGGGTTTTGGCATCGGAGTTTGCGGGCTTGCAAAATATTTAGTTTTTTGCTGTTGATCAATGAATGGAACTTTGCCAGGGTGTTTCATTAAATAATCAGCATCAGATTGATTTTTGAATTTGTCACTCATTTCTCTTTCGAATGGGGATGTATATTTATAGTAGTCTGCAGGTAAGACATAGGAATCATTTTTTGAAACTAGGTTAAATGCAATAGACATTCCGTCCATAACAAAACCTTTTAGCATATTGATAAATCCTATACCGCCAATAACGATTACGAGGAAAACACCAAGAATTTTTGGAGCTGCCGCGATTGTTTGTTCTTGAACCTGAGTAACAGCTTGTAAAATCCCGACAACAAGACCGATACCTGCTGCAACAAGTACACAAGGCATAGATATTGCAAGCATTATTAAAAATCCTTTTGCTAAATATTCAACTAAAACTTCCATTTGTTTGTCCTCATTTTTTTAAGTTACCAGATTACTATGGCTCTAGGGTATTATGTTTGTTATGGTCGAGTTATTTTTATTGTTTGGATAAGGGCACCCTGCCTTATGTTTATTACCATAATCTGTTTATCTGCTACCTCTTAATTATAGCTTGTCACCAGTCCCTGTACTATTAGTGCCCAGCCATCTACCGCAATAAATATCAGTAGCTTGAACGGTAATGAAATAATTGTCGGAGACAACATGAACATACCAAGTGCCAGTAAGATATTTGCTACAACAAGATCTAGTACAATAAATGGTACAAATATAATGAAACCGATTTCAAAAGATGTTTTCAGTTCACTTATGATGAATGCCGGAGCAACTTGCCAAACAGTAATTTCGTCAGGTGATTTTGGAGGAGCACCTTTGGATGCTTGAACAAAGAATGCTAAATCACTTTCTCTTGTTTGTTTCATCATAAATTCTTTTAGCGGTTTTGAACCCTCATTTATTGCTTCAACAATGTTTTGATTTCTCTGGTATGGAACCGAGCCCATATCATACATTTTCTGGAAAGTACCTCCCATTGTGTAGAAAGTTAAAATCATTGCCAAGCCAATAATTACGATTGATGGTGGAACTTGTTGAGTCCCCATTGCAGTTTTTAGCATTGAAAATACTATGACAAATCTTAAAAAACTTGTCATACAACAAAAAATTAGTGGTATTAATGAGAATACCGTCATTAATATCAACATTTGCAACACTGGGTTCATATCTTTTATAATTGTTTCCATTTTATTCCTCTATATATTGTTAATTATGTTTTTAAAAACTTTTTTAGATTGTTTGTTTTGCTGCCGTCTTGGAAAAGTTACAATTTCCGGCAAATCATCAACACTTGAATTTGTCGGAACATTTTTTTGTCGCAAAATAGAATTTTCATTTACTTGGTTTTCAGAAATATTTTGAATTTCCGGAGCATAAGAAGAATTTCCGTCTAATTTTGAGATAAGACTTGTTCTACCTACATCAGAGGCAACTAAAAATCTTTCATTACCAGCTCTAACGACAAAAATCTCTTTACGGGGACCGACACTGATGCAATCTTCTACATTCAAAAATTTAGATTTTGAACCGGTAGTGAAAGAGAACTTTTTATAGACAAATACTGCTAGGAAAATTATTCCTATCATTGCGATTGTATAAACTATAAAATTTACCATATATCCCATGTTTTGTTCCTCCCTCTTGGTTTTAATTTTTTAATTAAATAGGAGAATAAGTAAATAAGTTCGTATAGTTCACTTCGTTCAAAATCTGTTTTGGTGCGATAGCGCCTGTAATGCACTTATTCACCTATTGCCTTATTTACTTTTTCCTATATATCTTCATCCTCTAATTCAAAGTCACTGTAATCAAATTCATCTTCTTCTGAATTTTGTTCTCCATTTTCAACATTTTCTTGTTGAGGCGAATTTTCATCTATGTCCATTGTTTCATCAGAAAAATCATCTGATGTTGGTTGTTCTTCCTCTGCTACAGGTAATATGTTTTCTTCCGCAGTTTCATTCTTTTGAGATCTTGCGATAACTTCTTCAATCTTAACTCCATATCTGTCGTTTATAATAACAAGTTCTCCTTTTGCGATAGGTTTGTTTTCAACACTAAGGGTAACTTTATTGTCATAAATAGAAGTCAAGTCAACGACAAGACCTTCCTCAATGTTTTTTAATTCTCCGAGAGTGATTTTTACTGTATCAAATTGAGCTTCCATCTCAACTTCAATACTATCCCAAAGATTTGTGCTATCTGTCATTTCTTCACTTCCTCCATCATTATCAACCGGAATTACCAGTCCCAAATTTGGGTTTAAATTAATATCTTTTTCATAATTTTCAAATTTTAAAACCATGTGACTTGTGTTGCTGTTGTCTAAAACAACGATGTCATCAAGTCCGATGTTTTTTACGTCAATAAGTTTTAGTCTTGTTGAACCGATTTTTATAGCAACATCAATAATGCTTGTTGAAAAATCACCATAATCAAATTTGTCCTTTTGAGATGTTACAATATCGGGATTTACCAATTCTTCAGGTAAGGTTATAATAAATTTGGCAACCTGATTTGTTGTATTATCTTTTACCAAAAAGTTTAAATGAATTACATCAAAGTTAGAACGTTTTAATTCCGGCGGGGCTGTAGACAAAAATTTTGCCATAGAATTGAACATATAATCGTTAAATGATGTAATAATCTTCGCTTCCAAATCTGTTAATTTGTTCAAATTAAAACGGGAATTCGATTTACCTAAAGCTCTATCAAGAATAATTTCGACAGCTTTTTCAGATGTTCTGAAAAACATATCATGAAGCTTATCAATACGAACTTTTGTAACAAAATAAGCTTCTTTGTCCATCAATGTATTTATATTTTTGCTAATCCCTACCAAAATAAATTGTAAACCCTTAAGGAAAAATTCATCACTGGAAGCTTGGACAATAGGCGGATAATTGTTTGCAAACCAGTTGTATTGCGCATACAACTCTTTATAATCTATTGAATTTATATTTTGGTTTGTCATACTTATCCCTTAGTCTGTATAATGATGAGCTTTCCCCATAAATACAATAGAATAATTGTGTCTACTTCACATCAATCATTTAATGGATATTTTGGAAAAAGCAAATAAATTATTATATTTACTTCCTAAACTATCCATTATACAATTTCCTTATGCCAAAGAATGTTTACATACATATTCCGTTTTGCAAGTCAAAATGTAGATACTGCTCGTTTGTTTCGTTTTCAAAACTTGAACTAAAAGAACAGTATATCAATGCTCTTGTTAAAGAAATTCAAACCAAATATAATAATGAATTGTTAAATACATTATATTTTGGTGGTGGAACTCCATCTATTTTGTCGGTGGAAGAGTTTTCTAATATTATTAAAATTTTTAAGATTGATGAACACACTGAAATTACAACAGAATTAAATCCTGAAACTATTACCGTAGAATATTTGCAAGGTTTAAAAGATTTGGGAGTAAATCGCTTAAGTTTTGGTTGTCAGACATTTAATAATGAAATTTTAAAACTCATCGGACGTCGTCATTCTTCAACAGATGTTAAAAATGCCGTAAAATTTGCAAAAGATGTAGGATTTACAAATATTAGTCTCGATTTTATTTATGGACTTCCTCAACAGACAATTAATGATTTTGAAAATGATTTAAAAGCAGCTATTTCATTGGGTATTCAGCATATTTCGTTGTATGGATTGAAAATTGATGAAAATTGTTATTTTTATAAAAAACCTCCACAAAATCTTCCGGATGAGGACACTCAAGCTGATATGTATTTAAAAGCAATTGAAATTATGACAAATAATGAATTTGAACATTATGAAATCAGTAATTTTGCTAAAAAAGGTTTTGAATCTCGTCACAATTTGAATTATTGGGACAATAATACTTATTATGGATTTGGGTGTGCTGCTCATGGATATGAAAATGGAATCAGATATTTTAACCCGACAACTTTGGATGAATATATAAGCGAGTCAACAGTTCATAAATCAAACCATCAACTCTCTCTACAAGAGCAATTGGAGGAAGAAATTTTTTTAGGATTTCGTAAAATAAGTGGTATAAATGTAAAAAAAATAAATAAAAAATTTAAAATTGATTTTCGTAAAAAGTACGTCACAACGTTAAATAAATACATTTCTTATAAGTATCTAAAAGAAACTAATACCGGTTTTGCTTTAACAGACAACGGAATTTTAATTAGTAATGTTATTTTATCAGAGTTTTTGGGCTAAATTTTAAAAATTAACAATAAAAAAGCCCGTATAAAACGGGCTTTCTTCAAAAATTGTTATTGTTTAGTTTATGCAGTGGCTTCTGCAGCTTGTTCTGTTGCTTCAGCACCTTTTTTCCCGAACCAGCCGGTAACTGTTTTCCAAGCACTGTTAGCATTTTCTCCAACTGCATGAGCCAAATTTTGTGCTTTTTCCATAAATTTAAGCTCAGCACCTTCAGCTGCAACTACTTTATCTAATTTGCCTTTTCCGACTGCAACACCTAATCCGATGTAAGCCGCTGCTGCAAGAGCTAAAAGGCCACCGATAATTGCAGGAGCTTTACTTTTTTTCTTTTCTTCGCCTGCTTTCTCAAAAGAATCTGCAGGAGCATCAGCAATAGGACTTGCAAATTGGCTTGGAGCACTTATTAAATCTTGTGTATTTTGAGCGGGAGCGACCTCGCCTCTAAAACTTACTCCAGATACTGGACTTAACATAAAAAACCTCCTTTTACACACATTGGTTATACTTATTAAAAACGACTGACAAATTTATTTTGTCTAAAAATAAATTCTTTTTCAATATTTGTTACAAAAGTTTACAAAAATTTTGGAATATTTTTTTGTCTCGTGTCATCTTATATAGTAAAAGGGAGAAAAATTGATATGGTGACAGAACAAGAAACGCTTATTTATATTGAGGATAAAGACAAATTAGATGCAAGTGTGGCAGCAAACGCGTTTGCACACAAAGATGTTAAGAATCGCGCATATATTAATACGCTTGGCGCAGAATTGGCATTGAAATATTTGGCATCAGAAGATATTGACGTTTCAAATATTCATAACATTCATTCAATCAAAAAAATTCTTGAAGAATTAGATATTTCAGATATTATGTTGCCAAATATTCACATTGATGTAAGGGTTGTGTTTGATGAAAATGCAATATTCATCCCGAAAGCTCATTTTGAATATAATCTTGTTCCTGATATTTATCTTGTTTTTTATCTTGCAAAAGATTTGTCACATGTAAAATTCCTTGGTTTTTTTGACCCTAAATTAATTAACAAAAATAATGCTAATGACAAGTATTATTTTATTGAGAAAGAAAAATTAAGCTCTGCAAAAGATCTTAAAAAATATATAGAATCTCATAATGGCAACACTAATGAAATACTTGCGGATGAAGATGTTTCGAATTCAGAAAGAATCATTATGGCGATGTCTGACAACGATATTTCAGAAGATGATAAAAAATATTTAATTAATCAACTTACCAAAAGTGCAGAGTTGAGAGATAGATTTATTGAATACGAAAACTTTGAAACACTTTCATATAAGGCAATGACAGATTCTGAAATTAAGAAACCGGAAATAAAAAATACTGTTGAAGCTAGTGTCAACGATGAAGTTGATAGTGTTTCCGAAGAAGAAGTTCCGACAAATACTTTGGAAAATATTGAAATTAAAAATATGGAGCTTGAATCGATTGATTTGCTTGATGACATTTCTTTAGATGAATGTGCTCCAAGTAATAAAAATTCAGCGGAACCGGTCAGCGAGGCGGGTGATAATAAAAAAACTTCTGATTCTAATGTAATTGCTGATATTGCTGAAAGTGCCATCGCTGGAGCTGCAGCCGGAACTATTGCCGGAGCAGCGGCAGGAGCAGCTGCAATGGCTGCGGGGGAAATTTCCGGGGCTACTTCTGCAATTTCAGGTATTGGCGCAGCGGCAGAAGCAGGTATTGATTTAGCCAGTGCAGGATTTGACGTTGCAAAAAATCTTGTTGACAGTAATAATTCTGACGAAGAAAAAATTTCTTTTGACAATATAGATACCTCTACGGTAGAAAATACTACACAACCGGTGGAAAAATTGGAGTCAGAAACAATTTCTCTTGATAATGTTGAAGTTCCGGCAGATGGGGTTCAAAACGATTTTCTAGATAATACAGATGACAAACTTTCTTTTGATGATATTAAAGAGGTTGATCAGGTAGATGCAGGTACAGTTGTGGAATCTTTGAATTTTGAAGATGATAATAATATTTCGTTTGATGATATTGATACTTCGTCTGTTGAACCATTGAATGAAGATATAAATATTAATGATGAAAGTATGATGTCATTTGATGATATTGATTTAGACAATATGAATACAACGGTTCATCCAATTGAAAATTCTGAAACTGAGCCATTGCCTTTGGAAAATATGGAGTCAATTGAACTTCCGGAAGAAGATATTTCTCTTGATAGCATTGAAGATACGATTAATGTGGAAGCAAATCCATTGAATGAGACAGTTGAAGAGACACAAGCTCAAGCGGCGGAGTCATCAGAGAAAAGTGTTGAACCGGAAATAGTGGAAAGCGAAACAGACGGATTTGGCAAAAATCTTTTGGAAAATTTGACTCCTGAAAATCTTGATAATATTTCGATTGAAGATATAGATTTAGGAGATGAAAACCTCTCTCAAACAGATTTAGAAGATATTTCTTCAACAGAGTTGTTATCTCAAATTGATGATGTTTTGACTTCTTCGACTGTTGCAGGGGCGCCTGTTGCCACAGATAAAAAAGCTCCAGAGTCTCTTGACGAAATCCCTGAAATTTCTGATTTGACAGAAAAACCTGTTGCTGCAGAAACTGAAGATCAAGGTAGTGTTGCTGAAGACAATGCAGCAGAAGAAAAATCAGAAAAAGTAAATAACGATAATATTAATGAGCTTGACTCAACTGTTGCAGATATAAGCGAACTTCTCGGCGATATCGGCTCTATTGATGTAGGGGGCACTAAAACAAATCAAGAAGTAGAAACTGAAGCAAATAATGAAACTGCTCAAGATGGTAATGCTCCTGAAAGTAAAAGTATTGATGTTCTTTTCAACGATACAGACCCTGTTACAGATGCAGAACTTGATAATTTAGAAGAATTACCGGAACAAAATATTCCGGGCGGTGCATTGATAAAAGACAAACCTAAAACAAGCAAGAACAAAATTTTAGTAGCTGCTGCTTTGGTAACAGTTTTGGCTGCTGCATCTGCTGTTACATTCTTAAAACCAAAATCAGACAGTACAACAGATATTTTAGATCCTATTGCGCCAAAAACTTCTTCTGCTCCTGATAATACAGCAGTTGAAAATGGAGATGCGGAAAATATTTTGGCAACCAATGCTCCGGATATAAAGAAAGATGCAATGGCATCAATTCAAAAAAATCAACAACCTAAAGAATTGAAAAATACTCCAATTAAACCAAAACAAGGTGCAAGAGAATCATACATGGAAGTAAGCAAACTTGTTTGGGATGTACCTGATTCTTTATCTTATAGTCCTAAAATGCAAAATTATTTACGTACAACAGGTAAAAGTATAAAATTGTCACTTTCAGCAGATTTACTTCTTGCTGATGAGTACGCTTATACAAACCAAGTTAAGGTAAGTCTGAAACTTAGTAAAGATGGCGCAATTCAGGATTCAAAAATTATTTCAAGCAGTGGCTCAACGCAAATTGACAAAATTGTGTTACAATCTGTTAAAGATACTTTAAGTGTCGTAAAACCGCCTAGTGACGAGATTAAGACCCCTGATTTCAATTTGGCTCTTATCATATACTTTTAATTATGCTATAATATAATAGGAACAAGGAAACCTTAACGTGGAATTAGCGCAAGATAAAATAGATTTAATAGAAAAAGTAATAAAAAACAACAGGAAATTTGTCAATAATGAAGATTTGTACGATGATTTCTTCAATGAAACTTGTAAAAGATCTTTGCTAATCGTAAAGTCTGTTACTTCAGATGCGACATTAGAAGCATATTTGAGAAAAATTGCTACTACTTCTATTTTAAATGTTTTGAAAAATGAGGGAAGACTTAGACGTACCAAAACCGGTTACATGTCTACGCATGAAGTGCCTCTTGAAACGACTGTTAATTCTAGTTTGCCTGATTATTCTCAAATGGAGATTTCTTATGAGCCGGTTGCAATTCAAGATACTCCGGAAGATGTTGTTGCAAAAAAAGAAATTCTTCAAATAATTGTAGATTCTGTTTTTGAAGTAGATGGACAAGAACCTGAAAAACAATATGCAAAACTTTACGATTTGAGATACGAAAAAGGTATGACACAAAAAGAAATTGCCGAAGAATTGGATATTTCTCAATCAGAAGTTTCTAAAAGATTATTTAAGTTGATGGAAAAAGTAAAACAGACTTTCAACTAGGATTTTTATAAAATGAAGTGTCCGGTATGCAAAAAAACAATCCCTGATAATACTTTAAAATGCCCTTATTGCAAGGCACGTACCGGCTTAGTATGTAAAAATTGTAACACTGTTAATTCTATTTTTGATTTCAAGTGTAAAAATTGCGGAGCAGAAATTCTTAAACTTTGCCCGAATTGCAATAGTGTAAATTTCCCGAATGCAACAAGATGTAGAAAGTGCGGATATCTGTTGAAAAAACAGAAAATTCAAGAAAATAACGTAAAACTTGAAAATCCGTCTAATCTTGTTTCTCAACAGAGTGCAAAGAATATTCTTGTCAGAGGAATAAATTCTCGTGACAAAAAAATATTTTCTCTTAGTGGTGAAAAGGGTGTAGGTAAAACTGTAGTCCTAAAAGCTATTATGAATAATTGTAAAAATTATTCTTGGTTTTACGGTAAGTGTACTCCTATTACTCAAATTACTCCTGGTGGATTAATTCAAGATATGTTGTTGAATATATTTAATTTGCCAAATTTTTGTCTTTACAATTCTCAATTCAAAAAAGATTCATCTCGATTTTTCAAGAATGAATTTCCGGAATTGAACAGTAGGGAAATTTTTGATTTGATAAACTTTTTGTATCCGAATAAAGACGGTACTTTCGAGGATATTGTTGCGAATAAAAATAATACGTTTGAATTTTTAAATAAAATTTTTGATAAAATAACAGTTGCGGGAAAATTTGTTATTGTTGTAGATAATTTTGATTTTATTGACGGTTTTTCGTATGAATTTTTGAGTAAACTTTTGAAAAAAGAAAATATTTGGAGCAAGCTCAAATTTTTAATGCTATACAATGAATCCAAACCATCTAAAGGATATTTTTATTTTCCAGAAAATACTGACGAGAGAATTTATCTTGATGTTGGAATTGCACCTCTGGAATATGGGCAGCTAGGAATGTTAGTCGACCAAAAAACGTCCAAAATAGAGGGTTTCCCTCAGCTTAATCAGTACGAATTACAAGAAATTTATGATATTAGTAAAGGTAATCCGTCATATATAAATCACGCACTTGATTTTTGTTTTGATTGCCAACTTTCTGGAAACGACTTTCAACTTGCAACGACTTTTACAGCATTGTTGGAATTTAGGCTTGGGCTTTTGGCGCATATTAATCCGGTTGCTTATGATATTTTATTAGGTTCTGCAATAATTGGCGATAAGATTAACTTGAATTTAGTGAAAGAAATTTTTGAGGTCGACGACAAAACTTTCTTAGATATTATGATTTATCTCAAAAAAATGGATTATATTACGCCATTAAATGATATTTATTGTGAATTTAGTTCGTTGCTTTTATGGGAAACAATCCTAAAAACTGCAAAAAATGACGTTAATTACAACGATATTAATAGAAAAATATTTAAACATTTGACAGGTTTCAATTTGAATTCACACGCAATTCTTGGAATTATTGCGCAAAACTTGAAACAACCTCAACTTTCACTTGAAATTTGGACTAAAAATACACGTTTAGCTTCTTATATAGGGGATTTGAATCTATATGCAATTTCGCAAAAACAATCATTAGCTTTGATAAATGAATTTGATGAAACTCAAACTTTAAAAATCAGATATAATATTTCAGAGCGTCTTGGTAAATTGCTTGCGAATTCAAATCCTGCAGAAGCAATAGAATATCTGCCTGACGCGATTTCTAACGCACAAGCTGTTGGAGATAGCCCAAAAGAGGTTGAATTGTTGGCATATCTAGCCTCGTGTTGTAGAAAAACAGGGAACTATTTTGGAGAAGTAGAATGCGTTGATTCTGTTTTGAAAAAGGTTCGACCTGAAAACAAGCTAGAAATTGCATTGATGAAAACGACAAAATTAAATGCCCTATTAAATATCGGCAACTGTGGACAAATTATCAACATGATTGATACGGAAATTATGCCGGTTTTGGATGCTTATTTTGGTAAAAAAACTAATTTTAAAGATAAAAACTTTGGTTTTTTGTATGAAACTTGGTTAAAAACATATTTAATTCTTGCAAATGCTCTTGTAATGCAAGGAAATGACAGGTCTTTTGAAATTTTGACTATTCTTTTTGATATAATTGAACGAAATCAGATTCAAGATGACTTGTTTGTTTGCAAATGCAAAATAACTTTGGCGTTTGCAAACACAATGAAAGGCAATTACAAAGCTTCTGAACAAATGCTTGAAGAAGTTTTGACAATGTATCGTGGAAATATTATGGACAACGAAATCATTCTTCGTTGGAATTTTATAAATATAATAAATAATTTCTTTGAAAAGAATTATGACGGAATTCAAGAAGAATTATTCCAAATTGTAACTTTTGCCAATAATAATGGAGATAACTTTACAAAAAATATCTTGAAAACTTTGTTAGGTAAAGTATTTAAGGATAATGATAATATAAAACAAGCTATTGAAATTTATAACGATCAAATTGCATATTTTGCGAAAGAGAAAATGGCTGTAGGTGCGCTTTTGACTTGGTTCTTGATTGCAGATGCAACTCTTAATACTGAGGGACCACAAAGTGCAATGGAAATTGCAGAACAAGCACTTGAGGTTGCTCAAAATCCTAAAATTGATAGTTATTTCTTTGTAATTTTGTTGAAAATGGTAATTGCAAAATGTGCAATTACAACAGCGGATTTTGAAACTGCAAAAATTCATCTTGAAAATGCAATTTCGCTTGCAAAGAAATTTAATATGAATGATTTGTTGTCGCGACTCTATATTCTTTACGGTAAATATTTTCAAGAACTTGGATTAGTGAAATCTGCAGAGCAGGTTGAATATTTGCAAGCTGCCGAAAAAATGTACAAATTGGCGGAAGAATTGGTCGCTAAAACTAAAAATATGTATGTTTTAAAAGATTTAAAGCAATCAAGCAAAGCTCTTACAACATTTTGTGTGATGAATAATATTAAAATTTAATATGATTTTGTTTTATATGCGTGTATTAAACGTAAGAAAGAAGAATTTTGTGTCAGTAAATTGTGTTAATAATTCAAGCAACGCCGACTTACAGTTCATTTTCAGATATAGCTGCTATGCATGAAAATATCTTAACCGATAAGAACTTATCGTCTTAGCGTCTTAACGTCTTAGTAACTTTTTCATAGGTCACTCATATTTCTTGCCAAGCAATAAAATTTGATGAACCCTCTTGACAAAAATGTTGTTTTAATATAAAGTTAGTTTAAACTAACAAATTAAATACACTCTGTATTTTCTACAAACCTTCTTATACAAAAACCTCTGCAAATGCGCAGAGGTTCAATTTTTATTTTTTAGGCTGAGTTGTTAGCCGATTACAGGTGCTACAAAAGTTCTAGCTGCAAGGTCTTTGTCCAACATTAACAGTGCTTTTTTGTCATCTCCGATAAGTCTCAATGTTGCTAAAACATTGCCAACATTATCTTCTTCTTCAACTTGTTCTTTCAAATACCAGTTCAAGAATGACATAGCGGCTCTGTCTTTAGTTTCTTCTGCAACGTCCATTAATTTGTTAATCAATGATGTAACAAGTTCTTCGTGAGTCAAAATGTGTTCAAAAACTTCCAATGGGGAAGCCCAATCGATTTCAGGTTTTTCGATTGTTTCAAGTTCAATTTTCCCTCCTCTTTGGTTCAAGTAATCGAACATTCCCATTGCATGAGCGTGTTCTTCTTGAACTTGAACTGTCATCCAGTTTACAAAACCTTTAAGGTTTAATCTTTCAAAATAAGCTTGCATTGAAAGATACAAGTATTCTGAGTACAATTCTCTGTTGATTTGGTAATTAAAAGCTTTTTCTAATTTTTCATTAATCATAACTATTCTCCTTCTTATTCCTAAGTCAATTTTAACACTAAAAATTTTTTTATTACCAATTTGTGTGATGAAAAATTTCTACAAGCTTTTTATAACATGTTTATGAATTGTGTAAACAAACTTTTAAACGCGTTAGGTGAAACTATAAATTTAAGAAAAGATGATTTCAGCAATTATATAGCATTTCATGGAATTGGAAATGCTTATGGAAAGCGTTGGTTTGGAAATATCGTTCCTGCAGATTTATTAAAACTTTCTGTCAAAAAATCTGTTGAAATTATAACAACACTTTCAGAAAGTGGTGTTTTTTATAATAAATTTCCTGATAAAATCAAGACACCGAATTATGGTGACAAATGGGGCAGGTTAGCTAATTATATCGAAATTAATAATAGAGCAATCGCTGTAATGGACAATGGTTGTACCTGCAAAGGAATTTTAAATTGTATAAAATTATTACCGGCAATTCCACCTTCAGCCAAAAGTTTTGCAAACTGTATAATTTTATCTCAAATTTGGCAAAATATCTATGGCGATGCTTACGAAAAAGGTGTTTTTGAAGAAAATTCACTATACGGAATAAAGTTAAACACAAGCTATAGTAACAATATTATTGATTATTCCATTGCTGATAAAATTTCTCCCGAAGAGCAGTTAAAAGCATTTGTAGATTTGGCGCATTTTAGAGGAATTAAAGTAGGTTTTCGCCATGTAATTTCTGCTGACCAAATAAAAATAGCAAAAATTAACCAAAATGACGAAGGTTTTAATTGGCAAAATTCAGAACACGTTGAAATTTATATTCAAGAATGCGTAAAACTTATGAATTTAGGGTTTGAATGTATGTTTATAGATTCTGCCAAACACATTGGTGGTTATGATATAGGAAATTATACAGGTGTTGGTGCGTTACCGGAATACCATCAAATGCAGTATATATTGCATGAAATTCGCGTTCGTTCGGGTAAAACCAATATAAGTTTTGTAGGAGAAAAAAGTTCGGATGATTTTGAAAGATATCGTAATATGGGCTTGAATGCCGGAACAGATTATATTACCGGAGATAACTTTAATGTAGTACGAGATTTGTCTGAAAAATTGAAATATCAAAGAGATTATGCTCCAGGGGTTGAAGTTACGAACGACAACTATGAGGGTGGTTTGTCTTACGAACAAAAGTTAAACCGCATAAATTCAGCACTTTTTGCATATGAACACCCGAGTGATAAGTTGCCGAGTTTTATGCAAATGGCTGATTTGTTTCCGCTCAGATATGACACAACAACACATAAACTTATGATGACAAATCCGACGTTTTCACAAGATAGTTCTGCTCAAAGTCATTACGAAAATCTTTTTGCTAAAGATGATGGCAGAGAATATAACCGAAAAGTCGGAGAATTATTTGCCTGGGCAGTAAATATGTAACCAAAAAAGGAAAGGAAATTAAATAAGATGACATTTAATCCATTGAAAGAAAAAGGAATTACGCTAGAAAAACAATTGAGAAGTTGGCACGACATTGTTAAACGTCCGTTTGACAAATATGATGTTGATTGCTATTCAAGAACCCGTCAAATACTTATGAATGGGATAGAAATTGAAGCCTGGGGATTTAAACACCATTTTGCAAGAAGTTGCCAAGATTATGATGACAGAAATCTTTTAGCTTTAATGCGCAGAATTGAAGATATGCAACAAACCACCGTAAACTGGATGACTCCGGCATGTCAAACTGTTTTGGAGACAACTTTAGGATATGAACAAGTAGCTGTGGATTTGACAGCTTGGCTTGCACAAAACGAGCCTGATGATTATGTAAAAGAGACATTTAATTTCGGTTTGTTAGAAGATTTTGACCATCTTTACAGATATAGTCAATGGGCTTATATGATAGATGGAATAAATCCTGACCACATTTTACAAGGTCAAACAGATGTTGTAATTAGCAGGCCTACACAATACCATCATAATGATAACGGGTTAAGACTCCGAAAAGCATATGATAAAAATATTGCTTCTCCTCAAACAAAAGTAAATATTTATACGCTTATGTCTGCAGAACAACAAACTCATAATTTTTATGCAGAACACGGGATGATGTATGCCAATGACGATTTAAGAAAGACTTACGGAGAAATTTGCGACGTAGAAGAAGAACACGTTACAATGTACGAAAGTTTAATTGACCCTTGCGAAACACCTTATGAAAAATTGCTTTTGCATGAATTTACTGAAGTTTGTACATATTACAACTGCTATGTTGACGAAGTTAATGACAAATTGAAACCTATTTGGGAAGAATTTTTGGCATTTGAGCTTGGCCATTTGCAGATAGCAGCCGAACTTTTGAAAAAACATGAAAAACGTGACCCTGAAGAAATTATTGGGAACGAAATTATTTTGCCATGTCATTTTGAAAGTCAAAAAGAATATGTTACAAACATTTTAGAAAACGAAATCGACAAACGTCTTGATGGGGAATTAGATATGGGTTATGCAAAAGTGGATGAACTATCAGATGATTGGGCAAGTTATAAAGCTCAAAATTATATGAACGGTAAAGGAGCTCCATCCGAAAAAACAATTCACCTGATTAAAACAACTTTGGGGACAGATATTGTAACAGCAGATTCAAAGCTTCATAAAAAAGAACCCGAATTATTGAAACGCGCACTTGAACCAAGTTCAAAAGCTCCGGATACAGTTTCAGTTGAAGAATACGATAAAATGATAAAAATGGAACAACCTGAATTCTAGTAAAAAGGAGCTATTGAGCTCCTTTTTAATATTTATATTATGTTTACCAATCCTGTGGAGTGGTCAAAGTGACAATTTACGATACTTGTTTCGTTGGACTTGACTGCTTCATTGATAATTACGGAGTGTTTCATCAAATAATCTTCAACCCATTTTGTATGTTCTTGCGCAAAAAAGTTGTGGCAAGAAATATCTTCTTTGTGATTCAAAACAGGATAAACACATTTTAAAATTGATGAAAAATCTTTCATTGGTTCAGGATAATGTTCTTTGGCGAATTTCATTACGCCACAATCGTCATGTCCCAGTAGAATTACAAGCGGAACGCGAAGTTTTTTTACAGCATATTCAACACTTTCTATAACATTTGGTCCGGTTGTCATTCCTGCAACTCTAACTACAAAAAGTTCGCCAATTCCACAATCAAAAATGATTTCTGGCACTACTCTTGAATCGGAACATGTTAAAACACAAGCGTAAGGTTCTTGGTGAAACGCGTATTTTTGAAGTGTTTCTAGTGACATATTTTTTGTTGTCGGAGTTCCGTTAACAAAATTTTTATTTCCGTCTAATAATTTTTTTAATTCTTTTTCAGCTCTTTCTATCATAAGAAGAATTATAAATTATAAAAAAACATAATCAAGTAAATATTTTTAATCGGGAGTAAATTCAAAAATTTCTTGTGAATTTTTTTGTAACGCGTTGCACAATTTATTAAGAGTGCTAAATTCGACACTCTTAGTTTTGTTATGATAAATTTTATTCAATGTATTTTGACTAATACCGGTTAGCCTTGCCAGTTCTGAAATTCGCATTCTTTGTTCGCCAAGTATTATAGATAGTCTGTTTTTAATCATATTACTATTTTAGCAATTTATTTATACAGAGTTGCATTTGGTATTTATACATGTTATTATTACAATTATAAATGTATAAAATAGTAACATTTTTTAACAGAAAGAGGTTTAAACAATGAAATCATACAAAGCTTTTACTTTAGCAGAGGTCTTGATTACTCTTGGTATAATTGGAGTTGTTGCGGCAATGACAATGCCGACATTGGTTAATAAAGTTGGAGACAAAGTCTTTGAAAGCCAAAACAAAAAAGCTCAATCAATTCTTGCAAATGGAATAAAATCACTTATGGCTAACGAAGATGTTACTACAATTGCGAATAGCAGTTTGTCTTCTTGTTCAACATCACAATGTGTTTCTGATGAATTGCATAAAGTTTTTAAAATAGTTGGTGATGTTCCGGTTGATACTTCAGATGAGACACAAGGTGAGTACAAATTTACAAATGGAACTTTCCCGATTTGGACGGATTCTAATATGTATTACAGTTTTGTCACTCCTGATGGAATGTATTTCGGAATTAAAAAATTTGAACCCGGAGCATCAAGTTTTACATTTGTTGCAGATTTGAACGGAAGTAAAAATCCTAATACAGGTGCAAAGGATTTGTGCAAATATACTGTTTCTGCAACAGGAACTCTCATTGATTCTTGCTCAAGCATGGCATCGTGTGGTGGAACAGCTTATAACGTTGCACCGAAATATTATAGCTGGGGTATGCAGAGCGCAAATGCAGCACCAGAAATTGGAGATTCTAGTAGAAACTGTGGAATATACGGAGATGGAGCTTTTACCAATGGAACAGGTTGTAACCATATTGGGGGAAAGGATTATGAATTAAAACCTGGGGCATTATACGGAGAATGCTGTGTGCCTATTGAAGAAGAAAAAAAGCCAACATCATGTTTTTAGCTTTACAAAATATCCAATGGGTCAACATCGATTGCCAGACGGATGTCTTTTGGCATTGTAATTTTGTTCAAAAAGCTTGAAACAAATTGATGACCTTTTTCCCCCATTTTATTTTTAATTAAAATCTGAAAACGATATTGCCCGTTCAATCTTTCTATTACACAAGGTGATGGACCTAAAACTTCCAATCTTTCAGATATTCCGAATTTTTCTACCATCAAGCAAAGCCGCATAGCAATTTCTTGTGCGGATTTTTCTGCCCTGAAACCGTTTTGAGAACTCAAAATTAACCGAATAATTTGACTGAACGGTGGGTAGTCAAATTCTTCTCTGGCAGCTATTTCTGTCTCGTAAAATTCTCCGTAATTTTGTGATTTTGCACTTTCCAAAGCGTAAAAATCAGGGTTATAGGTTTGGAAAAGGACTTTTCCGGCGAACTCACCTCTGCCTGCTCGTCCTGCCACCTGTGTAAGGAGCTGAAAACCTCTTTCGGAAGCTCTAAAATCAGGCAGATTAAAACTTGCATCAGCTGAGATTACTCCAACAAGCGTAACATTAGGGTTATCCAAGCCTTTTGCAATCATTTGAGTTCCGACTAAAATATCGATATCTCCACGTTGAAATTTTTCTAAAAGTCTTATGTGTTCACCTTTCCTAACCAAAATGTCACTATCAATTCGTTCAATATTGTTTTCAGGGAACAAATCTTTTATATATTGTTCGATTTTTTGAGTTCCCGTTCCGCTGTTTTTGAACGCATCTGAACCGCATTCAGGACAAACATCAGGAAAACGCTCTACGTGGTTACAGTAGTGGCATTTTAATATTTGATCTTTTGCGTGCCAAATCATTGGAATAGCACAATTCGGGCATTCAATAACGTGTCCGCAAGCCTGACATTGCGTGTATGTTGAAAAACCACGGCGGTTAATCAATAAAATTGCCTGTTTGCCCTGTGCAAGAGTTTCTCTTATCTCTGTTTGCATAGGTTTAGAAATTACACTTTTATATGCTGCACGTCCGTATTCTTGCATATTAATCACAAGAACCGGTGGAACTTTTGCATCGTTAAAGCGTTTTTTGAGTTCGAACAGATTTCCTGTATTTACAGCTTTATAATAAGTTGAAATATCAGGTGTTGCAGACCCCAAGAGCAGTGGACAATTATGAAATTCTGCAAGTTTTCTTGCGACAACTCTAGCATCATAGCGAGGTGCCGGTGTGGTTTGTTTATAAGCACTTTCATGTTCTTCGTCAATTATAATTAATCCGATATCTTTTAATGGCGCAAAAACTGCAGAACGAGCTCCGGCAAGGATTTTTATCTCATTTTTATAAAGTTTTTGCCAAACGTCGTACCTCTCACCATCAGAAATACTACTGTGCCATATCGCGACATCTTCTGTTCCGAATTTTTTTGCTAAACGTTTTGTAAGCTGTGATGCAAGTGCGATTTCCGGAGCAAGGAACAAAACATTTTTTCCTGCTTTAATAGTATCGTCAATAAGCTTGAAATAAACTTCTGTTTTGCCGGATGCAGTGACACCATGTAAAAGTATTTCGGGATGAGAATTGAATTCAACACCCCTCACCCTACCCTCTCCCACAAGGGGCGAGGGAATATTTTTATGGATTATTGTTTCGTATATCGAATTTAATACGTTTTCAATATTTTCTATAACTTCATTATTCCAAAATCTTAAGATAGAAAATCCATTATCTTCTAAAAATTTCTGTCGTTCATTATCTTTAGAAATATTTTCTAATTCATTATGTTGACCACCGTCTAATTCAATTACTAACTTCTTTTCAAAGCATACAAAATCAACAATATATTTACCAATTGCTTCTTGTCGACGGAATTTATACCCATCCAATTGATTATTTCGCAAATAATACCACAATATTTTTTCAACATCAGTTGAATTTTGCCGAAGTTCTTTTGAATATTTTAAGGCGTTTTCAGTATAAAAATGTTCTGCTTTTGTGGTAGCTCCCCTCGCCCCTTGTGGGAGAGGGTTAGGGTGAGGGGTCAATTGAAAATTGAAAATTTTATCTCTTATTCCCTCATAAACTTTTTTTTGGTCTCCGGAAAGTTCAAAAAGAGCTTCCCGTTCGGTGATTTGTAAAATATCAAGAGGGTTTCTGTACAATTCCTCTTGATAAAGTTTTACACATCCTGATGTTTCTAGTTTTTTTATTGTTGCACGAGTTGTTTTTGCATATTTTTCGAACAAAATCAGTGGCATTTTTCCAGATTTTTCAAGAAGTTTTAAGATTTCCTCTTGGCGTTTTGTGGCTCCGTCAAATTTTTCAAATTTAATGAGGGTTTCTGTTTTAGATGCTTTTTCAATCAATTTCATTGGAATTGCTGCGTTCAAAACAGTTACCAAATCACAACAGTAGTAGTTTGCAACCCATTCCAAAAGTTTTAAATAATCTATTGAAAAAAGAGGGGTTTCATCGATAATTTTACTGATTTTTTTTACCTTAAAATCTCCTGCTAAATAATTTGAAAAACCAACACAAAAAGCATTTACAAGGCCCTGTCTCCCGAAAGGTACAAGAATAGCCTGACCGATTTTAATTTTGTCTTTCATCTCGTCAGGTATCAGGTAGCTAAATGTTTTTACCCCGAGTCCCTTGATATTTACAAGAGCCGAAGCATATTTTTGATGTGGTTGTTCAAATAAGGTGGTTTGCATGGGTTTTAAGGAAGTGAGACGTGAAAAGTCCATTTTGCTCACTTTGTTCGAAAATAGCTTTGGTGCGTAGCACCTGTAACGGCCTTTTTACCTTTTACTTTTCACGTCTCACTTATTTTTATTCTTCTTCCATAAACTCTTTCTTCGCTTCTTGAATAGCTTCTTCAAGCAAGTCAATTTGATCAGGAGAGAAAGTTACCCCTTTTTTAGTCGGAAGCCAAGTTTGACCATCGTCTGTTGTGTAGAATATTCTCATATTCAAGTAACTTTTTCCTCTGTATTCGCTGATAGAAATTTGTAATTGTTCTGTGTCTGATCTTTCGATTGCTGCTAATAGTTTTGCATCTGCCATAAAAGTCCTCTTTCTTTTTGGGGGGGAAAGTGAATAAGTGAATAGGAGAATAAGTTCGTATAGCTTGCTTTGCTCGAAAATATATTTTTGTTATGTAGCAACTGAAATGAACTTATTTACCTATTTACTTATTTTCTAATTCACTTTTTTCACTTCTCTCCTAAACCTATCTACATTACTTACCATAATTACTATACCACAGAAATTTTCATGTTAGAATAAGAAAAACGATAAGGAGAGAAAATTATGATAAAAGTTGCAGTATGCGGTGCTATGGGTAAGATGGGAAAAGAGGTTTGTCTTGCTGTTGAAGAATGCCCGCAAACAGAATTAGTTGCAAAAATAGATATTGCCAGTGAGGGAATGTATCATTCAATTGCTGATGCGCATAGAGTTGAAGAAATCGATGTTTTAGTTGATTTTACTCAACCTAAGTCAATTTTCGAAAATGCAAAATATTGTTTAAATAATGGAATTAAAATTGTAATCGGAACTACCGGTTTGACAGATGAACAAATTGATGAATTAAAACAGCTTTCTAAAGAAAAGAATACCGGTTGTCTGATTGCTCCGAATTTTTCTACCGGAGCTGTTTTGATGATGATGTTTGCGAAACAGGCATCAAAATACTTTGATAACGCCGAAATTATTGAGCTTCATCATAACCAAAAAAAGGACGCTCCATCAGGAACAGCTATCAAAACAGCAGCGATGATGGCAGAAGTGAAAGAAGATTTTACAAAAAATAATTGTCCTGAAACAGAAACAATTGATGGTGCAAGAGGAGGAAATTCTTATTCTAATATTCATATTCATTCGGTTAGAATGCCAGGGTACATTGCATCACAAGAGGTTATTTTTGGTTCATCCGGACAAATTATGACAATTAGACACGATTCAATGGACAGAAAGTGCTATATGCAAGGCGTTATGCTTGCCGTAAAACACGTTTTTATGGAAAACGATTTTGTTTACGGTTTGGATAATATTTTATAATTTAAAGCGGGGTACGATTTTTCGTACCCCGTAAATTTTATTTTATAGATTTGTTAAATCTTTTTTAATCATTAATATTTAAATATGCACATAAACTTTTTCGATCTGTATTTATAGACATGTTTTCCGGACTACTTAAACTGTATTGGATACCAAGCTGTCGGGTACCATCACTGCATTTTTCGTTTCTATATACTTTGTAAAGTCCGTTACTATTATATACTGACAATCTGACATTATCTTTTGAAGATATTACTTGTACAATCCCGTTATTACGGCCATCAATTTTTATATCTTTTGTATTTAATTCAACAGTTTGGCCGTGATCTCTATAAGTAACTTGGTATGCTTGTTCTCCATTACGGGTACATACTATTTTGTCAATAGTATTTCCATCTTTAGAATAGTAAGTCATAGTTGTTTCGGCGTTTTTTGAATCTTTACCAAATTTTTGCTCAATTATATGCATACCTTTGTTTTCGCTTTTTTGTCCCTTTATTTGAGCAAATTTAGTGCGTATCTCACTAAATTTTACAACTAATTTATTATATTTTTCATGAGTTGTATCCCAAAGATTATTTCCTTCGCCAAATAATTTGTCAGTTAATGCTTTTTTATGCTTTTCTATAAAAGCATTTTCTTCCGCTTTTACTTTAGCTTCTGCCTCTGCTTCCGCTTTAGCTTTAGCTTCTGCTTCTGCTTCTGCTTTAGCTTCTGCTTCAGCTTCCGCTTTGGCTTTAGCTTCAGCCTCTGCTTTAGCTTTAGCTTCTGCTTCAGCTCTTGCTTTAGCTTTAGCTTCAGCCTCTGCCTTCGCTTTAGCTTCTGCTTCAATTCTTCTAGAATAAGCTTCAGCTTCCGCTCTAGCTTTAGCTTCTGCTTCTGCTTCTTTATTTTTATATTTTTCAAGTTCTTCTTTCAAAGCAGTGTTTTCTCTTTCTAATTTTTCTTTTGCAGTTTTAGTATTTACATCTTTTTCAGTTTTGCCTAAAAATTTTTGGATACCCTTCCCAAGTTTTCCATTATATCCGGCGATACCTAAACATACAACAGCTGCTAGTGCTGTCGCGCCGATCATATATTTAGATGCATTAGATTTTTTTTCATCAACATCAAAATTAGAATTAACTTCTTTTTTGGAGGTTTCTTTGGCTGATATTGTCTTTTTTACTCCAACAGCAACTCCACTACCAATAGTATCTATAGGCATTAATTTTTCCTTTATGTTTCTACCATCACAAATATTAAACCAAAACCAACCTAAATTTTGCTATAGTTTACATGAAATATGAATTTTTCTTAACATTTATACATGATATTTAAAATTTTGAAACAAATAGATTTAATCTTCATGTTATAATAAACCTATGATTGATAGATATTCACGTGAAGAAATGAAGAAAATTTGGGATTTAAATTCAAAATTCCAGTACTATTTGGATGTTGAAATTGCTGTAGCTGAGGCTTATGCAGAATTGGGGACTTTCCCCAAAAAAGATATTGAAGAGCTTAAGAAAAAAGCGAGTTTCAATGTAGAAAGAATTGATGAAATTGAAACAGAAGTAAAGCACGATGTAATTGCTTTTTTGACCTGTGTTAATGAAAGTCTTGGTGATTTAGCAAAATATATGCATGTCGGAATGACAAGTTCTGATGTTATTGACACTGCTTTTGCTCTACAAATTCAAGACAGTGGAAAAATTATCCTTAAAGACTTGGATGAAACAATTCAGTCTATGAAAGAATTAGCAGAAAAACACAAAAGTACTGTTTGTATTGGGCGTTCTCATGGAATTCACGCTGAAATTATGACGTTTGGTGTGAAAATTTGTAGTTGGATTGATATTTTAGAGCGCCAACGTGCAAACTTTATTCACGCTTTAGATGAAATTAAAGTAGGACAAATATCCGGCCCTGTTGGGACATACAGTAATATTCCTCCGGAAGTTGAAGAAATTACATGCAAAAAACTTGGTTTGATACCTGCAAGAGTTTCGACTCAAATCATAGCAAGAGACTATCATGCATATTTTATGCAATCTTTAGCTTTGATTGCAAGTGTGATTGAACAATTTGCAACTGAAATAAGACATTTGCAAAGAACAGAAGTTCTTGAAGTTGAAGAGGGATTTGGCAAAAAGCAAAAAGGTTCTTCTGCTATGCCACATAAAAAAAATCCTGTTTTGTCCGAAAATTTGTGTGGTTTGGCGCGTGTTGTCCGCGCAAATTCAATTGTTGCGTTAGAAAATATTCCGCTCTGGCATGAGAGAGATATTTCGCACAGTTCGGCAGAAAGGATTATTTTCCCTGACAGTTTGACTTTAGTTGACTTTATGTTGAACAGATTTAATGGGATAGTTAAAAATCTCGTTGTTCATGAAAAAAATATGTTAAAAAATACGAATAAATTTGGTGGAATTGTTTATTCTCAACGAGTTTTATTAAAACTAATTGAAAAAGGACTAACTCGAGAGGATGCATATAGACTTGTTCAAAGAAACGCTCTTGATGCGTTCGAAAATGACGGAGATTTTAGAATTAATCTCCTAAACGACAAAGATGTAGAAAAACTATTAACACCGTCAGAAATTGATTTAATTTTCAACAAAGATGACTTTTTGAAAAATGTTAACAAGATTTATTCAAGGGTCTTAAAATAATTTGTTCATTGAAATTAAAATATAATGGGGCTAAGCCTGTATCTTTTCAAAGAAACTTTAGCACAACAAAATACTTTAGCTGAGGGCTAATAGTTTTTAAGAAAGGAGGGTTAAATTATGGAAAATATCAATTTAAGTCTAATGATTTTATTTTTGATTATCTATATAATAAATACCGCCCAACAAAAGCGTTAAGCGGTACTTTAGCCATTTACAGGTTACGGTAGTTGGAGCTACCGCCCCTATATTTCTATTATAACATATTTTTTATGTTTTTCAAGTGTTATAAATTTAAAAGGATAAAAACAGAAAGGGTTCAAAATGTGTAAGAAAATTAGTGTAAAAATTTGTTTAGGAACAACTTGTTTTGTAATGGGTGCGTCAAATTTGCAAGAACTCATGGAGACAATTCCTGCAAAATATGGTGATAAAGTAGAGGTTTCAGGAGTTCCTTGTTTAGGCTTGTGCTCAACCGATTGGGAATCTTCTAAAGCTCCTTTTGTAAAAATTGATGAAGATGTTATAAGTGAAGCAACTGCTGAAAAAGTTATTAAAGTAATTGATGAAAAATTTGCAAGTATACAATAAAAATATTTGCAAAATAAAAAATGAGGTCTGATTTTTCAGACCTCACATTTTTAAATTTATATTCTTTTAACCTTCTGCGACAACGGTTGTGAGAAGATCACCATAGCTATTCATAGAACCGTCAGTTTCTTCTACGATATAATTATAGCCTTCTTTACCAGCAATTGCTTTTTCTGCCTTTTCTAGAGCCTCATCATAATCTTTAGTCTCTGCAACTAATGTTTTTGAAAATTCTGATTTGTTTTTGATTGTGTAAATATGGTACATAATTTTGTCTCCTTTTTTACAAATATTATATCACTAATTTTTTTCTCTATGGATAGTCATTTGAAATTTTCAATATATGCGCGCAATCTATCTATGCATTTATAGCTATTTATTATCAATTTTCGCTTTCAATTCAAGTACTTCGTATTTTAGTCTGTTAAGTTCACATTTTACAGGATCCGGAATTCTATTGTGCATTAAAATTCCGTTTTTGTCTCTGAATTTTTGGTGAACAACACGCCCAGGAACTCCGACTACAGTTGAATATTCAGGAACATCTTCCATGACAACGGAACCTGCTCCTACTCTAACGTAGTCACCCAGTTTTATATTACCTAAAACCTTTGCTCCTGCTCCGACAATTACGTTATTGCCTAATGTCGGGTGACGTTTGCCATGTTCTTTCCCTGTTCCACCTAGTGTTACTTGCTGATAAATTAAAACATCATCGCCAATTTCGGTTGTCGCACCAATTACAACCCCCTCGCCATGGTCGATAAAAAATCTTCTGCCGATTTTAGCTGCAGGATGAATTTCAATGCCTGTGATAATCCTTGTAATATAAGAAATTACTCGTGGAACAAGCGGAATGTACCATTTGTAAAGTCTGTGTGCAAGTCTGTAGGCAATCAGTGCATGCAACCCTGGGTAACAAAGAATTACTTCAAGCAAATTATCTGCGGCAGGGTCTTTGTCGTAGATTACTTGAATGTCTTCTTTTACTTTTGTTATGCCTCGTTTGATGATTTTGAACATGATTATTCCTTTGGTGAAAATTTTATAATAAGTGAATAGGTAAATAGGAGAATAAGAAAATAAGTTCTTATAGCTCACTTCGTTCGATAAACTATTTTGGTGCGATAGCACCTGTAATGAACTTATTCACTTATTCCCTTATTCACTTTTTTATTATACCAATTTCGCAAATTTTCTTTTGCCTGCTTGTAATATTACACTTTCAGCAAAATTAAAGGTATAAGCTATATCGGTAATTTTTTCACCGTCTATTTTTACACCGCCACCTTGGATTAAACGCTTTGCTTCACCTTTGCTGGCTGTAAATTTTAGTTCTACAAGTACGTCGAGAACGGATTTACCGTTCATTCCTGAAACTTCTTGAATATCGTCAGGAATTCCCTTGTTTGATACAACATTGATAAATGCATCTTGACCACGTTTTGCACCATTTTCGCCATGGTATTCTGCTGTGATTGTGTAAGCAAGTTTCAGCTTGATATCACGAGGGTTAACAGAGCCGTCTGCGATTTGTTTGTCGATTGTTTCAAGTTCTTCTTTTGTTGCGTCTGTCAACAAGCTGTAGTATCTTGAAATCATGTTGTCAGGTATGCTCATCAACTTGCCGAACATGTCGTTTTCACTATCAGTAAGAGAGATACAGTGTTCAGGATATGTTTTAGACATTTTTACAACACCGTCTGTTCCCTCCAATAAAGGTAAAAGCATTACTAATTGCGGATATTTTTTGCCATATGCTGCTTGAATATCTCTACCTAAAAGGGTATTAAATCTTTGGTCTGTTCCGCCAAGTTCAATATCAGAATCAATTGCAACAGAATCGTAAGCTTGCATTAGCGGGTAGAAAAATTCGTGAATAGCGATAGGTCTACCATCAGCATAACGTTTCGCAAAATCGTCACGTGTCATCATCTGTGCAACCGTAACATTTGAGGCAAGTTTCAATAAGTCAATAAAGCTCATTGAATGCAACCAATCAGCATTGTTTACAACTTCTGCCTGTGAAACATCTAAAACTTTTGACATTTGGTCAAAATAAGATTGAGCATTTTCAGCAACTTGTTCTTTGGTCAAAGCCGGACGAGTTTCTGATTTCCCTGACGGGTCACCAACCATTGCTGTTGCACCACCAACGATTAGGACGATTTTGTGACCCAGATTTTGAAACTCTCTTAGTTTTCTCATAACAACAGTGTGACCTAAGTGTAAATCCGGCCTTGTAGGATCCATACCGAGTTTTACTCTCAAAGGAGTATTGGTGTCGTGTGCGTGTTGAAGTTTTACTGCAAGTTCTTCAATTCCTCCTGGGAGTACTTCTGCGTTACGAGTTAAATGTTTTGCTTGTTCAATAAATTCACTTCTTATTTCCATCTTACTTCTCCATAATTACTTGTAATAAGTTTATTATACCATGAGCAAAAATAGCTATAATAAAAAACCGGTTTTTAAGCCGGTTTTATTTTTTATGAAAGTTTTGTTAATTCTGAGCGAAGAGTTATGATTTGCTTATTATAGTGTTCAAGCCATGTTGTTTCATTATCCATCAGAGAAGGTTCTGCTAAAGCTCTAATTCGTTTTTTATCAAGTTCGTTCAATTGTTCCTGAATTTCTTGTTTTTTTAATTCATTTTGAATATTAAGTTGTCGGATTTTTGCCTCTGTTTCTGATAATTTATGCCATTTGCCGTTGTAAAATTCATATTCGTTTTCATCAACTGCAATTGGTTTATTTTTAAACAAAATAATTACTTTACCCATAGTTTGTTCTTCTAAAAGTTCAAGCCAATATTTATCGGTAATTTCAATTGCATTTTCGAAATTTTCTTCGTAAAATCCGTAATCTTTATTATTTTTAGTCCCGTAATATTTCATTTTATTCTCCTTTTTAATAACCTATTGCAATCCAGTTTAAGAATGAAAATCCGCCTCCGCACCCAAAAGTAAATCCGGTTAGTGTTTGAGTTTTAGAACCGGCATCTGCTGTAGTTGCGCCATTATAGCCTTGTTTTGAAAATACTGTGCATACCATTTCCTTGAAAGCTAGGGGGTATGTTACATTGGCTCCGCTTCTATATCCCCATTGAATTAGCATCCCGTTAGCCAGTTTTAAATAACCATTACTTTTTTGAGATAGAATGCCATTATGGGAATACCATTCACCCCATTCTTTATTTTCAAAATCTCTGGTGAAAACTTCCGGATTTTCTCCGTTGCAGTACCAAATCTGTTTAATAACGGAATTTTCGTCTCCTGTTACCAGTAACATCCCTGATTCTCCTTTTGGAATGTTTAGTGGTTTATAAAGAGTTGAAAAAATGTACGTTCCCTTAGTTTTGTAGTTGTTTAAATCGGTGTTACTTTGTGTTACCGTATGTTCATTAATTAGTTCTGTTTTGTCGGCTTTCTCTTTTAAAATGTTGTTAATTGTTTCAATATCACTTGCCGTAGAATTTTTGTTTTGTTCAATAAAATTTGCGAGTGAAATAAAATTGGCATTAACTTCATTCGCTTTTGCTTTAGTCCCCGGAATAAAAGAATATGGAATCATTGAATCTGTCATATTTTCCCTTCTGGCAGATTTAATAAATTTTATAGGCGTTTGATATTCAATTATATCACGTGTTTGCAAAATTCGTCAATGTTGTGGTAATATCAATGTATGGCAATTGGAGTGGACATAGAAGATATAAACAGATTTGTAGGGAAATCGGATGAGTTTCTTGATCGGATTTTTACGCAATCAGAGCTTGAATATTGTATGAAATTTTCTAAGCCGGAAAGTCATTTTGCGGCTCGTTTTTGTGCGAAAGAAGCTGTTGTAAAAGCCCTAACTGCTTTGGATATATTGAATGTCTCCTATAATGAAATAGAGGTTTTTCATAACGAAAATAAATGTCCGCAAATTCGTATTTTGAAAAATATTGATAAAAATATAAGTTTTCAATTGAGTTTGTCGCACGATAGGTCAAAAGCAATTGCGTTTGTGGTTGCAGAAGTTAAATAATTTTATTATTTGTTATATGATAAAGTCAGTGAAAAAATAATTTAGAGGAAAAATGGGCGAAATTAAATTTGGAACAGATGGCTGGAGAGCTGTTGTAGGAAAAGATTTTAACGAAGAAAACGTAAGAACTGTTACCAAAGCTATTGGAAAATATGTTTTTGATAACTTTGGGACAGATAAAGAAATTATTGTGGGGTATGATCCTCGTAATATGGCTTTAGAATATGCGGAACAAACTGCTGAACAATTGGCAGGATATGGTTTTAAAGTTCTTATTTCAAAAAAAATTATTCCGACTCCGGTTTTGGCATACAATGCAAAACATTTAAATGCTTGTGCTGTTATGTTTACGGCTTCTCATAATCCTCCGGAATACTTAGGAATAAAATTTATTCCTGATTATGCAGGTCCTGCTACTTCTGAGATTACGGATGAACTTATGTATAATCTCCACGCTAATTTTAAAACTCTTGGAAATGGTTCTGTTACAAAATACAATTTTGCGCCGGATTATTTTGCACACATTCAAAATTTAATTGATTTTAAAAAGATTAAAACTCTTGATAAAAATATAATTTTTGATGGCTTGTATGCAGCTAGTATTGGATATTTTGATAAATTGTTAGATATTAACGGAATTAAATATGATAGTTTGCATATGTTCCACGATATTAATTTTGGTGGCGGAATGCCTGAACCAAAACCTAAATATTTGAAAGAATTGATTGAAAAAGTTAAATCAACTCCAAATTCAGTGGGTTTTGCAAATGACGGTGATAGTGACAGATTTGGCGTAATTAACGAAAATGGAGAATATGTTTCTCCAAACGAAATTATTTCAATTCTTTTGATGCACTTGAAAGAACACAAAAATTATTCTGGTTCTTTAGTAAAAACAGTTGGTGCAAGCCTTTTGCTTAACAAAGTTGCAGAAAAGCTTGGAGTAGAGGTAATTGAGACAGCAGTCGGGTTTAAGCACGTGGGTGAAGCAATGAGAAAATTCAACCCGATTATTGGAGGCGAAGAATCAGGTGGATTAAGTATTCAAGGTCACATTCCGGAAAAAGATGGAATTCTTGCAAACTTGCTAATTTTGGAAGCTATGGCTTACGAAAATAAATCTTTAGTTGATCTTCAAAAAGATTTGTATGATTTTGTCGGTTGTGAATTTTTCAACGACAGAATAGATAAGCGCCTTGAAAATGTCGATGAAATTAAACCTGTGTTGGAAGAATATAAAAATAAAACTTCAATAGGTGATTTTAAAGTAAAATCAATAGATACAAAAGATGGAGTTAAGCTATACTTTGACGATGATACAAGCTGGATTCTAGTTCGACCTAGTGGAACAGAACCGTTGCTGAGAATTTATTTTGAAAGCGACAGCGTAGAAAAACTTGAAAAATTGAGAAGTTTGTTAAGTTAGTATCATGTCTTTATTTTTGTATATTGTGCGCTATGACAAGTTTTTGTACAATAATAACAGATTACGGAGTCAGTTTGCAACGATAGCGAAATGAGCAATAACTCGTTAACGAAACAGACAACAAAAGCTTTTCTCCAATGTATGATGTAGGAATAAACATTGTTGCAGAGGGCTACTTGTGTAGCAAACAGCCTTTGTTTGAGCGATCAGCGAGTTTGGCTGTTTTCAAGTTGAGTTTACAAGTTATTAGTGAGTGTAGCGTGTGGCTGGTTTTGTGAAACTTTTTACACAAAAAGTTCCCGCCGTCCGCGCAGGACTAATATAAATATTTTGTCGATGAATTTACTTGACACATACAGGAAAATCTTTTGTAGGTTGGATTTATTAACCCAACAACGTAACTTGATATGTAAAAAATAACAAAATTCTTCCATGTTACAAAATGTAAAGATGAGTTTAACAATGCCTCAAACCCAGTTATAATGCCTCTATGCTATGCTATGCTATGCTATGCGGCGCGCTGTGTCAAAATTTTTAGCCTTTCTGTTTTAATATATGTATAGGTAGAAATAGAAAAGGAAGAAATTATGGCATTAGATGCAGTTAGTGGTTATTCTGTAAGAATGAATTATCCACAAAAAACAAATTTAAGACCAGCTCAAAGTTTTACATCAAAACCTGAAGTGGATGAAGAAAAATCAAATGCAACAAAATATATGATTGGTGCGACAGCATTGGCAGCTGTAATCGGACTCGGTATTGCTGGTCATGCAGGAAAACTCGGCAAAGGAATTCAAGAACTTTTAGGCGGTGCGGAAAAAGCCACTGAAAAGGGTGTTAAAAGAACTGAAGAATTAGTAACTAATGCGCAAGGTGGCGCGAAAAAAACTTTATCAGGTGGATCTTCTTCAAGTAAAGGTATGTATGGTCAGGATTTATATGATCCGATAGATCCTATGAATGCAATGGACCCAATGAGTCCATACTATAGAAATCCTGCGAACGACGGTTTATTTGGTCAAAATTTGTATGACCCTGTTAATCCAATGAATACAATGGACCCGTTGAGTCCATCTTACCAAGATCCAATGGCAGATTCTTTTGGTGGAGGTTTTGGAATATAGATTGCGAGGTGGAGAGACGGAAGTCTCTCTCCTTTATTAATAATTTTGAATAACTAGCGAATAATCATATCTATAGACTATAATCTATCTTCCTAAAAACCAACTATCTAAGATTTTTAAGAATTTTGAACGTTTTGCTTCATTTATTTTGTTTTGAAGTTCCATTGCTTGGAGTTCTGCTCCGTATTCTCTATAAGAGGTTGCAAGGACATCTTGTCGACGCTCTTCCTCTGTCGCATATTGGTTACGCATTTTCATCAATTCTCCGTGGTCGAAGAATTTGCCGCCACAGTTATAACATTCATCAATCATAATTTCTTTTTTGGCGCTTACGTAGTTTTTTACCATCTTGTTTCCGCAAACAGGACATATTCGAACCTTGTCTTCATTAACGGGAGTATAATTCTTATTTTTTAGGAGTTCTTTTAATTCATCAATATTTTCACTGTTTTCATCAAAATGTTTGAGTTCTTGACCGTCAAAAAATATCCCGCCACATCCGTCAATACAAACATCTAGGCAAGTGCCACTCTCTGACATAAAGACTTTGTGCATGTCTTTTCCGCAAGCCGGACACTGAATTGTTTCAATAGTATCGTTCATAAATTATTCTCCATTGTCGGCTACAATTATAATTAAATTTTGCGCAATAAAAAACCTCCTTTTAAAGGAGGTTTTTTTAGATAAGCTGATTATTTTGTTTCTGCACTTTCAGCTAAGTTTTTCAAAATAGTGTATGAAGCATCCCATCCGTTCAAACCGCCTGTTGCTTTGTATTTAGCGATTTGTTTAGCTCTTTCTTTTTTTAATTTGGCTTGTTCTTTTTGGAATTTTGCCAATTTAGCTTTATTTGAATTCCTTTCAGTAATTGTTGGCTGAATATATGCTATGAAATTTTTGTATTCTTTGCAATTGTAGCCTGCTTTTACTTTAGACGGGTAGTTATATGACAAATAATCATAGATATACATTGTACGTCTAAAGTTGTTTGGTTGACTTTTTAGAATATCTAAAGAAGTTCCTGGTTGTTTACCCAAAACAACAATCATTGCAAGTGGATTGTAACCAGCTTGAATCATTAAGTCAACACCTGTAATATCAGCGTTCATTTTGTCTTTTTCGGACATATTTTTTAGAGATAATTCATTCGCAATTAAAGCAGTGTTTTCAAGACTTGTATCAGTAAAGTTTCCTGCAATGGCAGATGTTACGTTTGATACAAACTTTTTCTTAGACGCGTTTGCATTTATTACGACACCGATTTGTTGAGTTATAACGGCTGCAACCTCGTTGTCGTTGCCTGTGTAGCCCAAATCAGTTTTTGGAATGTAGAGTTCGTTGTTAGAATTTGATGTGCTGTTTGTTACTTCTGTTTCTGTAACAACAAATTTTGTAGTTGTTGGCAAGCTGTTTTTTGTCAAAATTTGTTTTCCTACTGTAGGAACTCTGTCAACTGCGCTCCAGGTCGCAGCAAGAGTCGGTGCTGCAAGTGTAGCCGCTAAAAATAATGATAAAATAATTTTTTTCATTTTTTTTACTCCTATTTTAATCCGTAAATCTAAACTTTATTAATGCAATTATAGCATGAATTCCATCACGCCAAGTAATTTTTTTACCTTCTGCGAATTCTCTTCCGTAGTATGAAACAGGTAGTTCGTATAACCTAGCTCCGCGTTTTAGAACTTTTGCAGTAATTTCCGGTTCAAAATCAAACCTGTTCGACTTGATTTCAATTCCTTTTATAAAATCAGCCTTGAAAGCTTTGTAGCAAGTTTCCATATCAGACAAAGTTGAACCGTAAAGAATATTTGTTAACAAAGATAAGAATTTATTCCCTAGCAAATGGTGGAACATAAATGAACGAGATGGTTTTCCGCCTGATAGCCTGGAACCATAGCAAACATCAGCTTTCCCATCCAAGATTAATTTTACAAGCGGTTCATAATCAACAGGGTCATATTCTAAATCAGCATCTTGGATAACAATAATATCTCCGGTTGCTTCTTTAAATCCAGTTCTCAATGCAGCTCCTTTGCCCTGATTGTATTCGTGATACAAAACTTTATACGGGTATTTTGAATATAATTCTTTTGTTCCGTCTGTTGAATAGTCGTCAATAAGAATTATTTCTTTTTCAAGTCCGCAAAAAGAAGCTTGTTCAACTTTTTCTAAAATTTTATCCAATGTATTAACTTCATTGTATACAGGAATAAGTATTGTAATCTTTTCCATTAAACCACCTATAAAAAAAATTTGTATTATTCTAAAAAATATTGTACAATAAAAATATAGAGTTGCATAATTTATATACAAGGGTTAAGAAATGATAAAGTGTGATACAGATATTATAAAAAAAGGGTTGACTCTTTTAGAAGATAAAAACTATATTGATGCGATAGAAACTTTTAAGACTGCAAGAGAAAATTTTAAAAATGAGTCAGGGTATCTTTCTATCAGCGTAAGTTTGCTTGGTATGGCGCTTTATCTACAGGATAAAAATAATTATACAAAAGTTTTAGATTTGTTGAATGATGCTCAGTATATGGCAGAATTCGCAAAGAACAATACAGCAAAAATTGCAAATGAATATGCAAAAGGAACGGTTGATTTTGGCGAGGGGAGTAAAAACACTGCTTTAATGCATTTTGAAAGAGCAAAAAATCTTTCAATGAATGTAGGTGATGAGCTTTCTATAATGGGTTATGTTTTGACGAGAATTAAGCAAATACAAAACGGATTAGATTTTTCTCTTCCGATAAAAAGTGATCCCTTGGTTTCTTTGGTAAAAATCGGGCGTTCAATTACTGCTGTGACTGATATTGATGTTTTGTTGAAAGTTATTGCAGAAGAAACAAAGATTGCAATTCAAGCCGACAGATGTACAGTTTTCTTGCTTGATAAAGATAAAAATGAGCTTTGGAGCAAAGTCGCGTTGGGTTTAGGAAGTCAAGAAATCAGATTCCCTGCCGATAAGGGACTTGCCGGATATGTCGTTAAAACCGGAGAACCTTTAAATATTCCGGATGCATATAATGATCCGCGATTTAACCCTGATATTGATAAGGAAACAGGTTATAGAACAAAAACAATTCTTTGTATGCCGATTAAAAATAATAATCAAGAGATTATTGGTGCGTTTCAGGTTCTTAACAAAAATAATGGAGTATTTACAAAAGGGGACGAAGACTTGCTTGTCGCAATCGGTGGAAGTGCTTCTATTGCGCTTGAAAACGCTCAGTTATTTGAACAACAAAAAGAACTTTATAAAGAGCAAAAAGTTTTGTTTGAAAGTTTTATTGATACACTTGCTACTTCAATTGATGCTCGTGACAAGATTACAGCAGGTCATTCAAGTCGTGTAAAACTATATTCTATGTTGTTGGTAGAAGCTCTCGGGTGTGATGAAAAATATAGAGAAATTGTTGAAAAGGCTGCAATTCTGCATGATATCGGCAAAATCGGTATTAGAGATTCTGTTCTTCAAAAAGAAGGAAAGCTTACTGATGAAGAATATAAACATATTCAAGAGCACGTAAAAATTACGCATGATATTTTGGAAAAAATTCATACATCAGAAGATTTTAAACAAATAACAGAAATTGCGTGTTCTCACCACGAAAAATATGATGGTTCAGGTTATTACAGGCATTTGAGTGGGGAAGATATTCCTTATGGAGGTCGAATTTTGGCAGTTGCGGATGTATTTGATGCAATTACTTCAAAACGTCACTATCGTGACAAGATGCCTATTCAAAATGTTATTGATATTTTAATTTCCGGTAAAAACAAACACTTTGACGGAAATTTGGTCGATTCATTCTTAAATATTCCTGTTGATAAGATTATTTTAGTATTTTTGACAGAAAATCATCATAGTTTCAAGGAAGAAGATAGAGAGATTTTAAGTCATTATAGTTTACTTGATATTCATAATTTTATTATTAATGAAAATTCAACGGATGAACAAAAACATATTGCAGAATTGTTTAATTTTTACTATTCTGGGAATGTAAAATAAAGAGGGTTGCAGTAGTTTGAAAAACAAATTATTTTATACAGTTGTTTTAATCATGTGTCTGTCCGCTCCTGTTTTAGGAGAGGGTTTTGATGCTATTCAACCGGCAAATCCGTATTCTCCACAGCCATTTCCGGTAAACACAATTGCTATCCCGATTAAAAAAGCAACACTTACTCATAATAGTCTCCATAATCAGTATGTAATCGCTTTTGACAGGTTTATGCAAAGCAATGTAAAATCTTCTTACATGGATTTTAAAAACCTTATTGAGACCATGGATGAAAACGATTATGCATATATGAAGATGGCTGAAAATATGGCAGATATCGGTTTTTTTGAACTCGCAGATTTAGCAGCTTCTAAAATTGAAGATAAAGAATTGTCTGACTTTTTGGTTGGTGATATAAATTTGTATTACGGAATTTCAAAGAAATTAAAACAAGATGATGAAATTTATCTTGGAGAAGTTTTTTCAAACATAATTTATAATGACCAAAGCAGAGAAGCTACGTCGGAGCTCGTAAAAAATACAGAACTTATGACAAATTCTGATTATGCAAACTATCTTGCAGCACTCGGTTATTTGAAATCAAATGATTTTGTAGAGGCAAATAATTATATTGATACTGCAATAAAAATGAATGCTCAAAACCTTAATTACAAAAAACTGAAAGCAGAAATTTTGTCACAAGGAAGAAAGCCTCAAAATGCTTTGAAAATGGTTGATTACATAAAAACTCAAAATCTATACACAACAGATTTTTCCAAAAAAGTTAAATCTCTTGAGCAGTATGTTTTGTATAAATCACAAAAAGATTATTCTGAAAAAATGTATCACTTGGGATACTATTATTATTACGAAAATGAATATGCAAAAGCTTTAAGAACTTTACAAAGCTCTTTGACAACCAAAAAGAAACATAATAAAGAAGTTTACGCAATACTGTCACGAGTTTACTACGATATGCATGAGTTTGAAAAGGCTCAAGATACTGCAATGAAAGCTTACAAACTTGATAGTGGAAATTCGACTGTTTTACTTGTTTTAGGTGATTTGAGTTTTAGAACGGGTGATTACAAAAATGCCTTGAGGTATTATAAAGACGCTGAAAACAAGGATAAAACATCTTCAATTTGTTCTGTTAAGGTCGCTCAGACGTACGAACAATTAGGTAAAGATAAAAAAGCTATTGAAATATATGAAAAAATTTTGAAAACATATTCAGATAGTTGGGTTGCGTACTACAAGGTTGCGTTGAAAGATAAGTCAAAAGAAATTGCATACTTGAAAAAAGCAGTTGCGATAAATATGAATTACAAAGATGCGTGGATAGATTTGGGCCGTGTTGAACTTGAACGCGGAAATTATTTTGAGGCTAAAAAATATCTTGGTGTTGCAAATTATATTGACGAAAACGATTTTAGATATTATTATTATCAAGGATTGATTGCAAAAAATCAGGGACTTAAACAGGATGCGCAGAGATATTTCAAAAAATCTCTACTTTTAAATCCTAACTATGCCCCAACAAAAGAGGAATTAAGTATATGAAAATAAATATTTTGATAGTTGAAGATCACGAACTTACTCGTTTTGGACTAAAAACAACATTTGAAAGTGTGGATTTTGTCGAGAATATATACGAAGCGGATTCTGCAGAAACAGCTATTCAGATATTTAATAGTAATAATGTGGATGTGATAATTATGGATTTGGGTTTGCCAAATATGAACGGAATTGAGGCAACTAAACAAATTCGTTCGTCAAACAAAGATGTAAAAATTATCATTTTAACTTCTCATAATGATGAAAAAGAAGTTTTGAACAGTCTTAAAGCTGGCGCAAACGCTTATTGCTCAAAAGAAATTAATCCTAAAAGATTGATAGAAGTTGTTCGCTCTGTTGCAGATGGAGCTGCTTGGTTTGACCCCAGTATTGCGCATATTGTGCTTAAAGCAAGTGCAAATTCCCCAACTATTGAAACTAATGATAATAGAAAAGATTACGATTTGACTTCTCGTGAAGCTCAAATTTTGAAACTTATGACAGAAGGTTACAGCAACATGGAAATTGCTCAAATTCTTGTTATAAGTATAAATACTACAAAAGCCCACGTTGCAAACATTTTGCAAAAATTGGAAGTTGATGATAGACTTCAAGCAGCCCTAAAAGCATTGAAGAACAAGATTGTATAAGGATTAAATAATGCCGGAATTAACGAAAGTTCTACTGGTTGACGATAATTCCAAATATTTAAAAGATGCCCTGCCTTTTTACGGCTATGATGTGACTGTAGCATATGATGGTGTTCAGGCATTAAAAGAACTCGCAGATAAAAGTAAAATTTTTGATATTGTTTTACTTGATGTTATGATGCCAAATATGAACGGATGGCAAACTTTGAAAGAGATTCGTTTAAACGAAAATACAAAACATTTACCTGTAATAATGCTTACTGCAGTGAACGAAGAAGAAAAAATGGTTGCTGGTTTGAAAATCGGGGCAGATGATTATATCGTAAAACCATTTATTTTACCAAATCTTTTGGCGCGAATGGAAGCTGTTTTAAGACGTTCCAAATGGCAAACTCCGCTTAAAACTTCCACTAAAAAAGAATTGCCGCCAGATTTGTTAACCTCAAAAGAAAAAGAGGTGTTAGAAATGGTTGCAAATGGGGCAAGTAATAAACAGATTGCAGATAAATTATTTGTAAAAGAGGTTACGGTAAAGACGCATTTGAATAGTATTTTCAAAAAATTAAAAGTTGCAAACAGAACACAAGCTGTACTTGTCGCAGGTTATTTGAGCGAAAATAACTAAGAGAGTTTATAACCCAGTAATTTAATCAAAAAAGGAGAAATAAATGATAGATTATACAAAAGAAGAACTAGTTGAATTATTGAGAAAAAATCCGGAAAAATTTAATGAATGGAAAGCAGACCAAGAAGAAGTTGATTTGTCTGAAGTTGATTTTTCAGGTATAAATTTGTCCGAAGTTGATTTTACAGATGCTGATTTGAATTCGAGCTCTTTTGCAGACTGTAATTTGTCATTTGTTAATTTTACAAACACGGATTTGACATCCGTAGATTTTACAAGAGCAAAGATTTTGGAATGTGATTTCACAGACGCGTTGTTGACAGGCGCAGATTGTAGTTATGCAGAAATGACTTATTGTAATTTTTCTGATTGCGATATGGCAGGATGTATTTTATCGGAAACTGATTTGAGTAATTCTGATTTAACCGCATCTTTGAATTTGAGTGCATCTCGTCATGATGAAGATACTGTTTGGCCGGATGATGATATGTTGCCTGATGGTTTTGATGGGGCTGAACACAGAGATTTGTCGGCTCTTCAAGATGACGAAGATGAAGTCGCTTCAGATTGGTAAGATTTAAACGAACAAATGTTATCAATTCCCATTTGCGGTTTTATGTTCTTTTCATATACAGTTAATTTTTCTTAAAATTAGCCACTTGTCTATTTGCCTTATTTTTATTCTCGGGGTACAATTGATTTATGGTAGTAGAGGAACAATTATATTCTGACGTTCCACCCACAAAGCTGAGGAACAAAGAGGAGAAATTTAAACCGGCAAAAACTAGTAAGTTTTGGCTATGGGTTGCGAGTATGTTTTTCTTTAACATGTTGCAAAATCGCTTTTTTGCCTTTAGATATAGAGGTGAAGAAAATTATTTTGAAGCAGAAAAAGATGTTCCGACAATCCTTTTTGCCCCGCACTGCAATTGGTGGGATGGCATTGTTTTGTATAATACAACTCACAGAATTTTTCATAAAGAAATTCGTCTGATGGTTGAAGAATTAAATCGTTTCCCTCTATTGAGACGTGGTGGAGCTTATTCTGTTAACAAAAAATCTCCACAATCTGCAATGAAGGCTTTGAAATATTCTGTTGATGTTGTTGGCGATTTGAGAAATATTCTTTGCATTTTCCCTCAGGGAATTATCAGACCTCCTCATTTCAGACCTATTGAATTTCAAACGGGTTTAGCATATATTGCTGAAAATGCAGTAAAAAGATATGGGAAAGTTAACCTTATTCCGATGGCTGTGGATTATGCGTTTTTTAGAGATAACAGACCTGAGGTTATTGTTGAATTTGGTAAGCGTATTGAGCTTCGTCAGGGTAATGAATTAGACAAAATGAGTAGAAAAGAATTGACTCATTATTTGGAACATGCTTTGAGTGAAACTTGTGACAACCAATTCAAAGAAATGTCGCAAGGTGATATTACTAAATATAAAATTTTGTTTAAACAACATTTGAAATGGTACAGAAGAATCGAACAAAGATTGAAAAGTATCGATTTGCCGCCTGTTTCAGATGTGTAAATTTAAGAATTAAAAAAGGTGAAACTCGTTCAGTTTCACCTTTTTTATAATATAAATCTAATTTTATTTTATAAAATAAGTTGCATTTACGTTTGCAAATACCTTGATAACTCCGCTTTCAATAGTTGTTGGAGCGCCTGCTGATTCTGAGTCCATTGTCATTGCTTTGTTTGACATTAGCATTCTATACTGCGGACGAGATGTGTTGCTTGTACTGCAGCTTATGTCCATTGTTCTAATTCCTGCTAATGTTGTCGGAACTGTTTTTGCAACTGCATTTGCTCTTGCAGATGCTTTTTTTGCAGCAAGTGTTAATAAATCATTACATTGTGTTTCGTAATTTGAAACGGAAAAATTTAAACTGTTTACATCTGTAGCACCTAATGCAATTGATTTATCTATCATTGAACCGATTTTGTCAATTGATTTTGTGTGAACTATAATTGAATTTGATACTTGATATTTGTCGAAAACTCTTTTGCTTCCAGAATATGAGTAAAGTGGAGTTGCGCTGAAATCAGCAGTTTTAATATAATCGCTTTTTGAGGAGTCAATCATTGATTTTAGTGTGGTAATCACTTGTTCTGAAATTTCTTTGTTTTGCAAAGTCGCTTTTTGCATGGATTTGCTGTCATAAGTTTTTACGGCAATAGAAATTTCTGCAACATCAGGCGCAAGTTCAGCGTTCGCAGATGTGTTAACTGAAATATACCCTCTTTCAATGTTTTCTGAAATTGCTTGTACAGATACACAACCTAGTGCCAAACCTACAATTGTGGCTGAAATTAAAAACTTTTTCATACATTCTCCTTTTTTTCAGACTTTTTTTCTTCTTCTTTCAATTCTGCTTTTTCGATAGGATTTTTCACTTCATTGAGCGGTTTCAAATCAGATGATTTCATAATCATTGAATTCAAGATTTGCGCTTGAGATTGAATTTTTACGCGTTCCATCAACTTTTGCATTTCTTTTTCGCTTAGTTGTTGTGGAGCTTGAAATTCAACAATAAATTTTTTCTTGTCATTGATAATAAATCCTGAAATTGCAACAATTGCCCACAACATCAAGCCTTGATAAAAGTTAATTAATGGTAATGGTGCAAAGTTTGCTACATAATTCCATAATTTCATCGCACAAATTGCGGGGAAACCGACAAATCCGGCAGCTAAACAGCCGCCTATAAAAATAGCCATTAATATTCCTCGTAAACCCGATATTTGTATTACTCTTGCTCTTTTTTTCATATATTTTGCACTTCCTTTTATTTTATCATGTTCAGAAAATCATCTTCTGTCAATATTATAACACCTAATTTTTCTGCTTTGTCTAATTTAGAGCCGGCTTTTTCACCCGCAATTACAAATGAGGTGTTCTTAGATACTGATGAAGAGGTCTTTCCGCCCAAAAGTTTAATTTTTTCAGACGCTTCATCTCTCGTCATATTTTGTAATGTTCCTGTCAAAACAAAAGTTTTTCCTTTGAATTTGTTAGAAATATTTTGGGCAGGCGGCGCAGGTTCAACATTTAATTCTTTTAGTTCTGCAAGCATTTGAACAGTTTCAGGCTTTCTAAAAAAGCAAAAAATATCTTGGGCGATAACATCTCCTACCCCCTCAACTTTTGAAAGCTCCTCTACAGTTGCTTTTTCAAGGTTTTCAAGTGTTTCGAATTCATTCGCAAGTACTCCTGCTGTTTCTTTTCCGACATTTTTAATTGAAAATGCTGTCAAAAGTCTTTGCAATGGACGATTTTTACTTTCTTGGATTGCGTTATACATATTGAAAGCTGATTTTTCTTTAACTAAATCAAGTTGCATAAAATCTTGCATAGTCAATTTGTATAAATCAACAGGAGTTTTTGCAAAATCTTTTGTATAAAGTTGTTCAATTATTGATGGACCGATATTGTTAATATCCATCGCATCTTTTGATACCCAATATTCAATTTTAGCGCAACGTTTTGCGTGACAATCAGGGTTGTCGCAATATAAATTAACTTCGTCCTCGTGTGTTGTCAGTTTAGAGTGACATGACGGGCAAAATTCAGGTGGAGTGTACTCTGGTAATTTGTAATGCTCTTCATCCTCAATAACTTTAACTACTTTTGGGATAATTTCTGCAGCTTTTTTGATGTAAACTTTATCACCAATTCGAACATCCAGTCTTCCTACTTCGTCAAAGTTGTGTAAACTTGCACGTGCTACAGTGCTTCCGCCAAGTTGAACCGGTTCAAGTATTGCAACCGGAGTGATTGCCCCGGTTTTTCCGACGCTTTCTTCAATTGCGATAAGCTTTGTTGTTACTTCTTCCGGTGGAAATTTGAATGCGGTTGCCCATTTCGGAGCACGAGAAGTAAATCCCATTTCTTGTTGAACCAAAACATCATTCACTTTTATTACTACTCCATCTGTTGCATAATCAAGCGAGAAACGTTTTTCGTCCCATTCTTTACAGTATTCAACGGCTTCTTTCGCGTTTTTGCAAAGTCTTATATTCGGATTGACTTTAAAACCTAATTTTTTTAAGTACATAAGGCTTTCGTAATGTGTTTTAGGCACATCTTTTACACCACCTGTAAAAATTGCTGTATAACAAAACATTGACAAATCGCGCTGTGCCGTAATTTTGCTATCGAGCTGTCTAATTGAGCCTGCTGCGGCGTTACGAGGGTTTGCAAAAAGTTTTTCCCCTTTTGCAAGGTTCTCTTTGTTCAACTTTTCAAAGGACTCTTTGGGCATATAAACTTCCCCACGAACCTCAACGCTTACCGGTTCAAAAAGCTTTAAAGGGATTGATTTGACAGTTTTGAGGTTGTTTGTAATATCTTCGCCCGTAATCCCGTCACCTCGAGTTACGCCACGAACGAAAATTCCGTTTTCATAAGTTAAAGCCATTGCAAGTCCGTCGATTTTAAGTTCACAAACGAGTTCTTGTTCTCCATATTCTTTGACGATTTTTTTGTACCAGTCATCGGTCAAATCTTCGTAATCGTAAGTGTTATCAAGGCTGTAAAGTCTATATTTGTGCTTGTATGGAAAGAATTTCTCGCTAATTGAACCGACACGTTGCGTAGGGCTGTCGGGAGTTATAAAAAGAGGATTTTCGCTCTCTAATTTTTTGAGCTCCGTAAACATTTTGTCGTACTCATAATCGCTAATCGTTGGATTATCTTCAACGTAATATTTGTAATTTGCCTTGTTTATTTCATCTTTTAAAAAATTTATTCTATCTAATACCATATTTTTTCTTCTTTGTAATTCAATGACGGCGAGATAGGGATTCCACCCTACTATTTTTATTTTCAAAATTATTTTATCATAAATAATGATGGCGGGGTAGGTATCTTGACCTATGACTTTACACAATTGAGATTGTAACGAAATGTAAACATGAGTTTAAAATAGGCTCAAATTCAGATATAATGCCTCTATGCTATGCTATGCTATGCTGGGCGGGGTGGACTAGCAATGTTTTCAGCCATTTGGTTTTATATAAATAGGGAAATAAAACAAAGGAGAAAAAATGGTTTACGCAATAGGTTCCAATTTCGGGTATTATAATTATGCCAACAACTGGGCAACAAGACCTAATGTCGCATTCAAAGGCGAAGAAAAAAACTCTTGGATGAAAGTAAAGGATAACGAGAATGATAGCGATAAAAAGAATGCTGATTCTGCAGCAGGATTAATGCTCGGAGGCGGAGTTCTAGCTACTCTTTCTGCTACTGCCCTTTATTTCTTGACCAGAGGAAAAGGTGGTAAAGCTGTAACTGAAGTTGCAGAAAAAGGCGTAACAAAAGCAACAAATAGTGTCAAAATAAATCCGGAAGCAAAGTTTATTGAAAAGATTGAAAAAAATCTTCCTAAATTCCAAGAAAATCAAGAATTACAATTGATAAATGGTGGAAAACGTGTTGATAAGTTGGAAGGCCCGTATAATATTTCAAGATATTATGATAAAAGTGGAAAATTGACAAAAGAAGTCATTATGAATGAAGATGGTTCGTTAGCTCAAATCGATAGATTTGGCAAAAACGGGAAATTAAAGTCAACAATTGAGCGAACAGATAAATCAGGTTTAATGCATAAAAAATATGACAAAGAGGGGCGTATTGAAAGTCTTATAAATGGTGAAAATCGCACAGATTTTTCTTATACTAATTATAATAATGGTGATGTTGGTATATCTGAAATTCAATATACGGCAGAAAGTAGACAAAGTCGTGTTCCTTGGGCGAAAACAGTAAATACGACTAAAAACAAAGATGGTGTGATTAAGTCTCGCCAAACTCATTATCCATTAAAAACAACTCAGTGTGAATGGTTTAATAAAGATGAAAATTGTTTGTATCGTTCAGAAATTCGAGATGTTTCTAAAATTCCGGCAGGTGTATTAAAATCTAAAACAACTCATACAATTGTTCGTGATAGTGGTGGTTATCCGGAAAAAGTTTTGATTGAAGAAACAGGTAAAGCACCTCGTGAAGTTGATTATGAGGATTACTTATATGAAGCCGGATTTGCAGTATCGTAACAATTTATCACAACTAATTATGGTGGGGTAATTGCCCCACCATATACAATAGTATTCGTTTAACATCCAAACTGATATGGTTTTTCACTTTTCACCGCAATTACTACATCACCATCAACAATTCTCGAATAACTTTTGTTGCTACTGCGGTTGAAACTCCTGATGCATCATAATCAGGTGCTAGTTCTACAACATCTGCTCCAACAATGTCAAAGTTTTTCAGGTGTTCAAACCATCCCATCAGTTCGTTGAATTGCATTCCGCCACTTTCAGGAGTTCCTGTTCCAGGCATTACAGATGGATCTAAAACATCAAGGTCTACGGTTACAAAAATCTTTTTACTTTTTAATTCGTCAAGTCCTGAATATTCGTGAATAAGGGTGTTGTGTTGTTTCATAAATTCCCATTCTTCTTTCATTCCGGAGCGAATTCCGATTTGTTTAATATTTTCCGGTCCGACAATTTTTGACGCGTGGCGAATTACTGCAGAATGCGACATTTCTTCGCCCAAATATTCTTCTCTCAAGTCTGTATGAGCATCAAAATGAACAATCGCCAAGTCTTTATAAAATTTTGCAACAGCTTTGATTTCAGGCAAAGTTACAAGGTGTTCTCCGCCAATTCCGAAAACTCTTTTGCCGTCTTTATAAATCTGCTCAACATTTTCTTCAATCAAATCAAGTGATTTGTAAGTGTTTCCAAGCGGAAATTCTAAATCCCCTGCATCATGAAAATTCACGTCTTCCAAATGTTTGTCGAAGCGGGGGGAGTACTCTTCTAATCCCCAGCTTGCAAGCCTGATTTGTTCCGGTGCAAACCTTGATCCTGAGCGGTAAGAAACAGTTCCGTCAAAAGGCATTCCAAGCATTACTATATCAGATGAGGCATAGTCCTCATTTTGTCCCATCCAATTTCTATCCAAAAATGGTCCTTTTAGCATAATTTTCTCCTATTTTTATTTGTTTTTAAGTTTATAATAAATAAAATAATTTTTCAAAAGAGTTATGGTGAACCTTGATTTTTTTAATAAAATAATTAAAATAGATATATGAAAAAGTTTTTGTTAGTTTTAATTGCAATATTTTTGACAATGCAAGTTTCTTTTGCTGATACTGATTATGAGCAAATTTATAGAGATTTAGAACCTGCAGATTTTTCGTATGTTCACGATATTGACCCTGGGGAAATGTATGATGTGCAAAATACTTCGTGGTCACCTTATCCGTTGTTTAGGTTAACGTCTCCTTTGTTTTTCAAAAACACAACAATTGAACCGGGGTATTACTTGTTAACCCCGCGTGAACATAAAGGTAATTGGTATATTCTGTTTAAAGTTCAAGGCAAAGTAAAATATATAATTCCTGTTTATAATAGAGAAATTGTTCCTATGGGATTTTATGATGCGAATTTGCCGAAAGCCAAACTAACTCCGTCACAAAAATTCCAAGTAAAATTGTATGATTTTGTTGGAAAACACGTTAAGAGTTCGCAAAGAAAACCTGCACCTGATACATTTTTGGAAACAACCGATTTGGAAAATAATTTTATTTCAATTGTACTGTATTGGGGGGATTACAGATACTACTTGGTAATGCGGACGATTAGGTTGTAAGTGAATACTAATTAGAATTCTTAGAGATTTATAATGAAGATAAAAATTTGAAAATTTAGGCCGGTATTAATTTATACCGGCCTAAAAACTTATTCTTCATCGTCTGTGTCTTCTTCTTTATTAAATTTATCAAGCACCATTGTCGCCATTTCTTTTGCAATAATTTGTTGAGTTGCAGCAGGACAATTCTGAAGCATGTTCATAGCTGTTCTCAATGTGTTGTCGATGTCGTACCAGCGTCCTTTGCGGTTGTCGTCAATGCCTGAACCTACAGCGTTGATAATGTCTTCAACTGCTTCAAATTTTTCATCTTCAATATTGTGTTCAATGATAATTTTGATTAAGTTTAGTGCAATTCTAATTTGTGTTTCGTCATCAGATTTTTCGAGTGTTTGAACCGCTTGAGACAAAACAGGATCTTTGTCATACCAACGTCTGTGTTGATTTGAATATTCTTCTTTCATTTGTTTTCTCCTCTTATACTGTTATGGCTTTATTATGCAGGTTTTTCACAGATATGTCAAGTCTTCTTGACTCAATTCTTTCAGCACGTAGAATAAAACTTGTATATAACCGAAGGGAGTAATAGAAAATGTTGGATCGTATACAAGTAACAAAAGAAGTAGAAGAAATGTGCTGTGTAAAACGCGGCGTTAAAGGCGAGCCTGCTCCTATCCCTCAAGAGGGCGATTGGACAAAAGTTAAAGAAATTAAACAAATTTCAGGCTTGACTCATGGTTGTGGTTGTTGTGCTCCACAACAAGGTACTTGCAAATTAACTCTTAATGTTAAAGACGGTATCATTCAAGAAGCACTTGTTGAAACAATTGGTTGTTCAGGTATGACTCACTCTGCTGCTATGGCTGGTGAAATTCTTCCTGGTAAAACTTTGTTAGAAGCTCTTAACACAGACTTGGTTTGTGACGCTATTAACGTAGCTATGAGAGAATTGTTCTTGCAAATCGTTTATGGTAGAACTCAAACAGCTTTCTCTGATAACGGATTGCCTGTTGGTGCAGGTCTTGAAGACTTAGGTAAAGGTTTGAGATCTCAAGTTGGTACTATTTACTCAACAAAACAAAAAGGACCTAGATACCTTGAATTGGCTGAAGGGTACGTTCTAGAACTAGGACTTGACAAAAATGATGAAATCATCGGTTACAAGTTCGTTCACATGGGCAAATTCATGGATGCTGTTAAAAAAGGAATGGATCCAAAAGAAGCTCTTGATAAATTCACTAGCACTTATGGCAGATTTGCTGAAGCTGTTAAGAAAATCGACCCAAGAGTTGATTAATTTAGGAAGTGAATAAGTAAATAGGTGAATAAGTGAATAAGTGCTTTACATTTTAAGTGTTATTTAGTTATTAATCCGCTACTTTATTCCATAAGATTTGTAAAATAACAATTAAGAGGAAAATAAAATGACAGTAAAATTTGAAGGACAAGACAGACGTCAAGCTAAATTGAACAAAGTTTTACCTGAATATGGCTTCAAATCACTAGAAGAAGCTCAAGAACTTTGTAAATCAAATGGCATTGATGTTGAAGCTATTGTTAAAGGAATTCAGCCTATCGCATTTGATAATGCTGTTTGGGCTTATACATTGGGTGCAGCTATTGCACTTAAAAAACAAGCTGCAACTGCAGCTGATGCAGCAAGCTTGATTGGTGAAGGTTTGCAAGCATTCTGCGTACCTGGATCAGTAGGTGACACAAGAAAAGTTGGTATCGGTCACGGTAACTTGGCTGCTATGCTTTTGAGAGAAGAAACAAAATGTTTCTGTTTCTTGGCTGGTCACGAATCTTTCGCAGCTGCTGAAGGTGCTATCGGTATTGCTAGAAACGCTAACAAAGTTAGAAAAAATCCTTTGAGAGTTATCTTGAACGGTTTAGGAAAAGACGCTGCTTATGTAATTTCTAGAATTAATGGTTTTACATCAGTTGAAACTCAATATGATTACAAAACTGGCGAATTAAAAGTTGTTAAAGAAACTAGATTCTCAGACGGAGAAAGAGGCGAAATCAGATGTTATGGTGCTGACGACGTTTCTGAAGGTGTTGCTATTATGATTAGTGAAGGTGTTGATGTATCAATTACTGGTAACTCAACTAACCCTACTCGTTTCCAACACCCTGTAGCTGGTACTTACAAAAAATGGTGCTGGGAAAATGATAGAAAATACTTCTCAGTAGCATCAGGTGGTGGTACAGGTAGAACTCTTCACCCAGATAACGTAGCTGCAGGTCCTGCTTCTTACGGTATGACAGATACAATGGGTAGAATGCACGGTGACGCTCAATTTGCCGGTTCTTCATCAGTTCCTGCTCACGTAGAAATGATGGGTGTAATCGGTATGGGTAACAACCCTATGGTTGGTGCAACTGTTGCTGTTGCAGTAGCTGTAGATCAAGCTCTTCGCAAATAGTTTGAAGATTTGATGTCAGATATAAATAAAAGACCTCTGAATTTCGGAGGTCTTTTTGTCGTATAATATTTCTTTATAATCAATTGCAATAAATCGGAAATTTTTATAAAATTGTATATACAAAAAGGGATTTGATATGACAGAAAAACGAATTTTAATAGTTGATGATGACGATGAAATCAGAGAGTTGTTGGAGTTTGATGTTCGAGCAAGCGGTTATTTTGTAGATACGGCTTGTAACGGATTAGAAGGCTTAAACAAGGCTTTGAATAATTCTTATGATTTGATTTTACTTGACGTAATGATGCCAAAGATGAATGGTTTTGATGTTTGTAAAAATATTCGTCAGGCGAAACTTGCCATTCCTATTTTGATGTTAACTGCAAAGGGAACGATTGATGATAAGACAGAGGGGTTTGATTGCGGAGCGGATGATTATTTGGTTAAGCCGTTTGATGTTCAAGAAGTTCTGTTGAGAATACGTGTGCTTTTGAGAAGAAATCAAGTTGAAGATAAAACAGTTATGTCTGACGAGGTTTTGAATGCTGGGGATATTCAGATTTTTCCTGAAACTCTTGAGGCTGTCGTTGTTAACAAAAAAACAAAACTTACTCCGACAGAATTTGAGATTTTGTATTGTTTAATGCAACATTTTAATACACCTGTTACACTTGCAACTTTGTTAGATGAAGTTTGGGGATATGACAGTGATGAAGATGTAAGAATGTTGAGGGTTCACGTAGGTGGGTTGAGAAACAAGATTGAGCCGGATACAAAACATCCGAAATATCTTCACACTGTGACAAATGTAGGTTATAAATTAACTCCGTTTGGAGAAGAATAATGTTTGAAAAACATCTGAAAATTGTTGAACAAATTGGTATAGTTTTTGTATTTGCGGTAATAATTCCGACTTCAATTAGCGGATTTATCATCAATAATATTAACCAGCATTCAATGCGTTATCAGCTTAGAGAATCTGCGGTTTTGATTGCAAATATGGTTTCTGACGAAATTGATTTTTTCAACAAAACAGTGTCGAGCAATCTTGAACAAGTCGTTTTTTCTTTAAAGTATTTTAAAACGCCTGCTGCGAGAACTGCTTATTTGCGAGAGGTGACTAAATCTTTGCCTGATTGTGAAAAGCTTGAAATAGTTAGTGAATCAAAGTTAGACTCAATTCATGAACGCAACAAAAAGGATAAAAAGGCTACAGTTCCGGTAAAAATGCAGAATAACGAGTATTTGGTTGCAACATATAAACTTGATGCGATTAGAGATGAGTTATTCAGGTCAATTGCGGATGATAAAAGACAGATATATGTTCTTACAAATGATGGAGATTTAATTGCAGAGCATAATTTGACGGATAAAGCTTACAAAGAAACAATAGCTTTATTGCCAAAAAATTTACGTAAAAACAAACCTATGATTTTTGGGGATGTGAAAAATCAGCCGTTAGTTTATGTTTCAAAAGAAGAGCCGAAAATTACAATAATTGTAAATACGACTGAAAAAGTTACGCGCAAAGCAATTACAAATAATAGTTTGAAAATTATTTTGTCCTGCTTGTTTGCGACATTGACGATAATTTTTGTTGTCGGGCTTTACACTTACTATTTGTACATCAATATAAGACAGTTGTTTAAAGGGATTATTGCGATTTCAAAAGGGAATTATGAACGTCAAATCAGACTTTTGACAACGGCTTTCACTCCTCACGAAATCATTTTCTTGGCATTTGAATTTAACAGAATGGCAACTGAGATTCATAAATCTTATATTCAGCTGAAAAAAAATAACGTGGAATTGAAACAATTAAATGAGTTTCGTTCAAATCTAATTGATACCGTCAGTCACGAGTTGCGAACTCCATTGACAAGTATTCAGGGGTATACGTCTAGACTTATGCGTCAAGATATCACGATTGATGATGAAACTCGCCAAAAATCTTTGCGTGTAATTAAAGCTCAATCAGAGCGTTTGAAACGCTTGATTGAAGATTTATTAACAATTCCTGATATTGAGGGAATGCGATTGAGAACAAAAGTCGAACAAGTTTGGATCCCAGAGGTTCTTGAGGAAGCTAAAATTTTGATAAAAAATAAATCCCAAAAAGAAATAGTTTTCAATATCAGTGAAGATTTTCCACTTGTTGATGCAGACAAAGATAGACTCATTCAGGTTTTTGGCAACTTGCTTGAAAATGCTGCTAAATATGCAAGCGAAGATTCAAAAATTGTTGTGGAGGCTTATACCGAAAATGATAAGGCAAAAATATTTGTTAAAAATGACTGCAATGTTATTCCGCCTGAAAAACTGAATAAGTTGTTTGAAAAATTTATAAGGTTAGATGACAATACTACTCGCACAACTCGTGGAACTGGGTTGGGGTTGTTTATTGTAAAAGGGCTTGTTGAGGCGATGAACGGGACAATTAAACTTCATAGCGATGAAAAATGTGGTTTTTGTGTAGAATTGACGTTAAATTTGTCAAATGCGGTTGAGGTGATTTAAGTGAAACGTGCGATAGCTTTAGCTCAAAAAGCAAATGGAGAAATTCCTGTCGGGGCTCTAATCGTTAAGGATGGAGAAATAATTGCAGAAACGTTTAATCAAAAAGAAATGTTGAACGATGTGACGGCTCATGCGGAAATTCTTGCAATTAGAGAAGCAGAACAAAAACTTAATAATTGGCGATTGGATGATTGTGAGATGTTCGTGACATTAGAGCCTTGTCCGATGTGCGCTTGGGCAATAATAAATTCCAGAATTAAAACGCTTTATTTTGGCTCTTATGACCATAATTATGGAGCTTTGGGCACAAAGATAGATTTGAGGAAATTTGCGAACTCAAAATTAAAAGTTTATGGCGGTATTATGGAGAAAGAATGCAATGCAATTTTGCAGAAATTCTTTGATGAAAAAAGAAAGTAGATTGGACTTCGTAATCTATAATTATTGCTTGAATAATTAAACCAAAACTGTCATTATAGTATGTAAAGTAATTTGTTGACAAAAAATCTATATTAGTCCTGCGCGGACGGCGGGAACTTTTTGTGTAAAAAGTTCCACAAAACCAGCCACACGCTACATTCACTAATAACTCGTAAGCTCAACTTAAAAACAGCCAAACTCGCTAATCGCTCAAACAAAGGCTGTTTTTGTCGTCTGTTTCGCTAACGAGTTATTGTTCATTCCACTATCGTGGCAAATTGACTTCGTAATCTGTTATTATGTACAACAACTTGTCATCGCGCACGAGTGAAGAAATAGTAGAAAATTGGGTTCATGAACTATGAGTTGCGTAATCTAAGTTTCAAAAATTTTTATTCCCCCTGCTCTAAGTTGAGTTTTGTTAAAAGTTACTAAAAATATCTACAAACTAAATACCAATATATGAGGTATGGACAAATATTGTCACAGAGGGCTACGTGCGTAGCACCTTAACTACTTCCCTACATAAAAATCTGCTTGTGCCAAGACTTTTTGTGGATTGTCTTTTGAGTAAACTTTCATGAAATAGTAGCCTTTTTCATTTAACACAAAATAGTCAGTATGATAATTAATTTCTTCGTCTTTTAGTCGTATATTATATGTTTGTTGTAGCTTGTATGCAAATTGTCCGTAATTATTGTCTTTTTTGATTATTTGAATATACAAATACCTTGATTCTACTTTTTGGGGCATCAAAATAATGTAATAAATTCGTCTCCCGACAAGAAAAGATTTTGAATAATCATAAATGTTTTTCTCGGTAATCGGATATTTATTAAATAAAATTGCAGCTTTGTCTCCGGTACAGGCGCTTGCCAAAAACATTGTCAACAAAATTGAAAGTAATAAAACTATTTTCTTCATTTTTCAAGTGTCTTAATTTTTGTTTCAACAGCTTTTGTTGTTACCTCGTCTTTGCTATGAGTTAAGAAAATTTTGTAGTTATTCAAAGCTTCCTTGATATTTCCATCTTGCTCATAAGCAATTCCGAGTGCATAATAAGCGTATCCGTAGTTTGGATTTAGTGTAATTACGCGGTGAAAAGCTTCTTTGGCTTTATTATTATTTTTGTCATTAGCGTAAACAAGCCCTAGGTTAAACCAACCGTCAGCATAATTAGGGTTTACAACAATTGATTTTTTATAAAAACTTATTGCGTTTTTGCTATCTTGTTTAAGTTTGTATATGTTGCCTATTTTCAATAATGTAATTTCATCAGATGGGTTAATTTTCAAAGCATCTTGGTAGTTTTTGATTGCGGTATCATAGTTTTTGGCTTTATAGTTTTCATCACCTTTTGCAATAAATGACTTATTTTGTTCTTCATCAGCAGCTTCACCTGCTCTGATTGAATCCATCGAAAGCGAAATTTCTTTAATTTCATCGTTCATGTCAGAAGATTTTACGTCAGGCATTTTATTTGAAGATGCAATGAATTCTGCAAATTCCTTACTGTATTGAACTTTGTCTGGAGCCATAGCGATAGCTTTTTCGTAGTATTCAGTAGCTTTTTCATTAATTCCGCAGGCTCTGTATGATTTTGCCAAACCATAGTATGCAAAACTGTCTTTTGTTCCACTTTCAATAGCTTTTTCAAAATACTCTGTTGCTAAAGTATAGTTTTGAACATTTAAGTTTTCTTCACCCAAAGAAACGTAGGCTGATGCAAGATTAGAACTAATTGAATTATTAGCTTTTTCTTTTAACAATTCTGAATATAAGTCAATTGCACCATTGTAATCTTTCATTGCGTGAAGAACTAAGGCTTTGTTAAATCTCAAATTGTAGTCATCTTTTTTGACTAAAAGTGCTTCATTGTAATATTTCAATGCGTTTGTGTAATCGTGTTTTAAATGGTAACATTCTGCCAAATCTTCTTCTAAATCGGCATTTTTGCTGTCTTTTTGAAGGTCAAGCGCTTTTTCATAACTTGCAATTGTGTTATCCAGTTGATTTAAACGCTTGTAAACAATGCCGATATTTTGATAAGCGCGGGCATCTTCAGGATAGTGATCGATATATATTTTATAATTTTCTACGGCAGCTTCGTTTTGTCCCATGTCGGCTAGCAAATTGCCATAATCAAAACGAACTGAGTGCAATGCCGGTTGTTGTCTGAATACGACATCGTATTGCGCTAATGCTAAATCATTTTTATTTAATTCCTGATAAGAAAGTGCTAAATTGATATGAGCAGAAGTGTTTTCCGGATTTGCTTCAACTGCTTTTTCTAAAAATTCGCAAGCTTTGTCATAATTTTTTGTTTGGAATAGTGCCAAACCGTAGTTAGAAAAGTTTTTAAAGCCTGTCGGGTTTTTTGTATAAAGAGTGTTATATTCGCTCACTGCTTTATCAAAATCCCCGTCACTTACGTATGATGCGGCCAAATTTTCTCTAGCATCTTGGTGTTGAGAATATGTAGATAAAAATTTGTTGTAATTTTCGATTGCCGATTTGTAATCTCTCAACTGGTATTGAACGTTTGCAATGTTTAAGTAATTATACAAGTACTCAGGGCACATTTCTGCGACTTTATTATAGGCTTGCAGAGCTTCTAAATATTTTCCTTGGTTTTCGTAAATGCTGCCAATACTTAAGTAAATGTATCCATCAGATGGTTTTAGTTCAAGAACTTTTGAATATGTTTCTAGAGCCTTTTCATATTCTCCCATCTCACTATACACACCGGCAAGTTTTGTGTAAATCATTACATCGTTTCCTGCAAGAGCCAAGGCTTGTTGTAATTTGTCAACTGCGGTTTGGTAATCCTCTTTGTATTCTGCAGAACAAGCTTGTTGGTATAATGAATTAGCTTCCGGAACCATAGCTTGAACCTGAGTCCCTACCAAAAAAAGTGATAATAACGCCGAAAATAATAACTTCTTATTAATAATGCCACTCTCCTAATCTGTATAATAACTTACCGACATTATAACAGAAAAAGTGTATTTGTGCAAAAATTAAAAAATTGAGTTTAATCTGCTAAAACAATAAAAATCACTCACCATGGCAATTGAAAAACAGGTAAATTCTATCTAATATTTTAATGTCAATAAGTTAAGTGAATGTTTAACAAAATTTTACAATCATATTTTCTGCACAGGGTGCAAATTTTGGACTGTTACCAAGTATCCCCCCACTAGAAAAAGATAATAATATATGTTATAATTTACATATGAATTATATATGGTCACTTAGGAAACAAAAGGAGTAGGTCTATGACAGTATTAGCTTCAGAAACGATTAAACCAAAAACTACAAAATCCAAATTTAACGATGAATTTGAAAACTATCTGAAAAATCAATGTTTAAAAACAACTTTTAATGGTATCGAAGTGGAAACTTTCTCTTGGTACAAAAAAGTATTAGGCTTGGTATAACACCAGACAAAAGGGATTAGTAAATTTTTCTATAGCTCAACCTTATATTTATGGTTGGGCTTTTGGGCTGTAAAAATATCTGAACGTTATATTAATTTCTGTAAAAGTTATCAATAAAAATCAAGAAAAAACAATTTTGTGTGTTATACTACTAATGTAGTAATATTATATAGGTAGACCATTTGTAAAAATGGTGAGTTTTGCCATCTAAATGGCGTATTGTTTTTCGGTGGAATTAATAATAAAATAGTCTTAAGTAATGTAAACTAAAATGTCAAATTAGGCAAAAATAGTTTATCATGTGTTTTATAACAAATGTGTGTAGGTGTAGATTTTGAACGAAAATAAAGAAATAATTTCAGAAAAATCAAAGGCTCAGTCGCCTGTAAAAAGCAAAAAAACTGTTTCGAACCCGTTGTCGAAGCAGCTAAATGCGCTTAAAAAACCTGCATTAAAAACACCTGCTAAAATAAAATCTGAAGAAAAAGAAGTAAAGAGAGTTTCAAATCCTATTTCTGCTGAGACGTCCGATATTGTTGCTCGTATTAATAATTTTAATACAAACAAAACTTCAAACAGAATGTATGCCGGATATATGGGCAATGCGAATGCAAGTTCTCATAGGGTTATTGATTACGCAGAATTAGTAAATAATTTGAATAGTACGTTGAGCAAGAAAAAAACTGTTTATGATTTATTTAGTGCAGTTCATAATTTGTTTATTGAAAAATTAAATAATGTTTTTACCGCTTTTGGTTCATATCATGACAAATCAAAATGTATAAATGTAAAACTTTTTAATTCGATGGGAAGCACTTATACGTCAAAATTATTTTTGTCAGATGATACAAATCCTGTTATTGAATGTTTCAAAAATTGTTCATCTCAGGTATGTGAAAACAGTAAATTCTTAAATATTCCATATGTACAGCAATCTCCAACATTGATTTTGCCTTTAATTTCTGTTAGTGGCTGTAAGGGTGTTATGGTAATTGGAAAAGACAATATAGAAAATCATATTGGGTTATTTTCATTTATTGCAAATTATTGTGCGTTATTTATGGATAATGTTGAACTTCTTGAACAAACTAACAAATATGCAAATACTGATACTTTAACTGGATTGTACACTCATAGAGGTTTTCAAGAAGTGTTGTCTGTGGAACTTAAAAAAGCTGAAGAAAACAATTCAAAGCTTTCTATCATTATGCTTGACGTAAATAACATCTCAAAAATTAACAGAGAACTCGGGCATGCAAAAGGCGACGAAGTTATTAAATTGTTAGCAGAAAAAGTTAAACAAAATGTTAGAAGTAACGATAAAGCCGGCCGTTATGGCGGTGATGAGATAGCGATTATCCTTCCTGATACTGATACGGCTGATGCTAAATATTTGGCAGAATATATTACATACTGTTTATCTTGTTGTTTTGTTGATGACGTTGGACCTGTAAAAGTTTCTGTCGGTATTGCAACTTATCCGGAATGTAGTAGAGATCAAGAAAAACTTCTTATTCTTGCAGAACAGGCGATGTATATTTCCCAAGCCAAAGGTTATAAAGAGGGAATGTCTGCAATCGTAAGTTCATCAGACTTTAACTTCTGGGATGATGATGCTTTGCATTCTTATGCGGAAGTTATTGCAAAACGTCATTCTCAGCTTGGTGTAAACTTTGAAGAAGAACTTGTTCACAAATTCAACAATGAACAAATTGTTTCTCAAAACCACTTGTTGGAACTTGCAAACTCTTTAGCAAGTGCAATTGATGCAAAGGATCCATACACAAAAGGTCATTCAACTTCTGTCTCAAGATATTCAGAAGCTCTTGCGCGTGCAATCAATCTTCCTGAGGATGAAGTTCAAAGAATTAAATTAGGTGCATTGCTTCACGATGTCGGTAAAATTGGTATTCCTGAAAATGTTTTGAAAAAACCGGGAAAACTTGAAGATGATGAATGGAAAATTATGAAGCAACACCCTGTAATAGGTGCTGAAAAAGTGCTTGCGCCGAATGAAGCTCTTCGCGACTTAATTCCGATTGTAAAATATCACCATGAACATATAGACGGAAGTGGTTATCCTGAGCATTTAAAAGGTGATGAAATTCCATTAGCGGCAAGAATTGTAGCTGTTGCAGATACTTACCATGCATTAATTTCAGACAGACCTTATAGAAAAGGGATGAGTGTCGAAAAGGCCTGTGAAATTTTGAAAGATGGTGCCGGAAAACTTTGGGATAGAGATTTAGTGCGTCAATTTATTAATATTGCGCCATCTTTGTCTACAAGCGTGTAAGGTTAGTAGTTTAATTTTTTTAATTGTTGTTATTTGCTCAAAATTCCTTAAATTAACAGACTGTTAGTGATATTTATGGTAAAATATCTAGAGTTGAATTAAGGGAGACTTTAGATGGAAAAAATTTTTGATTATATAAAAAAACATGGTGACTTGTTTACTTTTTTAGGGTTACTTATTGTTTGTTATTTTATATTCTTTTTTAATATTGGAAACTACGCATTGATGGATGTAGATGAAACAAGATATGTTTCAATGGCACGTGATATGTTTCATTGCAAGGATTTTTTGACACTATATTTGAATGGTGAATTTTTCTTTGAAAAACCGCCTCTTTATTTCTGGGGAGAATGTTTGTCTTTCGCAATTTTTGGAAAAGTTACCGAGTTTACAGCAAGATTTCCGGTCGCATTGTATGGAACACTTTCAACATTACTTCTGTATTTTTCGGGTAAAAAAGTTGTTTCCCGCAGATATGGTGTAATTTCAGCTATAATTCTTGCAACAACTCTTGAGTTTGTCATGCTTGCAAAATTTGCAATTCTTGATATTGTTGTAACAACTTGTGTCGGATTTTCTATAATGTTTGGGTTTCTAACTCAATTTGTTCAGGATAAAAATAAAAAATATTTTTGGTGGTTATTCTATATATTCTCCGGTTTAGCGGTTATGGCAAAAGGAATTCCTGGATTTATAGTTCCATTTGCGGTAATGTTTTTTGTTACTCTTGTAAACAAAACTTTTAAACAGGTGTTTAAACCGCAATATATTTTACCTGGTTTTTTGCTATTCTTTTTAATTGTTCTGCCTTGGCATTTGGTTATGTTCAAAATTCATGATCCATTATTTTTTCAAGAATATATAATTAAACACCATATTGAGAGATTTTTCAATTCAAATGAAATTAATAGAGAACAACCGTTTTATTTCTATTTCCTAACAATTTTGTGGGGACTTGTTCCATGGATTTTTTCTGCAATCGCAGTTGGAATAACAAAATTAAAATCAATAAAAAAGTTCTCTGTTGCAGAACTTTCTAATTCTCAAAAATATTTGTTATTCAACGGGATAGCATTTGTTGTAACATTGTTATTTTTCTCTTCATCCAGTACAAAATTGATTACTTATATTTTGCCGGTGTACTTCTTTACAGCTTGTATTTTGGGTTTTGTTTGGGAAGACTACATGTTTAACAAAAAATATGAAAAGCTAATAAATTTAACAGTATACATTCTTGGCGGAATTTGTATTTTTGCTGGAATTTTGACTTGCTTTGCACAATTTGTTCTTCCTGCCCAAATTTATTCCGATTTTCTAACAATTAAATGGTTTTGCATTGTTCTTGTATTGCTTTTTGGAATTTCAAGTATTATTTGCGCAATCAAAAAATTTCCAAAAGGTGTTTTTGCATGTTATGTGTTGTTAATCCTAATAACATCAGCATTTGGAACAAAATTATTCTATCAAATGGATTATAATTTTGGACAAAATGATCTTATGCGTTTTGCAAAATATTCGCAGGAACATGGTAAAAAAATTGCAGTTTTAAATGATGAAAGAAAATATTCTGTAGTTTATTATTATGGAATTCCGACTGACATGGATAACAGAAATGTTTTGTTTGTTACTCTTGATGATAAAGCAGAAATGGCAAAACTTGGCAAGATTTTAAATGATAAAAATGTTTTTGTGATAATGCGAAAAAAAGAATATCAAGAAATTGATAAAACTTTAGACTTTGATGTAATATTAGAGGGGAGAAAACATTTTCTTGTTAAGGTGCACTAATGTTACAAAGATATGAAAAGTTTCTAAAAGAGGTTTTAACTCCAAAACTTGATAAATATTTTGAAGAACAGTGCGAATTTGTTAAATGCAAAGAGGGCTGCTCTTCTTGTTGTGAAGTTGGAGAATATCCGTTTTCAAGGTTAGAGCTTGAATATCTTATGTCCGGTTTTGTAAATCTTCCGTTTGAGACAAAACACATAGTTAAAGAAGAAATCAAACACCTTAAACGAGAACAGCCAAAGATGCACAAATGTCCGTTTTTAATAGATAAACAATGTTGTCTTTATGAGTATAGGGGAATAGTTTGCAGAATACACGGGCTGGCATGGTATGATGAATTAGAAAATCGCATAAGACTTCCATATTGTGTAAATAAAGGTTTAAATTATGCATCTGTGTTTAATCGGGAAACAGGAGAAGTATTTTTGGATGACCCAATAACAGAACGTCTCAGAATAGATTCAATCCTGACAAGTCCGGAAGCCGAACCATATAATCTTGAATGTGGAGAAATCCGACCGCTGTTGAAGTGGTTTTAAAAAATTAGCTTTTATTTAATTAATACTCCTCTGTCTTTTCCTATAACGTTTGGTTTTTTTGCTCCTGTAGTGTCATAAACAACTCCGACACATTTATTGAAACCTAAGTCAACTTTTGTACAGTTAGGATTATATTGTAACAAAACCTGATTACCGTCGGCAAAAATGATAACGTTGGGATTATTAGCAACGAGTCCTAAATTAGCCAATTTACTTGAGTCATTACAATATACGGTTCCAGAATCAACTAAGTCTTTTGCTTCTTTCAGTCCAAGTTCGGTACATTCACGTATAAATTTAATTGCTTGAAGTTTACTGCCACCTAATTTATTAATTAAGGCATCAGCTGGAATACTACCACTTGTAATACAAAATCCATTTTTACATAATTCGCCCAGGTCATCATTTGATCCTGCTGTTTTAGTTGCTCCGAAATCTTCTATAAATTGTTTCTTAGCTACCTCATCTTTACAAGTTATGGTTTGTGGTATTCCTGCATATACTTTTTCAATGATATTTTTTGATTCTTTTAGGCCAAGTCCGGTACATGTTTTTACTAATTTAATTTCTGGTACTTTTTGACCGTTGTTCTTTGATAAAACTAATGCTGCATCATCTGATTCTCCCTTAATCCAACAGTTATCAATATTATCTTTATTACAAACTTTTGCGATTTTTACGTATTTAGAGAAAGCTTGAACAAATTCTTCTGCATTTTTGTAGCCGACAAGTTCGTCATTTGTGTTCATTAAGTTTAATGCTTCTGTTAATTTTCTATCAAAAACATCTGCAGAAGTTTTCCATGCCTTTTCTTGATATTTTGCAATGAGTGTTGGTATTGTAACAGCGGCTACAATGCCAATAATAGCAAGGGTTATCAATACTTCCGCAAGGGTAAAAGCTTTTTGTCGCATACTCGTCTCCTATCAACATGTTATTATTAATATCAATATATTGACATCTATTAACAGTATATTCACTTATTAATGTATTGTCAAGATTATATAATTTTTAAATGAAAGATAATATTAAATATAAATTAGGTAGGAATATCAAGGTTGAGAGAATACGCAAAAACATTACACAAGAAGCTTTTGCAGAAATGATTGATATGAGTTTGAGTTATGTTAGCAAACTGGAACAGGGTTTAACTTCTCCAACTGCAATTGTTTTATACAAAATGGCAAAAATCTTAGATATACCAATGGAAAAGTTTTTCGACGGAATTAATCTGATGGAAGAGATGAAATAGCATTATTCAAAAGATATACATCTTAAATGGAACTATTAGTTTTATTATCTCTTCTGCAAAAACTTTTCCATATTTCAGTCAACAGAACCCTCTTGTGCGTATAAGAGGGTTCAAGTGTATCTATAAATTTTGTAATATATTCTGTGTTTTATTATATTTTTGCCAATTGCAAATAGTAATCGTTTGCTCTTTCAAATTTATGAGCAACATTAAATAATCTGCTTTCTTGCAATTGTGGGGCTAAGATTTGCAAACCGATTGGCATACCGTCGCGGTCAAATCCGGCTGGAACACTCATCCCCGGAATGCCTGCTAAGTTTGCTGAAATTGTTGCAATATCTGTCAAATACATTTGCAACGGATCAGAAGCTTTTGCGCCAAGTTCGAATGCTGTATTCGGACAGGTTGGTGAAATCAAGATATCAACTTGCTTGAATGCTTCTGCAAAATCTTGAGTTACTAAAGCTCTCATTTGTTGAGCTTTTTTGTAATATGCATCATAGTAACCTGATGACAATGCATAAGTTCCAAGCATTATACGACGTTTTACTTCAGGTCCAAATCCTTCTGCCCTTGTTTTTGTATACATTTCAAGAAGATTTTTAGCATCAGGAGTTCTGTATCCATATCTTACACCGTCGAAACGAGCAAGGTTTGAAGAACATTCTGCTGTTGCCAAAATATAATAAATACCAATTGAATATTTTAGATGAGGTAATGAAATTTCTACAATTTCAGCGCCTAATTTTTTATAATCTTCAATAGCTTTTTCAAGAGCTTTTTGAACATCTTCTGACAAACCTTCAGACATAAGTTCTTTTATAACACCAACTTTCAAACCTTTGATGTCATCGTTCAAATGAGCGGCATAATGTTCTACTGGCAAGTCTAAAGATGTAGAATCTTTAGGGTCGTGACCTGAAATAACTTCAAGTAAATTTGCAGCATCTTCAACAGTTCTTGCAAAAGGCCCGATTTGGTCTAATGATGAAGCGAATGCAATCAAGCCGTATCTTGATACACGGCCGTAAGTCGGTTTCATACCAACAATACCACAGAACGATGCCGGCAATCTGATTGAACCGCCTGTATCAGAACCTAGTGCCAAAGTTGCTTCGCAAGAAGAAACAGAAGCTGCAGAACCACCTGATGAACCGCCGGGAACTTTATTCAAATCCCATGGGTTGTGAACTTTATTGAATGCTGAGTTTTCGTTTGATGAACCCATTGCAAATTCATCAAGGTTTGCTTTACCTACAATTGGAACTAGGTTATTCAAAAGTTTTTCTGTAACAGTTGCGTTGAATGGAGAAACAAAGTTTTCTAAAATTTTTGATGAAGCAGTTGTTTTTGAGCCAACCAAGTTCATATTGTCTTTCAAAGCAAGCGGAATACCTGCAAGTAGAGGTAATTCTTCGCCTTTAGCGATTTTTTCGTCAACTTTTTTAGCAGTTTCAAGTGCAGTCTCTTTGGTCAAAGAGTTAAATGCACCTATTTTATCTTCTAAATTATTAATTCTTTCAAAAGCTGCGTTAGTCAATTCTACAGCTGAAATTTCTTTATTTTTTAAAGCTTTGCTTTGTTCTGTTGCTGATTTTTTTAAAAGCTCGTTCATATTATCTCCTTAGCTATTTCTCTAGAAAAAATTTTATGACAAAAATAATAGTTTAGCAAGTAAAAGAATAGTTAAGGTGTTAAAAAGTATTAAAATCTGGTCGCTAATTTTTAAAATAAAACAAGGGGGGACAAACAATAAAATTAATATTTCTTTTATTTTTTATATAAAAACTACAATTTTTGCATTTTTTTATTAATCTGTGAACGGATTTTGTTTGCGCGATACAGATAGTTTGTTAGTTTCTCGTAATTCGCTTTTGTTTCTCCATAAGGAACTTTCATTGCTATTAGTTCATCCACGTTTTCGTTAATACTGGTTAATGTTTCCAGAGAATCACTCATGTCAAAAATAGATTGAACTTTTTTAGACATTTTGGCAATAATTTTTCTTGATACAAAACGAGCTAATCTCACGATTGGAGAAAGTTTTGGCTTCGGCTTTTTAGGGGTAATTACTGTTGTTAATTTTTCAGCCAAGCCTCTTTTTGAATACTGTTCTTTTAATTCTGTAATTTCATTTTCAAGTTTTTTAGCCTGAATTTTCAAATCCATTACATCAAGTAATTTGCCGATAAGCTCTGCGCCTTTAATTTTCATGTTTAAAGCATCTAAAGCTTCTTCTTTTTCTGCAATCAAACATTCCAATTTTAATGTTTTATCGTCCAAATCTTTAAATGAATTATTATTTAAAATATTCTGGTCGATATCATTTAATCTTTTGAAATTATTTTGGAATAAATTTTCGTTCATTGCAATTTTTATAAAACCTGTAAATTTAAAAATTTGTTATTCAATTGTGTAAACTTTTTTGTAATACAAAATTGAGCCAATCAAAGTTAGTACAATATTAGGCATCCACGCAGCCAAGAATGGCTGTAATGTCCCGGCTTCACCAAATGAGATGGATAATGCTCTTATTAAATAATAAGCAAAAATAATCAAAATACTGAACAAAAATCCTCTGTTATAACGAACTCTCGGTGGAGTGATTGCAAGAGGAACACCAATTAGAACTAGCGCAATTGTAGTTAAAGGCAATGCTAATTTGTCATAAAGTTCAATTCGAATTGAATTTCTTTCTTTTTCATCCAATTTGCTTGTTCTGATATAATTAATCAATTTTGTGAAATTCATTTCTTTGGCTACATTTTTGTTTAGTTCTTTTGACATATCAAGCCCGAATTTAACTATTGATTTGTCAAAAAGAGTTGTGTTTAGAATTTGGCCATCGTCGCCGACAGTATAAACAGCTCCTTTATCAAATTGCCACCCCTCAGGAGAAGTTTTTCCTTCATCAGCTTGTAGAATTTGAATTGTTCCTTCTTTAGAAGAGTCAAGGACAGTAATGTTGTGCAAAGTTTTGTTTTCGCAGTATCCGACGTAGAAAAGTCTTTTTATGCTTCCAAAATCGTTAAGTTCTTTGAATACAAAATTCTGTTTGCCCTCAGGAATATTTTTTTGTCCTAAAGACCATAAAGCAAGGTCTTTAGATTGTTTAGTTGTTACAGGAACAACGCTTTCATTGATTATGAAAGAGCAAACAGACATTACCAAGGCGAAAATAAAAATTGGTTTCGCTATTCTGCTCAGTCCTATTCCGCATGCTCTCATAACGGTAATTTCTGATTTGAGGCTTAAGCCGTTTAAAGTCATTACTGTTGCGAGTAAAACACCCATTGGAATTGTCATAACGATAACTTGTGGCAAATTCAAAATAATCATCATTAAAGCAACATTAAACGGGATTCCGAATAATGAAATTTGTTTAATCAAAGTGATAAACGTGTCAGACGCAAAAATAATAGATGTAAATACGCACACACCCATGATAAACATCTCAATTATCTGTTTCAAAATGTATTTATCAAGTTGCGTTATAGAACCGGAAAACGGTTTTTCTTCTTTTACAATTGTGTCTGTCATAATTTTATGTTACCTAAAATAATTTTATTTATCAAATTCAATTAGAACTTTCAAAACATTTTTTTCTTTGTTTTTTTCAAAAGCTTCAATAGCATCATCTACTTTGTATTTAGCTGAAATTAACGGTTTGAAATTAATTTTTTCAGATTTTAAAAGTCTTAATGCCGGAGGAAATTGTCCGCATCTTGAGCCCAAAACAGTGATTTCATCAATTACAATTGGGGCAAGATTGAATTCCTTTGATGCTGCGATTGTGCTTTTCAAAACTAAAACTCCTCGGGGTTTGGTTAAAGCTAAAGCTGTCTCAAATCCTGAAATTGAACCGGTTGCTTCAACTACAATATCATATATTTTTTCAACTTTTAAATCGTTCAAAAGTTTTGTATTAACACCTTGTGCTTTTGCAATATCAAGTTTGTTTTGGTGTTTTCCAATTAATGTTACGTCAATATTTTGGCTATTTAGTTCTAAAGCTGTAATAAGGCCTAATTTGCCATCTCCTAAAACAATAACTTTTTGACAAGGTTTTATGTGTAATTGTTCTGTAATTTCACAAGCAGCAGCAAGCGGTTCAACAAATACAGCCTGTTCATCAGAGACATTATCAGGAACTTCAAAAAGAGTTTCCAATGGCATTGTAAAATATTCTGCAAAAACTCCGTCTTTTCTCCAAATTCCTAGAGTATGTCTATCGGGACAATGGCGATAAAGTTTTTCTGCACAATAAGGACAATCAGGCTTTTTGCATCCATAACTGATTTCCGCAACAACTCTTTTGCCTAATAAAGATTGGTCTTCATCATTGATTTCTTCGACAACTCCAACTGCTTCGTGTCCCAAAATTCCTTTATACCCCATATAGCCTTTAGTAATCTCAAAATCTGTATTGCAAATTCCTGCCAAAGTTACTCTAATAAGAGCTTCACCCTTTTGAGGAATAGGCTTTTTATAATCATCAACCAGTTTCAATTTTTCATCGAATACAATAGCTTTCATACTTCTCTCCTTTATAGAGTTATATTAACACGAACAAGAGAATTTTTATAACTTGTGGTTGTTGCATGTGTTAAATGATAATTTGATAAAAACGAAAAATTCTGATTGCGTAACTAAAAATCAAGTTTTAATAATTAATGATATATTTTATTTTTATACTTTATACGTGCTTGTCTGTTTTTATGTAAAAACTACAAGTTATAAAGTTGAGCTGATTTGGTGATGTACTATTTTAAAAAATCTTCCCAATAATTTTGGTTTGGATTTTGTGGATTTTTGTCTTCAAGGGCATAAAAACTGCAAGAAAAACCGTTAGAGGGTGTGCATTGTGTTGAAATATCTTCTAATTTTTCTGTTGTAACGAGCACATTCCATTTGTACGTAAAAGGGACCAGTTTTCCGTCTGGAGTAAAAATAAATACAAATAGGTCATAGCCTAGTGCGTTTGGTAATGAATATCCGTTAGTATCAACACACAATTTGGGATCAGAGATGCTTAAGTCGTTTGGTGAGTTGTCCATTACGAAAAATATACCATCGATACTTGCATATGTAGTTGTGAAGTCACAATATTGACCAGGACGATGTTTTTTGTCCGGGTGCAGCGGCTGATAAAGATAGTTATAGTGACCTCTTGTTCCTGTAATACGAGATGTCTTTTTCATTTGTGACATTAATTTGTCAAGTGCTGCTTGGCTGTCGTGTGATTTAGCGTATTCAAATATGTTTATATCCTCATTAACAGCCAAAAGTTGTGTTGCTTGAGTAAGCTCACTGTACATTTTTTTAAAACGATTTTTTAAAATTTTTTTTTGATAATTAGCAATTATGGATGGTAGTGTTAAAGCTGCTACTATTCCAATAACTCCTAAAGTTATAAGAGTTTCTGCTAAAGTAAAAGCTTTTTGTTTTCGATTGTTGTTTTTCATAGGCAGAGTATATCAAATTCGGGAACTATTGTCAACCAATAGTTTATACAGGTCTACCATACGTCGACTTGAATAGTAGATTATGTTTACTAATAGTGGAGAAAAATATGATTGAAATTGGTAAAAAATTGAAAGCATTAAGAAAGCAGAAAAATCTTACACAAGAGCAGCTTGCAAAAAGGTTGTGGGTAACTAAATCAATAATAAGTGCCTATGAATCTGAGTCAAGATTTCCATCTCTTGATATGTTAATTAAACTTGCTCAAACTTTCTCTGTTTCCACGGATTATTTACTAGGAGTAAACAAAACACAAACAATTGATGTATCAAAACTATCGGAAAAACAGATTTTTATTTTGAGAAATATTATTGAAGAATTTAAAGGGAGTAAGTTAAAGTAAAACTTTATATTTCGTTTTTCTTTCTTTTTGAAAAATTTCATGTTTATGGGATAATGTAACCAGTGAAAATTAATTAAGAAGGAAGTTAGAAAATTATGGCAATGAACACACCTAGACAAACAGCTCAGTTGAAAAAGGATATCCTTGTTAGACTGATTAAAGCATATTTGAGTGACAATTTTGAAGAAAATACAAGATTAATTCCTTACGACATGCGTCCAAAAGGAAGTGAAGTCCCTTACAGATGTTGTATTTACAAAGAAAGAGCAGTTCTTAGAGATAGAGCAATCGCAGGTTTAGGAGCTTCAATTGAAGAAACAGATGACAGCACTTTACTTTCTGAAGTAGCAAAGAATGCTGAAAACAGGGAAAAACCGGAAGAACATCCTCTAACAGTTCTTACAACTGCTTGCAAAGGTTGTGTTCCATCAAGAATTCACGTAACAGATTTGTGTCAGGGGTGTGTTGCAAGACCTTGTGAAAGTACTTGTAGATTTGGTGCGATTTCTGTTCACGATGGTAAGTCTCATATTGACCCTGAAAAATGTAAAAATTGTGGAATGTGTGCTCAAGTTTGCCCTTACCAAGCAATTCAAAGGATTATTGTTCCTTGTGAAAATGCTTGCCCTGTAGGTGCTATTGCAAAAGGTGAAGACGGGCATGCAAGAATTGATTTTGACAAATGTATTTCTTGCGGAAAATGTGCATCAGCTTGTCCTTTCGGTGCTGTTCACGAAAAAAGTCAAATTATTGATGTTTTGAAGAATATTAAAGCAGGTAAAAATGTTATTGCAATGATTGCTCCTGCAATGATTGGTCAATTACCTTGTACCGCAACTCAATTGAAAGAAGCTATTATGGAATTAGGTTTTTCTGATGTTTATGAAGTTGCTCAAGGTGCAGATATTACAAGTAAAAATGAATCTGAAGAATTTATTGAAAGAATGGAAAAAGGCGAAAAATTTATGACAACTTCTTGTTGCGCAGGTTATAACGAGCTTGTTGACAAGCATTTGCCCGAAATGAAACCATTCCGTTCTGATACAAAAACTCCAATGTATTACACTGCAGAAATTGTTAAAAAAGAGCATTCTGATGCTATAACAGTATTCTTTAGTCCTTGTGTTGCTAAGAAACGCGAAGCGTTAAATAACGATAATGTTGATTATGTTCTAAACTATGAAGAAGTCGGAGCTTGGATGGTTGCAAGAAATATTCAAGTTGCAGAATGCAAAGACAGCGAATTCAAAACTCAATCATCTGCAGAAGCTCGTAACTACTGTGTAACAGGTGGAGTTGCAAAAGCCGTTCAAACTTTAATTCCTGAAGATGTTGAAGTAAAACCTGTTGTAATTGACGGTTTGAATAAACAATCAGTTAGAGATTTGAAAAAATACGCTAAAAATGGTGTTTGTGATTTGGGTAACTTGATTGAAGTTATGGCATGTACAGGCGGATGTCTAGGTGGAAACTCAACAGTAAACGCTTTTAAACCGGCTTTGAAACAAGTTACGGCTTATGTAAATGAAAGTAAACCGTTTACAGAAATTCATAAGTAAATTTAATTTAAGTTAAAAGGTGAATAAGGCAATAAGTGAATAAGTTCGTTACTGGTGCTGACGCACTTAAATACTAACTCGAACGAAGTGAGCGCAATGCACTTATTCACCTATTTACTTATTTACTTATTCACTTTTATAAAAACAGTAGGTTGGGTATATTTATTCAACACCATAGAGTAACTCAGGCATTGCCTGACAAGATAGAAGATGAGAATTATGGAAACAAAAAAGAAAAAAATTAGTATAATAGGATCTACAGGATCTATTGGAACGCAAGCGTTGGAAGTTATCGAAAAACTTCAAGATAAATTTGAGATTATTGCTCTAGCAGGAGGCCATAACAAAGAACTTTTGGCAAAACAAGCTGAAAAATTTAAACCAAAATACACGTGTCTTGGGGAAAAAGGGCTTGAAAGAATTTGTTCAGATAAAGAAAATGATATTATTCTTGTTGCGTGTTCCGGTAAAATTGGATTAAGACCTACTTTAACGGCTATAAGAAACGGTATTGATATTGCACTTGCAAACAAGGAAACACTTGTTATGGCAGGTGATATTGTTATGGCAGAAGCCAAAAAATATGACGTAAAAATAGTTCCTGTTGATAGTGAACACTGTGCAATTCATCAATGTATAAAAGATATTAATCAGGTGGATAAGCTTATAATTACAGCATCAGGTGGACCTTTTCTTCACAAAACAGTTGATGATATGAAAAATGCAACGGTTGAACAGGCTCTTGCTCATCCGAGATGGAATATGGGTAAAAAAATTACGGTAGATAGTGCTACTTTGATGAACAAAGGTCTTGAAATTATTGAAGCACACCATTTGTTCGGGTTTGATTATGACAAAATTGATGTTGTGGTTCATCCTCAAAGTATCGTGCATTCTGCGATTGAATATGTTGATGGTAGTGTAATTGCACAACTTGGTTTGCCGAGTATGCATATTCCTATTCAGTACGCAATTACTTATCCTGAAAGATTTGAGGGAATAAAATCAAAAAGTTTCAGTTTTGCTGAAATTGCTCATTTGGATTTTGAAAAACCGGATTACGAAAAATTCCCGACTGTAAAACTTGCTTACGAAATGGGTAGAAAAGGTGGAACAGCAACAGTTTGTTTAAACGCTTCAAATGAAGAGGCTGTATTTGCATTTTTAGACGGTAGAATAAAACTTTATAACATTTACGAAATTGCGAAAAAAATGTGTGATGAACATGTGGTTATTGAAAATCCGACAATAGATGAAATTTTTGAAGTTGATAAAGAAGTTCGCGAAAAAACAAAAGAATATATAAATTCAGTACATTAAAAATTTAAACACAGAGTAAAAGAGGCTCTTTTCAAAAGGAAACCAACTAACAATCACATTTAGACTTCGGGTCGGTTCCCGACTAGAAAGGGGGTCAATATGGATAATTTCAATATTAGTTTATTGCTAATTTTTATGATTTTATTTGTATTAAAAAACGGCTCTCAATTGAATAATTAAGAACCGTTTAGACTTCGTCAGAGCTTCGGTAGCTTGAGAAACTACCACTCTGTGGTTACATTATAACCTTTTTTTATACAAAATTCAACCCCATTTTTACAAATTTTAAGCTAAAAAAAGTGGAAAAACATTAGTCCTTCCACTTTTTTAGTTATAAATATAATAATTAATATATTATTCTTTATTTTCATTATCTAACAAACTTGTCTGAGAAACGTTAGATTGAGCATCTTGAGCATCCATTGCTGCTACATCTTTTTTTACGGTTTCGTCTTCATCAGGGTTCAAAATCTTATTTACAGAAACAACTGTATCGTTATCTGTTAAGTTTTGGGCTCTTACACCGGTTGCCGGACGTCCTTGACGAGAAATTGAACCGGCATTTAATCTTGTTACAACACCGTTTGCAGTAACCATCATAATATCATCAGACTCTTTTACGATAGTCAATGCAACCAGTTTTGATGAAGTTGTTTTGAATTTAGTTGCAATTAAACCAATTCCGCCTCTGTTTTGGCTTCTGAATTCTGATAATTTTGTACGTTTTCCAAAACCGTCAGATGTTACAACTAACAAGTCTGCGTCATAATCTCTTGGTACAATGTCGCAACCAACAATTTCATCACCGGTTCTCAATTTCATAGAAGTTACACCTCTTGCGCTTCTACCTAAAGGTCTCAAGTCTTCAATTGGGAATCTGATTGCCATACCGCAAGATGTTCCGATAATAATCTCGTCTCTTGCAGATGCAAGTTTTACCCAATTAAGTTCATCGCCTTCTTCCAAGCCGATTGCGATAATACCGTTTCTTCTTATATTTGAGAAGTTGTCTAATTCAATACGTTTTATGTATCCTTTTTTAGTCAACATAATCAAATTCAAATCGTGTGAGAAGTTGCTTACAGGAACAACTGCAGTAATTCTTTCATCTTGGTCAATTGGTAGGACATTTACAATTGGTAAGCCTTTAGATTGACGTCCACCCTCTGGGAAGTCGTATACGCTCAAACTGTAAACTGTACCTTTAGATGAGAAGAACAAAACTTTATCATGCATCATCGCAGTAAAGAAGTGTTGAATATCATCATCTTCTTTGGTTTTAATGCCTGATTTGCCACGAGTTGCACGGTTTTGTCGTTCAAATGTATCTAGAGAAATTCGTTTCAAATATCCCTGGTGAGTAATAAATACTGCCATTGGAGTATTTGGAGTCAAATCTTCAATAGTAACTTCTCCTTGTTCAGGCAAGATTTGGGTTTTTCTATCGTCGCCGTATTTTTCTTTGTCTTCAAGTAATTCTTTTTTGATGATGTCAAGAATTTTTTGACGGCTTGCTAGAATTTCTTCGTATTCGGCAATTTTCTTAACGAGTTCATCATATTCCGCTTTAACTTTGTCTTGTTCCAATCCGGTTAATCTTCTCAATTGCATTTCCAAAATCGCATTTGATTGATCAACATCAAGACCAAATCTGCTCATTAAGCCTGTTCTCGCATCATCAGTTGTTTTTGATTTTTTGATAAGTTCAATAACTTCATCAATTGAGCCTAAAGCAATAATTAAACCTGCCAAAATGTGTGCTCTGATTTTTGCTTTTTTAAGGAAGAAAATTGTACGTCTTGTAACGATTTCAACCCTGTGTTCAACAAATTCGGAAAGAACTTCAAACAAATTCATTAGTCTAGGTTGTTTACCGCAAAGAGCAAGCATATTTACACCGAAAGTTGTCGCTAATTGAGTAAACTTGAATAAATTATTTTTAACAACATCAGGTTTTGCGTCACGTTTAAGTTCAATTACGATACGCATCCCCTCTCTGTCGGATTCATCACGAATATCAGAAATACCAGTAACTCTTTGATCTTTAACTAGTTCAGCGATTTTTTCGATTAGTGCTGCTTTGTTAACCTGATAAGGAATTTCTGTTACTACAATTGCCGTACGTGCTTGACGACCGTTTCCTCCTGCAATCTCTTCAAAGTTTGCAACGGCTTGCATCTTGATAGAACCACGACCTGTTTCGTAAGCTTGTTTAATGTCATTCAAACCGATGATTGTAGCAGCTGTCGGGAAATCAGGTCCTTTGATGTATTCCATCAATTCTGCGACTGTAATATTTGGATTATCAATTAGGGCAATTGTACCGTCTACAATTTCACATAAGTTGTGAGGAGGAACATTAGTTGCCATACCTACCGCGATACCTGAACAGCCGTTCAATAGTAACATTGGAAGTCTAACAGGTAAAACAGATGGTTCTTGCAGTGAACCATCAAAGTTTGGTTCAAATTCAACTGTTTCGCAATCGATATCAGCAAGCATTGATTGTGTAATTTTGTGCATTCTTGCCTCTGTGTACCTCATTGCGGCTGCGCCATCACCATCAACAGAACCAAAGTTGCCATGACCGTCAACTGTTAAATATCTTGTAGAGAAATCTTGAGCCATACGAACTAAAGCTTCATAAACCGCTGTATCGCCATGTGGGTGGTATTTACCGAGAACTTCACCAACGATACGAGCACATTTCTTAAACGGTTTGTCAGGAGTCATCCCAAGTTCGTTCATTGCATACAAAATACGTCTGTGTACCGGTTTTAAGCCATCTCTAACATCCGGCAATGCACGTCCTACGATTACACTCATTGCGTAATCGATGTATGAACGCTTCATTTCTTCTCTAATATTAACTGGAACGATTTTCCCGTCTGCAAACATATTTTGTTGATTACTCATTTTTTCTCCCTATATATCCTCTTTATACTAATTATAGCACAAACAAGGGTATTTGAAAAATTTTAAAATAATCTTTACAAAATAGCTAAAAAATAAAAAATTTTATTTTCTTTCAAGAATATCTCTTACGTAAGCAAAATACTCATTATTCTTATACTTCTCAATTGTTTTTAACAAATCTTCTTTAGAAACAAATCCCATTCGATATGCAACTTCTTCAAGACAAGCGATTTTAATTCCTTGGTTATCTTCGACTGTTTTCACAAATTGACTTGCTTGAAGTAATGAATTGTGTGTTCCTGTATCGAGCCATGCAAATCCACGTCCTAAAAGTTCAACATTCAAATTCTCATTTTTTAAATATATATTGTTTAAGTCGGTAATTTCTAACTCACCACGAGCAGATGGTTTTAAACTTTTTGCATACTTGACGACGTTTTTGTCATAAAAATAAAGTCCGGTAACTGCATAATTAGATTTTGGTTCTCGGGGTTTTTCTTCAAGAGAAAGAACCCTTCCGCTTTGCTCAAACTCAACTACACCGAATCTTTGTGGATCTTTAACAGGGTAACCAAAGACCGTTGCACCTCCATTTTGGTTAATATTTTTTACTATAGATTTGAGTTTTCCTGAAAAACCTCCGCCATAAAATATATTGTCTCCCAAAACCAATGCAACATCGTTTCCATTGATAAATTCTTCTCCTAAAACAAACGCTTGAGCAAGTCCGTCCGGAGATGGTTGTTCTTTGTATGAAAATTCAACACCAAATTGACTACCGTCGCCTAACAGTCTTTTAAAATTCGGCAAATCAGCGGGGGTTGAAATTATTAAAATTTCACGAATCCCCGCGAGCATTAAAACTGAAATGGGGTGATAAATCATTGGTTTATCGTAAATCGGTAAAAGTTGTTTAGATACCGCAATAGTGCTCGGATGTAATCTTGTGCCTGCTCCACCTGCTAATACAATACCTTTCATTAATCACCTCGCATTGTTTTGTTTCAAGGTAATTATAGACTAACATTATAAAATATGCAATGTTTTTCTCTCTGCAGAAGCGATAAAATTAGTTAGTAGGATTTTGCAAATGTAAAAAATTATAAATAGATTTATTATTTATGTTTTTTTACCGCAAAAATCAAATCTTTTATAAGATGAAGTTCCGAAATTGATGAAGTTTGAATTAGTTCATATATTTCAGTTCGGAGTTTGTCGTTATTCGTAGGGGTAAGATTAAAGAAATCATTGATATCTATATCAAGAATTCGTGCAATTTTAACAAATGTTTCAAGTGACGGGAAAGAATTTCCGTTCTCAATTGTGCACATGTGACGGGGTGAAATGTCGATTTTTTCAGAAAGCTTTTCCTGTGAAAAACCTTTTTCTATGCGTCTTTGCTTGATTTTTTGTCCAATAATTTCTTTGTCTAGTTTCATCTTATACCTTACTAAAATATATAGATAATTCTAAACCGATATAATGATATTTATATCAATAATCTTGACAAATTGATATAAATATCGTATAATAATCATGTATACAATCAAGAAAGGTGGAAATGATTATGAAATTATCAAATGAGAGAGCTGGGTTTACTTTAGCTGAAGGTGCTACACACGTAGCCCACTGCGAAAATTCATGTAAATTTGGATTTACTTTAGCAGAAGTGTTGATTACTTTAGGTATTATTGGGGTAGTTGCAGCAATGACTATGCCTACATTGATGAACCAAACAAACGGAGCACAGTACAAAGCAGCTTACAAAAAAGCTTTGTCTGCAATTTCGCAAGGTGTAACACTGAATGTTGCCTTGGATGGTGGAAGTTTTGCGGATACAGGTAAAGGAAAAGCTGCAAGTTTAGATGCAGCAAAAAATGATAAGGATGAAGCAACAGGAGAGGAAACAGTTGCTAGTATGTTAAATGCTCGTATGAATATTGTTAAAGCAAGTGGGGTTCCTGATAAATATGCATTTGTTGCAGGTGCAGATGATGATAGTAGTATTACCCAAGCAAGTGCGGATACTTATTTGTTTTTTAATGATGGTTCAATGTTAGCTTACAAAGCAGCAGAAGCTTTTGGCTGTCAAGCAGCTGACGCTGAAGCTAGTATTACAGGTAAATTATGTGAAGGGTTTATTGACGTAAATGGTTTAAAAGGACCAAATAAAGTTGTAACTTGTGATAAAGGTACATATACAAATGCAACTAAGGCGGAGGGAAGTACTGCAGCCAAAGATGCAGATTCAAGTAAATGTGTAGTTTCAACTCCTACAGATATTTATCCTGTAGTATTCTATGATCAAACAATTTTGCCAAATTCAGCTGCTGCAAAAGCTGTATTGTACGGCAAGTAGAAATTTGATGTGAAGAGTAAGTGGTTTTGAATATAAATTTTGTGCGTAAGCACTGAAAAGGACTATTCACTTCTCACTTTTTACTTTTCACTCAATAAAACAAATCGAATCTTTTTGTAGACCGGAAAATCTTTTCACGCCGGTCTTTTTTTTAGCACTAATTTCATAAAAAGTATCTATAAGTATTTATACAGATTACGAAGTCATTACCCCTCGCACCTACGGGGAGAGGGTGCCTGAAAGGCGGGAGAGGGGTATAATAGTATATATATGTTTTTTTGTAGAATTTGTAGAAAATAAGTGTTTGCACTGTTAGGCAGTTTAGATTATTAGTCTGTAATAAGTCGCTTGAACCCCTCACCCGTCACTTCGTGACACCCTCTCCCCGTTGGGGCGAGGGGTGGAAATATTATAGATTTATTCTCAAATATTCTAAAACACTATCAATATTGTTTAATTCATTATTGTAAATTCTTAAAATTTTATATCCTAAATTTTTCAAATACTCATCTCTTATTTTGTCATGTATTTCCTGTTTTTCATCTAAATGTTCGGAACCGTCAAGCTCAATAATCAAACGTTTCTCTTTACACAAAAAATCTACTATATATTTGCCTATAGTAAGTTCATTTAGTTCGCTTTGCTCAAAAGTTATTTTGGTCAGAGCACCCGATAAGAACTTATTCTCTTAACTCTCATTAACTTATTCACTTTATTAATTTAGTAACTAACTATATTAATATTAGCATTGATAGATTCTGAATAGCAAGAAAAATTAATGCTCGTTACTCGCATTATTTTTCTAAGCTTTCAGAATGACGAGAATTTGCAACTATTCACATATTGTCATTCTGAAAAGACAGAAAATCTAGCGTCCAGTGTAGATTTTCGTCTTATTCAGAATCTGTCAATGCTAATTTTTATTAATTATCCATATTATTTATTAAAGTTTTTATTTCGAATGTCCGTTAATAATTTCATAAAGTGTGTACTTATTACAAATAAAAAAGGAGATTATTATGAATGTACCTAAAATTAATGGACAAAGTGCTAGTGAAAAATATGAACTAAAAGCGCAAGAAGAAGAGAAAATAGGAAATATCCCTATGACTCCAAAAGATAAAAAGACTTTACCGCTAGAAAATGCTGGTTGGAGTAGCTTGGGAGTAGATATAAAAAAAGGAGCAATTGCAACAGGTAAAGCAATTGAACAAGCAATGGAAATGAATAATCCAGAACATTTGGCAGGACCTGCAGTTAGTGGAGCTATAGCTTCTACTCCAGTAGCCCAAGTAGTGAAATCTCTTCCATCACCGAAACTTACTCCAGAAGAAGTCATAGCAGATGAAGAAAAAAATCTAGAAATGAAAGGTCCAGATAGTTATGTAAAAAATTTTAAAGGATTCCTAAAACCTAAAACTGATAAATAATAAATATAAGGTGCGAAATTTTTCGCACCTTATTAATTTTTGATTAGTTTATTATTAGTCGCAACGCTACTAAACTTCTCTTAACTCAATATAATCGTGCAAAGCAGCTTGCCAATTCCTGCAAATTCCGTCGTTATCCGTTACGCTGTATGTAGGGCGCTTTGCCGGACGAGGGAATTCAGCTGTCGTGCAAGGTTGAAGATTAACTTCCAATCCTGCTTGTTTATAAACTTCTTTTGCAAAACCGTACCAACTTGTAGAGCCTGAACCACAAACATGGTAAGTTCCATATGGTTTTGATAATAATTTTACAATCCCGTTTGCAAGTTCTACTGTCCAAGTCGGGCAACCAATTTGATCATCAACAACTTTAACTTCTGCTCTATCAGCTAAACCAATCATTGTTTCAACAAAGTTTTTGCCGTGATGACTGTATAACCAACTTGTGCGGGCAATATAATGTTTTTCGCAAAGATTGTTCACTATAGTTATGTTTCTTTTTCATAATCTGATTGTAGCATAAATATCATTTCACCCCTCGCCCCTACGGGGAGAGGGTGTCACAAAGTGACGGGTGAGGGGTATATTCTGTTATTATTCCAGATGTACTATTTGTAAAAATTTTTTATTGACATAAAAAAAAATTAATTATACAATTGTTGTAAAAACAACATATTACTGATTAATCAGACAGGGAGAGCAAATGAAGAAAAATATTATAATATTTTTGTCGGTGGTTATTGCGGCAATTTTGATTAGGTACGGCTTTTCATTATTTGGAACTATTATGCAAGGCAAGGCGATGAAAAACAAACCTGCGCCATCTGTTACAGTTCAAGAAATCCAAACAAGGAATGTTATTAGAAGTTTTGAAGCTCCGGGGCGTGTAGTTTCTAAGTATCGAGTTGATGTAATGGCTCGTATTTCCGGATATCTTTTGAAAAGTTATTTTAAAGAGGGTGATTACGTTAGGGCTGGTCAGGTGCTATTCCAAATTGAACCGACAGAATATTCAAATGCTTCTAGTGTTGCAGCTGCAAATGTTAAAAATTTAAAAGCTCAACTTGTTTATGCTGAAAAGCAACTTGCGCGTGCTGCTGAACTTGTAAAAAAAGATTATATTGCAAAAGCTCAATATGATCAACTTTTGTCTCAGAGGGATGCCTTGAGAGCACAATTGGCTTCTGCTCAAGCTTCATTAAATGATGCAAACAGAAATCTTGGTTATACAAGTGTAAAGTCTCCTGTAAACGGTAAAGTCGGCATAATTAATGTTACTGTAGGAAACTATGTTACACCGTCGTCAGGGGCTTTGACAACAATTAACAGTACAAATCCGATTTATGTAACTTTCCCTATTGAAGCTACTGATTTTCAGGCGTTAGCTAGTGCGGATAAAACAAATAATAAAAATCGCAAAGTTGAACTTGTTATGAATGATGGTACTAAGTACGCAAAACTAGGTGTTCAAGATTTTCAGGACAACAATGTTGATCAAACAACAGGTACTATCACGATGAGAGCAACTTTTGACAATTCAAATAATGAACTTATTCATGGTGAATTTGTTACGGTAAAACTTTATTCAAATAATCCTGTAGAAGTGCCGGTTGCTCCGGTTACTGCGGTTTTGGAAAACCAAGCAGGAAAATATGTTTATAAATTAGACGAAAACAATCTTCCTCAACTTACTTATGTAAAAACAGGTGAGCAAAACGGAGATAATTGGATTATTAAAGAGGGTTTGCAAAAAGGAGATAGAATTGTCACAGAGGGACTTCAAAAAGTAACTCCTGGAAAACCGGTTACAATTGTAACTGCTGAAGAGATGAAGAAGATTAAAAAAGGAAAAGAGAATGAATAGGTGAATAAGAAAATAAGTGAATAAGTTCGTTTCGGGTGCTATGCACCAAAAATAATTTTCGAGCGAAGCGAGTTATAAGCACTTATTTACTTATTTACCTATTCTCTTATTCACTTATTTATTACAACAAAGGATTCAAAAATGCCAAACGACAAACACGAACAAGGAAACATATTCATAAAACGACCAAAACTCGCTATAGTAATATCTCTTGCGATTATGCTTGCGGGGGCTCTGATGATGTTAGTTCTTCCGTTGGAAGAATATCCGTCTATTACGCCGCCACAGGTTGTTGTTACTGCTACTTATGCCGGTGCGAGCTCTGATGTTGTTGCCGATACGATTGCAGCTCCAGTTGAAGCTCAATTGAACGGTGTTCAAGATATGATTTATATGTCTTCAACTTCTCAAAACGGGCAATATCAGTTAACTTTGTATTTCAATATCGGTTCAGACCCTGATATGGCGGTTGTAAATGTTCAAAACCAGTTGCAATTAGTTACTCCGAGATTGCCGGAAGAAGTTAAGCGATACGGGTTGTCTGTTAAAAAATCTACCGGCGGTCCAGGTTTGGTAATGATTTCTGTAAATTCACCTACTCATACTTATGATTCTTTGTATATTGCAAATTATGCATCCATTTATATTAAAGACGAACTTGCGCGTATTAAAGGTGTTGGTAAAGTTTCAGTTTTCGGATCTTCGGATTATTCAATGAGAATTTGGTTAGATGCGGCTAAAATGGCAAATTTGGGTGTGTCTGTTTCTGAAGTTAGTGCAGCTATTCAAACTCAAAACACACAGGTTCCTGCAGGTGACTTGGGTGTTGAACCGATGAAAAACAAACAGATGATTAAGCTTACAATGCGTACAAAAGGTCGTTTGAAAGATGTTTCAGAGTTTGAAAATATTATCATTCGTTCTAAAGCTAACGGTTCGCAAATTAAGTTGAAAGATATTGCTAGAGTGGAACTTGGAGCTGAAAGTTATTCATTCTTCTCTCGTATTGGTGGAAAAGATTCTGCTATTATTTCTGTAAGTCAGTTGCCGGAAGCAAATGCAATTGATTTGTCAAATAAAATTACTAAAAAAATGGCAGAGTTGAGTAAAAGTTTTCCGCAAGGTATTGAATATAAAATCCAACGTGATGAAACTGAATTCGTAAGAGAGTCTATTAAAGAAGTTATCAGCGCGATTGGTTTGGCGATTTTACTTGTAGGTATTGTAACCTATATGTTCTTGGGGAGTGCAAGAGCTGCATTAATTCCGTTCTGCGCAATTCCTGTTTCGTTAATCGGTGTATTTATATTCATGAATATTTTAGGTTTTTCAATTAACCTTTTAATTCTGTTTGGACTGGTTTTGGCTGTAGGGCTTGTTGTTGACGATGCTATAGTTGTTTTGGAAAACACGCAACGACACATTCAAGAGGGCAAAAATCCTGTTGATGCTACTGAAGTTACTATGAACGAAGTATTTGGAGCTGTTCTTGCAACTTCTCTTGTCTTGATGGCGGTATTTGTTCCGGTTTCATTTATGTCAGGGATTACAGGGCAGATGTTTAGGCAGTTTGCACTTTGTATTGCATCATCTATCGGTTTATCAACTCTTGTTGCGTTAACTCTTGCTCCAGCGCTTTGTGCAATGATTTTGAAATCAGGCGAAGAAAAAGCCGATTTTGAATTTATTCAAAAATTTGATGATTGGTTTGCTGGTATTAGAGAAAAATATTTGGATGGTGTAAAAGTATTTATTAATTCTCCAAAATTGACGATGTCTGTTTTTACAGGAATTATTTTGTTTACGTCTGTGATGTTTTGGATAATCCCGAAAGGTTTTTTACCTACAGAAGATAAAGGGGCGATATTTACTCAAATTCAGTTGCCGGATGGTTCTTCAGCTTCTCGTACAAATATTGTTGCAAACGAGGTTGAAGAAAGGCTTTTAAAAATTCCGGGGATTGAAAATACGATTACAATGGTTGGATTTTCCGGAGAAAATACAGCTTTCATCGTTTCTGAGCTTTCAAATTGGTCAAAACGTAAATCTAAAGACCTTTCTATGGAAAGTATTTTAGGTAAGATTAAGACGGAGTTTGCTAGTTACCCGTCTGCGACAATTGCATCGTTCTCTCCACCGTCTATTTCCGGATTAGGTATGTTTGGTGGCTTTGAGTACCAATTGTTGGATAAGGGGGATAGAACTCCGCAAGAACTTTATGAAGAAGCTCAAAAACTTATTGAAGCAGGAAATAAAAACTCAGCTTTTCAAATGGTTTATACATCATTTACGGCTAACTTGCCTCAATTGATGATTAAAGTAGATGAAAACAAAGCTCTTGCTCAAGGTGTAAGTATTTCAGAAATTTACAATGCTCTGTCTGGGTATTTCGGAAAATCTTATGTAAATGACTTCAACAAGTACGGTCGTGTTTATCGTGTATATTTGCAGGCTGATTCTGAATTCAGAGAAAAACCTGGGGATATTGATAAGATTTACGTAAAAAGTAATTTCGGAACTATGGTTCCGTTGTCGGCTGTTGTAAATGTTTCTAATATTGTAGGTCCTTACAGTTTGACAAGATACAATATGTATCCGTCAATTACAATAAACGGGCAAGCTCGTAACGGAGTAAGTTCAGGTCAAGCGATGCTTGCAATGGAACAAATTTCTGATGAAATACTTCCAAAAGATATGGGTTACGCTTGGTCAGGTAGTTCTTTACAGGAAAAGGAATCTTCAGGACAAATCGGGCCAATTCTTGCAATGTCACTCGTATTTATTTACTTATTCTTGGTTGGTTTGTACGAGAGTTGGATGTTACCGATTGCAGTGCTTTTAATTTCTCCGGTTGCGTTGGTTGGAGCTTTATTCTTCCAATATGTTTCAGGGTATTCGTTAGACTTGTACTCTCAAATCGGACTTGTTATGTTAATTGGTTTGTCCACTAAGCAGGCTATTTTGATTATTGAGTTTGCTAAAGATGCGCACGAAAAGGGAATGAGTATTATTGATTCTGCAATGCAAGCTGCAAAGTTGAGATTTAGAGCTGTAATGATGACAAATATTGCGTTCATATTAGGTTTGTTACCGCTTGTATTTGCCAAAGGAGCAGGTGCTGCCAGTCGTAATTCTGTTGGTATGACAGTATTTGGTGGTATGATGGCTGTTGCGTTTATTGGAACATTCTTAGTACCGGCATTTTTCGTAATGGTAGAAAATTTGAAAGTTTATGCAGCTCACAAGGCTCGTGAATTACATTTAAAAAAGGAAAATAACAAATAATGTTAAAAAGAATATTATTGATAAGTTTAATAATTGGAATGACTTCAACAACTGCAATTAGTGCGGATATTGGTAACAAAGTTAATGAAAAAGAATATCCGTCTGCAGATAAAGTTTTGCCATCTAATCCGCAAAAACCTGATTTTGTAATAGAGGGCTCGGTTGAAAAAAATATTGATATGACACTTGATAAGTGTATTGAACTTGCACTCGGGAACAATCCGCAAATCAATGCTGCGTTTCATGATATTTTAGCTTCTGATGCGCGAATTAAGCAAGTTTGGGCTAATTATTTTCCTCAATTGAGTTGGCAAACCGGTTATACAAAGATTAAACAGCTTCAATTGTCTGATGCATTAGGGAAAAACTTAACTTTCAATTACTATATTTTAGGTCAAGTTACACTGCAACAAATGCTTTATGATTTTGGGGTTACTCAAAACCAAGCAACAATCAAACGTTTGGATTATGAAGCATATAAAACAACTTTAAGTGCTACGATTAATGATGTTATTTATCAGACAAAAGATGCATATTTTAATCTTTTATACGCGTTTGAAAGTCGTCGTGTTGCAGAAGATACTGTTAAAAAGTTTGAGATGTTTTATAATCAGGCAAAAGCTTTTTATGAAATCGGAATGAATCCGAAAGTTGATGTAACGATTGCAGAAGTTAACTTGAGTAATGCAAAGTTGCAGCTGATTCAGGCGGATAATGCGGTAAATCTTGCTGTTGCGAAGTTGAATAACGTTATGGGAGTTCCTTTTATTGACAAGTACAATGTTCAAGAACGTCTAAAATATCAGCCTGTAGACGTTTCATTTAATCAGTCGGTTGAAATTGCACGAGATGCGAGACCGGAACTTAAACTTGCAGAATTAAAAGTTGAGAGTGCAAACCAAACGATGAAATTGGTTAAAAAGTCTTATTTCCCTACACTTTCAGTTGAGGGACAATATCAACGAGGCGGTAAAAGTTGGAATTCCAATTATGGTTACAATATAGGTGGTTATTTGAATTTTCCGACAATTAACGGGATGTTGATTAAAAATGAGATTAAAGAGGCGCGTTATTTGTATGACAAGGAAATAGCTAATGCAAAAAATACTCAAAATATGATTTATTTGGAAATTCAAAATGCTTTTTTGACACTTGAAGAGAAGAAGAATCAAATGCCGGTTGCGATTTTGGGTGTCAAACAAGCGAAAGAAAACTATGAACTTTCTTATGGCAGGTATCGCGTAGGTGAAGCGAGCCCTACAGAGTTGAAAGATGCACAAATTAATTATCAACAGGCTCAATTGACTTATTATAACGCACTTTTCCAATACAATTCTTCAAAAGCAGCATTAGAAAAGGCAATAGGTAAAAATCTTACAAGCGAAAATTCTGATGTGGTTGAGTTAGGAAAGTAAAAATTTATAAGAAAGTTTATTTTAATAAAAAAATTAAGATTTCTTAATATTAAATTCTTTACTATTAAAGTTATTTAACTTTTTTGTCGTTAGCTCATTTAGTATGGAGGTACATATGGGTGAATTTTCGATAAACAGTTTATCAGGCGACAATAGTTACCCAAATGTTTCATTGAAGAAAGAAACCACTCGTTCTTCTTTGAATAGCGTATTTAGTAGTAAGAGACATTGCAATGACAATAGTAATAGTGTAATAAAAAATCCATTTGGTTATGAGACAAATATAAAAATGCGAGATTTAGTTTTGCATAAAACTCATTTTTTAGATGTTGCACAACAATATCTCGGAATTATGGAAGTTACTCCAGAAGAATATTCAAAATTGTCGCAACAACAAAAAACTAGAACGCAAGCCTTTATTATTGGTGATAAAGGGGCTATTACTGATGCTTGGTGTGCGCATACCATAAGTTTTTTGTCTAAAAAGGCAGGGATAGATGTAGGACCTTATAAAAAATCTGTTAAATCATACATAGATTGGGCAAAATCTAAACATACTTGGAGACCAATTAAAACGAATAAAATGAATGTTTCAAATATGACTGCAGAACGAAAATCTCGCGCTCAAGAAATAAAAACACAAATAAAAAATATGAAAGAGGGAGATTTTATTGTTTGGAAATCAGATTATTCCGTTAAAACTGATAAAGGTGTAAAAGATGCAAGTTCAAGTCATATTGGAATTATTGAAAGTATAGATGTTAATAACGGTGAAGTCACAGTAATTGAGGGCAATGCAAATTATTCAAAAACATCTCCAAACATTGAAAGATTTATTGTTGAGAATAAAGCAGATTCAATAAATGGAAATCAAGAATTTGGAGAATTTAAAGAAATTAACAGAGCAGACGGTTTAATTAGAAAAACATACACAGTAAGCGAATTAGCTAAATTTGGCTATAGTGGTTATATTGATAATTCAAAGATTATAAAATAGCGTATCATCGCGCATGAAAGGCAAAATTAAACATTAATTATAAAATTTGAATTTTGAGTTGAACAACCTTATGCATTTCTTTGGAAAAATCCTGCGATTTCTTTGTGTGGGAAAAATTTTACGACAGGACGTCCGTGAGGGCAAGTGTATGGCATTTTTGTTGTACGCCATTTCTTTACTATCTCTTGCATTTGCCAAGTTGAAAGTTTTTGTCCTGCTTTTACAGAGGCCTTACAAGCCGTTGTGATTAGGATATGTTCTTCAAGTCTATCAATATTTCCCTCTATGTTTGCCAAAATGTCTGCCAAAATTTCTTTTGGATTTACTTTTGCAATCATTTGTGGAACTTTTCGGAAAATCAATTCATTTTCTTTTAAAAATTCTATTCCAAATCCGAATTTTTCAAACTTGTCAATATTTTCTTTTATTAGTTCTGCTTCAGTACTGGAAACAGGAACAACATCTGATACAAACAACATTTGAGAAATGATATTTTTTTCTGCCATAAGTTTTTCGTAAATATATCTTTCTTCTGCAATATGTTGATCGATAATTTCCAGTCCGTCCTCTTTTTCTACCAAAATATATGTGTTTTTATATTGACCGATAATATTTTCTTCCGGTTCAGTTTCTTTTTCTACAGGAACAAAAAATTGACGTTGTTCAGTTTGTTCTTCTTGTTGTTGAATAAATTTTTCTTCTTCCTCTTGCATCAACCTATCTGAAACGTAGATAGTATCTTCTTTTTTGTCAAAATAAATATCTCCGGAGCTTTCAAGTTTTGGTTGAACAAAATCAACAACATTGTTTTGAGGTTGGGTTGGTTGAGGAAATTGTTGTGTTTCAAATGTCATTGCCGGTTGGCGTTCAACATAATTTGCTAAGCCTGCATGAATTGATGCGTAAATAAAATTGAAAACTTGGTTTGTATTTTTATAACGAACTTCTTTTTTTGTCGGGTGAACGTTTACATCAACATCAGCAGGTGGAAGCTCAAGATTTAAAATTACAAACGGGTATTTGCCACTCGCAATGAGACTTTTGTATGCCGTATCAATTGCTTTTTGAAATACCGGACATTTGACGGTTCTTCCGTTTATGTATATGTGATAACCTTTTTTGCTTGAACGTGTGTAGTTCGGGGTACTTACATAACCACTGATTTTCATTCCTGCAAGTTGATCTGTTTTTAATACTTCTTTTAAGTTCGGAATTATATCCGCTGAATAAACTTCTTTTACTGTTTGCAAAAGATTATTTTGACCTGATGTTTTTAAGGTTGTTTTGCCATTCTTTTTCAATTCAATCGAGCATTCAGGGTGTGCCAAGGCAATGGACTGGACAAGTTCTTGAATGTAAGAAAATTCGGTATTAGAACTCTTTAAAAACTTCAAACGAGCAGGGATATTGTAGAACAAATCTTTTATATCCATAATTGTTCCGATAGCACAACCTGTTTCAACTTGTTTAACTTCCGAATTTTCACATTTTACTTTTGTTCCGGTGTCAAAGTCGGCAGTTCTTGTTGTACAAGTTAATTTTGAAATTGAAATTATACTTGATAAAGCTTCTCCACGAAAACCAAGTGTGTGAATGTCAAACAAATCATCATCTGTTGAAATTTTACTTGTAGCGTGTTTTGAAAAAGCAAGCATTATGTCGTCAGGGTAAATTCCGCAACCGTTATCTGCAACTCGAATATCTCTACAGTCATTATTAATTTCAATACTAATTTTTGTAGAGCCGGCATCAACAGAGTTCTCCACCAATTCTTTTACAACAGAAGCCGGTCGTTCAATAACTTCTCCTGCTGCAATTTGGTTAATTAAATGTTTTGAAAGTTGTTTTATCCTCGCCATAAAAATAAATCCCTCAATCTAATTCTCAATCTACATCAAACACAAATTCATCTAAATGTTTGATTACAAATTTGAAACATTTTCATATTATTAAGGCACTAAGTTCCTAAGGCACTAAAATATTAAGTGCGTTTGGGTTTGAAATTTATAGGGAGATTAAGGACTTGGCTAGAGTTAGAACAAATACAAAATTAAAACCGTCAAAAAAAGCTGATTTGCAGGTAGTAAAACCAGTCAAAACAACTCGTTACAGTGATATAGATTTGAACAATTGGAAAGCATATGATCATGTTAAAACAGACACTTTGTGGGAATTCCCGACAAGGTTGAAAGAGGGCGGTCACTCTAACGAATATCATGGAAATTATATTCCTCAAATTGCTCAACAGTTGTATGAAAGATTTACTAAGAAAAATGATGTTGTACTAGATTTGTTCTTCGGGTCAGGTACATCAGGTATTGAAGCTATAAATATGGGTAGACGTTGTATTGGTGTTGAGTTGAAAGATGAACTAGCAGAGAGTGTTTCTCAAAAATTTACTCCAAAACAACTTGTTACGGATGTTCGTATTATTTGCGCCGATTCTGCTTCAGAAGAAATGAGAGAAAAGGTTCAGGCAAGTTTGGACATTATGCGTGAGGAAAAAGCTCAATTCTTAATTCTTCATCCGCCTTATGATGATATTATTAAATTTTCAGATAAAAAAGAAGATTTGTCTAATTGTGATACTACAGAAGAGTTTTATGATCTATTCGCAAAAGTTGCAAAAAACGGCTATGATATGCTTGAAAAAGGGCGTTTTGCGGCTCTAATCATCGGTGACAGCTACAAGAATTCAGAAGTTCAACCACTAGGATTTGAATGTATGGCGCGTATGATGGCTTTAGGTTTTAAGTTAAAAGGTATTATTGTAAAGGATATTCAGGGTAACGAACGAGCAAAAGGTAAAACTGCAAACTTGTGGCGTTATAGAGCTCTTGCAGGAGGATTTTTTATCTTTAAACACGAATATGTTATGATTTTTGAGAAAAAGTAAATACGTAAAAAGTTTTCATAGGAAAAATTTATTTTATTTATCCTGAAAAGAGCATATTCACTTATTCTCCTTTTGTGATTATTATGTTATAATAACTCTGGAGAGTAGTGGGAAAGTTTTATGGCAACGCAAACAAAAAAAATATCTATAGCTTTTTATTGGCACATGCATCAACCGGTTTATCAACTTACGCCTACAGGTGATTATTTGATGCCTTGGGTTAGGTTGCATGCTGTAAAAGATTACCTCGATATGGTACTTATTTTAGATAAATTTAAGAATATAAAATTGAATTTTAATCTTGTGCCGGTTTTGCTTGATGCGTTAATTGATTATGGTCAAAACGGTTTGCATGACATTCATTCAAGACTTTCTATTACTGATGTTGATGATTTATCGTACGATGACAAGGAATTTATTATAAATAATTTCTTTGATGCAAATTATCATTATATGATTTTACCGAATGAAGAATATAACAGACTTTATCAAAAGGCTCAGTTGAGTGACACGAGTGATTTGAATATTTTTTCAAATCAGGAATATTCGGACTTAATGGCGTTATTTAATCTTGCATGGTTTGACCCGATTTATAAAAACAAATATCCTGAATTGAAAAAGCTTATCAAAAAGGGTAAAAATTATACACTTGAAGACAGAATTAAAATCATTGATATTCAACGCGATATTATAAGAAAGATTATTCCTACTTACAAAAAATATATGGAAGACGGAAAAATCGAGATTACAACAAGTCCTTATTATCACCCGATTTTACCGATATTGTTAGATTTTAAAAATATTAAAACTTCTCCGGAGAGCGAATTACCAAAAGAGTTGAAAATGCAGACGGATGCTAAAGAACAAACTCAAATGGCACTTGATAGAATGGAAGAAATTTTTGGAAGACGCCCTAAGGGAATTTGGCCGTCAGAACATTGCATTAATTCAAAAGTTGCTGAAATGTTAAGTGAACTTGGCGTAAAGTGGACGATTTCTGATGAGGGAGTTTTGTCAAATTCTATTAATTTTGAATTTGTAAGGGATTTCAGAGGGTATTTAGAAGATCCATATCATCTTTTAAAAACATATAATCATAAAAATGTTGATATAATTTTTAGAGACGCGATGCTGCCAAACCTTATCGGGTTTGAGTATCCGAATCATTCTGCTGAGGGTGCTGCAAATGATTTGTATGATAGGATAAAAGTTGCTCAAAGCAAACTTGTATCTTCTCCTGATGAAAACCATCTTTTGACAATTGCAATGGATGGCGAAAATTGCTGGGAGAATTACACTCAAGACGGTGAAGAATTTTTAACGAAAATTTACTCACTAATCGAAAATGATCCGACACTTGAAACCGTTTTAATTAGTGATTATACCGAAAAAGATGCCTCAAAACCTTTGAATAAATTGAGTTCCGGATCTTGGGTTAATCGTAATTTTAAACTTTGGATAGATGAGCCGATTAAAAATTTAGCATGGACGTATTTAGAGCACGTGAGAGAAGATTTTTCCGCCTTTGTAGAAGCAAATCCGCAAAATCCTAATATTGGTGCCGCAAAAAAAGAATTATTTATCTGTGAGGGTAGTGACTGGTTTTGGTGGTATGGTGAGCCCAACGATTCAGGACGTGACAATATATTTGACTATATTTTTAGAGAACATTTAAAAAATATATATTTGTATTTAGGACTTGAACCTCCTGAATATTTGGAAACCCCGCTATTATCTGCAATTGCAAAGCCGTCAAGATATCCAAAATGTGAGATTACTCCACAAATTGACGGGAAAGAATATGACGACGATATTTGGCAAAACGCCGGTTGTATAAAAATTCCGGATGGTCCTGTACTTAAAGAAAATAAATTTTATGACAAAATATATTTTGGATATGACAAAGCCAATTTGTATTTGAGATTTTATTTGAATGAATATTTGAAAGAAACTCCTGCTTTATTAAAGCAAGCAAACCAAATGTACATCTATATGAGAAATCAGAGTAAAAAGCAGTCACTTTCTCCAATAAGAATTATTCAAAAGACAGAAAGTATTTTACCTATTTCAAAAGAAAAATTTCATAATGAACTTCAGATATCTATTTTTGACGGAGAAATAAATCTTGTAAGACTTGTCAAAGCTATTCCGAATAATTTGTGGGTAATTACTACCTCTAAAGATATAAAGACTGTTTATGACAAAGTTGTTGATGTATGTATTCCGTTTGATTCTATAGATATTGCGAGTGGCGATACTTTGGAATTCTTGTTTGTTAATGCAAATTATGGGGTGAAAGATTACTTCGTACCGAATGAAATGCTTTTGACAATAACTCGAATGTAACAAAAAGTTTACAAAATTGCAAAAACACTAAAGTTTTTATTATGTTTGACGTTAAGGAATATACAAAAGGAAATTATATATGGTTGATTTTAATTCTGATATACCTAAGGGACTTCCAAAATTAGATAAAGATTACTGGTCAAAAAACAAGGCAAGTAACGTAGATACTCAGTTACAAAACCCACTATTTGACGTTAATACAAAATTTACGTTGGAAAACGATTTGTCTAATATTTCAGTTTTCAACGGGAATAAAAAATAAGTTTTAAATTCCTCTCTTTCCCTCACACACATTTATAAAAAAGAACCTCTCGTGAAAAGGTTCTTTTTTTTGTAAAATTTTATGAAGTACAAAAATATGACGTAGCAAAATTTTTTATTAGAAGTTTTATTATAAAGAAATAACATGTGTAACGCAAGAGAAAGAGGTTAATGATGGAAATTAAAATAAACACACTTCTAGGACATAGATTATTTCACAACAGTAAAGGTGAAACATTGATTTTGCAAAAGGGACTTCGTGCTAATGATAATAGGCCAATTGTATCTTTGTTTAAGTTAGATGGAATCAATGTTATTCCGGTAGCAGAAAAAATATATGGTGAAAATCATTCTGCAAAAACTCCGGATATCTACAAACACCATAAACTAAATGAACAAATTGTTACAAGAACAAAAAAAGGTAACAATTTGATTGGAACTTTGTATAGTTACAGAGCCTTTTTTAAAGGTACCGTTTACTTTGCGGAAACAAAAAATGGTGCAAAAATAACTTCTAGCTATGATAAAGATAAACCTATTTCAGCATTTCAAAGTTTTTGTGAAGCTTTTGGTAATCCAGGAAAAAGGATTTATAATAGGCTTTTAAAAGGTGATAAGTAGTAGTAAAATATTTTTCGTAACTATTAACCAAAATCAACACAGAGCAGAGAAAATACTTAAGTTTTTCTCTGCTCTGTAGTTTATTGTGTGCAATTTTTGCTACAAATTTATAGAATGGAATTGATGTTTTGTAACAGACTTGGTATCTGTGCATTTATGCGTCTAAAACTTAATGTCTCAGTAACTTCCGGATAATTTATTTCCCAGTAGAGCCGAAACCGCCTTCCCCGCGAGATGTTTCAGAAAGTTCTACTTCAACTTTGATTTCTGCTTGTTCAACTCGAGCAATAACCATTTGAGCAATTCTTTCGTCAGGTTGAATTGTATAAGCTTCATTTGAAACGTTTACGATTGGAACGCAAACTTCGCCACGATAATCTTCGTCAATTGTTCCAATACAGTTGATTAAAGTAATACCATGTTTGATGGAAAGTCCTGAACGAGGTCTTACTTGAGCTTCATATCCGTGTTCAAGCTCAATCTTTAGTCCTGTAGGAATTAATTTTCTTTCCAAAGGTTGCAATGTAATTGGTTCAGAAATCGCGGCACATAAGTCCATTCCGGCAGCACCCTCTGTTTTGTATTCCGGTAAAAATTTGTTGTGCGGTAATCTTTCAATTTTTAATACTGTCATATTCTTGCCTTTCTTATTTATACATTTTTGAACGAATTTTTTTTATTTCTGTAATTGTTTTTGGATAATCGTCAGTCAAAAGTTCTCCGATTGATTTGTAAAGTTTTAAAATAGATTGTTCGATATTTTTATGGTTCATATTAACCATATCACAAGCCATTTCTTCATTTGACAAAGCGAGACGAGTCATGTCGCGAAATCCGCTTGAAGCCATTTCCAGAGCCAAAGGATTATTTTTTGCCGATAGCATTAATGCTTGGGCTAACACCATTGGCATGTGTGAAATCATTGCTGCAGCTTTGTCGTGTTCTTCCGCTGTTGTATAAATCGGTTTTGCTCCGACTTGAGCAATTATTGCAAGAAGAGGTTTAATCTCCTCGCGACTTAGCTGTTTTGCTCCGTAGCTATCTATTATCACCCATTTTGCGCCTTTAAACAAACCTTTAAAGGAATTTTCAAAACCTTTATGTTCGGTTCCTGCCATTGGATGAGAAGGAACAAAATTGTAAGGTCTTTGTTTATTGCAAACAAATTGCTTTAAACTGCATACATCTGTAACAATGGTTTCCGGTTTTAAAATGTTTTCAAGTTCATCTAATACCTTGAGAGTTTTGTTCATTGCAGTACATACAAAGACGATATCTCTATCTTTTAGAACTTCATAAGATTTAAAAATTTTGTCACCATTTTGTGAGTGAGAGACTGCAACAACATCGTAAAACTCTCCCAGTTCCTTGAATAGCGACCCACCAATTAATCCTAAACCAATAATTCCAATTTTCATAAAAGAATTGTATCACAAAAAATAATCTAAGGACTTGACTGATAGTTACTCTAATGTGATAAAGTTAAATATTGGTATTAAAAAAGATAGCTTTCTTATAAGTAGTTACTGCAGAAAATGCGACAACTAAGTGGCTTGAAAAAGTTAGCGATGAAGATTATAATAAATTGAAATAACTCAGGTAATAAAGGAATAAATTTGATGGAAATAATAGATGTACAAACCCCAAGAGGACTAGTGTTAAAAGGTGTTATGTGGGGTAATTCCGATACAATGAGTACTGTTGTAATTATGATGAGTGGAATTTGTAGTAATGTTTTTCAAAATGCTCTTTTGCCGGCAGCAGGGGAATTGTTGAGTAAGAACGGAATTGCGTTTATTGCGGGGCAAGCAATGGATGCGTTTTCATTTATTGGTTATTCAAATGTAAAGACTGGAAAACAAATTACAACAGGTGTTGTTAACGATGATTTTAGTCTTGCGTACGAAGATGTCGAGTCATATGTAAAGTATGCTAAGGAGCTCGGTTTTGAAAAAATTATTCTTGCCGGTCACTCGCTTGGTTCAAATAGAGTTATTAACTATTTGGCAAATACACCGGATAATTTGGTAGGCAATTTTATTCTCAGTGCTCCGATTGATTTGAGACATTTCTTTGACATAATTCCTGACAGAAAAAAGTATTTTGAGACTGCTCAAAAATTTGTGGACGAGGGCAGAGGAAAAGATATTTTGCCGTTTGTATTTATGGGGTTTTCACCTATGACTGCAAATACACTTTTAGCTTTTTATAATGCAGAAAACTTGAAAAATTGTCCTGTAATAAGTGGAGATGGTGAAACTCAATCTTTGGGACAAATTAAAGTCAATGGAGCATTTATTATAGGCGCTTGTGACAGTATGACAAATCGAAATGCGGAGGGATTTGTTAGAAACATTAACTCTTATTGCAAAAATCCGGAGCAAAATGAAATAGTCGTAATTCCGAATGCATCACATATTTATTACGCAAAACACGAAGAACATGCTCAGGCTGTATTGAGCTGTGTAAAGAGTTTTGACTGCGTGAGTGTTGAGTAACGTAGTAACTTTTTCATCCATTTCAACCCAAATCTCCAAATAGCCCCATGTTACGAAATGTAAAGATGAATTTAAAAATGGCTCAAACCCAGTTATAATGCCTCTATGCTATGCTATGCTATGCTATGCTATGCTATGCTATGCTATGCTATGCTATGCTATGCGGCACACTGTGACAACTTTTTCGGGCTTTGTGTTTTTATGAATATGTGTGTATTCAACAAAAGAAAGGAATTTGTTTATGTCAGTAGATGGTGTTAACAACTCAAATAATGCTGGTTTATATGCTGCTTCCGGTGCGGTTTTAGGTGCAGGAGCCGGTGCCGCAGCAGGCTATCTAACAAAACCGTTTTTGAAAGATGGTGCTCCAACAGACAGTTTTTGTAAAACTTTAGGCCAAAATGTTTGTGAAGCATTTACAGAAGAAAACAAAAATTTATTAAAAAAATGGTCTCCTATTATTTCTAAACTAGAAAATTTGGATATAGATAGGTTAACAGCAGAAGAGCTCAAAGCTCATGGTCTGGAAATTGTAAGTTCAGTAACCTCGGATTGCAAAACAGTTCCAGAGTTTCTCAATGCAGTGAAAGGTGAAAATGACTTAGGAGTCTCTTTTTTTAATGAAAAAGCAGATGCAGAAATTTTGGAAAAATTGGGTAAAGCTAATAACATTGAAGAGGCAAAAGGTATAGTTTCTACTGCTTTGCAGGATGCAATTTCTTCTAATTCGGATAGCTATAAGGCAGGGTTGAAATCCATACAAGAAGCTGGAGTTTCTTTATCTCCAAAAGCTATTGGAAAACAAGTATGGGAAGAAGCTTATGATTCTGCAAACAAAAAATTTATAAAAGATGGTGTTACAGAAGAAGCAATGTCTGCAATCAAAAAGACAATGCATAGTTTTCAAGGTAAAGCAGCAATGATGTATGGTGCAATTGGTGCCGCAGTTTTAGGGGTTGCCGGTTATTTATGCGGTGGTATTGGCGCAAATAAAGAAACTTCAGAAACACCTCAAAAAGTAGATGCGCAAGCTTAAAAAAATCAAAATGAAGAAAGAAAAACAAAGGTGGAGAAAACGAAAGTCTCTCTACCTTTGTTGTATTTATGGGAACCATACTGTCTCACCCTGTACAGGGGTGGTAATTTACTTTTTTATAAATTCATGCTAAAAATAGTGACAGTTTATGAAAGGAGAGCGATATGGATTTGTTAGAACTTTTGAAGAAAAGATATTCTGTTAGAAAATTTGAAGATAAGAAAGTTGAAAAAGAAAAGTTAGACTTGATTTTGGAAGCTGCAAGAGTTGCTCCGACAGCTTGCAATTTTCAACCTCAAAGAATTTTGGTTTTAGATAACGAAGAAAGTTTAGAAAAACTAAAAAAATGTACTCCATATCATTTTCATGCTCCGTTGGCTTTGGTTGTATGCTACGATAAAACATCAAGTTGGAAACGTAAAGATGGTGATGATATGGGCGAAGTTGATGCTGCTATTGTTACAACTCAAATGATGTTGGAAACTGAAAGTATAGGTCTTGGTACAACTTGGGTTGCTTGTTTTGACAAGGCAGAATTAATCAAAGAGTTTGAAATTCCTGAAAACTTTGTGCCTGTTTCAATTCTTCCAATCGGTTATCCGAAAACCGGAATTGAACCTAATCCTCTTCACTTCGATCGAAAAGATTTGAGTGAAACTGTATTCTATAATAAGTTTTAAAAAGTGTAGTATTTGTGAAAATACTAGATTTCGGAGTTAATTTGCCACAATAGTGGAATGAACAATAACTCGTTAGCGAAACAAGCAACAAAACAGGCATTGTTTGAGCGATTGAGTTTGTTGATGGAGTTAATATATTCTGTTTTGTGGCGCGAGTTTGACTGTTTTAAGGTTGAGCTTACAAGTTATTAGAGAATGAAGCGTGTGGCTGGTTTTGTGGAACTTTTTACACAAAAAGTTCCCGCTGTCCGCGCAGGACGGTATAAGTTAGCTAAGATTAAAAAGGTTACTTATTTTCTTTATTTTTATAATAAGTTTTAAAAAAGTTATGGGTGGAAAAATTCCACCCATTTATTATTTATATTTTGATTAATAAAAACCGACTATCTTTCAAGGCTACAACTTTGTGTTGTTCATCTTTTTTGAACATCAAAATTTCACCTTTTTCTACCTTGAATTTTTCTGCATCAAAGTGAAGTTCTATTTCTCCATCGATGACAATTACGGCAGCATCACATTTGGATGTATGTGTGTCAATAATTTCGTCTTTCTTTAAAGAAATTACAGACAAACTACTGTCATCATGTTCCATTAGAGTTTCTTTTTCAAATTGTTTGTCAGTTTTGCCGATTTCTTTGAATTTTAGCACATTGTAAAACATTTTAGTTCTCCTTATTTTAGTTTCGCTTATATTTTAAAAAAGGGAAAAAAATTTTGTATTCTACAGTTGTGGAATAAATGTTTTATTAATGTTGCTAAAGGCATGACTTCATCTCTTTTCAAAAGTTTTGAACCATGCTTTATGGCATGCCCTTTGTGTTTAGTGTAATTGGCGGATAAATCTTTTGAGTTGAAATAAATAATGTGTAAAATATTACGATAATAAAAAAGATTATGAAGAAATTTAAACTCGGGTAACCTTGTCAAATAAAGATAAACCCAAAAATCAATCTTTCTAATACCATTAATCTATTGCAATGTTAATTTAAAATGGTGTATTATATTAATACGAATAAATAAACGAGATTTGGAAAAATAAATGGTAGTTTAATCTTGGAATAGCTTGACTGGTCAAACTTTTCAGGGTAGGGGTAGCCCGAGGGCAAAATTTCGCAGTGAAGGAGATTAGATAAATGCAAAATAATATTTTGGAAAATAATAAGATTGTAAATCTTACACCTTTAACGTCTAAAAAATCAGTTTCGAATGCGACAGTTCCGACTGAATTGAGAAGTGTGAAAGAGCATGCTATTGCAAGTAAAATTGTTGTGATTAAAAAAGATGGAACCAGGGAAGATTATAATTTCCAGAAGATTATTAATGCTGTTAAAAAATCTGCCGGAAGAGTTATGATATCTTTGTCAGATGAAGATTTCAACGATTTGGCAGAATATGTAGAAAGCGAACTTGCAAATCTGAATTCTAAAGAAGTAAATATTGCTCAAATGCACGATATCGTTGAAAGCGCTTTAGAAGACGTTAGTCCTAAAATTGCAAGAAGTTACAGAAATTATCGTAACTACAAAAAGGATTTTGTTCATATGCTTGACAAAGTTTATCAAGAAAGCCAAAAGATTATGTACATCGGTGATAAGGAAAATTCTAACGCCGATTCTGCTCTTGTTTCTACTAAACGTTCTTTGATTTTTAACGAATTGAACAAAGAGCTTTACAAAAAGTTTTTCTTGAATGTTGAAGAACTTCAGGCAATTAATGATGGCTATATTTATATCCACGATATGTCTGCAAGACGTGATACTATGAACTGTTGTTTGTTTGATGTTGCATCAGTTCTAAAAGGTGGATTTGAAATGGGTAACTTGTGGTACAACGAACCAAAATCTTTGAATGTTGCATTTGATGTAATTGGTGATATTACGATGGCTGCAGCTAGTCAACAGTATGGCGGTTTTACTTTACCGGAAGTTGATAAAATTCTTGCTCCATATGCTCAAAAAACTTATGATGCAAGTTACGCTAAGTATATTGAAATGGGGATTTCACCTGAACAAGCTGATGTTCAGGCTACAAAAGATGTAGAAAAAGATTTTCACGACGGTTTCCAAGGATGGGAATACAAATTTAATACAGTTGCTTCAAGCCGAGGGGATTACCCGTTTATTACAGTTAGTGCCGGTTTAGGTCAATCTAAATTTGAAAAAATGGCAACAATTGTGATGCTTAATGTTAGACGAGGTGGTCAAGGTAAAAAATCTTGTAAAAAACCTGTGTTGTTCCCTAAGATTGTATTCTTGTTTGATAAAAATTTACATGGAAAAGGCAAACCGTTAGAAGATGTATACAACGCAGGTATTGAATGTTCTAAAAAAGCTATGTATCCGGACTGGTTGTCTTTGACAGGAGAAGGTTATGTTGCTTCTATGTACAAGCAATATGGAAAGGTTGTTTCTCCAATGGGATGCAGAGCATTCTTGTCACCTTGGTATGAAAGAGGCGGAATTCATAAGGCCGACGAAAACGATAAACCAATATTTGTCGGTAGATTTAATATTGGTGCAATCAGTTTACACTTACCTTTGATTTATGCTAAGGCTCAAAAAGAAAGCAAAGATTTTTACGAAGTTCTTGATTACTATATGGAACTAATCAGAAAAATTCATATTAGAACTTATGATTACCTTGGAGAAATGAAAGCTTCTACAAACCCTCTAGCTTATTGCGAGGGAGGTTTCTTAGGCGGTCATTTGGGAATTCACGACAAGATTAAACCGGTATTGAAATCAGCAACAGCATCATTCGGTATTACTGCATTGAATGAGTTGCAAGAACTATACAATGGAAAATCTTTGGCGGAAGATGGAACTTTTGCTCTTGAAGTAATGGAATACATCAATAAGAAAGTTGATGAATTTAAAGAAAAAGACGGATATCTTTACGCTATTTACGGAACTCCGGCTGAAAACCTTTGCGGTTTGCAAGTAAAACAATTCAGAAAGAAATATGGTATTGTTAAAAATGTATCTGATAGAGGATATGTTTCAAACAGCTTCCACTGCCATGTTTCAGAAAAGATTTCTCCTATCCAAAAGCAAGATTTGGAAAAACGTTTTTGGGATTTGTTAAACGGTGGTAAAATTCAATATGTAAAATATCCTGTTTCTTATAATACAGGGGCTATTGAAACTCTTGTTAACAGAGCGATGGATTTAGGTTTTTACGAGGGCGTTAATTTAGCACTTTCATATTGCGATGATTGCGGTCACCAAGAATTAAATATGGATGTTTGCCCTAAATGTGGTAGCAGAAATCTTACAAAAATTGACAGAATGAACGGCTATTTATCTTATTCAAGAGTTAAAGGTGATACTCGTTTGAACCAAGCTAAGATGGAAGAAATTAAAGACAGAGTGAGCATGTAATGAGATACCATAATATAACAAAAGAAGATATGCTTAACGGAGAGGGACTGAGAACGGTTTTGTGGGTTGCAGGCTGTACTCATCACTGTAAAAACTGTCAAAATCCGATAACTTGGGATATAAATGGTGGTATTCCCTTTGATGATGATGCTAAACAAGAATTGTTTGAGTCTTTGGATAAGGACTATGTTTCAGGGATTACTTTCAGCGGTGGTGATCCGCTTCATCCTCAAAACAGAAAGGAAGTTTTTGCTCTTGCTAAGGAAGTGAAAGAAAAATTTCCAAATAAGACTGTTTGGTTGTATTCAGGTTTTTCTTGGGAAGAATTTTGTGATATACCTGAGGTTAAGTACTTGGATGTTGTTGCTGATGGAGAATTTATTGAAGAGTTGAAAGATGTTAGAATTCCTTGGGTTGGAAGTTCCAATCAAAGAGTAATTGACGTTAAGAAATCTCTAGCGAGCGGGGAGGTTTGCTTATATAAAAGTTAACAGTTCGTTTACATAAGAAAAATTGCTGAAAGTGGTGCTTTATGCACCACTTTTTTAGTTTTTGAGAATATCTTGCAAGTCTTCTTTAGGGGTTGTAATTGGTTTTATTTTGAATTTTTCAACCAGAATTTTTAAAACATTTGGAGAGACAAATGCCGGAAGAGATGGTCCGAGTCTAATATTTTCAATTCCTAAATATAAAAGAGTTAACAAAATACAAACGGCTTTTTGCTCATACCAAGAAAGCACCATTGATAGCGGAAGTTCGTTGACTGAACAATTGAATGCTTTAGCGAGTTCACTTGCAACTTTTATTGCACTGTAAGCATCGTTGCATTGCCCCATATCAAGAATACGAGGTAAATCGCCGATTTTTTCTAAATCAAGGTCGTTAAATCTGTATTTCCCACAAGCAAGAGTTAAAATCAAAGTGTCTTTTGGAGTAAGTTTTACAAATTCTGTGTAGTAGTTTCTTCCCGGTTTTGCTCCATCACATCCTCCGACTAAGAAAATATGTTTAATTGCTCCTGATTTCACTGCATCTATAACTTTATCAGCAACGGAAAGCACTGTATTGTGTCCAAAACCGACGGTCAAGACGTCTCCGCCGTTTATGCCGGTCATTTTTTGTTCTTCTTTGTAACCGCCAAGTTCCGTAGCTTTTTCAATTATAGGAGTAAAATCTTTGTCGATGTGTTGGCATTCCGGAAAACCTACAACTGATGTTGTAAATACTCTGTCTTTGTAACTTGATTTTACAGGCATAATACAGTTTGTTGTAAACAAAATCGGGGCAGGAATGTTGTTGAATTCTTTTTGTTGATTTTGCCAAGCTGTGCCGAAATTTCCTTTTAAATGAGAATATTTTTTTAGTTCTGGATAAGCATGACAGGGTAGCATTTCTCCATGTGTATAAATATTTATTCCTTTGTCTTTTGTTTGTTCCAAAAGTAAGGCCAAATCGTGCAAATCGTGTCCTGAAACAACTATAAAAGGCCCTTTTTCAATATGCGTTGAAACAACGGTAGGAACAGGATTGCCGTAAGTTTCAGTGTTCGCCTTATCCAAAAGTTCCATACATTTTAGATTTATCTCACCGGTTTTTAGAACCATTGGCAAAAGTTCATCTACTGTATTAAATTTTGCAATAGCTTGTAGGGCTTCATAAAAATAATCATCAACGATTTCATCTTTGTAGCCCAAAACTCTTGCATGATGTGCGTAAGCCACCATTCCTTTTAGCCCAAATAAAATTAAAGATTTTAAACTTCGGATGTCTTCTTCGCACTCCCAAATTGATTTGACATTAAAATTAGTATCACATTTTTTTGCATTTTTTGATTTTTCTAAATATTTTGAAATTGCTTCATTATCAAAATTAACGTTTGTAATTGTTACAAAAAGCCCATCAATTAAAATATCTGTATTTTCATCACTTTTTTCACAACAGTTTGCAAGTTCTATTAAGCTACTTGTTAATTCATCTTGAAGATTGGCAGTGTCCGGCTTTTTCCCACAAACACCTTGAATAGTGCAGCCTTGACCTTTGTAGGTTTGTTCGCATTGAAAACAAAACATAGACATATTTTTTCTCCTTATTCAAGAAAAATTATAAACCGGAGAATGATTTTAGATATTGCCTCAATGGCTATCAAAAAGATGTAACAATTTATTAAAAAGGTAGCAAAATTTTTTTATTAGTTTTTTTACATGAGAATTAATTCATAGGAGAAAGATATGATTTTAAAAGTAGGGTATAATGTAAAAGGTCAAAATAAAACTAATAATAATTGGGCTAAAAACTACCAACAATCCCCCGTTGCCCCCATCCAGGTATCTCAAAATAGAATTGCAAACGACGATAAATTACCAAACTTTGGAAATATTGGTTCTTTTATCCCTTTCACAGCTAAAAAAGATGGAGAGTCTGAAAAATCTTCAAAGTTGGATAGTATAATGTTTTCTACAAATACACCATCTAAAAAATTGATAAAAAATTTGGAAGTTGAAGCAAAAGAGTCAGGTTATGATGTTATTACAACTATGCACGTTATTAAACATAATTTGATAGAATTGGATAAGTATATTGATGATTTAGATAGTGGTAAAAAAGACTATGATGAAGAGAAACAACCGAATACCGCTTTATATATTGCAAGCGAAATTAGCAATGAAGTTATATCTAAACCTGAATTGCGTAAAAAAATTCAACCGGTATTGAAACAATACATTAAAGAGGCAGATAAAATATTAGACGAAGAACGTCCTAAAGAGGTTGATAAAGACAAACCAATCAAATTTTCTCAGGATTTGACAGATTCTGTATTTTCTTTTTTTAAAGAGGTAAGATGTAATGACCTTACTCCATATATAATTGCCACAGGTGCATTGATAAGTCCGGATGAAATTACTGAAAATTTTGAAAACAATTTTATGGACGATATAAGAAACGCTACAATGAAAAATAATCGTTCAACCGAAGAAATGGCCCCTTTTTCGGGATATGAGGCTAAAGCAGAAAATGTTCTTAAAAACCTTGCTTTAGGAACAAATATTATTGTTACATACGATTATGCAAAAGACAATGTTGAGAATTTTTTGGATACGGTAAGAAAAGTTAATGATAGAAATTTAAAATCTCAAACAAAAATTGTTGAATTAAATAAAAATGCAACATCTGATTATATTTCGGATACTGTTGCCAAACTGGCAAAAGATAAAAATAATAATTATATAGTTGCATTGTCTCCAATGCTTACGATTATTCAAGATACGAATGAAGATGATTTTGCTCAAGGAAGATTTACTATAAGTCCAAAATTATCGAAAATTGTAGAAAATCAACCATCTAATGTTCGTTATATGTTTTATGATACTAAAAATAATTATTATACATTAGCAAGTTTTAAATTTTTATCCGGCTTTGAAGAGGCTTCTATTCCGGCATTAAATACAGCTCAAATGATAAAAGCTTTCAAAGAAAATCCGGTTTTGATGAAAGATATTAAAAAAGATTTTACTAAAAAAGCGATTGAAAAAGCAGTAGAAGCATCTGCACAAATGGATGGTGTTTTCCCCGACAAAACTCAAAAATTAATGAAAAAGATTGTTAGCTATAACATTAACAAAAAAGAAATTACAGATGCGGATGTCGCAAATTATGTAAAAGAGGCAACAAATCTGTTTAAGAAAAATTCTGATGATACTTCTTTTGATGTTGTTTTTGATACAGGCAAAAGAATGAGAGATTTTGTCGGTAAAACTGCAACTCAAAAAGAAGCAATGTTACTGGCTAAACAAATTAAATCTAATAAAATGGGAACTAAAGGAATAGTGGTGTATTCCGAAGACGGTTCTCCCGGTAGCGGACGTCGTTTTACAGCAAAAGCAATTGCGGGAGAAGCAAGAGTTCCGTACGTAGAAATGAATGCTATGGACTTTGGTACAAAAGAAGTTGATTTGTTTGGTGATGGAAACATTTCCCCTGAGGCTTCTATGAAAAAATTATTCTCTCTTGTGACAACTCAGGCTGAGGCAAATGCTCACAAGTCTGCTGTTCTTTTTGTAGATAACTTTGAATTGTTTTCTGTTGGGGAATTAGTTTCAATGTATCATCAAAAAGCAATGGCACAACTTCTGAGAGAAATGGATAAAGCTCAAAAAGCAGGATTGAATATCCTCGTTGTAGGTTCTGTTGCAGATCCGAGTTTAATTGGTCAAGCGGCAATGAAATCTTTTAAGTTTGTTGATAAAATTGCGGTAACTTCTCCTGCATACAGCAAAGAAGAACGTATTCAAGTTATAAAATACACAGTAAGAAAAGAAAAAATTAAATTAACTGGAACTAAAGAAGAACAAGATAGAATATTGGATTATGCTGCCGAAATTTCAGATGATTTCCCATTCATTTATATTCAAAACCTTGTGAAAAAAGCCGGTTCTGTTGCAAAAGAAAGAGGACACAAAGTCTTAGACAAGTCTGATTTTACAGAAGCTTATCTTCAAATTACTACCGGCAGACCTGCAAATAATGAAATGCCTGATTTTGAAAAACGAATTGTTACATCTCACGAATGCGGTCACGCCACAAATTTGGAAGTTATGAATGCTTTGGCAAAAACAAAAGGAAAAGATTGGCATATTCCGGACAAAGTTAATTTTATTACTCTTGACCCTAGAGGAGTGTATGGAGGAGCAGTTTCCCATGGTACAGATATAAATACAGAATACTCTTTTGAAAAATTGTTTGGAAGTTTAGTATGTTCATTTGGTGGAAATTCGGCTGAGAATGAGTTTTATGGAATGAATGGTTCTGTAGGGATTTCCACTGATATGGAAAATGTCAGACATTTTGCCGAGTTAATGGTAAAAGTTATGGGGCTTGGTGCAAAAACCGGAAAAATGTCTATTCGAGAATCTGATGACTTGTCTGACAAGATGAAAGAAATGGTTGAAGATGATGAAAGGGTAATTATCAACAATGGAAAAATTGTTTCTGATTTGATTACAGAAATCTATTCTGATTTTAATAGGGAATTTACCGAAAAATATGCAAATCGCGTTGGAACCGGAGAATGTATCATAAACGGAGACGATTTTAGAAAAGCTCTTGAGGACTGGAAGTCTTGTCAAACTCCGAAAAAACAACATGAATTAGAGTTGTGCGATGATATGATTTTGAAAATTATAGATTGTACTAAAAAAGGCATCGCAGTCAGAAAAGAAGAAAAATAAAAAGTAAGTAACAAGCGGATTTAATTTTTGCTTCTTACATTCACCTCTCCGTTTTTAGATTGTAAAGAAATGTAAAGATGAGTTTAAAAATGGCTCAAACCCTGTCATAATGCCTCTATGCTATGCTATGCTATGCTGGGCGGGGCACTGTGTCAATCTTTTAGCGAATACATACTTTATATATACATAAGATGTAATTACATTAAGTACTAAGGATATGCAAAAAGGAGATTGTATTATGACAGACAAAACTATTAGACCACAAAACCATGTAAATTTTGGAGGTGTGCAATTAAACAAAAATGACATTGTATCTAAAAGAAAAGTAAAAGAAAATGGCGCGACTAGATATATTGTAAACATGGCAAATGGAACAACTATAAAATATCCGCACCAAGCTGCAAAAAATAAATCATCTATTATGGCTCCAGATCCAAATTGTGGAGAGTCCTACTTAGGCACAGCTAACACAGATATAAATAGATTATATGGAGCGGAATTTACTGGAAACCCAGATAGAACGGATATTGTAAATTTAAGAGGTTGTAGAAATTGTACAGTTGATGTATCCAATAGTCGCCCAAAATCTGCAAAATCTGGAATTTGCGAATATGCTGATGGAGTAATTATCGATGATGCTGGAAAATATAAATCTTCAGGTAACAAAATAGTACAAGATAGTTATGATGAAACTCTGTTATCTAAAGATCATAAACTTTTAACTATTAAAGGTAAAGGAACTCATATTGAAGGACAAGAATAAGTAATTGTAAGTAAGTCGGGCGGGAGCATTTCGATGTATCCCGTCATACTTTTTTTAAGGGGTTTTTTAGTAAAATACTTGCAAATGCACTTAAATTATGTGTTTTAAACACTTTTATAAAAACCATAAATTTGAGAAATTTTCTTTAATAGAGCAAATAAATGCTTTGTAAATACAGAAAAAGAGCCACTAATGTGGCTCTTTTTACGAAAAAATACCTCAGTGTTGATGGTAGTAGAAAATTAAAACCTACTGATAATTTTTAAATATTCTTTTTGTGATTCTAAAACCATCTCTGAAATGAAGTTGATAAACTCCGTATTATTGCCTTTGTTAGTTTTTTGAATTGCAGAAATGTAATCAGCTCTGACAACTGGTGGAATTACAACAATATTGTAACCACTTTGTAAGAGTGCTAAATTCATTAATAGTCTTGCAACTCTGCCGTTGCCGTCTGCAAATGGGTGAATGTTTACGAAAATTATATGCACCATCGCCGCATATTCAACAGGATGTAATTCTGCTTTTAATTTTGGTAACTGTAAAATAAACTCATGCATTTTCTCATTAAGTTCTTCTGGTTTTGGTAATTCTACATCAGAACCAGTTATTATAACTTGTGAGGTTCTATATTTCCCTGCTTTTTCACTGTCAATTTTTTCATAGAATAATTTATGTAATAGCTTAATGTCATCTTCTGTAAAAGTTTTGTTTTGAGATAATTTAATTATTTCATCAAAAGCTTTTGCGTGTCCTACTGTTTCATAGTGGTCTTTTAGAGGTTTTCCGCCGATTGTAATACCATCTTCTAGTACAACTTTGGTTTCAGCGAGACTGAGAGTGTTGCCTTCAAGAGCGTTTGAGGCATAGGTTAAACCAATTTTGTAATACTCTTTTACTTGTGCCAATGCTTCGTTTGACAATGGTCTTAGCGCATTAATCTTTGTTTTATATTCATCGTTTTGAGTAAAACAATTTCTATACATTCTTACCTCTTGCGTTAATTGTAGCATAAATACAAAAATACTCTAAGAGTTTCATTTGAGTATTGATTTCCCCAAATGCTGAAATGTAAAGAAATGTAAAGATGAGTTTAAAAATGGCTCAAACCCTGTCATAATGCCTCTATGCTATGCTATGCTATGCTGGGCGGGGCACTGTGTCAATCTTTTCAGCTTTAATGTTTTTATAAAAGAGTAAGGGAAATCGATTTTTCATAAGGGTTAAAAACAAAAAGTTAAAATTATTTAGGAAAGGATTAATGTTATGGTTATTAAATTAAATACAGTAAAAAGTGCTTTGAATGTATTACAAACTTCACTAAGAAGCGAAAAAACGTATAATAAAGTTGCTCCAAAGATAATAAAAAAAGTTCAACCGAAATTGTTTACAGTTAAAAAAGATCCTGTAATTGGTACGCAAATTACAAATAATCTTACAGGAACCAGATATTTACAAAGACCTACTTTGAATGGTTCAAATGTTCAAGTTGAGGGCTTAACCACTTTCCATAGGGCGGATGGTTCGTACGGTTCAATTTCAAACAGTCAATTTAATCAATTACTTGCTAATATGAAAAAAGCTAATTGGAATCCGGTAATAAAAAGTGATAGAACAATTGGACAAGAATTGCGAATAAATAATCCAAATTTCGTACTTGGTGAAGGTAGATATTTTCACCCAGCAGATGGTCCAATGTCTCATAAGCTTACAAGAATAACTCCAGAGCATCATAATTCTGTAAATATGGCAGATTTTGATAACGCAATATTAAATTTACTTGGTTAAAATATAGAAAAAGGTTGGGTATATTTACCCAACCTTTTTTGTATTAATTTATGGATGAGGTAAATTCAACTCTCGAACTCCTAGAATATTTATATAGCAAGTATTTGCAGGTTTCTGACGAAATGAAAGTAAAATTGCTAAAAACGCTACTTTCGAACTGCACACTAAAAGGCGGAAAGGTAAGCTACACATACAAAAAACCGTTCTGCTATATTGCAGAAACGGACTGTTTTGAAAAAATTTACCCGAGATGCGATTCGAACGCATGACCTACCGCTTAGAAGGCGGTTGCTCTATCCAGCTGAGCTACTCGGGCTTGGATCCAGAGGGTTAAACAAGCGTTTGGTTTCTTGGGGTACCTGTATAATCCCTCATATCTTTATACTAACACAAACATTTTTCTTTGCAAGGCTGTCTTTTAATTTTTAAATATTAATTTTTGTTAATTTGGTAAAAACTTTATGGTGTAAGAGTTTTCCGCAAAATAAGTCTGAGAATTTTTAAAATGTATTAAAGTTTTTATTAAGATAGGTCGTAATTGGGTATATGAAGTGTATTAGTCTTAAATAAAGAAAAGGAGATTAAATTTATGGCAGGACTTGATGTTAATGGTGTTGGAGCAGCACAGAGTGCAGAAACTTCTTATGAAGTGAAAAAGCAAGACGATAAGAATGAATTTATAAATTCATCCTTTGGACAAGGTTATGGTGCGTCGGGGGGGGGGCAAGTTAAGACGCAAGGAAACCATAATTCTTTTTTGGAAAATACCACCTATACAAAAGAGGATTTTGCTCAACTTAAGAAATATGCAGATAATATTGCAAGAGACCTCAATGAGACAAATAGTAGTTTAGGTACACAATATGCAAATATAGAGCGAAAGTTAGTTCGAGCAATGCGCTTGATTGGTAATCCGGATGATCCAAATTACATTACTGCTCAATCATATCTTGAGGATTTGCATGCTATAACTGCAAGGACGAAAGAAAAATTTAATTTCCCTAAAGGAAGGAAAGAGGCAAATTATAAAGATGCACAAGCATCGGTCGAGAGGTATGAGAGAGATACAAAGGCTTTGTTTGATGGTATAACAGAAGATAGCGCTTATGTAGCATTAATGAATGTGGCAAAAGATATAAAAGCAAATGATAATAGAAACGCAGCTATGAATGCAGCACTAACTGCAGGTTATGGTGAAGCTAACCTTAAAGCTACAGAGCAAGAGGGAGCAGAAACCAGAAAAACGGTGAAAGCAGATGGTGCGAAAACGAGAAAAGCTGTACATGCGGAGGGCGCAGCTACACGTAAGACGGTTAGAGCCGAGGGTGCGAAGACTAGGGATGCTGTTCATATTGAATCTGCTGTTACAAGAAATGTTGTTCGAGCTGAGGGAGCTAAAACAAGAAATACTGTTCGTGAAGTTGGTACAGATATAATTAATGAAGTACATGAAGAATCTACAACAACACGAGAAACAGTTCGCCAAGTTGGAAAAGATACGCAAGAAACAACGACACTATCTAACAAAGTATCGGATAATCTAAATAATTATCCTCATACAAGTGCAACTAAAAAGGCTGTTGGTGATATTCGAGATAAAATAGCTTCTTCTAATTTAACAGCTGATGAGAAAAAAGAAATGCTTGATGATTTAGCTGGATGGTCAGGGCAAGCATACATTGGAGATAAAGAGCTTGAGGCTAAACAGAAAGAAGTAAATGATAGACTTGCTTTTGGCGAACAAGAACAACCGGAAGTTTCTAAGTATGATTTACCGCCTTTAAAAGAGGCTCCTGTATACGAAGATCCGTATGCAAATACTGAAACCAAAAATCCTCCAAAAACTACATCCGGATATAACAAGCCAATCAGAAGAAATCCATTTGTAAAGGGCGATACACCTAAGTCAATAGATAATAGCGGTGGAACTTCTTCTACACCAAAAACTAAAAAACTCCCAAAGTCCAGTGAAAATAGAGGTCCATTAGCACCAGAACCGGAATCGAGTATTTTAGATAAAAAACCATTCTGGAAAAAATAATATAATATAAATAAGGAGCGAGATAATCGCTCCTTATTTTTTTGCAACTCTATTTTGTTTAATATATAATTTTCTTATGAGATTAAAAAGTAAAGGAATTAGATTATGCTAACCGGAAATCAAATTAGAAAATTATATTTAGATTATTTTAAAGAAAAACATGCACACACGCTTGTCGAAAGCTCATCACTTGTTCCTGACAATCCGACTGTTCTTTTGACAACTGCAGGTATGTTACAGTTTTTACCTATATTTTTAGGAATTCAACCTTGCCCTTATGAACCGGCAAGAGCTACTTCTTGCCAAAAATGTGCAAGAGCAGGCGGAAAAGATTCTGATATCGAAAACGTTGGCAGAACTCCACGCCACCACACATTCTTTGAAATGCTTGGAAACTTCTCTTTTGGCGACTATTACAAAAAAGAAATTATTCCTTGGGCTTGGGAATTCGTTACAGAAGTTTTGAAATTAGACAAAGACAGACTTTGGATTACGATTTTTGAAACTGATGATGAAGCTTTTGATATTTGGAGAAGTGTTGGTGTTCCGGCTGAGCGTATTAAAAGAAAAGGTAAAAAAGACAACTTCTGGGGACCTCCGGGGGCATCCGGATCTTGCGGACCTTGTTCTGAAATTCACTATGATTTAGGTGAACAGTACAAATGTGACGACCCTCGCGGTTGCGGAATTGACACTTGTGAATGCGACAGATGGGTTGAAATTTGGAACTTGGTATTCACTGAACTTTATCAAGACGAAGAGGGCAACCAATCACCTTTGGGCAAGAAAAACGTTGATACCGGCATGGGGTTGGAACGTATTACAATGGTTTGCCAAGGTGTTGCATCCACTTTTGAAACAGATCTTTTGAAACCTATTATGGATAAGGTTTCAGAAATGAGTGGAGTGCCTTACAAAAAATCTGAAAAAACGGATATTTCATTGAGAATTATCACTGATCACGCAAGATGTGTGACTTTCTTGATTTCTGATGGTGTAATCCCTGGAAACGAGGGTAGAAGCTATGTATTAAGAATGATTTTGCGTCGTGCATTGCGACACGGAAAAATTTTGGGTATGGAATTACCGTTCTTGTACAAACTTGTTGATGTAATCGTTGAAAATTATGGTGAAGCTTACCCTGATTTGGTTAAAAACAAGACGAAAATCATTGATACAATTAAGAAAGAAGAAGAACGTTTTGCCAAAACTCTTGATCGTGGCTACAAAATGCTTGATGAGTTTATTGATGCTAAAAAAGATATTGACGGCGAAAGCGCGTTTAAATTATATGATACGTACGGTTTTCCTCTTGAATTGACAAAGGAAATTGCTCTTGAAAATGGTTTAAATGTCGATGAAGAGGGTTACAAAACTGCAATGCAAGAACAAAAAGACAGAGCAAAAGCTGCAGCTGCCAAAATTAGTGTTACAGGCGATATGAAGTATGCCAAAGTTGAAAAAGAAGTTGGTTCAACTGAATTTGTTGGCTATACCGAAAATGAATGCGATGCAAAAGTTTTAGCAACAATTGATGGCGATGGCTATGTTGATGTCGTTTTAGACAAAACTCCTTTCTATGCTGAATGCGGCGGTCAAGTCGGTGATTCCGGTGTAATTGAAAATGAAAACTTGAAATTAGAAGTTTTGACAACATTCAAGGTAAACAAATTGTTCGTTCACCGTTGCGAAGTTGTAAATGGCGAAATTACAATCGGGGAAAAGGTTCACGCAAAAATTGATGTTGCAAGACGTGAAGAAATCAGACTTCACCACTCATCAGCTCACCTTCTACAAGCAGCTTTGGTAAAAGTTCTCGGTGATGAAGTAAAACAAGCCGGTTCTCAGGTTGAAGAAAACAGAATGCGTTTTGACTTCACGTTCTCACGAGCTATGGAGCCGGATGAAATTTTTAAAGCGGAAGAAATTGTAAATAAATGGATTGCGGAAGCATTACCTGTTACAACAGAAGAAATGGACATTGAACACGCAAAATTGACAGGTGCAACAGCATTGTTCGGCGAAAAATACGAAGATGTTGTAAGAGTTGTTTCAATGGGAAATCAAACTCATTGTGTTTCAAAAGAGTTTTGTGCAGGTACTCACGCAAGAAATACGCGTGATTTGAGATTGTTTAAAATTGTTTCTGAAGGCGCAATTGCTGCTGGTACAAGACGTATTGAAGCAGTTGTTTCGAAAGCCGCATTTGAGTTTATGAACGCCAAAGTTAAGGAAATGGACAAATTGTCTTTGATGTTTAAGGCTCACTATGACGAAGTTTTAGAACGTGTAGAAAAATTACATGAAGAAAACAAAGAACTTCAAAAAGAATTGACTTCTGCAAAAGAAGATTTGACAAGAGCAAAATTTGCAACATTCTTGTCAAAAGCTCAAGATATTGATGGTGGAAAATTGTTTATTACAAAAGTTGAAAACATTGATGGTAACGCAATTAAAGCTGGTATTGAATTTGCAGCTCAAAAACTTGGCGAAAGTGTAATAATTTTAGCATCAGCAAGAACTGTTGCCGTAAAAGTTTCTGACAGTTTTGTAAAAAAAGGTATTAATGCCGGTAAGATTGTTGGAGAAATTGCTCGTGCAACAGGAGCAAATGGCGGTGGTAGACCAAACTTTGCACAAGGTGGAGTTAAGGATTCATCAAAATTAGACGAAATTTTGGCAAAAGTCGAAGAAGAAATTAAGGCAGTATAAGCTATAGGTAAGATGTAGTGTTGGGCTGAAAGCCCAACCTACAGTTTGGTATACCAAGCTATTATTTTTGGTAGGTTGGGGTTTCTACCCCAACATTTTTTATGTATAAGTAGCGGTAGGTTGGGCATACTTGCCCAACTTCGTTATTTTGCTATAATGTAAAGATGAATTATAGACGTTATGCTATGGAGAATTCTTACATTTTTATAACTGTTGTAACTTATGAGAGGAGACAGTTATTGATTGAAAATATCAATGTTCTAAGAAATAGTTTTAGAAAAATAAAAAAGATTTATAATTTTGAAATTGTTGCGATTTGTATTTTGCCTGACCATTTTCACATAATAATAAAACTTGTCGATGGAATAAATTTTTCAAAAATTATTTCTGCGTTGAAGCATTCTTTTTCTGTTGATGTTGGGCAAGTATGCCCAACCTACGATTTAAAGTTAGGTTATAGTAACAAGCGAGAAAAAGGTATTTGGCAACGTCGATTTTACGAGCATACAATCCGCGATGAAAACGATTTGAATAAACATATTGATTATGTGCACTACAATTCATATAAACATCTTGGAATAGCTCCAAAAAATTGGCGATTTTCTTCGTTTTTGAAATTTGTAAAAGAGGGTTATTATGAATTAGACTGGTTTGCAGATGAAGAAGTGTTCGAAGGTATAGATTGTGAATAAACTATTGAGCTGTAGGCTTGAGGTGGCTATTCCAACACAATTTTATAATTAACAAGGCGGGAATATTTCCCGCCAACTTTATTTATCTTTATTTTTATTTTTATCATCAAAAATACTTGTTTCATTGCGCTCAATATCTGCTTTGATTTGGTTTAATTCTTTTTGAAGAGTGTTTGCTAAATCAATATCGCCACTTTGCGTAGCAAGCAGAATTTGTTGTTGTTTTATTTTCGCGTTGCTTTTCATGTCGATAACATTTCGAGGAGGGTCGATAATTCTACTAGCAAGTTCTTGTTGTTTTGCATTAGCTTTAGCTGCAGCTGTGTTATTTTTTCTTTTAGCTGGAGTAGCTTTTTGTGCACCATTAGTTTTAGAAATTCCATCCATAATGTTTTCTCCTTTACATAGTTAAAGTATTCTATATACCATGTTTAAATGGTATATAAATAACTATAAATGGTCGATAGAATTTTGTCAATATGTAATTATATTGTTATGGATAAAGATAAAATTCTTACAGAGTTTGGTAAAAATTTAAGAGCGGAACGCAACAGAGCCGGTTATTCTCAAGATGGGCTTGCGGATGCAATAGGTATCTGTGCAGGTAAACATATTGGCACAATTGAGCGGGGCGAAACAAATCCGACACTTACGACTATAATTGCGATTATGAAAGTGCTGAAGATAGATTTTGATAAGTTATATAATGTTGACAATTAGTTTATACTGAGTTTGTGAGTGTTTTCTCGCATATAAACAAAAACTTATTCAAAAAGTTTGATTACATCAATTTCAAGGTAGTTTGCGATTTTGATTATTTTGTCAATTGTTATATTGAGTTTCGCGTTTTCTACTTTCCCGACATATGATCCGTCAAGGTCAAGTTCAAGCGACAATTCTTCTTGAGATAATTTCTTTTGTCGTCTATATTTTTGTAAATTTTTCCCAAAACGTTTTTTTACATCTATGTTCATATATGTATTTTCGTTTGTACGTTGATATTATTCCACGATTGACAGTCGCACCGCTTTATGATAATTTGTTTTTGGAGGTTAAAATGATTAAAAAGGCATTTACATTGGCTGAGCTTTTGATTACTTTGGGAATTATTGGGGTTGTTGCTGCGATAACTTTGCCATCATTGATTGTACAATACCAAGATAAAGTCTTGGCAACAAAAACAAAAAGAGCTTATTCTCTTATTCAACAAGCAATTCAAAAAAGTCAGTCAGAGAGTGGCACAGTTGATGATGTAACGAGTCTTTTTGATACTAATAAGTCCTCAATAGAAGTATTAGAAAATTTTGGAAAGTATTTTAATGTTGTTAAAATTTGCCGTTCAGCTTCCGAGTGTCCCAATGAAAATTATGTAATATTATATTCGTATCCTTTATACTTAGGAAACGGGAAAGCAACAGCAGGATCTCTAAAATATCCATATTTAGTACTGGCGGATGGTACTTTTATTTCTATTATCCAGTATGGTGCATGTATTCGAGAGTCTTCTGCAGTTGCATTCAATCCAGATGGAACAGCTAAAAAAGATGATAACGGAAATGTTATTTATAATACATTTCAAGAGAAATATTGTGCGGATTTGCGTTTTGATGTAAATGGTAAAGCTCTTCCAAATCAATACGGACGAGATGCTTTTGAGATAAGATATTCTGCTGATGGAAAAATTAGTGGATGGAGTGCAACTGGTTTTGATAACTTAATTAAAATTTTGCGCGGGGAAGATGTTGTTTATACAAAATATAAGTTTGGTGATGCAAAAAAATAAGACTGGTTCGCGTTAAACCAATCTTATTTTTTTTTGAATTTTATTTTGCGAATGCTTCTGCGATTGATTTTTTGTAGTCCGGTCTTAAGATACCTTTTTCGGTGATAATTCCTGCAATCAATTCGTGCGGAGTTACGTCAAAACCTGGGTTTATAACTTTTACATCAGGAGCACAAATTATTTTTCCATTGATATGTGTAACTTCTTCGTGTGAACGTTCTTCAATAACAATTTCATCTCCAGTTTTGATGCTTGTGTCAATTGTTGAAAGTGGAGCTGCAATATAAAATGGTATATTGTGGTATTTTGCCGCAATTGCAACTGTATAAGTTCCGATTTTGTTTGCGGTATCGCCGTTTGCAGCGATTCTATCAGCGCCTACAACTACCATATCAATCATTCCTTTTTTCATAAAATAAGAACACATTCCGTCAGTAATCAATGTTGTAGGAATTCCGTCCATTGTAAGCTCAAATGTTGTAATTCTTGCACCTTGTTGACGAGGTCTTGTTTCATCTGCAAAAACTTGAATTGTAGGGTCATTTGCAAATGCAGAACGAACAACACCTAATGCAGTTCCATACCCTACTGTTGCCAATCCGCCTGCGTTACAGTGAGTCAATATTGTTGCGCCTTTGGGGACAACTTCAGCACCATAATCGCCAATTTTTTTATTAATTGCGATGTCTTCGTCTTCAAGTTTAATTGCATTTTGTTTTAATTCTTCTACAATACCTGAAATTTTAGATTTTGAATTCTTGATAACTTCTTTTTGTTTTTCACAAGCCCACATTAAATTTACTGCTGTCGGGCGAGAAGTTGCCATATAGTCAGCTTTTTCTAATAATTGTTTTACAAATTCATTTCGAGATAAATCTTTTTTAGCTAGTTCTTGTGCGAATAAAACAACACCGTGTGCACCTGCAACTCCAATTGCCGGAGCTCCACGAACAATCATCGTTTTTATTGCGTCGAACATTTCTTGACCTGTTTTAATTTGTACATACTTGAACTCGTACGGCAAAACAGTTTGATCTACCATTTTTGAATAATTATCCACCCATTCGATAGTTTTTATTTTTGAATGAAATTCAGCCATTTTTATTTCCTTTTCTCTATTGAATTAATAAAATCTAATACGTAAAATGTTAAAAAACCTGTAAAAGCGTTAACAGTTGCAGCCAAAACTCCCATAAATACAGAGATTACAAGCAATAAGAAGAAACTTGCATTACCGAGCATGTAGCCAATTCCGATATTTGCAGCGATATGAAAAAGCTTCATTAAAATCACTGATATTGGAACGTAAATTATTGAAAATCCCATATATGCAACAAATCCGGCGATAGCTCCAACAATTACACTATCTTTGATTGAAGAAAGCGACAAACAGTTATATTTTACCAAAAGCCAGATAACAAGCGGAGCGATAAGGCTTATTAAAAAAATGAACGATATAATTCCTAAATACGGGATTAGCGTAACTGCTCCAAGGATTGCGCCAAAAAATATGCTCAAAATTGCAATTTGTTTTAATAAAATAAAATTTATATCCATAAGAGTCATTTTAACACAAGAGAGCGTGTATGGCAAATTGCAATTGCGATAGAATCTACTGTGTCGTCGAGTTTTGGCAAAATTTCAACCCCTAGCGACAGTTTTACCATTTGTTCAACTTCTTTTTTATCAGCTCTGCCATAACCGGTCAAGACTTGTTTCACCTCCATAGGTGTATATTCAAAAATTGGAATTTTATGTTTTTCCAATGCTGTTAAAATTACGCCTCTTGCGTGCGCAACCGGCATTACTGTTGTTCTGTTGCGAAAGAAAAATAATTTTTCAATTGCAGAACAATCGGGATTATATTTTTCTATAATTGTATTCATATCTTCCCAAATTTCTAACAATCTAGCAGTTTCTTTTGAATTTTTTTGGGTTTGGATAGAGCCGGAATGCAACAAAACAGAATTTTCACCGTCAAACTCTATTAGCGAATACCCAACAATACCAATTCCCGGATCAATGCCTAAAATTTTCATAAAACGATTATAGCATGAATATTAGCAATATTTAGGTGGTCTGGAATTTTGAACCAATTCTCTTGCTTTTTGTAAAACAGAAGCTAATTTGTCGTTCAATATTTGTAATTTTTCATCATAATTGTATTGGCTTAAATCGTAACTTTTGCCAAGTATTTTTACATGTTCTACTTTTTCAATTTGTTTGTCAATTGCAAATTGAGCTGATTTAGTACTTTTTTCTAACATCAAATCATATCTTAAAGTTTGCAAAATATTTATTTTTTCAGCATAATTTTTATCAATCAAAAGAGCATCCAAGGCTTTTTTATCTAATTTTTGTGTCCCTGATAAATTTGATTTAAAGAATTTTCCAGCACCTGCTATATCATGTTTTTTATTAAGCATCGCAACTTTTCTTGCTAAAAATTTAGGATTAAAAATATAACTGAAAAAGTTTTGAGTTTCGTTTAAAAATAAAGGCGATGTTCGTTGTTGGACTTTATCTGTCCAGAGGCGAACAGGTATTTTTAATGTATATCCGCTAACTTTATTAGTACGTCCCCAATGTGAAGATGTCACAGATGAAGCTAAATCGTTTTCGTTTGCAAATGTCTGAATATTTATTCTATTACCTGTGGCTTCTCTTAAATTACGTTTAAAAGTTGCAAGTTTCATTTCACGGTTTTTAAAATCGTAAGATAAATTTTTATAAAATTTTAAATTAGATTGTGTAGCTTTTGCAAGCCTTTCTTCAGTTGTCCCTTTTGCAACAGATAAGGGTAAAAATGTTTTTGGTTTATTAATTTTTATCATATTATTATTAAAGTCAAACAAAATAATAATTGTTATTATGTTAACAAAAATTTACTTTTTAAATATTGTGCATATTGTCAAAAATTTCTTTTCTCTGAATCCAAATCCCCATTCCGAGTTCTTCGCCAGTTTGAGTTAGGGCTTCTTTAATTTCTTTGAAAGAATATTTTGATTTTTCAATATTGCACAACATAAACATTACAAAATAACCTTGCATAAGAGTTTGTTTGATATCTTCAATGTTAACTTCAAACTTTGATAATACTGTTGAAATTTTTGCAACAATGCCGACTTTATCAATGCCTGAAACAGTTATGATAATTTGTTGATCTGACATGATATTTCATCCTCTTCATCAATTTCTGCCGGAACTTCAGCAGGTTTTAACCAATCTCTGTTAATCCATTTCCCGATTTTGTGAATTCTGCAGTATTCAGCTAAATCTTTTTTAATTTCAGGTGCCAAAATGTACATTGCAATAATGTTTGGAATAGACATTGCAATCATCATTGCATCTGTAATGTTGATAACGGATGTTACGTTTAATACAGAACCTATCAAGATAAATGAACAATAAATAAATTGGAATGTAAGAGTTCTTTTGCGCCCTTCGCCGAATAAGAAGTTCCAAGATTTTTGACCGTAATAAGCCCAACTGATAATTGTTGATAAAGCATAAAGTAAAACAATACCAGCTAAAAGAGTTGGGAAGAAAGGCATTACAGATGAAATTGCATCTGATGTCATTTCAATACCAGAAGTGTGACCGGCATGAGTTTTGTAAACACCTGTGATTACGATTGCAAAAGCTGTTAATGTGCACATAAAACCTGTTAAAAATGGGTCTAGCAATGCTACAAAGCCTTGAGATAAGGGTTCATCTGTTTTTACGGTTGCATAAACAATCGGAGCAGAGCCTGTGCCTGCTTCATTTGATTGAACAGAACGTCTTAACCCCATAATCATTGCAACAAACATACCACCATAAATTGACTCAGGGCGAAATGCTTCTTTAACAATAATCCAGGCAGCATGTGGAACAAGTTTGATATTGCAAATAATTACAGCCATTGCCGCAAATAAATATATAAAAATCTTTAAAGGTACTATTTTTTCAGTAACTTTAACAATATTTTTAATACCACCAATTACGATTAAACCAACAACAATTGCCATTCCTAAACCGATTACCCAGTGGAAATTGTGCATAAAACCGTTTTCGCCACCGCAAACGTTAACAAATTGGTTTGCTGCTTGGTTAATTTGAATCATGTTTCCACCTGTAATGCCTCCGCAAATACAAAGAATTGCGAACATTACTGATAAAGGTTGACCTAACCATCTCATTTTTTTTCTGGTTAATCCGTGTGCCATATAGTGCATTGGTCCACCTGAAATTGAACCGTCAAGGTTAAATCTTCTGTATTTTACTGCTAAAGAAGCTTCTACAAATTTCAAAGACATACCTAACAAAGCACCTACGATAATCCAAAAAGCAGCTCCGGGACCACCCATTGAAATTGCTATTGCAACACCAGCGATACTTCCCAAGCCGATTGTTCCTGATAAAGCTGTCATTAAAGCTTGGAAAGCAGAAGTTTCACCGGAGCCATCTCCACCTGATTTTTTTGGTTTGCAAACTATTTCAATAGCGTGTTTGAAGCCCCAAACAGCAATTCCTCTTAAATAGAAAGTGAAAAATATACCTGCGAACAAAATCCAAAATATAATAATTGGAACATCAGCCCCAAATACATGAACCGGATGGAAAATAATTGCCGCGATGGCATCAGATACCGGCGCAACATTTTTATCCATAAACGAATCAATGTTGAATGCGTTAGCTTGTTGAATGTTAAATAATAGTGTCAAAAGTACGATTAAAATTTTGTTCATTAATTTTTCCTTTCGGGTTTAAGGTTATCGGCTACTTTCCAAAAAGGGTAAATCACCAACCCAGACTTAACAGTCTCTATACTACCAAAAACATACGAAAATTATGTCAAATCTTTACAAAATCTTTAAAATTTGTTGCAAATATCTTTTTGCACAAGTGGTTAAAATATAGTTTTGAATAGTACTGAAACTATTGGTATATAAGGTGTTGAGTTTATTTTGCGAAAGATTTTTTATATTAAGAAGTGTTTCTTTTACGCTTTCAGAATTTGGTTCAACAAGAAAGCCGTTCTCTCCGTTTTTTATAATTCCATCAATTCCGTCGCCTTTTGTACAGACAGTGATACAACCGCTTGCCATAGCTTCTAAATAAACCATTCCAAATGTTTCCCCAATACTTGGTAGTACAAAAATGTCATTTTTACGCATTTCTTCAAGAACTTTATCATGTGATAATCGTCCTAAAAAAGTGACGTTGGAATCAAGCTTTTCAAGTGCTTTTCGCTCTTTTCCATCCCCAATTACAGTCAGCTCAAAACTTTCCAGCCCTTTACAAGCTTCAATTACTTTGTCAATATTTTTACGTTTTTTGAAATGAGCACAAGTAAGGACTTTTATTGGTGAATGATGAGTAGTGAATGGTGAATGGTTCTTTTCATCTAACAGCCTTTCATCAATTCCTGACGGTGCAACAAAAGTTTTCTTTTCAAATTCAGGATGTAATTTTAGTAATTTATCCCTTAAAACAAATGATCTGCAAGCAATCGCTTTGGCATTTTTTAAAGCTTTTTCTAACCTTTTTTTGAAATGAATTTTATATAACGGCTTTGTCAAAATATCAATGTCAGAACAATGTATTCCTGCAACAAAAGGCAGACCTAATTTGTCTGCAAATAAAATTCCTGATGGCATGTGTGCAACAACAATGTCGTAGTTAGTCAACTTAGGTAATTTGTGATGGATGTTAAACCAAAACGGAGTCCAATAATTTACGTTGAAGACATTCTCATATTGACCAGTTTTATAAAACGGTTTTTTGCGTAAAAAAGAGTTTGGAATAAAATTTGGTTTTATAACATCTACATTATAACCGAGTTTTCCCCATTCATTGACGAAATCTAAAAGAGTTCGCGGAGTTGTCGATTCATTGTTTTTGACCGGATATAAGTCCGTAATAAAAAGAATATTCATATATAAATTATAGTCGAATTTTCAGATATTGTAAACGCTCTTTGTTTTGGCTAGAATTTTGGAAAAAAGAGGGAAAAATGGAACACGATTATAAATTTTATTTAGATAAAGGAATTTCTGAAACAAATGAGGGAAAATACGACGAAGCTTTACATTCTCTGGATAAGGCAATTGCGTTAAATCCAGATGAAGCTATGCCTTATTTTTCTATGGCGATAGTTTATCATCATCTTGGTGAGCTTGAACCTGCTTATGAAAATTATACCAAAGCAATTGAACAAAATCACAAAATGGTTGATGCATATTTTAATCGTGCACAAGTTATTTTAGCAGATAAAGAAGTAGATGAAATAAAATTAAAATCAGCGATTGCTGATTTTGATAAAGCAATTGAACTTGATCCTAAATTTATTGATGCTTTGTACTATAAAGCAACAGTTCAAAAAAAATTGGAAGATTATAAAGGCGCAGTTGAAACACTGGATAAAGTTCTTGCAATTGAACCTAAAGCAGTGTATTCAAATGCTTTGAAAAAATTAATTTTACAAAAATATTTGTAAAAAGATTTTATAAATTTTCATTATCAATTGTAATTGCGCCTTGGCGGAAAATTATTAAGTCGTTATTAAAAACTCCGACAACAGTGGATTCAAGACCTTTACAAATGTGATTAAAATCCGGAACAATCAAATCCGCAAGTCCTGACATATTTTCTAATGCTTGTTTATAAGTTTTTGCAGACGGTTGGTGTGAGAGGTTTGCACTTGTTGTTGCAAGTACATGACCAGGTGCAATTTCGCAAATTTCTTTGAATATTTTATTATCCGGAACTCTAATGCCGACAGTTTCCATGTTTGAAGTTATATAACTTGGTGTTTTGTCGCTTTTTGGAGTGACAATTGTCAATGCTCCAGGAAAATATTTTTTGATAAGTTTGCACCCGATTTGGGAAATTGGTTTTACGTATTCAAGTAAATTGTATGTCTCATTTGACATTAAAATCAAAGGCTTTTGAGCTTCGCGTTTTTTTATTTCATAAATTTTTTTTACAGCCTTTTCAGATGATGGTAAACATCCCAATCCCCAGACCGTATCAGTTACGTATGCAATTACACCATCGTTTTCTAAAACTTTTTTTATTTCGTTTGCATTTTGTATTATCATTAAGTTTTATCCTTTATTTCTTAAATTTTGCTATCAATCTATTGCTCAATTCTTTAGCGTACTCCATTTTGAACATCAAATTCAATGCGGTGTAAATTCCTAAACAAACAGTGCCGACAGAGGTGATTTTTACCATTTCAAATAATGTTTTGGGAAGATGAATAAATTCATCAAAAGCTAACGCTGTTGCATAGCAAATACCAAGTGTAATTCCGCCTGCAATGCACATTTTCAAAAGATTTGTGAACAATCCTTTGTAATCCATTCGAACTTTTTTATAAATAAATGCTCCTAAAACACAAGCGTTAAATAAGGTTACAAGTGAAGTAGAAAGAGTAATTCCACCTATCCCCATATGCATTTTGTTGATGAAAATAACGTTCAAAAGATATTTTAAAACAATTGATGAAAAAGCTACGATAAATGGGGTTTTGGAATCGTTGAATGAATAATAAACCCTTGTAATAGAATCTCTGAAAACGTATGGTAATATTGAAACAGACAAGAACCAGAGTGCTTCTGTTACCATAAACGTAGCATTTGCATCAAACGCGCCACGTTCAAATATTAATCTTACAGCATCCATTCCAACGGTTAGAATCCCGATAATAATTGGAATTGCTGCGAAAAATAAAACACCAACACCTTTATTAAAATATGTTTTTATTCCATCCAAATCTTTATCTGCAACAAGTCTAGCAAAAATCGGGAATAATGGCACTAGAAAAGCTGTTACTAAAATCCCGACGGGAAATTGAAAAACTCTATTCGCGTAACCGATTGCAGTCCACGCACCCTCTGAAATTGAGGAGGTAAAAAACATGTCAACGTAAATATGAATTTGTCCGACAGTTGAACTCAAAATTGCAGGGAACAAGAGTTCCATAATTTCTTTAAAATTTGGATTGTTTGTGAACATGAAATTGGGTTTCCATAAAAATCCCAGTTTTCTGACGTTCGGATATTGAATTACGAGCTGCAAAATAGCACCGATGGTTGTTGCCCACGCTAGAGCATAGCCTTTTTGATCGTTCGGAGCTGCTGCTATGACAACACCAATTATTGCAACGCTCATAATTATAGGTGACAAATTTGGTAACATAAATTGTCTGTAAATAATCAAAATTCCGTAATAAATTCCGACAATTCCACCGATAATTAATAAAGGAGTCATAATTTTCAAGTGTTCTGCTGCTAAGTTAATCATATCTATTGAACCGCTTGAAATTATCAAACCCATAATTTGACGTGGAAAAACAAACATTATAACCGAAAGAATAAAGAAAAATATTGTTGTTGCAGTCATAAAGGTTGAATAAAGTTTGTTAACTGCTTCTTGCGGTTTAGTTTTTAAGTCCGGAATGAGTTTAGAAAATACTGCAACTGTTGCACTGTGAAAAGGGCCTCCAACTCCGCCAAGTAGGATTAATGAGAGTGATGGAATTTGGTAGGCATAATAATATGCATCTGAAACTAATGACGCACCATAGTAATTTGCAATAATTATATCCCTGATAAATCCTATGAGTTTGCTTACAATTGTCACAACTGCTATTATCCAAGCAGCTTTGAGTACACTCATTGATTTCATTTCTTTTTTCGTATTTTCCACTACCTTATCCTTTTATCATCACCTTAAAATATTTTTACCACGAAAATTCGTTTTCATCTTTTTTTACGAGCTCTACGTACAGCCTCAAACCTTTTCTTGCGGAGCTTGAGTAGAATTCGTCAGAAGTAAATGTAATTGTATTTTTCCCTTGTTTTAAGTATTTAAAAATATCTATTTCTACAAACCTTTTTGCTACAAAAACTTCTTTTGGAAGTTCAAAAGTTTGTTTTTGTCCATTAATTGTTACAGTTAGTGAGTTTACGCCGAACTTATTGTCTATTACAATTTTGGCTTTTTTGTCTTTTGAATAGAAATGTTGTGTTGCTGTTTGTTGTCCGGCCTCTGTTGAAACTATTACAGGTTTTGTTGCAAGTGTAATTCCTGTATAATAATGTTTCAAAATTTTGTCATATGACATTTTTAATTCAGATCCCATAAAACCGGCCCCGTATTGGCTCATTCCGACGCCATGACCAAATCCCCCACCCCATCCGTGAAGTGAGACAAGGTTGCCGGTTTCGTCTTTTGTGTTTTCAAAAACAATATTTGCGCTAGGCAAAGCTTTGCCGTCTTTTGTCATAAGTCTTCTGATAACAAGTTCTTTATAAACTTTGTAGGTTTGAGAACGTGTTATAATTTCCATTTCCATTACTTTTCCGGATTCGCCACGGCGAATAACTTTTATTTCTACTAAATCATCAAGTTTGTCGCCTTTATTAAAAGCAGGTTTTACAAATCCGGTTGTTGACTGGGCTAAAAGAGTTGATTGAAGAGTGTTTTTAAGTTCTTGAGCTGTCCAATTTCTTTCCCAACGGAAATATGAAGAACGAATATCATAAGCATCAGGACGAGATTGATAGTACGCTTTTGCTGCTTCTTCTGATTTTAGAGAAGTTTGCGTAATTATGTCCGGTTTTGCTTTTAAATATGGTTTTTCTGGCGCCGGAAAAGCTTTAGTCTTCGGGTCTGAAAAAGCATTTGAGTAGCTTTCTGTGTATCCTCCTGCAGTGGACGAATATTGTGCCACAATCATATCCCAGTTATAAAGGGCTACAATTCCCTCAGTTTCCGTAACAGCTTGATTTGATAAAGGTCGTTCTGTGTTTGCTCCAAAATAAACTTGACTTGCGACAGAATCGACTACATCATAATTTGTAGAAGCTTTTGTTCTTGGAGAAAGTACATAGTTTCTTGCGGCAACACTTTGAGCTTTCAATGCTTCCAACCCAAAACTTACCGGCATTTCGTTTGGAACAACACCTTTTAAATATTCTTCAACTTCAATCATATTAACAAGATTGAATGTATTATTGTTGCATTTCTTAAGTTCGAAAGCTCCGTGGTAAAGAGCTTGTTTGCCGGCTCTTTTTAAGCCTGTAACTCCTAAAAGCCCGTAGTTGCTGGTAATTTGTACAGGACCTACAACTTTTTCCGGTTCATTGCTTTCCGGAGTGAATATATTGAACATCCCATCTTTGTATGTGATTTTTATATTTTGATTAGCCGGATAGTTTCCGATTAAAACTTTATTATCATAAATTTGGGTATCACCTGTTCCAAAAATTGTAATGTTGTTGTATTGGTATGTTCCAAAGTTTGTTGTTCCAATGCCGACACGAACAACTTCTGATGAAGGTGTTTTTTGAATGATAGTTGCTTGTTGAGCTGCTTGCAATGTTGCAGATGGAATTACAGGCATGTACTGTGCCTTTGCTGGGGCAAAGTTTAATCCAAAAATTAGTAATAATAACACATATTTTTTCATAACCCCATTATATTTCAAACAATCTCTTTTGTAACAAATTTATAACAAACTAACAAAAAAAATATTTCGGCGTTTTAATATGGTTCGGGATAATCAAAATAGGAGTATAAAAATGAAAGTAAACAACGTTCAAAACAACACACCAAGTTTTAATGGATTCTTCTTAAACAAGCATGGTGCGCAAGTGTTAGCAGAAAAATTTGTGAAATATCCTGAGCTTGAAGAAAGATTTATGGTTTATATTATAAAGCCATTAGATAATTCAGCTTGTGATGTTTATTATAACGGTTCTAGAGCAAGTGTAAAAGGGTCAAATGATAAAAAACCTTTAGAAGTTTTATTACCGAATAAAGGCCTTGATCAATCAATTTTGGGAACAGTTTTAGAAAATTTCTCAAAAAGTATCTATAAAAAACGTTCTCCAATAACACCAACAAGAGTGTTTGAAGAAATTCATCCGCTCAATGAAATTGAGGTAGCTAAAAATATTGCAATGGACAAAGAGTACGAAGAATGCTCGCAATTTTTTAAACAGTATTCAAACGAAACTGTTGATGAAAAAGCTAATCGTCTTTTAAAACGTTTTAACATTCAAGCATAATTTTTTACAGATTAAATAAAGGTGCTACGATATTATCGTAGCACCTTTATAATGTTAATAATTTAGAATAATTTTTATTTTGCTTCAAGTGTTGTGCCATCTTTTGTGTCTTTTAGGACAATTCCGCATTCGTCTAGTGTAATTCTGATTTTGTCTGCGATATCCCAATTTTTAGCGTCACGAGCTTCTTTTCTGTATGCAATCAACTCTTCCATTGAAGAAAAGTCTTTTTCCAAAGTTTTTGAAACTTTTGCTAGTGCATTTTTGATTTCATCTTCGCTCAATTGTGGTTTGTCGAATGTAAAACCTAAAACTGTAGCCAACTTGTACAAAATTGTAAATGCATTTTTGTCGTCTTTATTAGCTTTATTTGTCAAATCAAAAAGAACAGCAAGAGCTTTTGAAGTATTCAAATCATCGTCCATTGCTTCAACAAATGCTTTGTATTCGTCAGTTTGTGTTATATCTAAGTCTTCAATAATCTTTGTACGCTTTGCGTTAAGCATTCTTTTTACACCTGCCTGAGCTGAAGAAAGTGCTTCGTCAGAAAATTCAACAGGCATTCTGTAGTGGTTTGTCAAAATGAAGAAACGAATAGTGTTTGCATCGTATTTTTTCAACAAATCATCAATAGTTAAGAAATTGCCTAAAGATTTTGACATTTTTTCCTTGTTAATTGTCACAAAACCATTGTGTAACCAGTAATTTACGAATTTACAGCCATTTGCACATTCAGATTGTGCAATTTCATTTTCGTGGTGAGGAAAAATCAAATCAGCTCCACCTGCGTGAATATCAATAGTTTTGCCTAAATATTTTCTGCTCATTGCGGAACATTCAATGTGCCACCCCGGACGACCAACACCCCATGGAGATTTGTAACCGAATTTTTCGTCTTTTTTCCAAAGAGCAAAGTCTAGCGGATCTTCTTTGTGTTCTCCTACTTCAATTCGGGCACCGCTTTCAAGCTGATTAATAGGTTGTTTTGAAAGGTAGCCGTATTGAGGGAATTTTTTTACTCTGAAATATACATCTCCATCAGCTTCATAGGCATAACCCTTTGCAATCAAATCTTTTACGATAGAAATCATTTCGCCAAGAGTTTTTGTGGCGAATGGTTCAATATCCGGTTTCAGTGTATTAAGTGCTTTCATAGAGTTTTCAAACTGTTTATACCAGTATTGAGAAATTTGTTCAGGAGTTTTTCCCTCTTTGTCTGCTTTTTTTAGAATTTTGTCGTCAACATCGGTAACGTTACGGCAATATGTAACATCGTAACCTTTAAACTTTAGGTATCTATATAAAACATCCCAAGTAATGTAGCATCTTGCGTGACCTAAGTGCGCATTATCATAGACAGTTGGACCGCAAACATACATTTTAACTTTGTTACCGTCAATCGGTGTAAACTCTTCAACTTTGTTTGTGTAGGAATTGTGTAATTTCATATAAAAGCACCTCGTTTCTGAAAATATAGTACCACAAAATAATTATTAATAAATGTAAATTTCTAAAATAAAAAAAGCAATTATCTATTAGAGAAATACTTTTTATATACATAAACCAACACGGAGGTATAATATGGGCAGAGACTTAACAGTTGCACAACGATCTCAATCGGATAATACTTTTAAAGTTAAAGTAGATCAAAATGTAACTATTCAAAATTTTAAAGGTAACGGAAAATTAAACAATTTAGACTCAAGAGCTGTTGTTAAAAATGGGAAAATCAATATTTCTTTCAAGTGGAAAAACCAACCGAAAGCAACTGCAGAACGAGCAATGAATTTGAGTTCTACTGAGTATAACATGTTTGATACTGCAAGAAAGGCTGATCAAAAGGATAAAAAAGGTGAACACCTGACACGTTCTGATTTACAGGCTTTGAAAAATAATAAAGCACTGCAAAAGAAAAATGGTTTAACTGTTAGGGCTGATGAAAAAGCCGGTGCTTACACTTTGGTAAGTAATGATGGTAAATCGACATTGAGTTTTAAATTTTTTTAAGACAAAACTTCATCAAAAATTTCAAATACCGGTTGGATAAGTTGTTCGACCGGTATTTCTTCATCTAATTCCAATGTAATTGTTGGAATTTGTCTTTCTACACCGGCGTATGTTCCGAAACTTCCTGGGGTTGGGTAGCCAATACTTGCTTCGACGGGGTAATTTATGATTTCAGAAATTTCCTCTGCAAGTTCTTTTGCAGGGCCGTCGTAGTTTACAACTTTGTACGGAGCATGTAGAGTGAGTATTCTTGCAGGCTTAAATTCTTTAATAGTATCAATAAGAAACTGTGTTTCAATTTCGCTCCCGCTTGATATGCCGCCATAATAGGCTGTTTTAGCATCATCGCAAGTTGCATTATCTCCGCAATTTTTCCCCCAGTTTTTTGTCGGAAAATTTCTGTTTAAATCAACTCCGTTTGCATTTGTCCGTTTCCCAAGTTTCATTCCATCAGGGTTTAAGCAAGGGATAAATAAAAGATTTGCCTCTTTTTCACCCCACCTCGAAATCAAAGATTTCGGTCCTCCCACAAGGGGTGGACATTCTATTACAGATTGGATTTTTTGTATTACTCCATCTATATTTTGAGTAATTTCATTATTCCATAGTCGAATAACATTATAATTATTACATTCAAAAAATAAATCTCTTGCTTTATCTTTTTTTATATTTTGTTCATTGTTATGCTGACCACCATCAAGTTCAATGATAATTCTTTTTTCAAAGCATACAAAATCTACAATATATTTCCCAATTACTTGTTGACGCCTAAATTTTACCCCAAGCTGTTTTTGTTTAAGGTACTGCCATAGAATAATTTCTTCTTTTGTAGAATTATTTCGTAGATTTTTGCCAAGTTGAATAAGGCATTTGTTGTTAAAATTGGTGTCCTCCACCGGCGGGAGGACCGAAATCTTTGATTTCGAGGTGGGGGATGATTGATTTTTCAGATATTCTTCAATCAAGAATTTCCCCTGAGGTTCGTCACCATGAAAAACCCCGATGACAAGAGATATAGGTGTTTTCGGTTGAAAATTTTCAGGACCGATTAAATAAATATCATTTCCTAAACTGGTTTTAGTCTTTTTTAAAATATTATATTCAGCCAAATTACACCACCATTAATTAAACAACGCATTAACAAATTCTTCTGAATTAAATATTTTTAAATCTTCCATTTTTTCGCCCACTCCGACGAGTTTTACTGGAAGTTTCATTTCTTTGGCCACTGCAAGAATTATTGCTCCTTTAGCCGAACCGTCGAGTTTTGTCAATGCAACACAAGTAACGTTAACTGCTTCTGTAAAAACTTTTGCTTGCTGTAAACCATTTTGACCGGTATTTGCATCTAATACCAAAATACATTCTCTTAGGGCTTCTGGAGCTTTTTTATCAATTACGGATTTGATTTTTTTTAATTCTTCCATAAGATTGAATTTGTTTTGCAAACGCCCTGCTGTATCTACTAAAATCACGTCAAATTTTTCTTTTTTAGCTTTTTCAATAGCTTCATAAACAACGGAAGCAGGATCTGCTTTATCTCTGCGCACAATTTCGGCGCCTGCTCGTTTTGACCAAATGTCTAATTGTTCCTCTGCTGCAGCTCTGAATGTATCTCCTGCGGCGATTAAAACTTTTTTACCTTCTTGATTAAACTTATATGCAAGTTTCCCGATAAGAGTTGTTTTGCCGGCTCCGTTTACGCCTGTTATAAAATATATATTTAATTCGTTTTCTTTGTAGTTTAAGTTATTGTCTCCTGCGTTTTTTAAAACATTTAGAAATTCAGATTTTAAATAGTTTTTCACATCAGCAGGTTTGATTTTTGATTGATTTCTGAGTTTGTCAACAAGTTCTGCCGCATAATTTACGCCTAAATCTGCAGAAATCAACATATCTTCCATATCATCAAGTACAAATTCTGAGAATTCTTCTTCTTGTCCGACAGAATTTACAACATTTCCGACAAGAACTTGAGCTGTATTAGAAACAGTTTCTTTAAGGTTATTAAATTTATCTTTAAAAAATCCGAACATATCTACCCTTAAACAGAAGTGAATAAGGCGATAAGTGAATAGGTAAATGAGTTCATTTAGCTCACTTCGTTCGAAAATATACTTTGTTGCGTAGCAACTATAACGAACTTATTCACTTATTGCCTTATCGTCTTTTATAATTCCTAACTAATTCCGAAATCAACGATTACTTTTGCTAAAACACCATTGATAAATGACGCGCTATCGTCTGTTGAATATTTTTTCGCAAGTTCAAGTGCTTCATCAACAACAACTTTCATTGGAGCGTCTTTGATGTATAAAAGTTCAACGATTGCGATACGCAAAATATCTTTATCCATTTTTACCAGACGACCCAAATCCCAGTTTTTAGCATATTTTTGGATAATTTCATCAACTTCATCATGATTTTTTTGGAAGAAATCAGCAATTTGGATTGCATAATTTTTAACGTCATGTTGTGAGTCTAGGGTTGTGAATTCTGCAATTTCCAATGCCAGCATTGATTTTTCGGCAATGTCAATCATCTCATTAATTCTACCTGTCATATCAGAAGTCATAGGAATTGGAACCGGAATGTTTGCTGCTCCGATAGGTCTTTTCAAATTTTCTTCTGCATCAGCTTCATAGTTTTCGATCTGGTTCCTCATTGCAACCAAACCGCCTAACGCGATTTTAAGTTCTTCTGTTGCAGAACTTGTTAAAATTCTAACTGATTTCAAGATAATATCTTGCAAATCTTCTCTTGAATAATTTGTAATTTTTTTATCAAACTGTGAAAATAATATGAATGCTAATTCTCTTGCTGCTCTGCGGGCTTGCATATTTTACCTCTTTTTCATTTTTTTTTAATTTACAAGCCTAATGCTATCATAAAAAAACTTAATCTACAATATATTTTTCGGTTAATTGAGTTTGAATATTATTTAATTGAATTTGTGTATTTCGATTACATGACTGTATTAGTGAACAGATGTTAAGGCTATCTTTTGGACTAAAATCTGAGGTTTCGACCATTGTTTGTTGCAAAAGCTTTATTAGCGTTTCTTCTTTTTCTAGGGCGCACAATGCTTCTAACAAATTGTTCAATAATAAATCTTTATTGCTCACGTCTTGAATGTTAGCATTGAAAAATCTATTAATAAATTAGACTTAGGTCTATATTATTTGTAAGTATTTTGTTTGCGGAGCATTTTTAACTTTTATTTTATTAAGTCGATTTTTAATGAATTCTGCTTTGTGTGAAAAAGGGTTTTCGGACAAAAATTTTCTGTAATATCTTTGAGCGTTAGAGCGTTTTCCAAGTTTATCAAAACATACTCCAATCCCTGCGTAAGCTTTGTGATAATTTGGTACAATCTTTAGCATTTCGTGTAAGACAGAAGATGCTTCTTTATAATCCCCTAGCTTCATCAGTAAAGCTGATTTGTTGTCATATGCTTTTATGTATTCAGGAGAATTTTCGATTAATTTTTGGTAAATCATTAGAGCAAGTTCCGGTTCTTCGCACATTTCATGAGCAATTCCTAACTGTAGAATCGCATCAGGATTATCGGGATTAATTTGGATTGCGCGAACAAAGTTTTTTATTGCGCCGCAAGGTGAACCGTCAAGAAGATGGCAAATTCCGAGTTCGTAGAATACTTCATAATTTTCACTATTTAAGTTTGAAGCTATATCCAAGTATTTTATTGCTTTGGCATATTGTTCAAGATTTTTGTAACAAATTCCAAGTCCGAAATAGCTGTCAAAGTTATTTCTGTCAATTAAAATTGCGTTTAAATAACTGGAAACAGCTTCTTTAAACATGTTTTCAAGGCGTAGTGTATTTGCTTTTTCGTAAAAAGTATTCTGTACAGGGGGTGTACACATCTTTGTATTAGAATTCAATTTTTTCCTCTCTCTCCTTATATATAATAGTTTTTTTTTTAGGGTTGAAGAACAACCATTTGATGTAGAGTTTCTCAATCATTGGATTTATTATTTTTCTTGTGTTATAAATTTGTTATGAAGAAATACTTGGTTGGGATATTGATAGTTCTTTTGGGAATACCTGTTTTGGCAGATGAAGTCTCACTTAGTGGGATTGAATCTAAAAAAATAGAATTGCCAAGAACGAATGTTTCTAAAAAGCAATCATTGCTTGTTAATGATGAAGCTATTTTACAAGAACTTATTCAGAGACAAAAAGACAAAGATCTTGAAGATATTGAAAATCTTTGGAAAGGGACCGTTGAAAACAATCAGGTTATCGGTTTTGCATTGAAAAAACTTTCGACACCTGAAAGTCAACGCAGAATTCATTCATCTCTGATGGCTAAGACTCTTTCTGCTGTTATTGCGGGGGCTTCACTTGCTCCATCTCTTATGGGGGGAAATTATATGACGCAGTCATCTGCATTCGCGGCAGGTCGCTTGGCTCAAAATTTGATAAATAGAAAAAATATGCCGACAGAAATTCCGCTTACGGATACTGAATTAATTGAACTTGCGGGCCTTGTAGAAAGCTTACAAGATAAAATTATTACGGCATATTACAATTATAAGAGTTCATTATCGCAACTAAAAGAAACTCGTCAAAGATTGCTTTTGTATAACAAAAATTACGCAAAAGCTTTAGATGATGAAGATTTGATGGAAATTACAATATCATCTGCGCTTTACGATAATATGAGAGTTGAAGAGTTTTATTATATGGAGAATGCGAAAAAGTATCACCTAGAGTTACAAAGGTTAGCAGGGAAAAAAGTTGTGGATAAGCTTAATTTATACCAATTCAACGTAAATTCAACTCTTGTCGGAGAAAAGGCGGTGAGCAGATGAAAAAATTTCTTATAGCCGCATTGATTTTGAATTTAATATTACCTGTTTCGGCAATTGAATTGACCGACATTGTTAATCCAAAGCCACCTGCTTATAGAACCGGACTTTCTGAAATTCCTGAAAAAGAATACATGGAGGCGAAAGCTGAAAATAAAATCCATCAAGAGTATGTAAAAAAAGATGCAGAACAATTTGATGCAAATGATTTAACTTATGCAGATTTGAGTATTAAACAAATTTCCCGAGAAGTTGCGGCGGACTTAGAGCTTGACCAAGAAGATATGGTTGGAGATTTGTCTGTATTGTGGCAGGGAGCTGCTTCACAAAGTGATACGATAAATTTTGCTCTGTATAAGCTTGCAAATCCAGATGAAGATAAACCGGATGAAAAGTCTGTAAAAAAAGTTTTAACAACTATTGCTAGTATGTCTACACTTGTCGGTGCAGGCATGGGAAATCCCTTACTTGCCGGTAGTTCTTTGATTGGCGGTAATATTTTGGGAATTATGTCGCAAGATACAAAAGCTCTTAATTATAAATATACAAAAGTAACTGATGCAGATATGATTATTCTTGTTCGTAAAATAGAGGATTTGCAACAAAAAACGGTTGATTTGTACTACAACTATATGACGGCTAGAAAAAGACTGAAAATGATGGAACAAATTACTGTAGACAGAAAGAAAAATTATGATATTGCTCAAACTATGTCTAGAGAACTTATTCTGACAACAGATGCTTATTACAGAACTGCTTTGGATAACCAAATGAAAGCTCGTTCCGATTATTATGCAAAGCGCGCAGCTCTGGAACAATTCGTCGGAAATGAGACATTTGCGCAGTTTGAAAAAGATTTGAAAGAAAGGGAAAATAACGCAAATATCTAACTTGGTATAAATGTATTTTAAAAAGTGAATAAGAAAATATGTTCATTACAGTTGCTATGCAACATAATATATTTTCGAACAAAGTAAGTTAAATGCACTTATTCACTTATTTCCTTATTCACCTATTCACTTCCCTTAAAAAAGAGCAAAATTAGGCACACCATGTTCATACCATTCACAATCAATACTGGAAAACAAAATATGCAGATAGATAGCGACTTATTGGATAATGCTATCAAAAATAAAACTCAAGAACCTATATTCAGGCTTTATGGCTGGTCTCCGGCATGTGTTTCATTGGGAAGAAATCAAAAAGATGATTTTGTTGATGAAGAACTACTTAAGGCGCATGGAATTGATTATGTCAGGCGTTTGACTGGTGGTCGTGCTCTATTGCATGATAATGAAATTACGTATAGTTATGTTTGTTCTGTTGCAAGTTTAAAACATGGTGAAAATGTTGTAGAGTCTTATAAAGAGATTTCTCAAATATTAATTGATGTGTTTGCTCAAATTGGTATAGAATTGGAATTTGGCGGAAAACGAAAATTGCAAGGTCATAAAGACTATTGTATGCTTGTTTCTACAGGTGCAGATTTGTGTTGGCATGGTCGGAAATTTATTGGCTCGGCTCAGTTTCGAAAAGAGGGCTATATATTGCAACATGGTTCGATTTTATATGATTATAATAAAGATTTACTTGAAAGAATATTTAAGGAAAAAGTTGATACATCATCAATTGTGAGTCTAAAAGAGATAAATCCCACCTTAACAAAACAAGATATAATTACAATGTTAAGTAATGTAAAGTAGAAAAATGCTACTGTTTTTAACGGTTTTCAGGTTTCAATAAAATTTTATTTATACATTTTGTCAATTTCTCAAGATAAAAATCCTTTATAAAAGTACGGGGATTAAATCACAGGGGATTGGAAAAATGATTTTCGCAAGTTCATTTAACAACATATATCCAAATTTACCAGCTTACTGGGCACTAGGTGATAGAGCTAGCAGCATCACAGGCTTGGGTGGAAATGTTAATGATACTAGATATTTCCCTCGCCCTACTGGTTATCCGTCAATGACTTATTCATTGGCTACTCAAGAGGAAAATTTTGCTCCTAATGGTTTGAGTCAATGGAATCCAATGTTGATTGGTGTTGCGGATTTAACTCAAGGTATGTCTACAGATCCGGCATTGATGCAAAAAGGTAATGCATCAGCTTGGAACTGGGGATTTCAACAAGGTTTGGTTTGTAGATTATCTGCAGTTGTTAGTAACCTAAATGGTTTAGAATCTCAGATTTCTGGTGTTATGAAATCTGATAAATTGACTGATGCTCAAAAATCAAAATTACAAGCAATTTTAGATAAAATTTCAAGATTAAAAGAACAAATTAATAAAGCAGCTTCTTCTGGAAACTTAAAAACTGAAGATGTTGAAGCAATTCAAGGTAAGGTTATTGAATTGACTAAAAAAGCATCTGAAACAGCTGCAGCAATTAGTAAAGAAGTTCAAGAGTCTACAGGAACAGATGGCGCAGATAATGCAGATAATGCAGATGGTGCAGATAATGCATCTGATTCTGATGAAACTAATTCTTCCGGTGAAGTTAGCTCTGATACTGCAGCTGGCAGAAAACAAAAAGAATTGAATAAAGAAGCTGTAGGTATTTGCCAAGACATATACGGTGGACTTGAAGGTAAAACATTCGGAACAGACTATGATAAGCTTAAAAGTGGCATAGTCAAGATTAATAAAGACAATGTTACATCTGTTTTGAATGCTTGGGATACACAATATAGTCAAAATGGTAAATCTCTAGTAGAAAAACTATTTAATACAGAATGGGTTTACAACGACTCTCTTGATAAAAATGCAAAAGAAGGTCAGTTAATTTCAAACCCTGGTCACAGCAATACAAACATGATTTGGAATATCGTAGCAGCGCTTGACAAAAAAGCTCAAGAATTAGAGATTAAAACAGAATTAGGTGGTCAATTTGCAACTGCTTATACTCAATTAAGAAAAACATTTATTGATGAAAAAGCTGTTCAAGATGCAGTAGCGACTATTCAAAAAGCAGTTACTGAAGCTGAAAATAAAAAATTAGCTGAAGCTTCTAACAAAGAAGTTTCTGACAAACAAAAAGCTGATGCTGCAAATAAAAAGAACAAGGCCGAAGAAAAAGAAAAGACAGAAAATGCTAAAAAAGAAACAGAAGCTAAAAAGTTGTTCTTAAAAGATATGCGTGACATTTTGAAAGATGACAATGCTGAAATTTCAAATATAGTTGAATACAAAGACGGCGAATTTGTTGTAAGAGTTGAAGGTCAAGACTATTATGGCTCAACTTATAAAGAATTGGCAAATGCTTTAAAAGAGGCTGGTTATAAGCCGGAAGAATATTTGAAAAAGAAAGCCGTAAATACAAAAGCATAGAAAAGACTTAATTAATGATTCCTCATATTTGGTAGAAAACGTAGAAGAAATTAGTAGGTTAATGTGTGAAAATTCTGTCCCCACAACAGGGGACTTTTTCTTTGCAATAAAAAATCCTTTCTACGGATAAAGAAAGGATTTTTTTAGTTATGAATTAATACTTACTTTGTTTGTGGATGTAAGTTTTGGGGTAACGTGCGACGGCGAAGCAGAGTTCAGAAACTATCCCATAAATGCGATATGTTTCTGACTTTTTCTTGCTCTGTCGTAGTCAGGTGAAAATAGTATATTATAAGTCTTGCGAAGCTTTGCCCCTAGAGCTTTTAACATATTCGGGTTTTGAACCATGTCTGCTTTTTGGGAACGACTTAAATCGTTTTCAAAGTTGATTTTCGCATTTGGGTTTTGTAGTGATAAAATCGCTACATTCGGGGTTATATTGTTAAGGTTTCCTTCTCCAAAAGAGATAGGTCTAACTGTATTAAATTTTACTGGATTAATTGTTATCATTTTGTTCCTCCTTTCGAGGTTTTTGTTATTAAGTGTTTATTTAACACTTCATTTAACACTTTTACTATAAATCATATTGTTTTATTTGTCAACCCCTCTTATAAAGTTTTGTTAAGTTTCTGTGAAACTTAATAAAATCAATAGTTTTTGGATAAAGTGCGAAACATACACTTATTCTAGTAAAGGATTAATTTTTTTATTTTTATCGCTGTTTAGCATGCTCAATATTCTCTAATTTTATATTATCCAACCGGATTTTGTATATTCCCTAACTAGGTAATTGTAAAAATAACACTTATTCCGTTAAATATGTGTATTAAATCTTTTTCATACTTCCAGCTATTCTTAATTCCAATGGGTCCAATACTTTTGGACTCTTTTTTTTGAGCGATGCACTCCGCTCATGTGGCTTGTTGAGCTTACAAGTTATTAGTGAATGAAGTGTGTGGCTAGTTTTGTGGAACTTTTTACACAAAAAATTCCCGCCGTTCACGCAGGAATAATATAAATATTTTGTCAACGAATTACTTGACACATGCATTATTAAATTTTATTTCCAATTCTATTTGGTTATTAAATATTTGGTAAATCACCTTTTACTTCTGCAATTTCATTGCATTCAAGCTCAAATGCTTTATGCAAAGCATTTACAGCTTGTTGTGCATTATTTTTATCTACGAGGCAACTGATTTTAATTTCGCTTGTGGAAATCATTTTGATATTTATACCCTGTTCTGCAAGTGTTTCAAACATAGTGGATGCAACTCCAGGTCTGTCTATCATTCCGGCTCCTACTATTGAAACCTTTGCAATACCTTCGTTAACTTGAATATTACCTGTTGCGCCAATTTCTGATTTTAGAGCATTCAAGGCTTCAACAGTTTTGTTTGTGTCGCTTGAATCAATGGTGAATGCGATGTCGTTTGTGTTAGAAACTTTTCTTGCGTAAGATTGGATAATCATATCTACAGAAATATTTTCTTTAGCCAGTCTGCTAAAAATTTTTGCGGCAACACCCGGTTTGTCTGGTACATCACAAACAACAATTCTTGCCTGCGACAAATCTGCCGCAACACCTGTAACCGGTTTATATATTTCCATTTTTTCAACTCCTAAAATTAAAGTACCTAAATTATCTAGTTTAAAACTACTTCTTACACGCATTGGAACATTGAACTGTTTTGCTGTTTCTACACTTCTCGGGTGTAAAACATTTGCGCCGGCGTGTGCAAGTTCAAGCATTTCTTCGTAAGAAACTTCATCAAGTTTTGAAGCATTCGGAACGACTCTGGGATCAGTTGTGTAAACTCCCTCAACATCAGTATAAATGTCACATCTTTCGGCATTTAAAGCTGCAGCTAACGCAACTGCAGATGTATCAGATCCGCCTCTGCCAAGAGTTGTAATTTCTCCGTTTTCAGTCACACCTTGAAAACCTGCGACAACAATAATTTTTCCCTCTTTTAAATTCTCTTTAAGCTTTTCTGTTTTAATATTAACAATACGAGCTTTTGAGTGAACGTTTTCTGTCATAATACCGACTTGCATTGCGTTAAAGCTGACAGCATCATAGCCTTGAGCCTGAATTGCCATTGCTAAAAGGGCGATAGAGACTCCCTCTCCAGTAGAAAGAAGCATATCCATCTCTCTGCCGGATGGGTTATCACTTAAATCCTTAGCCATTTTAACAAGATAATCTGTTGTATGTCCCATAGCTGAAACTACGACTACAACATCATTCCCGTTTTGTTTTTCCCTAATAACTATCTTGGCTACGTTTTTTATTTTTTCTGTATCTGCAACAGATGTTCCGCCAAATTTTTGAACTATAATCTTTTTCAAAATTTATTCTCTTTCTGAAAAATCGGCTAAAAGCTTTTCCAATTCATGCTTTTGCGCAGGGTACTCAAACAATTCAGGTGCAATTTTTTCAATTGTATTTGCAAACGAAATTGTTTCTTTTACATTATATTCACAAACGTTGTCTTTGACAAGTACGTAACTTACATAAAACATTAAATTTAACATAACTATATTTTTTGGTTCGGATTTTAACGCTTTTCTTAATTTCCTTTGAGCTTCTAAAAAGTCATTTTGTTGTATTAAGTATTTTGCATAATCTTCAAAAGTTTTGATATAATGAGGATTTATACGAATTGCAGATTCAAAATATTCTTTAACTTTTGTGTCATTATTTTGTTTTTCATAACACTTTGCCAAATAATACGCATTTGTACAATTTTCATCATCAGAACGAAAATATTCTATTGCTGCTTGCAAATCTCCATTTTCATAGGCAATAATTGCTGAAACTTTTGGAGCAAGCTTGTCTTTAGGAGATTTTTCTAATACTTTTTCAAGCAAAGTTTTAGCCTCTTCAATTTCCCCGCGTTCAGCGCAACAAAATGCTAAAAATGATTGAATTTCAACACTTTGTGAGTCTTGTTCAAAAGCTTTTAAGATTTTTGATTTAGCTTCATCAAGTTTGTTGAATTTTTCAAAGCATTTTCCCCATTCAAAATATAAAACAGGGTTGCCAAGTCCTAGTTTTTCCGCATCACAAAATGCTTGTTGCATATTTTCAAAATCAAATTTTTCGGTATAAAGCTGTCCCAATAGAATATATGCAGGCATCATTTTTTCGTAGTAGCCGATTGATTTTTTTGCATAGTGGATTGCGCTGTCCAAGTCGTCTTTGAGAGCCTTTAAACGTGCATATTCAAACGTGTTATTAGCATTAGGACAAACATTTGCAAGGAACGAAAGTTTCATTTCAGCCTTGTCATACATCCCCAGTTTGATGTCCATTACGGAACCTAAAAAAACTGCCGTAAAATTATATTTGTTTACTTTTGTCGCATCCATAAATTTGGCTTGTGCGAGAGCAAATTCGCCCTGTTTCATTAATGCCATTCCCCAACCTGTAAAGGTATCGCTATTGTTAGGTTGAATTTTGTTAGCATTTTCAAAGGATTTTATCGCATTTTCGTACTTTCCGACTGTAACAAGGGCAAAACCAAGTCTTTGCCATATAACTTTGTCTTGAGGATTAATTTCTGCTGAAGTTTGATAGGCTTCTATGCATTCTTCCAGTTTCCCAAGTTTTTCATAAACCGCACCAAGGTATTTATAAACAAGGGCATCTTTTTGAGGAAGTTCAAGTGCTTTGAGTAAAATTTCTTCTGCTTGAACGTATTGACCTTTTTCTATTAGTGATTTTGCTCTATTTACAAATGTATAAGACGGCAATGATTGAATTACTGTTTCTGCTTTGTATTTATCAATTGAGTTACTCAAGTCTTTTATTTTTGCGATAATATTTTCTAACCAACCAGACAATCTGCTACCTCTCTAAAAGCTCCGTTACCTGCTGAATTTTCGGTAATTTGAATGTTTTCAACTGCTTTTATTTTTTCAACGGCATGCGGAACAGTAATTTTATATTTTGCAAAATTCAAACATTCTAAATCATTGATGTCGTCTCCGATGTATACAAATTCTTCTTTTGATAAACTATATTTTTCAACAATGTTTTTTAAAACATCAATTTTTATGCGAATATTTTGGTGCACTTCTTCTACTTGGAATTTTTTAGCAAGAATTTCAATTGCTTTATTCTTTTCTCCGGAAATTATTCCTATTTTATAATTGTTTTTTCTTAAAATAGAAAAAGCCATGATATCTTTAAAGTTCAATCGGCGAGAAAAATTCCCGTCATCAGAAATATAGACACAATTATCAGTGATAATTCCGTCAAAATCGGTTACAACCATTTTAATTGTTTTTGGTAATTTAAGCATATACAAAACGCCTCTTATTTGCTATAATTGTACCATAAAGAGAGAGGGAAAACACATGCTTTGGTATTTGTTGAATTTAAGCATTATATTGGTATTTGTAGTATTGTTTTTGATTACGCGACAAACAAATAAAAGATGGTCGAAAATTAACGATTATTTAGGAATGGTTACAAATACCGTAAACTCGGTCAGATATGGTAATTTGTCAACGAAAATTGACGAAATTAACCACCCGACATACCAAAATGTTACGGATAGTATTAATCGAATGGTTGAAACTCTCAATGACAGAGAAAAAATGATTGTAGAATATCAAAACGAGCTAATGCGTCAAAATAAATTGTTGGAATCGGTTATCAATTCTCTTTCTGATGGGATTTTAATTATAAATGAAAAACATAATATTTTACGTGCAACGCCGCAAATAAGTGAATGGTTTGGGACAAAAGGTCAAGAAATTATCGGAACAAATATTTTTGAATATATTCAAATTAGTGACGATACACCGATTGAGAGAACTAAAAATAAGGATGTTTTTATCAAACATACTCCGACGAACAATTTTGTTATGCAGACAATAAAATTGTCACTTGATGACGATAAAAAGCGTTATGTAATTTTAATCAAAGATGTTACTAATGAACGTGAAATTGAAACTTTGAAAGAAGATTTTGTTGCAACATTGACCCATGACTTGAAAGTTCCTATTGTTGCAGAATCAAATATTATTAACTTTTTATTGAGCGGAACTTTTGGAGAGATTTCTGAAAAGCAAGAACTTGCACTTAACAATATGAAAAAATCAAATCAAGAACTTGTTGAACTTGTTCAGATTATTCTTGAAACATATAAAATCAAAGAAACCGGTATTAAATTACTTAAAGAAAATATTATGCTGAACGGTTTTATTTCAGAAATTGTAGAAAGTACGCAGCCGATTGCGAATAATTCAAAAATTACAATTCATTTTACTCCATCTCGAGATATAAAAGTTACGGCAGATCCGATGCAGTTGGAAAGGGTAATTAAAAATTTAATCTCAAATGCTATTTCTCACAGCAACACAAAAGACAGAATTGATATAAAAACAGGTGAAATCCCTGGTTTTATAACTATTTCTGTAATTGATTACGGGCAAGGTATTCCTCCAAAAGAATTGAAAATGATATTTAACAAATATTACTCAGCAGCGAAAAAATTTCGTAAAATCGGTACCGGTTTGGGCCTTTATTTGTCGCAACAAATAATCAAGTCTCATGGTGGAGAAATCACGGTTGAAAGTGTCGAAAATGTTCGAACAGAGTTTTGTATAAAATTGCCATTGTAATGATTATTCGTATATCATTTGACCATAATTAAGCGGTGTAAAACCTTGACGCTTATAGACATTGATTGCTTTTTGATTGCTCGGACAAAATTCTAGTCTTAGTCTTGCAACATCGCAATTAGATTTTAAATAATCAAAAAATTCAGAACCGATGCCATGAGAGCGAAATTCCGGTAAAATAAAGATTTCGTCAATCCATAAGACCTCTCCGCCGGCTTCTTGTGAAAAAGTTTTTGCTAAAAGAGCATAGCCTGCTTTTTCTCCATTTTTTTCAAAAATGTAACATTGAGCGTATGTTTCCGAATTCATTAATTCGTCAAAAGTTCTATAAATATTTTCTTCCGGAATTCTGTGTAAAACTGCATCAGAGTTGTAAAAAGCTTTAACCGAATTTATATAAAAATCTTTATCTGTTTTGTTAATTTTTCTAATCATAGTTTTTTAATCTCCGCAAACATAATCATAAATTGCTTTGTAATCACTATTTTTATTTATATCTTGCATATTTGTATTAAAGTTTGTTAAAACCGGTTCTTTTAAAAAGTAGTCTAAATTTCCTGCGTATACGTAAGATTTTTTAATCCCGATTAGTTGGTTACGACAATCAACTTTTGTTCGCCATAAATACGAATCTGTGTACGGAGTTATTTTGTATGCGTTCAACCAAACATATCCGTCTTTGTTTTGAATATTTTTTAATATTCTCAAAGATTTTGTTAGGTAAATACAATTAAATATGTTTGAATAAGGATATTTAGATGATTGAAGATAATTTTGACCTGGTATAGTCTGAGAATTTATTATGTTAAATGTGAATAAAATAAGTAATTTATCATTGGTATACTTTTCCGGAAGAGGTGCGTAATTGTTTTTTGAAATTGTATCAATTGCTGATTTGTCAAATTCTTTATTGCCGGAAGATTGAAAAATTAATAGATTGTTTTTATCAAGGCTTCCATCTTTCTTAACAACAAATAATACAGTTGTTTGATATCTATTGTTTTTGGGTGGGACTATAGGACGCCAATATTTTTTGAGTTTCTTGTTTGTTGTTTCAAGATACTGTAATAGACCAAGATTTTTTGCCTCTTCTTTCTCTTCTTTTGTTAATCCATCAGGCATGAAAAGCAAGTTTACAGAAAGTTTATTGTATGAAGCAGGTAGAGGTTCTAAGTACATAAAACTATTTAGTGTATCAAGTACTTTTTGAGTATAATTCGGTATTGACGATGGTTTTATAATTTGTGGAGTTGAAAAACTTCCATCTTTGTATATTGTAATATTGGCAATTGTCAGGTAACCAGTCGCTTTTTTATCTACTTTATAACTCCATTTATCATCTATTATTTTGCTAAGATTTAGCATGTATGGTAATAAATCTGTATAATCATTCTCATCAGTGTATTGCCAGCCAATAGAAGCCATCTGGGCTTCTTCTGTTTTAGAAATACTATCATAATCAATTGAATTGTTTCCAATTTGAGGAAGATGGACAGGTTCTGCTGTAGCTGGTAATGTTAGTAATCCGCAGAACATAACAAATAGAATCATTAAAATTCTAAAATTTTTCATAATTCCATAATATGTATTTGCTTATGTTTTGTCAACTTTCATTTTTCTTGAAATAATCAAGAAAACTCCGTACAGAATAAGGATTACTCCGATTGATATTCTTAGTGTTAGCTGCTCGTTGAAAAATAGAATTCCGAAGAATATTGCCGTTAGAGGTTCTAATGCTCCGAGTATTGCTGTGTTTGTCGAACCTATCAGCTGAATTGCAATCGTAATTGTTTCAAGCGAAATAATTGTCGGAAACAAAGCTAAACCGATTGCAAACAGCCAAGATTTTAGGTTTGGTAACACTTGCAAAGTAGTGCAGAATTTTAGATTTACAATGTATACAATCAAACCAAAGAGCATAACGTAAAAACTTAAGCGTGCGCTATTCATTGCTTTTACAGGCTTGATATTTTTTACTCCAACGATATAAAGAGCGTATAATAAAGCCGATGTTAAAACTATCAATATCCCTTTTATACTCAATGCTGTGTCAGGTTTTCCTTTATATAAAAGGATTATCCCAATTGAAGTTAGCAGGATAGCAAAGATTACGGTTTTAGTAATTTTTTCTTTAAAGAAAAGTGCCATTATTATTGCAACAATTACAGGATAAATAAATAAAATAGTGCAGGCAATTCCGGCTTCTATGTAGTGAAATGCTTCAAACAAAGTTAATGACGACAATGAAAAGAATATTCCTAGAAAAAAGAGTGATATAAACTCTTGTTGCGAGATTTTTAAGGATGTTTTTTTGAAAAATTTCAACCAAATAAAATATATTATTACTGCTAGAAAATAGCTGTAGAATAAAACGGAATTTACTCCAATTCCGAGTGCATATAGCGGGAGCCCAAAAAGCGGGTTCATTCCGTAGCTGGTTGAGGCAATTACTCCGTTTAATATTCCTTTTGTGTTGCTATTCATAAATCTCTTTTCCGAGATGTATTATAGCAAAAAATTATTGAAGTTGGTTATAAAGTGCTGTTTTTTCGGTTAATTTAATTTCCTTTTTCAAGTCGTTTAAAAATTCTTTTGTGTACAAAAATCCTAAATGTGCTCCGTTACTTAGGATTGTCATATTTTTGCCGGTACAAATTTTAAGTTTTTTTAGTTGTGATTGATTTGTCAAATAGTCGTCTAATGAGTGATAAATCTTGTAGTTTGAGTTGTTTTTAAAAAAATTTTCTAGAGATAAAAGGGTTGTTTTTTCAAAAAAGTTCGTGTTTTCGTTCTTGCTCAAAAGATATTTGTTGACGTAGTCTCTGTAATTCATATTGTTAATTTGCGTATAAATATCGGTTTGTTTATTTTTTTGAGTGTTTTCGATTGTAAAAATAAGATCAGACAGTTTTTGATGCATAATAAAACCTGTTATGAGTTTCCCCTCTTCTTCTGTGAACGGAAGTTTAGTTATATTGTTTGATTTCCCACCTTTTAATTCGTAGAGTTGCGCAACTTTTGAAGCTGTTTTAGCAACTTTCTGTTGCAGATTATCGGGGTTTTGGCTCCATTCCTCTCCGTTTTTATCAATCTGTTCCATTGCATAAAACAGGTCTATAGGTGGACAAATTGAGATGTATTTTGTAATCTCGAGAGTGTTGTTGTGAGCTTCCTTATCCGCAACAAAAAGAGTCTCAAGAGCACCGAAAGATGTTCCGATTATTATTCTATTCCTGAGTTTGCATTCGTATTTTTTTTCAAGATTAGCTATTATTTTTGAGGTTAAAGTTCGTAAATGTTCTGCATCTTCTGTTGGATTTCCTGGGGTGTAACCTTGTGGCATGCTTTTTACAAATTCCCACTGAAAGTGGCTGCCTTGAATAATTATGGAATATCCTTCGTCGTAAAAAAGTTTCGCCAAAACTATTGAATGGTGCGATTGAATACCTTCACCAATTGACGGGTAAATTATTACAACAGGGGAGTTTTTGTCTTTTTGCATGAGATATTTGAATTTGTAAGGAGTTCTATCAGGGGCTAAAGCGACGGAACCGATGTGGAATTTTTTGGAAAAACTTCTATTCCAAACAGATAACTCATTCCAAATTGATTTGTCAATATCAGGGTTATCAAAAAGAGCTGTTCGCATAGAATCAACTACCGGATTTTGAGGGTTGTAATCTTCTATAAGCAAGTCCGCCAAGAGTTTTGAATTTGTTGCTTCATAGCTTTTTAGAATAATATTGTCGATATTTGTTCCGCCTTTAATAATATCCGCTACAGTTAACTTTTCGTTATTTTCACTCCCATTCTCTCTCAAATCCATTTTTACAAGTTCTGGATTTACACTTTGTGGTAGTTCATTTTCAATTGATTTGAAATCGTTTTCAAGTACTTCTTTTCTATCAAGATTTTGACATTTGATAAAATTATCTATCCCGTACATTTTTTTTGTAATTTCGTATGGATCAGCATAATTTGATTCAATCATTTTTATTAAAGGTTGTAAAAATGATGTTCTGTTTACTGTTAGTCCTGCTTTTACCATTGCAAGAACCGGAGTGCCAACATATGTTGTGGGATTGAGTGATGTGTCTAAAATTTTGCCTGCAATGCCGCGTGCTGTAGTTCCGTTTATTACCGGTAAAACGATATAAGAGCCGGAACAGCATTTACATTTTGTCAAAGCTTGTTCCATATCTTCATTTGACGGTTCAAGTTTGAAAAAATGTTTGGCAGGATCGAATATTCCGCCAAGTCCAAGAGTTGTGTTTGTTAAAAAACGAACGGTTTCTGTGCCGGATGTTTTAAAATCTTTCTGAATTAGACTGCTGACAAGTCTTTTTGGGTATTCAATATTTTTGTAAGCACTTTGAATTCTTTCTATTCCGTATTCCGGCATGATAGAACTCCACAAAATATGGATTGGTCGAATTGCATATTTGTTTAACCCAAGATTGAATGTAAAAATTTTTCGGTTAAGTTTTTCATATTTGTCAGATCCGAGATACATATATGCATAATCTGGGTATTTGCTTTGTTGCTTAACCAGTTCTTCTGCGATACAAATGTTTGTGATGCAAATTAATATTCCTAAAATGATAAATAATTTTTTCAACATAAATCCTCTCTAACAAATTCATTTTTGTGGAGAAACAATGAAACTTCATTACTCCATGGTCTAGTTTTATGATATTATTTTGAAAAAAGGAGTAAATATGGGTAAAGGGTTGAGCGATAAAGAAAAAATGCTTTCAGGACAATTGTATGATGCTTTTTGGAATAAAGAGTTGGCAAATGACAGACTTAGAGCAAAAAGTCTTTGTCATAAATATAATGCACTTTCTCCGGAGAAATTAGAAGAACGTAAAAATATTTTGAAAGAACTTTTAGGTAAAACAAGAGAAAATTTTACCATAGAGCAAAATTTTTGGTGTGATTACGGTTATAATATTGAAGTTGGGGAGAATTTTTATGCAAACCACGATTGTGTAATGCTCGACCCTGCAAAAATTATTTTTGGTGATAATGTTTTTATTGCGCCACAGTGTGGGTTTTATACAGCGGGGCATCCATTGGATACTAATGAAAGAAATTCCGGTTTGGAATACGCTTATCCGATAAAAGTGGGTAATAATGTGTGGTTTGGTGGGCATGTGTCTGTTATGCCGGGCGTAACGATTGGAGATAATGTCGTAATTGGAGCCGGAAGCGTTGTGACAAAAGATATTCCGTCAAATGTTTTAGCGGTCGGAAATCCATGTAAGGTTCTGAGAAAAATTACAGAAAAAGACAAAATGAAAAATTAATACTTAGAAATTATTCTGAAAATTTTATTTAACTTCTTTATTCTTCGGAGTAACTTCGTAAGTTTTGATTGAGCGTTTGCCGGTTAAGCGTTTCATAAAGTCGTAGTATTTTCTAGTGAAGCCGGTTGCCTTTTCTTGTTTTTCTTCCAATGCCAAAAGCTGTTCTCTAGAATGTGTTCCAACAGGAACGCCAACTGATTTTCTTGTTAACCATTCGCCGATTGTTGTGTTTGTCAAAGTAATCCAGCTCATTCCGAACAATGATCTGTGGTATTGTTTGCTGAATGTACTATTGAATAAATCAATTAACAATGTTTGGTAGAACAATCTTGAGCCTTCTTGAACAAATCTTTCTTTGAATTTAGTTTTTGCCCCCTCAACGTCATTTCCGTTTGATTTCAGCATAACCATGTTGTAGTTATCCGTCATCAAGAACCATATTGTGGCTGCAAGAGCTGCCGTTTTAGCAAGGTTTGAAAGTTCACTGTTTGAAACATTTGACATTGTGTCAACATTAAACGCTTTTAATATATTATCTGTTACGTAATCGTGGAATTGTTTTTTATCAATTTTCCCGCTTGAATATTTTTCAGCCATATTACCGATATTATCAACACTTTTAGCTAGTGCGGAAATTTCCGGAGCTGATTTAGAGACTTTTTTAGCTCCTCGTTTTGTAATTGTTTGAATTGCGTCATCAACAAATTTGTATGGCATAGAACCATATTTCCAAATGAATTTGAAAGGAGCAAGTACAAAGTTTACAAGCGGTTTGATTTTTTTATCTTTCGCTCCCAAACTTACTGAACCATCTGAATTTGTTGATGTTTTGGCAATATTTTTATACTTTTCTGCAAGGGTAGTAAATCCGTTTTCTTCCAAAACTTTTGTAATATTATCGAATTTGTCTTTAGATATTTTAAAATCTTCAATTCGAGTTAATTTGTTGTAATGATTTTTGAAGTAGCCTGAGAAAGATTTCCATGCGTTGTCGACTGCGGAGATTTTTCTAGCTCCTTTTATTGCAAAACCGCCTACGATGATTGTTCCAACTGCTTTTCCAACAGTTCCTAGAGATAGCAAAGGTTTTTGAGCCTTTTCTTTTTCAACTTTATCTTTGTTTTCTGCTGCTTTGAAAGACATATCCGGTTTTATTTGAGCTTCCGGAGCATGGTTTTTAGCGTTTTCTTTTCTAGCTTCTTCCGGAGTCAATCTTGTAATATGTTTTCCGTTGATTACACGTGAAAATGCTTCTGTAGTAAGGGTTGTCAATGCTGTCATCAGCATAATTCCCATCTTGGAATTATTGATATATTTGTTTAACGCTCCCAGTGTAACAAGTGTAATATAAGCATTAAAACCAATTCTTGCCATTTCTTGCTTGAAACGAACTTTTTGTTCGTGAGTTGCAGAATTTTTGTCATCGTCCATCATTCTTGACAAGTTGTAAGCATCATTTGCTAAAAAAATCGCAGGTGGTAAACCTGAAACAAGTCTGTTTAGTGAACGTTCATGTTTTGTGTCATAGTTTCCTGTTTTAGGGTCAAACATTTTTACGGAGCGTTCAAACATTTTGGCAGATTTTTCATTGTCAGGTAAATCATTAATACTTCCCATTGTTTCAAAAAGACCGCGTAAAGAGTTGGTTTCAGCGTCTATTTTAGAACGTTGTCTAATATTTTTGAATAAAGGTTTTTGTAAAGTGTTTTGTGCCCAATTTTTGAACGGTTTAATTTTTCCGATTAATTCGACTGTTCCGTTAAGGATGTCTGCAGGTAAAACTTTTATAGGGTAAATTAAGCCATCCCAAATTAATTGAGGAATTGTTTTCTTTTTAAATGAAATTTGGTCTCCGTCAATTTTAACCATTTCAGAGGCTAAATTGGATTTTTTGGTATGTTCTAATAATTCTTCTCCAATAGAAGATTGAATTGAATTTCCAAACTTATCTTTTGTAATTCCTAAATATTTTTGAGAAAATTGTTTAAATTCGTTAATACTGTATGTTCCAGCGTCTTTATATCTGGGAGCAAATCTCAATGCTAAACCTGTTGCTAAAAGAGCTCCCACTGTGTAAAGAAGTGGCTTCATTTTGTCTTCTTTTTTGGGTTTGGTTGTTGCTTGTTGTGGTTGAGTTGCTGCAACAGTTTCTCCCCTAAAAGAAAGACCTTTAAAAGATAAATCGTTTAGATTACTTTTTAAAGGTCTCTCGTTTATTAAATTTTTTGAAGACAAGAACTCGGAAGAAAGAGGAACTCGACTAGGGGATAGTGCTCCCGCTTGCTTGTGTCGTTGTTTTACGGTGTCATACGTTATATTTCCTACTATCATATTTCAGTCCTTCCCGACATGTATTTTTTACTGAACAAAATTTTTTGACAAGTGCATGCGGATAAAAAATTTACAATATTTCATAATTGGATGTTTCGAAAGTTATTAGGTTACTAAGACGTTAAGGCGCTAAGTTCTCATCGTTTAAAAGACTATCAAATATAGCAGCTATATTTGATAGTCTACTTTAGGTTGGGTTTACTAACCCAACAACATAACTGTAAATTGGTATTACAAAATTACGGACGAGTGCGATCTCGAGGAGCGAGTAACGAAATTCATATTTGGGTTAGCATCGTAAGCAGTGATCTACAATTAGCTTTAATTTTACAATCCCTTAATCACTTCAAGCACCAGTGACTTAAATTTTACTTTGGCTTTGTTTGCTGCATCAATTACTTCTTCGTGAGAAAGTTTTCCGCTTGTTTCTGAACTTGCGGCATTTGTAATACAGCTTATGCCTAAAACATTCAATCCACAGTAATTCGCAACGATTGCTTCCGGAACAGTTGACATTCCAACTGCATCTCCTCCAAGTTTTCTAATCATTTTAATCTCTGCAGGAGTTTCGTAGCTTGGACCTGAATTTGCCCAATATACACCCTCTTGTAAGGTAATTCCTAATTTTACAGCACATTTTTCTGCAAGTTCGATTAAATGCTTTTTGTAAACCTCAGTCATATCCGGAAATCTTTCGCCTAAAGTGCTGTCATTCGGCCCGATAAGAGGGTTTGAACCCATGTTATTGATGTGGTCTGTTATTAGCATTAAGTCAGCCGGTTTGTAGCTTTCGTTTACGGCTCCAGCTGCGTTAGTCAAGATAAGTGTTTTAACACCCAATGCTTTCATAACTTTTACCGGATAAGTTATTTCTTGCATAGAGTGTCCTTCATAAAAGTGATTTCTTCCTTGCATCATAACTACATTTTTACCGTTAATTTTAGCAAAAACAAGTCTGCCTTTATGCCCTTGTACCGTTGATTTTATGAAATTCGGGATATCATTATAAGATACTGCAATGTCACAATATTCGTCTGCTAATTCACCGAGCCCTGAACCAAGTATAATGCCAATTTCAGGTTCAAAACCATTTGTTTTTTCGTTAATAAATGAGATGCTGTTTTCCATAATTTTACCCCTAAATACTTAATAATTTGAACACAAAAAGGCACAAGTTTGTTATATCTTGTGCCTCAATAGAATCTTCTTAACCTACTAATCTGTCTTCGTCTGCTTCAGCTGCTTTTACCATAATAGCATGCTCAACAGGATTCTCTTTTTTGTAAGTAGTGTCAAAATTTTCTTCAAAATTGAAATCGTCATGAGCTTTTTTAGCCTGATTTTCATCAACAAGCTTCTTTGCTAGTTCAGCAATTTCGTACACTAACTTGTATCTGTTATCAGTGTTGTCGTTTAAGTCCCACGCGATTCTAATTATTTGATCCATCATAAGTTAATAAACCTCACTTTTATTTTATATATTTATAGTATAATACAAAAACTTTTTTGGCAAGTGGCAAAAAATCATGAATTGGTGTATAATTGCGGTATGAAAATTTTCAACGGAATGCATAAATATGTTTGGTTTGAATTTGCAATATGGTTTTTAATTCTCAGTTTTTGCATTGTAGGTGTGCGAATTTATAATTATCATAAGGAAAAAGCTCTTGTTACGTATCAAATTTTTATGCCTGATGTTGATGGACTTGTTGTGGGGTCTCCTGTAAAGTTTATGGGAGTTCAAGTCGGTTATGTTGAAAAAATTAAAATTGTTCGCGAAGAAGTTTATATAAAAATAGTTATAACAGACAATGGGGTTACTCTACCGAAGGGTTCTGTTGCTACTGTAGAATTTAATGGAATGGGTGGCTCAAAATCTTTAGAGGTTTATCCTCCAACTCAGGCGAGTTTGGATGTAAATAAATTGATTGTAGTGCAATCTCCGACAAGGCTTAATGATGCTTTGGGATTGTTAAGCGAAATGTTTGATAAAATTGATTCTATTACGACAAGAATGTCTGTTTTTGCAAAAGAGACTGGTGTTGAAAATATGAACGCCGGAGTAGAGCTAAATGAAATACAGTCAAATATGAATATTTTTGATAAAATAATGAAAAAAGTTTCTGATATTAATGATAAAGGAGTTGAAAAAGATGAACAAAGCAAAAGTGAGAGTAATTAACAATCCGGTAGTGCTTTTGAACTTGTGTACAATGCGTGACAAAGACACTGACAGTCAAGGAGTTAGAATTGCAACAAGAAAAATTACAAGATGTCTTTTGTATGAGGCTTCTAAAAATTTGCCACTAGTGGATAAAAAGGTTACAACCCCTTTAACAACATTTACAACAAAAACGGTTGATCCGAATATTAATTTGATAATTTCTCCGATTTTGCGTGCAGGACTTATTTTTACGGATGAAGCAATTGACATTCTTCCGCAGGCATGTATTAGGCATATTGGGATGTATAGGGATGAAAAAACGCTAAAGCCGGTTTGGTACTACAATAAAGTTCCGATGGATGCTCCAAATCCTGAAAATTTTTATATTTATATTACAGATCCAATGCTTGCAACCGGTAATTCTTTGATAGAAGCAATAAAACTTTATGCAGATAAAGGAATTCCAATTGAAAATATAAAAGTTATTTGTATAATCGCAGCACCACAAGGTATTGAAAATATTCAAAAACACTACCCTGATATTGAAATTATAACAGCTGCAGTGGATGACCATTTGAACGAAAAAGGCTACATTGTTCCGGGCATGGGTGATGCAGGTGACAGAATTTTTAATACGTAAACGACGTTAGCCAAAGCCCACAAACAACAGCGTTCTCCTACCACTCGCTTAAGCCAAGATTTTTCAAAATTGTTTCCTGTTACGAAATGTAAAGATTGGTTTAAAAATGCCTCAAACCCAGTTATAATGCCTCTATGCTATGCTATGCTATGCTGGGCGGGGTGGACTAGCAATATTTTTAGATTTTCTGTTTTAATGAAAGTAGGTAGAAGTTCAGAAAGGGAAATTATGACAGTAGATGGTATTGGTGTTGCAAATGTAACTAATACAGCAGGTTTTCAACAAAGTTCGCAAAATAAAAACAGTAAATCTTATGGTGGTTGGTTAGTTGGTGCTGGAACTTTAGGAGCTGCCGCTTGGGGATATAATACAAAATCTTATTTAAAAGAATCAGGAAAGTTTACAGATATTTTTGAAAAGACTTGCGCTGATTTAATTTCTCACGATGTTAAAAACAATCGAGAATTAACAAAAGAAACCAAAACTACTCTTGTTGAAATGGAAAAATTGAATAACATTGACGATGTTAAAAAATTCTTAACTGAAAATAAAATAGCGCAAAGATTAAGAAAACTTCTTAATATCTCTGTAGAGCGGGATATTAAAGAATTTACAGAATCTGTTAATGAAAAAGGTTTTGCAAATGCGGTAGATGATTTAAAAGTTGGAATTAAATATTCAGACCAAATTGAAACTACTGCTCAAGCATTTAAAATGAAAAGCGCATTAAAATATGGTGGAGTTGCAGCGTTGATTGGAGTTGGCGCACTTATCCTTAAAAATATTTTTAGTAATAAAGATAAAGCATAGAAATATAGAGTAGGTAAAATGCAAGTCTTTATACTTTTTTGAATATTCATGAGAACTTATAAGTATCCAAAGGCTTGGAGTAAGATTATGCAACTCAAAATTTCTGAATTAAAATCCTAAAATCTTTTAAAAATTGTGTGCAATGACAAGTTTCTGTTTAATTATTTCTGAAATGTTCTTTTCACTTCTTGCGTTTCACTTTTCATTACTGTATAGATTTTACAATTAAATTTAGTTTCTTAGCAAAACGGTAACTTTTTTAACTCAATTCACAAAAACGGCTTTCGAATTTCGAAAGCCGTTCAAATTTTTCTTTAAGTTTTTCTGAAAACTTTTTCTATAAGCCCAAGACGAACTTGTTACTTATGGAAATCATGTCCATTGCATTAAAAATATTCTGTTGTGTTGACTGTATAGCCTCTGCTCTTCCGGAAATACTTGCCAGTTGCGTCTGATAACCTTGTGCTGTAGATATTTTTGATTTGTCTTCGGAATTCAACATAACTTGAATTTTTTTTGAGATGTTATCAATAATGTCATCCAGCGAATCTTTAGAAGATACTGTTACGCCAACTTTTGTTGCAAGATTTTTAGCTTCCGTTAAAAGCTCTTGTTCTGATGAATTTCCTCCTTGTTGTTGCTGTCCTGCGTTGTTTTGATGTTTCGCAGCCTCCGCCTGCGCTATTATTGTCTGTGCCTGAGCTTCGGATGTAATCGTTGACGGATCTATTCCCAAAGCCTCTAATTTAAGTTTTGTTGAAGAACTTAGTTCTTCTTGTTTGTAGGTTGCTACCGCTGCAGATTGAATGCTGCTCATAGAACCGATTGTTGTCATACTCATACCCTTTTGTTTTTACTCTTCTTTCTACTCCTTTTTAATGTTATTCTTTTGAATGTCAATTTTTCTGACAAATTTTATAACGGATGTTTTAGTAGAAATCTTAAATGTTTTATAAGTATTTTTAACAAAACTTAAAATAATAAAGAAATGTTGTAAAAAGCTATAAAAAAAGAGGCACAGGTTGTGTGCCTCAATTCAACTATCTCTCTCTTTCTCATATTAGAAGACTCATTATGAATATGAAAAGTTATTGTAAAGGAGCTCTCCACAATGAGTCATTAAATTTGTTTTGGTTAGCAGTAACATCAACAGACAATGTAACGTTGCTTGGTGTAAATACGAATACTAAATCGCCAACTTTTTGAGGTTTGCCATCAAGAGCATGAGCTGCACCACAAACGAAGTCGATAGTTCTCTGTGATTGTTCTTTATCTAAAAGGTGTAGATTTAAAACGATAGTTTTTCTGTTTCTCAAATGTTGAACTATAGTTGCAGCATCTTCAAAAGATCTTGGTTCCATAACCTTAACTTCATAACCTTTGTTGAAGTTTGGATGATTAACTACTTTTAATTCGCTTGGTTTTTCTACAACCGGCTGATATGAATATGCAGGATCAATTGCCAAGTTGTCTTGTACTGGGTAATCTTCATCCGCTTCTTGAGCCATTTCATCGAAAATTGTTTCTTTTGGTTCGAAACCGTTCATTAAATAATCTACTATTGATTTGATTTTGTCTGCTACTACTGCCACCGTTTTTCCTCCGTTTATCTTACTTTATTTGAATAATTTTCTACCAATCCTTAACATCGTTGCACCGTATTTTACCGCAATTTTGTAATCCTGACTCATTCCCATGGATAGTTCTTTTAAATCATAATTGAATTTTTGTTCAAGTTCTTTTTTGATATTTGAAATTTCTTCAAAAAGCTTATTCAATTCTGCTTCTGATGCGCCAAGCGGAGCCATATTCATTATTCCTGCGATATCTATTGACGGAAGTTCTTTAATCAATGGAAAAACTTCAAAAATTTCATCTTTTGAGAACCCAAATTTTTGTTCTTCATTAGCATTATTAACTTGAAGAAGGATATTTTGAATTTTTCCGAGATTTTGAGCTTCATCTGAAATAGTTTTCGCAAGTTTGAATGAATCAACTGAATGAATATAATCAAAAACCGGAACAACTTTTTTTACTTTGTTTGTCTGAAGATGTCCGATAAAGTGAAATCTTGAGTTGTTTCGAATTTCCTCAGGAAGATTCCCGATTTTTTCAACAGCTTCAACCGCTCTCGATTCCGCAAAATCTTTCAATCCGGCTTTGTAAGCTTCAATCATAGCATTTTCGTCAAAATACTTTGTAACTGCGATAATATTCGGTTTACAAGGTGCGATATCTTCCTGTATTTGTAAAAGATTCTCTCTAACCATATTTTGCATAAATAATCATCCTACCCTTACAAGAAGTTGAATATAGTATTAATTGTACCCTATACATCAATACTGGACAACTTTTTTATTTTTGAACCTTCCTCCTATAATTTTTTTCCCTGAAAACCATGATGACAACATGGTTTGCGGTGATTTAACATTTCTTCAAGTTTGGTTAATATTTTGTAATATTGTCTCTTTTGTGGCATGCTTTTGATACTTTTGGCATGCCTTTGATGTACATTATTAAAATAAACTATTTTTTTAAGTTTTTTATCCTTTATTTGGTGGAGATTTTTGTTTTATTTCTCGCTTCTTACTTGAAATCTTGCAATATTTTTTATTTCCCTCTATAATCCCACTATGTTCAATACTGCATTTAATTTGCACTCGCAGGGCAAGCTTGATGAAGCAGAAAAAATTTATAAAGAGATTTTAGAAAAAGAACCTGAAAATGCTCAGGTTTTCAATCTTTTGGGTGTTATCAAGCTTTCGCAAAACAAACTTGATGAGGCGGAAAAATTAATTAAAAAAGCACTATCAATTAAAAAAGATGCATATTTTTATGAGAATTTAGCAAGGGTTTACGGGTATAAAAAAGATTTTGAAACAGAAATAATAATTTTGGAAAAAGCTTGCGATGAAGTGATTTGCGGTTTTGAAATTTATTTTTTGTTAGCTCTTGCATATAAAAATAATATTGAGTATGAAAAATCTGAAAAGGCTTATTTGAGAGCACTTGAACTTAATCCGAAATCAGAAAAAGCTTGTTTTAACATAGCAAGTCTTTATTTGTTTTTGAATAATCCGCAAAAGGCTATTGAATATTTTAAAAAATGTCTTGAAATTAACCCAAATGATAAAGAGGTGTTATATTTTCTTTCACTCGCTTATTTTAGAATGAAGGATTATGAAACAGGAACAAAATATTTTGAAAATCGCCTCTGTCGAGGAACGGCAGTAACGTCACAGGAGGTTACATATCCTCATATAATGGCAAAAGCTCCACTTTGGCGGGGAGAAGATATTTCTGATAAAACACTTTACACTTATTATGAAGCCGGTTTTGGCGATATGATTATGTTTTCGAGATATATCCCGGAACTTCAAAAGCGTTGCAAAAAAGTTTTAATCAAGCCACAAAAAGAATTGTCGCAATTGTTTAGAGATAATTTTCCTAATACTGAGGTTATGGACTTATTTTATGAAGAGGATAGGACATACTTTGATGTTCATATTCCTTTTCTAAGTATTCCTTATGTTTTAGGGCTAAAAAATGATGAAATTTTTATGCACCACAACAAGTACTTGAGCGCGACTTCCGATAAAATAAAATATTTTAAAGAAAAATATTTTAATAATGACAAGTTTAAAATTGCGATAAAATGGCAGGGAAATACTTATTACGAGACTGATAGAGTTATCAATGTAGAAGCATTTGCACCATTATTTAATTTGCCGAATACAAAAATTTATTCTGCTCAGACTTTTGAGGGTTCGGAAGAGTTTGCAAAACTCTCGAACAAGTACGATATCACAGATTTGAGTAAAGATTTTAAAGATTTTTCTTATACGGCAGGTGCATTAGAAAATGTTGATTTGGTAATTTCAAGTGATTCTTCTTTAGCACATCTTGCAGGAGCAATGGGAAAACCTTGTATAATTCTTTTGCCGTATAATTACAATTGGCGCTGGCATATGGATTTGCACCATTGTGATTGGTACGATAGTGTAAAACTGTTCCGACTAGGAGAAAAAGAAAGTTGGAAAGAATTAATGGTCAAAGTTGCAAAAACGATTAGAGTTTAGTTGCTTTGTCCGGCTCTATATCCACATGCAGCATATATAATCGGTAAAAATCTTCCTATATTTAATTTTTCGATAATAGGAATTTTGGCTAATGCTAAAGCTCCAAGGCCGTCATCAATATTGGCTAACGCATCTTTAAACGTAAGTTTACGGTCAGGATATTTGTCTTTTGGGTCAGTTATAACATTTGATAGTGCCGCAGAACCGTACATTCCGACTAAAAGCCCGCCGATTACAGATAATATTTTATTTTTTTTAGTATTGTATTTTTCGCTATTGTCGCAGAGGCTGACTACTCCACCAACTATCCAAGTAGGAATTGAAGCGTTCATAAATTGGAATAGACCTTCTTTTAATCTGTTTTTCTGGACTTTTTTATTTTCTGCAATCAGACCTGCGCTTACACCGCCGATAATAGAACCTGCAGAAACTCCAATCATATCCCACATACCATATTTGAGTTTTAAAGGATTTTTTACACCTTGTTTTTTCATCATAAACAAAATTGGAATTGCTGTTCCAATAGTCGAACCAACAAAAGCTTTTGTTTTGTCTGCTTTAGAGATATCTCTGTTATAAGATCTAACGCGGTGCTTAGTTATATTTTTTGTCTGGCTGGTGTTTAAATATATATTATTTTTGCTAAATGAGATAGTTTCCATTGATTTAATTATAAATTAAACCCAAAAAGAAACAATCATTGTTTACGATATGTTACAAGAGTAATAAGCGAATGTAAATAAATGTAAAGATGAGTTTAAAATAGGCTCAAATCCAGATATAATGCCTCTATGCTATGCTATGCTATGCTGGGCGGGGCACTGTGTCAATATTTTCGGCTTTTATGTTTTTATAAATAAGTAAGGGAAATCGATTTTCAAGATGTAAGAAAGAAATTATAGGAGAAAAATTATTATGGTAAATATCAACAAAGTTTTTTCACACGTAGATTCTAATTTAGTTACAAAATATGTTAACAAAAAGCCGGAACTGAGTGTAGATATGCAACGTTTTTTGAAAGCAGCAAAAGTTCATAAAGCTGATAAGTTTGAAAGATTAGCTAGTGAAATGAATGCAACAAAAGAAAAATTGCCGCTTGCAGAAATTCCTTTATTAGAAGCCAAAAAAGCTCCTTTATGGAAATGGGTTTTAGGTAAAATTTTTGGTTAATATAAATATTTAAAAATGTAGGTTGGGCATACTTGCCCAACCTTTTTTATGTAAGTATCAGAGTTAAAGAAAAGGCGCGACGGAGTCGCGCCTTTTAATCGTAAAAATAAAAAATAAAGAAAGAAAATAACTACTTTTTACCTATGTTAATAAACGGAACTGAGCCGCCTAACATATATTCAGGAAGTTTTCCGTCCCATTTTTGGACGGCTTCATATTCAACAAGGTTTTTATTTTGAGTTAGAGCGTGTGCTCTGATTGACATTGATTTTGCTTCTGCTTCTGCTGAAATCAATTTTTGTTTAGCTTCTTCTTGAATTTGAACTGTTTTGTTTTTAGCTCTCAAAGCTTCTTGTTCTGCTGTAACTTTGCTTTCAATCGCTTTTTCAAATACGCCTGAATATGCAATTGCTGTCATTTGGAAGTCTGTTACATTAATATACTTTGGAGCAAGGTGTTTTTGTAATTTAATTAAAATTTCTTGAGTAGCCTTTTCTCTGTTTGCAACTAAATCTTGAGCGTTCCATTTCCCGATAACGTCTTTAATAGTGCCTTCTACAACAGGGCTAACAACTGTTTCGAAATAGTTTGTGCCTACTTCTCTATACATTCTGTGTGCATTTTCCGGTTGAAGATTGTAGTTTAAAACGTAAGAAATTTGTGCTTGTTGAATATCTTTTGTATAAACAGATGTGTTTATGTAATTTTTTTGAGTTTTTACGTTCATATTTTTGATTGAGGAAATAAATGGGGTTACAAAGTGAACACCCTCAGTGTAACTTGTAGGTGAGACCTTCCCAAGGGTTACTTTTACGCCTCTTTCGCCGACACCTACTATTGCTATCGGGTTGAAAAATACGATGAAAATTATCAGCAAGAGTGTGATAATTATTGGACCGATAAATTTGTTTTGGTCTTCTGAATCCCTTGATGAAATGAATTCATTCACTAAATTTGATTTTTTTGTCATTGGTCAGTTCTCCATTATTCAATGCCTGCAAGCGAAAGTGCTGCATAAAGTAATACTATAATTAATGCAAAAATGCCGTAGCAATTTGCGATTAGTTTTCCATGCGTTTGATAAAGATTTTTCTTTAAAATCAGACTTAAAAGCATGATGACAAGATTTGTAAAAATTACAAATGCAAGAAGTAAAAATAAAATTCTTAAAGGCATATAATTCTCCTGTTTTTCGAATTTTAGTATATATATGCATATTAAAAATCATCTTGTTGCTTGATTTTAGGAATTATGCTATAACATTTCTATGAAAAACTTTGCAATTTGTTATAATCAAGAGATATTTCATTCGGTTGAGGTTAAGAACAGATTGAATAAAATTCTTGCCTCAAAGGGGATTTGTGCTGAAGTTTTGGATATTGATAATTTAAAAGACGGGTTTGATTTCGTTTTTGTAATTGGCGGTGATGGAACCATTTTAAAAACAGCAAGATTTTATGCAAAGTATGCAACTCCGGTTTTTGGGGTAAATTTGGGGCGATTAGGGTTTCTTTCTCAGTCTTCAAAAGAAGAAATTGAAAATTCTGTAGGAAAAATTTTAAATAATGATTTTATTATTGAAGATAGAATTATGCTTGAAAGTGGCAATTATACCGCATTGAATGATTTTGTTATAAAGGGTTGTGATCTTGGTAGGACTTCTCGTTTTTCACTAAAAATCAATGACAAATTTGTTTGTGATTATTTAGCGGATGGGATAATTATTTCAACGCCTACCGGGTCGACAGCTTATGGACTATCAGCCGGTGGACCTGTTTTAGCACCGTCATTAAAAGCTTTTACTATTGTGCCGATTTGTCCGCATACTCTTACGGCAAGACCGATTGTAGTGCCGGATTGTGAGGAAATAACAGTTTGTACCGACAAAAAAATGCAATATGTTTTGTCTACGGATGGACAAGAGCTTTATGAATTTGCGAATGAAGTGAAAATTAAAAAGGCTCCGTATTCTGCTCGCTTAGCACTTTTGAAAGGAACTGATTTCTATTCTATTTTGCAAAACAAGTTGCATTGGGCAATGCCTCCGGCATATGTTAAATAAAGTGATTAATGAATGATCTGAATAACTCGCTTTACTCGAAAAAAATTTAGTGAGAGGGCACTTGTTAAGGTTTATTCACTGTTCACTACTTACTTCCTACAATTATTAACTTTTGTTCATAATTCGTAAATAATTTCTTGTACTTTTTTCCTATTTAAAATAGTATGTTAGTATATTATAAAGATAGCTAATCAATATTATATAAAGAGGTAAAAATAGTGGAAAATTTCGTATCAGATATCTTTGCGAAAAAAGATGAATCAACAGGTAATGACCAAGGACAAAGACCTCCTGTAAATCCGACAAAAATTAAAGTTATCGGTGTTGGCGGTGGCGGAGGAAACGCTGTTAACCGAATGATAAAAGCAGGGCTTTCAGGTGTAGAGTTCTGGTTAATGAATACAGACTTGCAAGTTTTGGAATATGGACAAACTAAAAACAGAATTCAATTGGGTTCAAAATCTACATCAGGTCTTGGTGCAGGTGGCGATCCTTCAGTAGGTGAAAAAGCTGCAGAGGAAGCTCAACAAGAAATTACAGAAGCTCTAGATGGCGCTGATATGGTATTTATCACAGCCGGTATGGGCGGTGGAACAGGAACAGGTGCTGCTCCTGTAGTTGCTAAAATTGCTAAAGAATTAGGTATTCTTACAATTGCAGTTGTTACCAAACCATTTAGTTGGGAAGGTAAGAAAAGACAAAACCAAGCTAACCAAGGTTTAGAGAAACTTAGAGAAGCAGTTGATGCAGTGATTGTTGTTCCTAACGACAAATTGTTGCAAGTTGTTGATAGACAAGTTTCGTTGACAGAAGCATTTATCATTGTTGATGAAGTTCTATTGAGAGGTGTTCAAGGTATTTCTGATATCATTACAGTTCCTGGGCTTATCAACGTTGACTTTGCGGATGTTAAATGTGTTATGCAAGCTTCTGGTTCAGCTCTTATGGGTATTGGCCGCGGTCAAGGTGAGGGCAGAGCTGTTAAAGCTGCTGAAATCGCTATCAATTCTCAATTGCTTGAATCTTCTATTAACGGTGCAACTGGTGTAATCGTTAATATTACAGGTGGCCCAGATATGACATTGCACGAAATTTCAGATGCTGCAAATATTATCCACGATGCAGTAAATGATGATGCAACAGTTATTATCGGTACAGCAGTAAACGAAAATATTCAAGGTGAAATTCAAATTACAGTTATTGCAACGGGGTTTGAAATGAAAAATCAACAAAAACCGGAGGAAAAAACTGATGTAAAACAATTAAGTGCTTCTGATTTTTTTGCAGGAACATTTAATAATTCAACCGCAACAAATAGCACAATTTCTTCTCAACCTGTTAGAAGAAGTTCAATGCCTGATGTTGCACCGAGTTTCACAAATATAGAAATCCCTGATTTCTTAAAAAAATAGTTCACACAACAATAGTTGAAGTATGAAAGAGATTAAAGGAACGATGAAAATCGTTCCTTTTTTATTTTAAAATAGCCTAATGTTATTAGCCTTGAATATGTATTGACAAATTCAAATAACGGATTATAATAATTAGAGGTTAAAAATGAGTTCAAAAGATTGTAATAAAAATAAGTGTTGTTGGGGTGGACGTCGAGATTTTGCAGGAAGAAAGAAATCTTGTCGAAAAAAAGTTCCATTCAACAGAAGAATTAATGAAGATGTTTTGAATATTCTGAGAGAATATGCTCAAAATCATAATATGACAGAAACTGAAGCATTGGAAAGTGCGATATTATTGCAATCTAATGTAGAAAAATTAAAAGGAGATGAAATTATGAAAATTGTAATTCCGTCGGCTGATGGTAGATTGTGTGGACATTTTGGTCATTGTGAATATTTTACATTTGTAGATGTTGAACCGGAAAACAAGGAAATATTAAGCATTGAAAACAAAGTGCCTGAAGATGGAATTTCTTGCCAAAGTGCAAGTTGGATTGCTTCACAAGGTGCAAATATCATTTTGGCAGGTGGTATGGGTGGGCGTCCAATGGCTATTTTTGCCCAAAATGGAGTAAAAGTAATTGCCGGTTGTCCTGAATTGGAAGTGAAAGAAGTTGTTGAACAATACATGAATGGGACTTTATCAACCGGGGAAAACAGCTGTGGTGGAGAACATCACCACTGTCATGGTCATAGTCAAAGTGAACATCATCATTGCCATCACCACGAATAGTGTTGTTTATATATAATTTTGTATATTAATGGAAAGAAAAAATGCAGTAATGGATGGAAGGAATTGGGATACAAATCCACAACTTCAACCAGGTGATACATTAAATATTGCAGCATAAGTAATATAGAAAAAGTTAAAAAATCCGTAGAGAATATCCTCTACGGATTTTTTTTAATTGAATAAAGAAATATAAGTTTATGAAAGGTAATGCTCACTGCTTCAAGACATTAAAAAAGCTCACCTAACGATGAGCTTTGAAAAATCTGGGGTGGAATGACTCCCATTAGCCGTAGGCGAGCAACACGAGCCCAACGGATAATGATATCCGTAGGATTGAACCTAGTAAGAGCGCCCAACAGGCGTGATTACAAGAGGCGAGAGACCTCCACCCTCAAATCATTAAAAAAGCCCATCTAACGATGAGCTTTAAAAATCTGGGGTGGAAGGACTCGAACCTCCGAAATGGCGGTACCAAAAACCGCTGCCTTACCACTTGGCGACACCCCAATATCGGGTACTTTTTAATTATATATGGTAAAATTTTATTGTCAATAACAGCTACTCAATTTCTTTGAAAAAATCTGTGATTTCCACTCGTAAAATTTTAGATAATTTAAAAATTACAAGAGCGCTGGGGATAATAACTCCTCGTTCCATTTTCCCGACATAGTTCACACTCATGTCGAGCAGTTCTGCGAGTTTGTCTTGAGTGTAATGTCTTCTCAGACGTTCTGCTCGAATGTTAGAACCTAAAATGTAAGCGAAATCGTTTTCCATATAACAATTTTATATTATTGACATTAGTCTTCAAAGATATTATTATAATTATAATAATTATTATAGTAAACAATTAACATATTATTATGTGTTTGTAAGAAAGGTTGTTATGACACGAGCTTTTACTCTAGCGGAAGTTTTGATTACTTTAGGAATAATTGGGGTTGTTGCTGCATTGACTATTCCTGCGCTTATTCAAAATTACAAAAACCATGAGACAGAGGTAAGGCTTGCAAAATTTTATTCTGTCGTAAATCAGGCTATTACTATGGCAGAAGTCGATTATGGTAATAAAATTTATTGGTTTAATGAAGGTAATGATAAAAATAAAAGAGTTGAATGGTTTAAAAAATACTTTTTCCCTTATATGAAAATTGTTAAATATGAGCAATTAAAAGGAGGAACAAGTGGTATTATGATTTATTATTTAGAAGATGGGAGTGCTTTTACAAGTGTAAATGGCGGAAATATCAACAGAGATTGGTTATATTATCCCCATGGACAAGAAAAATGCCCAAATAATGATTTTTCAACAGGAATTTGTCGTTTTTGGTTTTTCTTTTCGCCGAACAGTGACGGTTCATATAAAAACAAAGGGCTTGAACCATGGCGTGCAGGCACAAATTCTGCTGAATATCTTGAAAGTTGCCAAAATAGTCAATTTCGATACGGTTGTACTGCATTAATTTATGCAAATGGGTGGAAAATTCCAAAGAATTATCCATATAGGGTTAAATAGAAATAAACGGACTCGTTTCTTTGGCATAAACAAATTCTACTTTGTCACCGATAATTTGTTCAAACACCGGTAAGGCAAGGATTTCGCTCTCAAAATGTCCGATATCAAATACAACAATCGGGCTATCCAGTGCTGTGTGGAATTTTAAATCGCCTGTAACAAGAGCATCTGCTCCGTTTTCAAATGCCTCTTGAATAAATTCGGTTCCACTTCCTGCACAAAAAGCAATTCGTTTAAGTTGGGTAACACCTTTGTTATTAACGTATCTTAAATGTGGTGAAATTGTTTTAAGGCGTTCAACAAAGTCTTGAAGAGAGGTTTCGTAATTTATGTATCTGACAAACCCCTCTCCTGAATTTCTAAGCTCACTGTATTCGCTAAGAAATTCTATCCTCTCCCCATTGGGGCGAGGAAACAGTTTACGAATAAGTGAATCCGTTGTTCCTCCTTGTGCTCTGTCAAGGTTTGTGTGAGCACAGTAGATGTCGAGAGGTTTCTGGGGTTTAACCCCCTCACCCGTCACTTCGTGACACCCTGCTTGGTTGTTCGCGTTTAACGGGTCTACGGAATGCTCCGCCGGCTCCACGCCGTCGTGTGCTTCCTTCGCCCTCAGCTCACAATCCGCTCTCCCCGTCGGGGCGAGGTGGTAGTTTAGTGGCACTGAAAACAATGGGTGGTGTGAAATTATCATGTCGCAATTTTGCTCTTTGGCTTGTCGGACAATATTATCTGTTACAGTTAAACAAAGCATGATTTTATTGATGTCTTGATTTTCTGTTTCTACAAGCCACCCCGAGCAATCCCACTTTTCTTGAGTTTCAAGTGGTGCAAATTGTTCTATTCGTGTTATGATTTTGTATTTGTTCATTTTGAACCCCTCACTCGTCACTCCGTGACACCCTGCTTGGTTGTTCGCGTTTAACGGGTCTACGGAATGCTCCGTCGGTTCTACGCCGCCGTGTGCTTCCTTCGCCCTCAGCTCACAATCCGCTCTCCCCGTTGGGACGAGGTTATTTTAAATATTTATATAATTAAATATTTCTTTTGCAATTGTTTTTTTGTCTGCTTTTTCAAGTTTTTTTGTTCCGCCGTCTTTGTTCAAAATCGTAACTTCATTAAAATCACTTGAAAATCCTATATCTTTTCTGGAAATATCATTTGCAATCAAGTAGTCGCAACCTTTTTTGGCAATTTTTTCTTTTGCATTTTCAAGCAAGTTTTCTGACTCGGCACAAAAACCGACTATAAGAGGGGAGTCTTTATCCGCATTTGTTTTTTTTAGGCATAGCTCTTTCAAAATATCTGGATTTTTGACAAGCGTCAATGTAATTTCTTTATCTGATGTCTTTTTCATCTTTTGAGAAGCACGTTCTTTTACCCTATAATCTGCAACGGCTGCTGCCATGATTATACAATTCGCGTTTTTAAATTCAGCCTCAACAGCGTTTTTCATTTCTTGGGCAGATTTTACTTTTATAACATTGTACTTGCGTTCAACATTGCAAGTTGTAATCAAAGTCACATCTGCTCCAAGATTTTTGGCAACATCCGCTAGTGCCAAGCCCATTTTCCCTGATGAGTAATTTGAAATGTATCTTACAGGATCGATTTCTTCTATTGTGCCACCGGATGTTATGACAATTTTTTTCCCATTTAAACTTTTATTATTCAAAATCTCTACTGTTTTGTCAAAAATTTTGTCTAAAGAACAGAGTCGCCCCTTACCCTCGTAACCGCAAGCCAAATAACCGCTTTCCGGTTCTAAAATTTCTACGTTCAATTTGTTCAAATTTTGTTGGATAATTGGGTTTCCCCACATGTTGCAATTCATTGCAGGAGCAATAATCATAGGTTTTGTGAAAGCACACGCAATTGAAGTTAAAAGGTTGTCGCAGACACCAGTTGCGATTTTTGAAATTGTATTTGCCGTAGCCGGTGCAATAACCATAATATCCGCTCTATCTGCATAAGAAATATGCTCAGGATTAAATTTTTCAACGTTAAATTCTTCAACTGCTACAGGATTTTTACTAAGGTTTTCAAGTGTTAATTTTGTAACGAAATTTAGTGCGTTTTGTGTGCAAACAACCAGAACTTCCGCATTTGTTCGTTTATACATTCTGATTAATTCACAAATCTTGTACGCTGCAATTCCGCCTGAAATTCCAATAAGAACAGTCTTTCCGCTAAGCATTTTCATGCTCCTTTTCAACAATTTGTTCTAGCTCTGAAATCGCGTGTTTCAAATCGTCGTTCACTATTTTGTAGTCAAAGGCTTCTGCCCTATCAAGTTCTTGCTTAACTTCATTCATACGTTTTTTAATAGTAGCTTCATCTTCTGTGTGACGCCCTCTTAGACGCTTTTCCAGTGCTTCAAGAGATGGTGGGCAAATGAAAATTAATACGGCATCTGGCATTTGTTTTTTTACTTGTAGAGCGCCTTTTGTATCAATTTCTAAAATTACATTTTTGCCCTCTTCAAGGCATTGGTTTATAAATTTTTTCTTTGTTCCGTAACAATTTCCGGCAAATTCTGCCCATTCCAAAAACTTGTCATTATTTATGCACTTTTTAAACTCTTCTTTGGTTAAAAAGAAGTAATTAATTCCGTCAATTTCTCCATCACGAGGAGCTCTTGTTGTACACGAAATTGACAACATAAATTCGGGGTTTTGTGCTAAAAATCCTTTTAGAACGGTGCCTTTGCCGACACCTGATGATCCTGATATTACAAATAATTTTTTATTCATAGAAACATTATACACTGAACAAAAATTTCTGCATTAAAAAAGAACGGTTGAAAATTTTCTAAACCGTTCTTTTTTAGAACTTACCCCCTCACCCGTCACTTCGTGACACCCTCTCCCCGATGGGGCGAGGGGTAAAGGTGCGAGTTATGCTTTTTTAGCATCTTTTTTGTATTCATCAATTGCAAGAATTGAACAGATGATTAAACAAATAATACCTGATGCCAACCAAAAGTAAATTGCGCCATCCCAATTTTGGTTGCCATTTGAGCCTAACTTATCAACAAGATAACCAGTACCTGTTGCTGACAAGAAAGCTCCGATGTAACCAAAAGTTCCGGTAAATCCTGAAGCTGCAGATGCAACTTTCTTTGAACTGCTTTCTACTGCGCAAAGTCCGCCAATCATCATTTGAGGTCCGTATGTGAAAGCACCTAACAAGCCGATGATTACGTAATTCAAGTTTGCGATTGTATTGAATTTCAATGCAATAATCGCGAAAATTACACCGATTAAGTAAATTAAGTTTACCGGAGCTCTTTTGCCCTTGAACAATTTATCTGAAATTAACCCTGCACAAACAGTGCCGCAAATACCAACCAAAGGCAATGATGCAATCATGTTTGTTGCGTCTTGAAGTTCAATATTCTTAGCGTTTTTCAAATACATAATCATCCAGTCTTCTGCTCCAAATCTGATTATGTAAACGAAAACATAAGCAATTGCTAACAACCAAATAGTTTTGTTGCATAATACGTATTTTTTGAAAATTTGAACGTAAGACATATCGTCTTCTTCTTTTAGTTCTTCTGTAGACTTTTCTTTGATAGGTTCTTCTCTGTATACTTCAACGTCTGGCAATCCTAAAGATTGCGGTCTGTCTCTAAGTCTTTCAAACAACCACAAAGCCGTGATTACAGCCAAAGTTCCGGGTACCAAGAATGCAGCCCTCCAGCCAAAGTGTGCTGCGATGTGACCAGCTAAAATAAAACTTAAGAAAGTTCCAGTTTGGTGTGAACAAGACCACAATGACCATTTTGTACCACGTTCAGAGTTTGAATACCAATAAGTCAAACTTTTTGCAACTGCCGGAAATCCTGCTGATTGGAACCAGCCGCTAATTCCCCACAAAAATGCTAAAACCCACAACAAAACCATTGCTGTCATTTTTGGATCAAGCCCAAGCATATTAACAAAATTTGGAGCAAGTGCGAACAAAATGTTTGCAAGAGCGGTCATTAATAATGCTGTCGGAAAGAATTTTCTGACGTCGGACCCGTCAGCCAAAACTCCATTTACAAATTTACCGATACCGTATGTCAAATAAAGAGAACTTCCCAAAAGACCTAATTCAGTTGCAGAATAACCGAATTCGTCCATAATCCCAGGAAGTGCTACAGCGATATTTTTCTTACACAAATAAAAAATTGTGTAACCGATAAAACAAGCATAAAATATTCTCAATCGCCAATGAGAATACATACTTTTAACTTTTTCCGGATCCTGAATAGTCTCTTTTACCGGAGGTTCTTTAAAAAATTGTGCAAAATTTCCTAACATATCCTTTTCCTATTTTTCTACTATTTTCCTGCTTTTATAACTTGTATATTTCGAGTTTCATTAATTTCGTGACGGGCGCCTTTGATTAGTTCTTTCTTGTCCTCATCAAGCCTGCATCCGCCTACCAATCTATCGATAAATCCTGTGTTAAGCTTAACGGCTTTGTCCAAAGCTCCAACTTCTTCTAAAACATCTTTAATTTGATGTAAATCGTATCCGAAAGATTGTTTTGAGTTGTAGACAAGGGTTTCACCTGTTTGAGAAATGATAGGCTCACCGCCTTGTTCAAAATATAACTTAAACACAGATTTCAAATCTTGCAACTCAGACTGCAAAGTTGTCACAGTTTGTTGAATTCTTAAAAATCTTTCAAACAAATATTCGACATTATCCAATTGTTTAACTTCCCAATCGTATTTTTGGAAATATAGTTTTTTTAACTTTGGATAAGCAAGTGCTAAGCCCATTGTATCAGCCATTGCGCGGTGGTGATTTTTAAGTTCAACATTAAATCTCTCAGTCAAGGCATCCAAACCATGTGAAAATAAATCCGGATAAACTTCCTTAAACATTTGTTGAGAGTCAATTCTCGGATTATTTAATTCTTTTCCTGTAGTTCTTAAACTCGCTTCATTCAAAAACGAATAATCAAAAATACAGTTGTGGGCAACAATCGGATAATCTCCAATAAATTCCAAAATTTTAGGCATTGCTTCTGCCTCTGTCGGAGCATCTTCAACCATATCCGGAGTAATCCCATGGATTGCAATGCTTGATTTTCTAATGTGTTGTTCAGGGTTAATTAAAGTCTGAAATTCATCTTTAATTTTGCCGTTTTCAAGTCTTACTGCGGCAAATTCAACCATTTTTTCTTTTGTATAATCTAATCCAGTAGTTTCTGTATCCAGAACAATTTCAATTACTTTTTTTCTAGCCATTTTCCTATCCCTATAGAGTTCTGTTTAGATGATAGCACAAAAATAAATTATGTGGTAGGATTAAAACGTAAAGTCGTTAGGATTATAAGACGATAAGTACTTTACGTAAAGTTATTTTGAAATAATTTTATTATACTTATTGATATGAGCTTAACGTTTTAACGTCCTAGTGACTTAACGACCTTACAAAAAGGAGATAATCATGTCAAATGCAATCGAAATAACTGACGCAAATTTTGAACAAGAAGTATTACATTCTGAACAACCGGTAGTGGTTGATTTTTGGGCACCTTGGTGTGGTCCTTGCAGAAAACTTAGTCCTGTTTTGGATGAAGTTGCTACAGAATTTTCAGAAAAAGTTAAGTTTGTAAAAATTAACACTGATGAAAATCTTAAAACAGCTCAAGATTATGCAATAAGCGGCCTTCCAAGTCTTTTGGTTTTTAAAAACGGTAAAGCTTTGGAAAGGTTAGTAGGACTTATGCCGAAATCGACAATTATTGGGAATATTGAAAAACATCTATAATAAAAAGTTACTAAGGTACTAGGACACTAAGATACTAAGTTCAATACGGGTTTTGCCAAAATATATTTTCGAGCGAAGTGAGCTATATGTCCTAGTGACTTAGAGCCATAGTATCCCTGGTAACTTTAAAGAATGTAAACTTTTCTTAATACTTTCCTAAAAATATTAAAGAAACCTTGTAAATGAACCGTTATTTAAGCTAAAGGAAAAGGGTCATTATGCAAGTAGTAAGTCAACCAAATAAATATAAAATATTTCAAGACTATTATTTTTATGCGAATGGTGAAATGATTAGCTATTCTGAGGCATTACGCCTATATGATCAACTTGATGATGACACTAGACTTGATTTTGAAAAATTTTATAAAGACGAAACCGGTTATGAAATCATTTCTTCAACCGGTTATGGTCTTGACTCTGCTCCTGAATTAAAAGTTGATGAAAATGGTAAATTGATAGTGAAATCTACCAAAACATCAAGTAAGAAAAAAAGTGTAAAAACTAAAAAAGATGGCAAAATTGTATGGACAAAAGCTAAAAAAACAGTTAACACATACGAAACAACTTCATCGGCTTCTAAAATTGCTGCATTGGATATCAAATACAGCATTGAAGCTTATGCAAAAAAATCAGGCAAAATTCTTGATCCGAAATGGGCAGGTTATTCTGCTGAAGAAATCATGCAAATGTTTAATGACGGCGTAAATATTCCTCAAGATGTAGTAGATCTTGCAAATTCTATTTTGCAAACTTCAGGTGCTAACGTAGAAGGAACTGATGAAAATCCTGATGGTGCAGAAGAAACTACTGAAAAAGAACCTTACTTAGACCTTATTCCTAAAGCTAAAAAGAAAATTGAAAAATGTAATGACACTAATGAAAAAATTAGTAACAAAATTGATGACCTTATTCCTGAACAACAAAAACGTGAAAAAAGCTTTAAAGAAAAAGTTGAAAATCAAAAAAAATCTTTGGATGAATTTGAAAAACAACTTAGAGAATGGAGGAGATTACAAGATAAAGTTAACAATGGCGAAGCTTTATCAGACTCTGAAGCTAAAAAATATGCTCAAATTACAGGAATGTTAGAAGACAAAAATAATAAAGATGATATGCAATTTGATAAAAATGAAATTGCAAGATCTTTAAATGATATCAACATTCTTGCAGTTTTAGGTGAAAAGCTTGCTGATGAAACAATTGAAATTGGTGATACATTAGCTGATTATACATCTAAGGCAAATTATAAAGCTACTGCCAAAACAGTTTCTCATGAAATTGGTTTTATCGGTACTATTATGGCAATGGCTCAAGGTAAAAATCTTGCAAAAGAGGCTAATAAAGTTGGTAACGATACTAAAGAATATTCTGAAGATACAACTCATTCAGTTGGTGATATTGCAGAAATCTTAGGTGTTCAAAACAGCGTACTTTCTTCTAGTGAATTGAAAGCAGCAGATGGAACTCAAGCTCCTGAACCAATTACTCAAGAGGCTGACACTCCTGCTTCTGACAAACCTGTAGGAACTGTTGAAAACGAAAATGAAGATAACAATGCTGCTAAAGAAGAAGTTAAAACTCCTGAAACAACAGCAGAAGAAGACTTTATCGTAAATGATAAGAATGTTCAAGAATTGATAAAAGAAGGCGGGCATATTCACTCTGATATGGCTGGTCAAACAGTAAGAGCTTTGAGAAATTCTATTGATGCTAAAAGTGACGAAAAATTTGCGAAATACGCAAATTATAAAATTACAAGAATTATCAAACGATATCAAGATGCAGAAGAAAAACGCGAAGAAGAAATCGCAAAACTTGAACAAGAAAACAAAGAAGCAAAAGACAAACTTGAAAAATTGACAGGTAAATCAGGTGATGAACTTGATAAAGAAATTAATAACACTTCAGGCAAAAAAGAAGACGAAAATACCAACTTGAGCGAATCAGATAAGAAAGAAGTTGAAAATCTTAAAGCAGGTATTCAATCAAACAACCAAAGAATTGCAGAATTGAAAGAAACTGCACAAACTTCAATTGATGATTTCAAAAACAAAACAGTTAAAGAAAAATCAAGAATTTCAACAGCTGTTCCAAAAGAAAATCAAGAACTTGAAGCTAATACAGAATACCAAGAAAAAATTATTCCTCAAGCAAAAGAAGACTTGAGCTTTACCGACAATTCCGGCGCAACTTTAGCTAAAATGGGTAAATATCGTGTTACTGTTGGGCTACAACAAATTGCGATGATGCAGTTTAAAAAGGGATACAAGAACCTAGCTAAAGGCGCAGTAAGTGTTGGTATTGGTCTTGGTGCGCAAATCGTAGGAAGCTTGCCAACTCCTCAACTAGCAGAAAAAGCAACTACAAGCGCAATTAAAAATGAAACTTCTGCAATTGAGGGTTTAAATCAGGCTGATGCGATGATTTCTTCAATTACAGGTGAAGAAACAACTCAATCATCTTACGATTCAAACAAACAAGCAGAACAAGACCAAACAGCAGGAAACGCAGAAGATGGAGCAAAAGACACTGCAGATGGAATAAATATAACTGCTTCAGCTCCGGAAGTAACACCTTCTGCTCAAGTAGAACAAGCTCCTCAACAAGAAACACCGGCAGTAGTTGCTCCTCAAAATACAGATGGAATAACAACCGGAGCTGCAGTCCCTGTTTTAGAAAATGGTTCAGGAGCAGGAGCTGAAAATAAAGTTAAAGAAAATGCAACAGTAGATGTTGAAAAAGCGACAACAAAAGCTACTGTTGATATTTCTGATGGCAAAAAAGAAACTCCGGAAGAAAAAGAAGAAAATAAAAATATAAAAGCAGCAAGTGACGCAACAACTTCATCTTCATCAAATAAAAATTCTAACAAAAAAGAAGAAATGACAACTGACAAAGCTGGAGATACAGTGAAAAAAGCAGAAAAGACTGCTAAAGATGATGCAAAAGATTCTGAAAAAGTAAAAAAAGATGAAGAAAAAACAACTAAACAACTTGAAAAAGAAACAAAACGTCTTACCAAAAAAATGAAAAAAGACGAAAAAGACATTATTAAAATGACAAAAGAATCTCAAAAGGCAGCTAAAAAACAAGAAGAAATGGTTGTTGAATTTGAAGCTTTGGTTGCAGAAAACGAACAACTTGCTGCAGAAGATGAAAATAAAAAACAAAACGCACAACCTCAACAAGCTCCTGCTCAACAAGCAGCTCAACAAGGTGCAGTTGCTACTGCAGCTCCTGCTGCTACAATGGGTGGTACTCAACCTCAACAAACAGATAATCAATCAAAAATTCAAAACAATGATGCAAGATTAAATCAAATTGGTGCAGAATTTACTACTAATGGAAGAATAATCACAAGAAACACTACAAAAATCAAAAGATTACAAAAAACAACTAAAGCAACTCAGAAAAAAGTAACTAAAAAAACAAAAACTATTAACCAAAAAAACAAAGAAGCTGAAAAGAAAGAAATTGCAAAACAAAAAAGATTAGCAAAACAACTTGCAGCTGTAGGAATTGCAGAAAACGTATTTTCAATTACTTTGGCAACAGGTACAATTTTAGCAGCTATTCCATGGAGCCATGCAGTTGGTGTTATTATGGTTAACATTGGAACAAAAGGAGTTCTATATTGTGGTGTAACAAAAGCTGCTATTAATTTCGCAAACGGAAATGTTACAGCAGGTTTAATGGCTATTGGACAAACTGTTTTAACTGTAGCAATGAGCACTACGGGTGTTGGCGGTGCCGCAAGTGGTGTATTGGCTCAAGTTAGTGCTGGCTTGAATGTTGTTGCTTCTTCTGCAGATTTGGTAAACAACGTAAGAGCCGTACAAGGCAAAGAAGCAAGCGGTGTATTTAGCAAAATTTCAGCTATCGCAGGTACTGCATCTGCTATTACAAGTGCTGCTTCTACTTTGAGTAATTTAGGTCAAACTGCAAGTACATTTGGTAAAGTTGCTAAGGTTGGCAGTGTAGTTGGTTCTGCGTTGTCATCTACAAGCCAATTGATGTCATCATTTGGTGGAGACAGCAAGACAGCTTCATTACTTGGAGCTATTGGTGGAGCAATCAGTATGGCTGCTTCAGTTGGTATGTTAGCAGATTCTAAAATGGCTCAAGCTAAAGAGAAAAATCAAGCTAACAAAGATTCCCAAGCTAATGAAGCTGTTAAAGAAACAAACGAAACTTCTCCTGAACAACAAAAACAAGAAGCTGAACAAAAACAAGCTGAAAAGAAAGCTCAAGTAGAAGTTCAAAAAGAACAACAAAAAGTTAAAACAGAAGCAGATAAAAAAGTTGCAGAAGCAAAAGAAATTCAAAAACAAGAAAAAACTGAACAAACTAAAAAAGATGAAAAGCCTTCATTAAAAGAATCTAAAGAAGCAAAAGCTGCAAAAAAAGAAGAAGCTAAAGATTCAGGTTTAAGTAGTGCTGAAAAGAAAAACATGACAAAAAATGGAGCTTCTAAAGAGTATGCTGACGTAAGTGATGATCAATTAGAGCAAAATCTTGAATTTGCAAGAGAAACAGGCGATGATGCGTTGGCTGATAAGTTGGCTGCAGAGATGACAAAACGAGGTGATTACAAAGAAAAAATGGCAGTTATCAGCGAAAACAAAGCTGAAACAATCTCAAAAATCAAAGAAGGTATTGGTCAAGGTATGCAAGTTGCTTCTTCTATTATGAATATGGGTAGCAGTAACAATGGTCAACAAAAGAAAAAAGGAACAGCTCCTGCAGGAAAATTAACAAAACGTTCAAAAGAAATTATGAATAAACGTAAAAAACGTATTGCAGCTTTAGCTAAGAAAAGAAAAGTTGCATAGGTTGTAGTTTTGCAACTATTAATTTGTTGCCAAAATGACACTTTTTCTTTCTCTCAAGTTTGATGTCGCAGTTGTTAGTGAGCATTTGCGAATGTCATAAATACGAGAGAGGGGATAATTTATAGCCGTCCACTTATTTTATTTCAAAATCATTTACATACAAAACCTGAGTTTCACCGGCATTCAGAGTTGCTTTTATCCGGCCTTTTTCAGTTACCGGAATACTATCGATTTTTATTGGTAAAATAGTGTTTTTGCTTTCTATTCGTGGAACGCTTACAACTACGTCTGAATTATTTCTGAAATTCAAATTCCCAATTACAATAATAGTTCTTCCTTTGTAGCTTTCGGCGTATGCAAATACTGACGGATTAGAGGTTTTTAATGGAATAAATTTGCCATTATTTATAATTGTTGAAAATTCTCTTTTAATCATGTTTGCAAGCGCAAAAGAATCTGTCAAATATTCGTTTGAGCCTTTTGGCTGGCGTGAAAAATTGAAAATATCTATTTTCCCGCGATGTACAAAGTAATAATCATCATCTGTATAGGTTTTTGGAGCTTCTTTGTTTGCCCACATGTAAATATAATTGTCGCCACTGTCAAATCCGTCTACAAAATATGAATTTAATGGTAAAGTGGCGTTCAGCCAGATAATCATTTCGCTAAGTTTTTGTCCGTTAATCAACAAAGGACTCATTTCATCGTGGGTTGTAAAACTTCCGATAACCGATTTGGGTTCTTGAAATTTAGCAATATTAGAGTTTGTAGCAAGGATCTGATTAATTAATTCTTTTCCTGTTTTATAATTTTTTATATTAAAATAGCTCCCGTAATAACCATCAAATCCGGCTTCTAACAATTTGTTATATGGTGTAAATACAGCATAAGGAGACACTGCTTCTGTCCAACTTTCAGAGGCTTCTGCTAACCATAAAAATTGTGGATCTTTAGACCTTGAATAATCTATCAAATCTTTCCAAAATTTAGCGGGTTTGTTTGTTGCTACATCTGCTCTAATTCCGTCTGCACCAAGGCTTATAACCATGTCAACAAAACCTTTAAACAAATTATAAACATCTTTATTAACAGTGGTTTCTGTTCCGGCATTTAGTAGTCTTACATCTGTCCAGTCGGCTGGAACTACTGCTTGTCCGGACTTATCTTTTACAAAAAGTTCAGGACGTTGCATGTATAAGTCGTAAGAACCGCAAGATGGGAGGTCTATAATTACACTAATTCCTTTTTTATGTGCTTCGTTAATAAATTTTTTAGCTTGAGCTTGTGGAGATAATGCACTTCTATCGCTCACTAATTGTGGATTAAGAGTATTAAAACTGGAGGCTGCATATAAAGAACCCGCCGTTCCTAAAGCTTTCGTTTTTCCAACAGGAGTGATTGGTAATACATGAATTGTGTTTATTCCTTTTTGAGCCAATTCGTCAAGTCGAGGGATTGCGTTTAAAAAAGTTCCGCTTTCTTCACCCTCATCAAATTCTATAATTCCGTCTTTATTGATATCTTGAGCCCCAAATGTTCTAAGGTTAATTTCGTAGATAATTGTAGAGTTTCTGGTAAACATTCTTCTCAAATTGTTTACCCATATATCTGCACTAAAAGCACTTTGGCTAAAAAATACCATTAATGTTAAACATAATAAAAAACTTTTTATGTAAACCATAATTACATCTCCCTTTTTAGTTAGTATATTATCAAATAATACTGTATTTTGCAAATTTTATGTTTTTAGGCTATAGTCTTGTTTGTATGAAAAAGTATTCAGTTGGAATTGACCTTGGAGGGACTAAAATTCTCACAGGGTTGATAGAAAAAGAGAGTGGCAAAGTAATTTGTCATATTAAAAAAAAGACTAAAAAAGAAAAAGGTTCTGAAAATATTGTCAGAAAAATAATAGAGAGCGTGGAAGAACTTCTTGAAGAGAGCGGAAAATCTTTGGAGGAAATGAGTTCTATCGGAATTGGTTCTGCAGGACAAATTGACCGCAAAAAGGGAGTTATTATTGGAGCTCCTAATTTAGATTGCTATGATTTGCATATAAGAAAGATTTTGTTGGATAAGTTTGATATTCCGGTTTTTGTAGGAAATGACTTAGAAGTTGCAACAATTGGAGAACAAAAATTTGGTGCTGGAAAAGATTGCAGAGATTTTGTTTGTGTGTTTGTTGGAACCGGAATTGGTTCTGCAATTGTTAAAAATGGACATATAATTTATGGTGCAACAGGTACTGCAGGAGAACTCGGACATATAATTGTTGATTTGAACGGACGACCTTGTGCGTGTGGTGCTCATGGTTGTTTAGAGGCTTATGCATCTAGAACTGCGATAGAAACAAGGATTGAGGGAGCTCTCAAAAAAGGTAGAAAGTCTTGTATCACAGAATATTTGGAAGAGGGTAAGTCTATAACATCAAGCATGATTAGAAAGTCTATTGAAAGAGAAGACGAACTTGTTACTCAATGTGTTACAGAGGCATCTGAATATCTTTCAGGAGGACTTGCTAGCGTTATAAACTTCATAAATCCTGAGTTAATAATTCTTGGTGGTGGATTGATAGAGGCTGTTGATTATTTCTACCAAAATACTATTAAAAAAGCAAAATCAAAATCTTTACCGGTTCCGGCAGAAAAAATCCAATTCAAAAAAACAGCACTTGGTGATTATTCCGGTGTAATCGGAGCAGCATTTTTAGAAGAAAGAGAGGCTATATAATGAAAAAAGCAATGCTGGTAAAACTTTCTTCTCTCGGAGATGTTATTTTTAATATCCCTTTGGCGAATGTTTTGAAGAGAAATGGGTATGAAGTAACTTGGTTAGTTTCAGAAAAGGGAATTGATGTTATTGATGGCAATCCCGCAGTCAAAAATGCGATTTTGGTGCCTTTTCAACGATGGAAAAAAGAAGGCTTCTCTCTTAAAAGTATTTTTGAGTTTATAGAAATTATAAAAAAAATCAGACAAGAGCATTTTGATCTTGCTATAGACACTCAAACAATGTTCAAGAGCATGTTGTTAATGTTGTTTAGTGGAGCGAAAAAACGTGTATGTCTAAAAAATGCACGAGAATTAGCGAGTCTTGGTGGAAATGTGTTAATAGATCAAATTCTTTGCCCAAACTATTCTGTTCATGCTGTATTTATGTATCTTTGGTTTGCCAAATGTATCGGATTAGATGGGGCAGATGAAGTTCAGTTTACTCTTCCTCCGACAAGTGAAGAAACAAAATTAAAAGTAGATAGTCTATTGAAAGATATTGAAAAATCAAAACCAATAGTCGTTATAGCTCCTGCAACAACAAGAAGATTAAAACATTGGAATAAAGATAACTGGAAAACTGTAGCAGACGCAATTGGAGATAAATGCAATCTTGTTTTTACAGGTGGTGCTTGTGATAATGAGTTGATTTCGTATATAAGTGGTGGAAAATTCCTAAATCTTGCAGGTAAAACAAGTATTAGAGATTTAATAGAAATATATTCTAGAGCTAAACTTGTAATGGCTCCTGATTCCGGTAGCGTTCAAATAGCTAGGGCTAGCAACATTCCAGCCGTAATTTCTATTTTTTGTGCAACTCCATCGACTATGTACGGACCTTTTGGAGATGACAATAAATATTTTGCGGTATCAGGTGAATTAAAGTGTCAACCTTGTTACAATACGACAAAATGTCCGCTTATCGGAGAAGATGCCGAGCAATGTATTAATTATCCGCGTCCGGAAAAAATAATAAATATTGTTAACAAAATATTACAAAATTCAAAACATAGTGTATAATAAATATATGAGTTTCTTAGATAAATTAAAAGATATATACAGACAAGTTTCGGAAGTAGAAAGTACTATCTATAACGGGAAACAGGATTATTTAGAAATCTATGAGCGCAATCTTCAGTTGGAACAAGAAATTAAAGAGCGTACCCATGAGCTTAATATTGCTAATAAAAGAATGCTTTCTTTACAACATATTTGGGATATGATGAACGCGTCTCGTCCGTTGCAGAGTGTATTGGAAACTATTGTTAATAATATTCAAGGAGAACTCGGATATCTTCACTGTAATATTATCAAAAAGTGTGAAGATGAGGCAGGTGTTTATTTATGTGTTTTGGCTCAATCAAATGATGATTCCATAAAAAAGGTTGACAAACTTATAAAAGGGCCTATCCAGACTAAAAGACTTGTGTACGATGAAAACAGTATTTACGCGAAATCTGCAAAAGAAAAAGCAATTATGCAGACAACAGAAGTTGGAGAAACTTTAAAACAAGTCGTTCCTGAAATTTCTGATGATATTGTTTTCGTAATAAATAATGAGTATACTTGCAAATCCATAATTACGGTCCCATTATATTCAAGAAATTCTCATTATGGTTGGTTTAATGTCTTTTCTTCCAGAAAAGATATGACGAATGGTGAAACAGATTTCTTAACGATTTTTGCTCAACAAATTGAGATGGCAATAACCATTGCAGGTCTGTTTGAGGAAGTTAAAGCACAAGCTGTAACTGACGGATTGACAGGTCTTTATAATAGAAGATATTTTGAAGAATATCTTAAAAAAGAAGTTACACGTGCAATGCGTCAACAACAAGCATTTAGTATTGTAGGGCTTGATCTCGATCATTTGAAACAAATTAACGATAAATACGGGCATGCATATGGAGATTTAGCAATTAAAACAGTTGCGAATGTTTTAAAGAAAAATGCTCGTTCTATTGATACTGCTGCTCGTATGGGTGGAGAAGAATTTAATGTTATTCTTCCAGGAGTTGACTCAAAAGGTGCGATGATTGCGGCGGAAAGAATTCGAAAAGCTCTTGAAAGTGAACAACTTGATACTATCGGTCATGTTACTGCAAGTATTGGTGTCGCAACATTTTTAGAACATTCTGACAATATTGAAGATATTTTGGAACTTACAGATCAAGCGATGTATCAATCAAAACGTAACGGACGAAATCAGGTTACTCTAGCCAAACCTATTAATGAAACAAGTTGGCAGGAAATTGCCGTTAATACGTTTATGGATATTTTGTCAAAACACGATATTCCGTTGAATAAGGATGTGACAGAAAATCTTAAAAATAAACTAAAAACAGATGAGGTTCCAAAAGAAGCTCTTTATTCAGTTGCAGATATGTTAACTCAAACATATAATCCTCTTCATCATTCAGGAGTGATGAAGTCAAAAATTCAACTTGCTGTAAGCTTGGCAAAACGTTTTGACTTACCGAAAGATAATATTGACAAACTTCGAATTGCAATGCTTTTGTACGATATTGGTAATTTGATGTTACCAACGGAACTTCTTCAAAAAACAACTCCTTTGACAGAAGAAGAGCGTAACCATATCAAGGAACATCCGCTTATTGCAGCAAGAGAAATTTTGAAACCTATAAGCTATATTCAAGATGTTATTCCAATAATTGAACATCACCATGAAAACTGGGATGGTTCAGGTTATCCGTCAAAGATTGCTAGAGACGAAATTCCGATGACTTCGCAAATTATCTTGATTGTGGATGCTTATTTCGCATTGACAGAACCGAGAACTTATAGGGCTGAATTGACACCTAAACAGGCAATAGAATTGATAAAACAGGACGCGGGTAAAAAATGGAATTCTACTTTGGTAGAAGAATTTATCTCACTAATTGACCACGATATATAATGAACGAAAAAGAATTAATTAGAATAATAAAAACAACACTAAATTCTGAATATATAGGCGACGATTGTGCATATTTAGAAGATTTAGGGATTGTTGTTTCACAAGATAGTCTTGTTGAAGACGTTCATTTTAAGTTGGATTTGATAACTCCCTTCCAATTGGGTTATAAGTCTGTAATGGTCAATATTAGTGATGTTTGCGCATCCGGCGCAGAAGCAAAGTATTTGACGATTGCTTTGTCTTTACCCAGTTATGTGGATAAAAAGTTTGTTGAAGAATTTTATAAAGGAGCAAAAGAAGCCGCGGATGATGTAAAAATAGTTGGCGGAGATTTGACTGGCGGTGATAAGGTTTTTATTTCGGTCACAGCGATTGGAACGACAAAAGGAAGAAAAATTTCATCAAGAAGTAATGCACAAAATGGTTATAAAGTCGTGGTTTCAGGTGAACATGGGAACAGTGCGACAGGATTGAAAATGCTATTAAATGGTTGTGAATTTACTCAGAATTCAAAATTTATAAAAGCTCATCTTATGCCTGTTGCACAAAGAGAATTCTCTCAGAAAATATCTACCCAAATTAAAGAAAATTATGCGATGATGGACACATCGGACGGACTGGGTGATGCTTTGATCCAGATTGCAAAAGCAAGTGGAGTTATGATAAAAATCAATACTTCTCAAATTCCGCATGATAAAAATGTAGATATGAAAACAGTTTTGTATGGAGGTGAAGATTATCAGCTTGTTGCGGCAATTCCGAAAGAATTTTTGTCTGGAGATAAAAATTTAATTGAAATTGGAGAAATAACAAATGGAGATATTGGAATAGAGCTTGATGGAGAGTTTTTTCAAGATATTGATGACAAATTATTTAATCATTTTAGGGAGCAGAATAAATGAACTTTAAAGTAAATGCGATAATTCCGGCAGGAGGGACATCTTCTCGTTTTGGGAAAAAAAATAAATTGCTGGAAAAAATTAATGAAAAAGAAGTTATAAGATACACAGTTGAAGCTTTTGAAAAATCTTGTGTTGATAAGATTGTAATCTGCGCAAATATTGCAATTATGAATGAATTAAAAGAAATTTTAAAAGGTTTTAAGAAAGTTCAAATAATAGAAGGTGGTGCTACAAGACAGGAGTCAGTTTTTAATGGGTTGAGAGCGGATGAATGTGATTTTGTTTTAATTCATGATGCTGCAAGACCAATGATTACAACGGACTTGATTAATCTTGCAATAGACGAAGTTATTACTAAAAAGGCATTGACTGTTGCAACCAAAACGATTGATACAATTAAAGAAGTTAAAGACGGCAAAATAATAAGAACAATTGATCGTTCAAAACTGTACAATACACAGACACCACAAGCGTTCCAGTATGAATTAATAAAAAATGCTCATATAAAATTGTTTGGGCAAAATTTTACAGATGACGCAGGGATGTTGGAAGAATTAGGGAAAACTGTTTATATTTTGAATGGTAGCTACAAAAACATCAAAATCACAACGCAAAATGATATTGAGATTGCAAAAGTTTATTTGGGAGTGTAGTTTCAGTTTTACACACTAGCTCCGCCATCTTGCATCTTTTCAAGAACTTTTTTAGAACCTTCTTTTTGTTTGGCAAGATCCAGAGCAAATGTTGTGGCCTCTTGATCGCGTGCAATTGCCTCTTTCAATCCCGTCATTTCATCAAGAGTTAAGTTTGAAAGAATTGCACCATCTGAGTTTAGATATATTTTAAATATTTTTTGTGACATAAAATCAAACCCCGGAAGTTTCATTTGCAAAGCGTACCATTTGTAAAACTGATGTGCCATATAGTATGGATCAATTTGTCCGTTGCGCATTACAAACATCGGTTTTGATTTTAGAGAAAATCCGGAATGTGTAACCATATTTATATATAGTGCTTCTATTCCCTCAAGAGGGGTTATAAGACCTTCTTCTTCCTTAATAACAGAAAGAATTTTATCCGCATTGTCAAGTCTTACTATTTTTGTTCCTTTGCTTTCGATAAACGCTAAAAGTTTAGAAATATCGTTGTTACAGCTTCTTATGATATCGGAAACGTTCTTTAGAACTAAATCTTTATTCTTTTCTGTTTCTGCATTAAGGGTCATTGTAACCCCTTTAGAAACAACCGTTTTGGAAGTTGAATTTGAACTGGATGTCTTTAAATGTTTGCTAAGTCTTTTGGTTAAAGTTTTTTCTTGTCTTTCTAAGAAAAAGTATATAATTTTTTGAAAAATATTCATATGAATAGTATATATTATATTTGGATTTCTGGCAAGCATTTGAATTCATTAAAAAATCATTAATTATATTAGGTTTTTTGATTTTTTATATTATTATATGATTAGGAGATAACACAATATGGAATACAAAGATTACTACGAAACGTTAGGTGTAAAACGAGATGCTACTGATGCGGAAATAAAATCAGCATACAGAAAACTTGCTCGTAAATATCACCCTGATGTTAATAAGACAAAAGAAGCAGAAAGCAAATTTAAGGATATAAACGAAGCCTACGAGGTTTTAGGCGATAAACAAAAGCGTCAAAGATATGATAGTTTAGGTGCAAACTGGCAAGGTGGTCAAAGTTATACGCCTCCTCCAGGATTTGAACAATTTGGATTTGGCGGTGGTCAAGGTGGCTACCAAAGTTTTAACTTCAACGGTCAAGATATGGGAGGTTTTTCAGACTTCTTTAGTTCATTGTTTGGAGATATGATGGGCGGTGGAGCTCGTGGAGGAACTCAAGGAATGAACTTTGGGGGATTTGATTTTGGAGGTGCGCAAAGTGCAGGGCAAAGAGCATCTTCTAGAAGACGTGCTTCTCAAGAACCAAAAGCTGAAAATCTTGATGTAACAATGAATTTGAATATTACAATAAAGGATTTGTTTGATAAAAAGCCGATAAATGTAAAATTCAATAATATTGAGCGTTGTACAAAATGTTCCGGCAATGGAGGTTATTGTTCAGAATGCGGAGGTACCGGTTTTAAATCAGAACCAAAGTCTATTAAAGTAAAACTTCCTCCGGATGTTACAGAAGGACAAAAGCTCCGTATAAAAGGTGAGGGTAAAGTTGATGCTTACGGTAGAAAAGGCGATTTGTTCTTAATTATTAATATTAAGGATAAAGATTATGAGGTAAACGGTTCTGACTTGACTAAAGAAGTTGAAATTACTCCACCTGAAGCTGTTTTAGGATGCAAAAAAGAAATAGATACTTTGCATGGGAAAATAGGTATTAAAATACCTCCAAAAACCTCATCTGGTCAAGCTCTAAGATTAAAAGATTTAGGTTTACCTAAAAAAGGTGGCGGTTATGGAAATCTAAACGCAAAAATAAAAATTGTGATACCTAAAAATCTTACAGACAAACAAATTGAGCTCTACAAAAAAATAGCTGAGTTATAAAACTAAATAAATTATTGACAATATCCCTCTTTATGTAGACAATAATAGCAAAAGGGGGATATTTTGATGACTAAAGAAACTTTTTTGCACGACAAACACATTAAACTGGGAGCTAAGATGGTAGATTTTGCCGGATGGCATATGCCTGTACAATACACATCTATTATTGAAGAGCACAAAACTGTTCGTGAAAAAGTTGGTTTGTTTGATGTTTCACATATGGGAGAAGTGTTTGTTAAAGGAAAAGAGGCAATGGAATTTTTGAATAGCATTGTTCCTCAAGATATCTCTAAATTGAACTATGAAAAAGCTGTTTATTGTCAATTACCAAATAAAAATGGCGGATTAATTGATGACTTAATTATTTATAAACTTGGTATTTTAGAATATTTGGTAATTTGTAATGCATCAAGAATTGATGAAGATTTAAATTGGATGGTACGTAATAGTAAAGATTATGATGTGAAAATTGATAATCAATCTCATAATTATTCACTTTTGGCTGTTCAGGGGCCTCTTGCAGATAAGTTGTTGAGAAAAATGGGACTAGACACAGATCAAGAGTCATTTACTATAAAAGTTGCAAAAATTGCAGGAATTAAGGTTTTGGCGTCTCGCACAGGTTATACTGGTGAAGACGGCTATGAAGTTCTTATAGAAAATAAATATTCAGAATATCTTTGGGATAAAATTCTGGAAGATGGCGAAGAATTCGGAATTAAACCAATTGGACTCGGAGCAAGAGATACTTTGAGATTAGAAGCTGCGCTTCACTTATATGGAAATGACTTAGATGAAAATACAACCCCAATAGAAGCAGGTTTAAGTTGGTCTGTTCCAAAGGATAAAGAAGTGGATTATAATGGTAAAGACGTTATTATGGATCAAATAAAAAACGGAACAGCTAAAAAACTTGTTGGTCTTAAAATGCTTGATAAGTCAATTGCACGTCATGAGTATGAAGTATATAAAAACGGAGAAAAAATTGGTGTTGTAACAAGTGGTGGCCCATCTCCATTGTTAGGTGCAAATATTGCACTTGCTTATGTTAAAAATGATAAAGATATTTGCATAGGAGCAACTGTTCAGGTTATGATAAGAGAAAAACTTCATGAGGCGGAAATCGTGAAACGTCCATTTATTACAAAAAGAAATAAAATAAAGTTATAAAATATAAAAGGAGAAATTAATGAGTATTACAGAAAGAATTTTATGTTCAAAATCTCACGAATTTTTATTAGACAATGGCGATAATACTTTTACGATTGGTTTAACGGATTATGCTGTAAATCAATTAGGAGATATTGTATTTTTGGAATTGCCGGAAGTTGGTTCAGAATTCAAAAAAGGTGAAACTTTTGCAACAATTGAATCTGTAAAAGCGGCTTCTGAAATTTATATGCCAATTAGTGGTAAAATTTTGGAAATTAACGAGGTTACAGTTGATTCACCTGAAATCTTAAACGAAGACAGTTACGAAAAAGGTTGGCTTGTAAAAGTTGAAGCTACAGGTGATGTTTCTGAACAAAATGATCTTTTGGAGTACGAAGATTACAAAGAAGAATTGGAATAATTTATGAAAAATTTTTTAGTACATACAGATGAAGTAAAACAAGAAATGCTTCATAGCATTGGGGTTGCGACAATAGAAGATTTGTTTAAGCAAATTCCGTTACAAGCAAGGATGGAAAAATTGGATTTGGGTAGAGCTTTGAGTGAAGCAGAAACTCAGCGGGCTATCAAGAATTTAGCAAAGAAAAATAATACGGACTATATTTCTTTTCTTGGTGCTGGAACTTATAATAAGTTTGTTCCTGCTTGTATCTCTCAAGTTGCTAATCGATTTGAATTTTTGACGGCTTACACTCCGTATCAGCCTGAAATTTCTCAAGGTACACTTCAAATTATGTACGAATTTCAGACAATGATTTGTCGTATTACAGGCATGGATATTTCAAATGCTACGATGTATGATGCCGCAACTGCTTGTGCTGAAAGTTTGCTTATGGCTGTTAGAGTCGCCAAAAAGAATAAAGTTCTTGTTTCAAATAAACTTAATCCTGAATACATCGACGTAATAAAAACGTACTGTTGGGCGAACGAAATTGAGCTTGAGTTCTTTGAAACTGTTCCGGAAAATACCGCAGACTATGCTTGTTTATTAGTTCAAAATCCTGATTTTTATGGCGAAATTTCGGAAATTAATAAACCTGATTGCTTGTTAATTGTTTGTGTAGACATTTCTTCTTTAGGAATTTTAAAACCGCCATCAGATGTTGATATTATTGTTGGTGATATTCAAACTCTCGGTATTCCAATGAGTTTTGGAGGACCGCATGCAGGGTTTATGGCTTGCAGAGAAAAGTTTATGCGACAACTTCCCGGGCGCTTGGCAGGTAGAACAGTTGATGCAGACGGAAATCCTGCATATTGTTTGACCATTCAAACTCGTGAACAACATATTAAGCGTGAAAAAGCGACAAGTAATATTTGTTCAAATCAGGCGTTAATAGGTTTATGTGGAACTTTATACTTAACTGTTATGGGCGAAACAGGTTTTCGCCAAGCAAGTTATTTGTCTGCTAAAATGGCTCATAAGTTGTCTAAAAAGCTTGCTACAAAAGGAATTGATACTTTGAATAATAATTTCTTTAATGAATTTGTTATTGAAGTAAAAAATGCAGACGAATTTTTAGCAAAACTCAAATTAAACGGCATTATAGGTGGCCTAAAACTTTGTGATAATAAAATTCTTGTTGCTACAACAGAGTTGACTACCGTTGCCGATGTTGATTTGTATGTGAAAAGTGTTTAACTTATATAGAAATATAAAAGTCGCCTAATAGGAGACTTTTTAAACTGGGCGATACGTGACTCGCTTGCATCGTAGGCGAACGTCATGAGCCGTACGAGGCAGGATACTCTTTAGGGTAGAACACAATAGTTTTTGTTTAGCAAACAAAAACTATTTGTGAGAGTCACCATCGTACAAATAACAGTAAAAAAAGAGACTGAAATAAATCAGTCCCCTTATTTGGGCGATACGTGACTCGAACACGTGACCTCCACAACGTCAATGTGGCGCGCTACCAACTGTGCCAATCGCCCGTTTCTTTATGTTAGATAAAGGTTTAGAAGCGCATAGCGTCAACTTGTTTTAGGATATGTTGAATATCTTTGACAAGTTCTGCTTCTATGTACATAAGTTCTTGTTTTGTGTAGTCGTCACCTTCATATTTTACTTTTGCTAACTTCAGCATAACAATTTTATTGAAATTCAAGTAGTTTGATACGAATTCAATAATGTCGATAGCTCTGTACGGAACAGCACAATCATGAAGTCGTAAAACAGAACGAAATATTACCAGTAATGTTTTTATTACTTGGCTTAAAACCTTTTTCATTTCTTTGTCTGAGCGAATATTCATTAAAAAGTTGTTTTTGTATTTTAAAAGTAGGCTTTTTAATTCGCTTTCACATTCCAGACGTAAGAAATATTTGTTTATACCAATTGATTGAACTAGATTTTCACCATATATTAGTCTGTAATTTTCTCTGATGTCAGAATATTCAATCGCATAAACATCAAAAGAAGAATACCATTCATCTCTGTTCATAATTACAGGGATTGGATTTTTTGCTTTTACCCATTTTTGGATTGGTTTTGAAATTGCGTATAGATTTTCTGCATTCAAAGTATTTGTAACAATCATTAGGTTAAGATTATTTTTTGTATCTTCAACATTAGCTTGAGAGCCGAATGCTATTACAGATGCCAAATTTTCGCCTAATTCTGCTTTTAAACTTTCTAATAATTTGTCTAAATTCTTCATATTTCTACCTTTTTTATTTTGTAATTATTTTTGTGGGTCTGTATGTTGTGCCGATAAATAAAATTTTTGTTTACCAACTTCCGGAACAACCAGAACCTCCGAAGCCTCCGCCACCGCCGAAACCGCCAAAACTTCCGGAGTAAAAACGTCGTCCGCGTGGTGAAAATATACTCATAATTATTGCAATTGGCCAAATCCACCATGGATAGTTTTCTCTATTTCTAGAGTTTGAAGAAGATGTTGTTTTAGGAGGGCAGTTCCCTTGAGTTTTCAATTGAACGTTTTCTGCCATTGCGACAGTATTTGCTAATACATAGGCCCCACGCCTAATTCCATTTTCATAATCATTTTTTTTATAGTATGGAAGAATATCTTCATCACGAATACTTTCTAGTGTTCGTATTGAAATCTTATTTTCCAGTCCTGTTCCGAGTTCAATTCTCATTTTCCGTTCGTTTGGTGCGGTCAAAAATACTACACCGTTGTTTTTTCCAACAGCTCCGAGTTTGTATGAACGACCAATGTCTATAGCAACATCTTCAACAGTTCTTCCATTCAGAGTCGGAAGGGTTACAACAACTAAATCTGCACCGGACTTTTTCTGCAAATCCCAAAGAGTCATATTCAAGTCGTTTTCAACCTGTGGAGATAACAAATTTGCCTCATCAGCAATAAAACCGTTAAATTTTACAGTCATAGCATTTGTTTGAGAAATACTCAAAAACAAAGCCATCAAAATCAATAACCAACATTTCTTAATCATAGTGAAATTTTACCAGTATATACGATTTATGTCAAGATGTGTTCTCAGATGCAAAGATGTTTAGAGGCATAGGTGCAAAGTCGGTATCATTAAAGGGGGACTAAGCTACTAGCGCACTATGGCATTAGGATTTTGGGGCTAAAATATTTTATGCGTAGCAGTTATATTTGAGAACGAACCGTAGATTGAGTTCTCAAGCCCAACAACTAAACTAAAAACGAGCAAATAAAAAAGGCGACACCCAGATTCGAACTGGGGGATAAGAGCTTTGCAGGCTCCTGCCTTACCACTTGGCCATGTCGCCACCTCGTTACTCTATTCTAAAAAGAAAATAATAAAAAGTCAAGGCAACTAAAATTGCAAAATATAAAAAAATATGTTAAAATAGAAATGTAAGCATACAATTTGGAGGTTGTTTTATGAAAAAAGAGATGAAAAGAGTTGTCGGGGGGGGGGCAATCGTGCCGTGAAATTGGGCTTTACGTTAGCTGAGGTTTTGATTACTCTCGGAATTATTGGGGTAGTTGCTGCAATTACACTTCCTAATTTGATTGCAAATCATAAAAAACAGATAATTGAAACGAGGTTAGCAAAATTTTATTCAACTGTAAATCAAGCTATTACACAATCAGAAGTTATAAATGGTGATAAAAAATATTGGTTTGATGATTTAGGAGGAGCGCAAATCGGAGAGGACGGGAAACCAATTGAAGGAAGTTCTGAGGCGCAAAAGTGGTTTAATTCATATCTTGCACCGTATATGCAAATTACCAAAGAAGAAATTGATTCTTCAGGTAGGTTAATAATTTATTTCCCAGATGGAAGTGCTGTTAAAACCCGGTTTAGTGATAGTTCAAGGGAATGGATTTTTTATCCGGAAAAACCAAATAATTGTAGTGAAGCAACTTCCAATTTTGGGAAATGTGCTTTCTTGTTTATGTATTATCCAGCGAAAGCTCCTCATGGAAATGGCACAGAAAACAGTGATTTTAAATATCATATTGGAAAAGGTTTTGAACCATTTAAATGGCACTGGGATGGAGAAGCTACGTCATTGTATGATGGTTGTAAGGAACGTTTTAGCTATACTATCGAACATGCATATTGTACAGCTTTAATACAACATAACGGTTGGAAAATTCCAAAAGATTATCCAATAAAATTATAACCGTTAATAAGCAGACCAAATACCAATTTTTCAAGTATTGTGGATAATAATTCTTATAAAATTTGATGCCTATGAAAGCTAAGGTTAAGGAGCAAATAGGTTAATATTTATTAAAAATTAAGCAATTATTCTGCAATAATTTACTTAATATAAATATAGGGAAATTAAAAGGAATTGTTATGCTAAGAAAAATTCTAGCTACAATGGTTAAAGGTTGTAAAAATAGAATAGGTTTATACCCAAAATTGTTCAGGGCTAATAGTGTTTGGGCGCCAAGGATTGCTAAAAATATAACGCCTTGTGAAAAACATATTTTTGAAAATTATATTCTAACGAAAAATAAAGTTAGAAATGATGTTGCAGATGTAATCGTAAATAATAAAGCAGCAATGCGGATGTATTGTGCTACCGGTCAAATAGCCGGAAATCAATCAGTTATGCAAATATTAGATAATTTTGATGATTTGGTGAGATTGTTAACGTAAAATTAAAATTCAAAAAATTCTTTTATTGGTACATCTAGTGCATTTGCTAATTTTAAAATAGTTTTTATTCCCGGTTTGTTTATACTTACTTCTATTTTCCCAAGATAATCAAGACTAATTCCTGCTTTTTCTGCAAGTTTTTCTTGTGTCAAATGAGCGTTTTCACGCAGTGTTTTAATTCGTTTACCCAGTAATTTGTAAAATTCAATTTCGTCCATTTGACAATATTACTGGATATAGTAACATAATGTTACTGGATATTATGCCGTAAAGAGAGGGTATATTTACATGATTGAAAAAGAGAAAAACATATGGAATAATGCTGATATGATGTGTCACAGTAATAAAAAAGCATTCACTTTATCTGAGGTTTTGATTACTCTCGGAATTATTGGGGTAGTTGCTGCAATTACTTTGCCAGTTTTAATGCAAAACTATAGAAAGCAAGTGGTTTTAAATAAAATTAAACGTACATACACAGTTTTAAACAATACTTTGGAAAGAGCAAAAGCGGATTATGGTACAAATGTGAATGAATGGTATATTCCGTCTGGTGATGATAGAACAAAAAGTATGTATTTTGTTGAAAATTATATGTTACCATATTTAAAAGTTTTGGAATATTGTAAAGATCAAAGTTTGAAACCGATTTGTAAAGAGGCTGTTCATTATTTTAATACAACCTATGCAATAATAGGACCTGTTACGAGCTATTATGGAACCAATTTCATCTTAACTGATGGGACAAATGTTTATGTTCATGTTGGTAGAATGAATGAGACTGAATCTATGGATACAAAACGAATCTTGGTTGATTTTGATATTGATGGAGTGAATAGTGGAAAAAATACATACGGATATGATGTTTTTAGAGTTGAGCTTGGCGGAGATGAGGGGTATAATTTAAAAAATAATGCCGATAAAAATAAGTTTTTACCTTATACATATATTCCAAGCAAATCATGTGATTATTATGTTGGAAGTCAACCACACGCTTGTAACAAGGAAGCAATATATGGCGGATCAAGTTGTTTGGCGTATATTGTTTGTAATGGTTGGAGTTTTGGGGATAAGTACCCTTGGTGAATATATTAGGTAAATTGTAAGTTATCGGTTTTGTCATGTCTAACTACTTTTGCTTAAAATAAAAGAACCGCCATTTCAGACGGTTCTTCTATTTTTATTTTCCTTTATTGGGTGGAGTGGCTACGCTTTTTACGTAGTCTTTACCATCTCTCCAACGCCCAACCCCTAAAGGGCGGGTGGAGCGGCTACGCTCCTATTTGCTAGGGTAGTAATCTCTAACAACACCGTTGAAAGCGTCTTGATAGATTGCTTTAATATCTTCCATCAATGGGTATGCTGGGTTTGCACCTGTACATTGATCGTCAAATGCAAGTTCTACCATTTCATCTAATTTAGCGTTGAAGTCTTCTTCTGATACACCGAATTCTTTAATAGAGAACGGCAAGTTGATTTTCTTCATCAAATCTTC
>CAKUUY010000001.1 GCA_934693235.1 uncultured Candidatus Melainabacteria bacterium | reverse complement strand
CGACAACTCATATTTGGCGAAGCATTTGGTTTAAACCAACAAATATCATTTAATATTTTAAAACCAGCTTTTTGTAAGGCAAAACCACAAGCGTAGATTGAGTGATAAGTTCCTGAAACCCAAATTGTTCCATTCGGTTTTAAAACTCTTTTGCAAGCATTTATCCATTTTTGATGAAATTCAAAATCTTCATCAAAACCTTTACTTTTATCCCACTTGCCTTTATTTACAGAAACAACCTTACCAGCATGACAAGTAATCCCACCATTAGATAACATATAAGGCGGGTCTGCAAAAATCATATCAACAGATTCAGGTGTTGCCCTATTCAAAATTTCAATACAATCACCCTGAAATAAAGTTATATCTTCTTTTTCATACACCTTTTGCATAATAAAATTATAGTACAAATATAAGAAAATGATTTATACGAATCTACATTGTTACATGTTTGTCATCAAATAATTATACTTGTATAGCTTATTTTATCTTTTATGTATAATTATTATGAGGTGTTGTATGTGTAACGATATTGAACAACCTAATAGTTTATTTGGATACATCATCCAAATTCCCCGTGCTTTAGCATTATTAATTAATAATAGTGGTAAGGTGTATATAGAAAAATATGACGATGTTGTTGTTGAGCAAAATAATAAAATTAGTATTATAGAGCAAGTTAAAGATGTAAAAGGAAATATAGCAAATAATTCTATCGAATTTTGGAAAACAATTTCAAATTGGATAAAATTAAAGTTAGAATACCCTGAAAAATTTACTACATATACAAGATACATTTTATCTGTAAATTCTCATAAAAAATTTAAAGAGAATTCTTTTGTCAAAAAATGCAACGAAGCAAATGATACAGAATCTGCCACTGAAGCATATGAATATATTCGTGCAAATTTTTATTCGAAAAGTGATTTGTTAAAAGCAAAGTTTTTAGATTTTTCAAGAAATGAAAATAAGAATATTGCAATACAAATTATACAAAATTTTGAATATATAGAACCAGAAACTGATTTTTACAATGATGCTTTAAATCAAATAGCAAGCAATTTTAGAGATGTGAATTCTATAGAAGATTTACAAAATCGTATAATTGCTTGGATTATGGATAAAATGTATAATGCAGATAAGAAAAAATTAAAAAGAGAATTCAAGTTAATTAAGGAAGATTTTAATAACTATATTTACAAAGATAAAAATTTAAAGTTAGCATTAAAAGAAGAATTGACAACACAAGATTACGAAAGCATAGAAAATGCATACTTTATACAACAATTAAATTTAATTGAACAACCAGCACAAGCCTTAGAATGGGATAAAAGAGATTTTTTACGTTGGAGAAATACTGCAATACGAGAAAATGAATTAGGTAGAATTTCAAAAGAAGATTTTACCAAGTCCTATCAAAACATATATGAAAAATGGTTTACAGATAGGGTAGATATATTTCGTTTTAGTTCAAATGACACTGACAGAATAAAAGGATATCGCTTATATCATAATACAATAAACCAAGAAATACAAATTGGCACAGTATCTTTCGAGGATAATAAAATTGAAATCGCACGTGGAGTTTGTAATTATTTAGCAAATAATAATCCTGAAACAAGTAATTATACTATTGGTTGGCATCCTAATTTTGAACAACTTTTAGCTGAGGTGGAACATAATGTTGAAAGAGACTAATATTTATAATAAATATTGTACATGTATGCAAAACCATGGATTAGGAGCATATGCAATTGTGGCTTTTTGTTCAGGTTATAAAACGGTTAGTAAAAAATACCCCACAATTTTAAATCTTTTTGTTGCAATTCCTATGATTATGAATGAAACAATAAGATTGGTTATCAGAGGGAAGAATGATAATGAAGGAGTTAAACAAATTGATACATTAATATCTAATAAAATATATGATAAAAAAAATTTTATTGGTGCTTTTTATAATTTAATATCTGCATACAAAAATTACACAATGACTAGTCTTATATTTGGATTGAGAACAGGCTTGCTTAATTTGTCAAAGACAGGATATGTTAGTACTGTTATATCTTTTAATGGTGAAAAATATAATCATCACATCTATCTTTCTGCGTATAAATTAGGAATTCTTTTCGGTCAAGATAAGGATGCTTTGGTTAAATTATTGCAAGCCACAGGAGTATCATTATGACAAACATACAGTTAAAGGAAGTTGCAATATATTCATTGGATGGTTCCAAAAAAAGAATCATTTCGTTTGAAATAGGAAAACTTAATATTATTTATGGAGCTTCTCAAACAGGAAAGTCAGCCATGATACCAATAATAGACTATTGTTTATGTTCAACTGCTAATAGAATTCCCGCAGGTACAATAAGGGAAAATTGTTCAGCATTTGCGATAAGTTTATATTTGGGAAATCAATATTTATTGATTAAGAGGTTTGGCGACTTAGATCCTCAAAAAATTTTGTATGCTTATTCAGAGCAAAGTTTAAATGAGTTTAATGAAGATAATTGGCTATCTACTTCACGAGAAAAATTCAAGTTACATTTGAATAATGCATTGGGGATTTCTTTTTCTGAAATTGCAAATGATAGTAGTAATAATGAAAATGACAAATCCGGTAGACCTAGCTATAGGGACTTAGTTTCATTTAATTTTCAGCCACAAAATATTGTTGCTAATCCTAACTGTCTTCTCTATAAAACAGATATATATAAATATCGTAGTCGTCTCCAAAAAATATTTGATTATGCTATCGGGGCACAAAGTTCTAAGCAATTGTATGATGATATCCAAAAACAAGCACTTGAGATAGAACTAAAAAATTACCAAGGCGAAAAAGAACGTTTAATACAGTATAATCAAAAAATTATAAATAATAGCGAAACATTATTGCTTAAAGCGATAGAGTATGGTTTGTTAAATAGCACAACACAAATAGATCTAAGTGACATTGCAGGTGTACAGAATTTATTACAAAAAATTGCAGAAAAAAATATTAGTGATATCAAGTTAAGCGATAAATCAGATCAACTAATTGCTCAAAAAATTCAAAATTTAATAAATAAATCTGATGAAATCTTGACTGATATTAGAGGATTAAAACAAGAACGTAATAATATTTCAGAAATTTTAGGACTTGAAAAGGAATACACTAAACATTTAGAAGAAGAAAAATCAAGACTTAAAATTGCTGAATTTATTAAAAACTTTTGTGAAGAAAATAAAAAAGATACGTCTGTAATTGAAGATGTCAATGCTTTATACAATAATTTAATACATATTGAGAATACTATAATTGAACGAAAGCTTAATGAAAAAACGGCTTATGAAGCAAAATATTCTGCCATAATTAATGAAATTAATAAAAAATCAAAAAAACTAAACTCAATATTAAAAAATAAAGCGACTTTAGAAGAAAAAACAAGAGAAAAGTCCATACTAGAAAATATATATGTAAATATAATTGGACAAGCTCAAAAATACATTTCTATAATGGAAGATGAAAAGGAATTAGATGAAAAAATTCAAAAGATACAGCAGCAAATAAATGATCATACTCATAATATAGATGAGAATAGAAAAAATTGTCTTACCTCTATTATTAATAAATCTAATTCTTATGTTCCTTTATTTGCAGAATTTGACAAAATATCAGATTTTAGGAAAGATGATTTAACAGTAAAAGTTCAAAAAAATAATGAAATTAGTACTCATTACCTTTGGGAAACAGGAAGTGGCTCAAATTGGGTTGCATATCATATTGCTTCTTTATTAGGTTTTCAAAAACACTTTATTAATATTCAATCACCTGTATTTAATTTTTTAATATTTGACCAACCTAGTCAAGTTTATTTCCCTAAAATTAATTCATATTTAGATGCTACTGTAAATTATGATGTTCAGGGAAAAGAAAATGATAAAGATAAGGGATTATCAGATTTAGAATGTGTACAAGAAATGTTTAAAGTAATGAGTAAAGCTATAAATGATAATAAGATAATTAAAAAATCTACAATTGTAGATGAGAATGGTAAAGAACAAGTAATTGAAGAGATAGAAGATAGTAAATTACAAGTAATTGTATTAGACCATGCGGGACCTGATGTATGGCTCAACAAAGAAGGAATAACGGACGTTAATTATTTAGACGAATGGTCCAAAGAAAATCCGTTAGTTCCACTTTCTTGGATACAATGATAAAGGATATATCATGGATGTTTATATATTAGGTGCAGGGGCTTCTAAAGCTTATAATAAATCTGAAACTGGTGTTAGAATGCCTTTGGCCAAAGATTTTTTTAAAACATATAACAGGTTACAAATTTCTGAAGATTTAAATGTAATTATTACATATATTTTATCTTATTTGAACAAATATAGAGATATGGATTATACAAACTTTAACAACTTCAATGAAGATATTGAGGTGCTTTTAACTGAAATAAATGAAAAGTTAAATGGAATTGTTTTAAAAGATGATATATCAATTAATGATATGTATGAAGCTTTCTTCTTAGATGGTGCATACAACCAATTAATTTTTTTATTTGAAGGAGTATTAAATGAAATACAAAATGGGAAAAAATGTCCTTGTTATACAAGATTATTAGAAAAAAGCAATGAAAATGATGTCTTTATAACCTTTAATTGGGATACTTTACTAGATAGAGTTTTATGGGATAGTAAATTATGGTCTCCCGAAGATGGTTATGGAATTACATTTACTTCTTTTTACAATAATGAATGGCAAGATACTTTAGGTTTAGGAAAGTCTAAAGTTAAATTATTGAAATTGCACGGCTCTACAAATTGGATTATTCCATATTTTGGTTATAATTTCGCAAATTTGCAGAGACATAGAGACTTTGTGTATTATAAACAGGAAAACAATACATCTTTTATGTATTGTTATATTGATTCTATAAATAAATATAAAACATATAAAAATAGAAGTAAAAGTGGTTATGCTCCATTTTCATATTACTATTATCCTCCAGATATACCTCTGCCCCCAAATAATATAGACACAAATGAACAAATAATAACACATGGTATGAATATGAATTTTTCAGGAACAGAATTTTATACAACAATTTCTTCTGGAGCTGATAAAACAACATCAATGCCATTAATTATTCCTCCAGTAAAAAATAAAGATTATTCAATTGTTGGAGGTATTTTTGAAAAACTATGGCAAGAGGCGTTATGGCAATTATGTCAAGCCAGCAAGATTTATATTATAGGATATAGCTTCCCTGTAACAGATACAAAATCTTGGGATTTAATAAAAACTGCTCAAGAGATAAAAGATGAACCTTTAACTGTAGAAATTATAAATCCGTTTCCAGATGAATTAGCAGAAAGATTTTATGAAATATTTGGAAATAAAATAAATTGTAATATAAATAGATCTACTTTTGAAGATTTTATTCTTTAGTATTACCATCTCATAGTTAATTTAATCTCATTCTGTATGTTAAATTACAGATGTTCTAGCGGAAGGGGTATTAAAAGATGGTTCTTGAGATTAGCCAGATTACTGGAAAGTATATTAGTAAATTATAATTTTGCAATTTGATGTCGTTCCAACATTACCATTAATATTGAAATATCTGCAGGTTTTACGCCACCTATGCGCGATGCTTGAGCTAACGTTTTTGGTCGAATTTTTGATAATTTATCTTTTGTCTCTGAAGAAATATGTTCAATTTTTGAATAATCTATATCGTTAGGAATTTTAAATTTGTCTAATTTGCCTGCTTCTTTAACCTGTTGTTCTTGACGTTTTAAATATCCGTCATATTTTGTTAATATTTCAACTTGTTCTGCTACATCAAATGGAATATTTAGATTTTTTGTTTCTTCGTCTATTTCTTTAATTATGTTGTAGTCAATGTCAGGACGCTTTAATAATTCTGCGATTTTAATCCCTCTATCAATGCTTTGATTAACTTTTGCAAGAATGGCGTTGACTTCATCTGTTGCAGAAATTTTTGCATCCTTTATCCTTAATATTTCACGTTCAATAGCTTCTTGTTTGTCTGTGAATACTTTATATTGCGCATCATCAATTAAACCGATTTTCTTCCCAATTGGAGTAAGTCTGGCATCTGCATTATCTTGTCTTAACAATAGTCGATATTCTGAACGAGAAGTTAGCATTCTGTAAGGATCTTGGATGTCTTTAGTAACTAAGTCATCAATTAATGTTCCGATATAAGATGAACTTCTTGAAAGTTCAAGTAATTCAGAATTGTTCAAATAGTTATAAGCGTTAATTCCCGCAACAAGTCCTTGCGCCGCAGCTTCTTCGTATCCGCTGGTTCCATTAATTTGTCCTCCAAAGAATAAACCTTTAATTTTTTTTGACATTAAAGAATGAGTAGTTTGGACAGCAGGAACATAATCGTATTCAACAGCATAAGCGGGTTTTATAACGTGAGCATGTTCTAATCCGGGAAGAGTTCTTAACATCTTAACCTGAACATCAGCAGGTAAGCTGCTAGAAAAGCCTTGAATATAAACTTCGTAAGTTCCCAATCCCTCAGGTTCAATAAAAATATGGTGTGATGGGTTTTCACTAAATCTTACCACCTTGTCTTCAATAGATGGGCAATAACGCGGCCCGACACCTTGGATTAAACCTTTGAACATTGGGGATTTGTCGAGATTTGCTTTAATAATATTATGAGTTTCTTCATTTGTTCTTGTTAAATAGCAAGGATATTGCGAGCGAATAGGACGATTAGGCCTGAATGAATAGAAATGTAATGTTTCGTCACCCGGTTGAATTGTCATTTTTGAGTAATCAATTGTTCTTTTGTCAACTCTTGGAGGTGTTCCTGTTTTAAGTTTTTTGATATTTATTCCATGTTTAATCAAAGATTCAGATAAACCGTAGGCTGCTTTTTCCCCCATTCTTCCGGCACTATACGAGCGCAAGCCTATAAAAATTCGACCGTTTAAAGATGTTCCTGTTGTCAAAACAATTGCACCGGCTTTGTATTCAATTCCGAATTCATCAACTGCACCGACAATTTTGTCATTTTCTACTAACAAATCTGTTATACAAGCTTGTCTAAGGTAAATGTTTTTATTATTTTCAATAATATTGCGCATGTAATCCATATATTGGCGCTTGTCTGATTGTGCGCGCAAAGCCCGAACGGCAGGCCCCTTAGAGGAATTCAACATTTTCATTTGAATATAAGTTGCATCAGCAGCTTCTCCCATAACTCCGCCAAGTGCATCGATTTCTCTGACAAGAGTAGATTTTGCGGGCCCTCCTACAGCGGGGTTACATGGCATAAGAGCGATATGCTCAATGTTTAATGTTGATAATAAAACTTTTGCACCCAATTTTGCACAAGCAATCGCTGCTTCACAACCGGCATGTCCTGCTCCTACTATAATTATATCATATTTGTTGTTGAGGTAATTCATAATATCACATTCCTAATCCTTGCAACTCAATTATAATACAAAAAAATCTTTTCTCATCCATGTGGATGATATTATTTCTTTTTACTAAAGATTAGAATAGTTTATATCGTTAAGAAATATGTAGAAATAGACACACATCTTATTGGAGCTCATTGATGTCAGACCAAATGTTATTACAGCCGATGAGAGCGGCTAACACAGATAAAGCTATAGAATCACTTGAAAAAGCCAGAATAGCGCATGAAAAATATCTTATTCGTCAGCAAAATACTGATTTGCAAGATGCGATAGAGTATTATATAGATGCAGTAAAATATGATCCGACTATGCCGGAAGCGTATTATCGCCTTGCAACCCTTATGTGGGAACAAGGGCAAATTAGCCTTGATACTGCGATAGAACAGTGTAAGACGGCTGTTTCTTTAGCACCAAAGAATATTAATGCACATTTGTATACGGGCTTTTTCATGAAAATGGCACAGGATTTTAAGTCTGCAGAAAAAGAATTTAAGTCCGCAATTAAAATGGGGAATTTAAAATCCGGTCGCCCAAGATTGATTTTGTCTCAGTCTATCTTGCAAAAGATTAATTCTAAAAATGGGAATGTTGGAGATTATGTAAGTTTTTTGTATTATTTCTTGTCTGGAAGTTTGATGTTGGCATGGGATAGACCATCTATGAAGATGTTTTATAAAAATATGTCTGATGATTTTTCTGTGTTTACTTATAACACTGTTGGTAAGTTCTTAGAAAAATTTAAGCTTTATCCGACAGCTGAAAATGTTTATAAACAAGCAATTACAACGACAAATCATGGTGAAATTTTCTATGACAAAATGGGCGATTTGGCTTTAAAAAACAAAGAAACAGAACTTTGTGTCGATTGCTATAAAAAAGTTCTTGAAGCTAATCCTCTTAACAGGGAAGTTTTAGTAAAACTTGCAACGGTATTACAAACATATTTCCCTGAAAATACAGATGAAACAATTGATTGCTATGAAAAACTTCTTGAATTTGATATTGATACACCTCAAATTTATTATGAATTGGGTCATTTATATCTAAAAAAAGAAGATAAAATTAATTCTATTAGTGCATTTAAGTTAGCTCTTGAAAGAGATAGCGAAAATCCATTCTATAATAATTCGTTAGCTTATGCTTATTCAAAGGCACAATTGTATGATGAGGCAATTGAACATTATCAAAAAGCGATTTCTATTAATCCAGACAAAGAGTGGACTTCAATAGTTTGTGAAGCATTAGGAACGATTTATGCACAAGTAAAAGGTAACATTGAGGCAGCTATTTCAACTTATCAAGCAGGAATTATTTTAGATCCTAATAATTACAGTTTATATTTGTCATTAGGAGATGTTCACATGGCTGCTTATGATATTGATAGCGCAATTAGAGCATATTGTGATGCTATAATGGTTAACCCTGATGATTATAGAGCCTACTCAAAAGCAGGTATTGCTCTTTGGGAAAGAGACTATTTGGAAGAGGCTCTTGTTTCTTTCCACAAAGCAATTGATTTAAATCCTGAAAATGAGTACGCTCAAAATAATTTGGGTATTCTTTATCTTGATGGTTTAGGAGATGCCGAAGAAGCTCTTGAATACTTTGAGACCGCAATTGAGTTAAACCCAAATTATACTTTAGCTTATTTCAATGCTGCAAGAGCTTCCCAATCAATGGGATTTATAAATGACGCCGCAAATTATTACCAAATGGCAATTGATTTAAACAAAATAACTCAAGATCTTGACGAAGATGATATCGTTACTAGGTTGCATAAATTGTTCGATATATAAGGAGAAAAAGTTTGGTTTTGAATATTTTAGGAAAAGGAAATAATTATAAAAGTGTCGTTGGGGGAGGGCACTACAGCAATATTAATTCCTATTTCAAACGTTGGTGTAAAGCTTTTACGCACGTAGCCCACTGGAAAGACTCACGTAAAGTAGCCTTTACCTTGGCGGAGGTTTTAATCACTCTTGGTATTATTGGTGTTGTTGCAGCTTTGACTTTGCCTAATTTGATTGAAAACCATAACAGAAAAGTTGTTGAAACTCGGCTTGAAAAAGTTTATTCAACAATGAATCAAGCTATAAGAATGGCAGAATTGGATTATGGGGAACGTGAGACTTGGTTTGTTGATTATTCTGATAAAGATGCCCAAAAAGTGTGGATTGAAAAATATTTGTTACCATATTTAAACTATACTAAATTTGAAGAGGTTCAGGTTAGTAGTGGAAATTATAGAAATGCCATATATTTTTCTGATGGCAGTGTATTGACTAAGAATAGTAACAATGGCAGTGATTGGTGGTTTTTCCCCGGTAATATTGAAAAATGTATAAAGCTCTCTGCAAATAATTTTAGAAATAATATTGGGAAATGCACATTTGCGTTTTATTATAATCCTACAAATAACACAACTTATAATACATTTAATCCGCTTGGTGTTGGTGCTTCAAAAACAGAAGAAATTTTTAAATATGATACAAACTATGGATGTTATCAGGGGAATTCCTGGAAAGCTTACTGTACAGCTTTAATACAATATAACGGTTGGAAAATTCCTAAAGATTATCCATATAGAGTTTATTACTAAAAAGCGCTTTGGGTTAAGGTTTTAACCCTTTACAGCTCCTTCGTTTTCGCCTGAAATAAAATATCTTTGCATAGCTAAAAAGAATATCAAAATCGGGATTGTTGATAGGATTGAGCCGGCAGCAATAAATCGCCAGTTAGATGAAAACATGCCCTGCAAATTATTTACCCCGACAGGAAGCGTGTACATAGATTCTTTTGTCAAAACAATACTCGGCCACAAAAATTCTCCCCATGAGCCGATAAATGTAAATATTGCAAGGACTGCTAATGATGGTTTTACCATTGGGATAAGTACTTTCCAAAATACTTGAAAAACATTGCATCCATCAACTATTGCAGCTTCTTCCATTTCTTTGGGAATTCCTAAAAATGCTTGACGCATTAAAAATATTCCAAAAGCACTAACCGCAAATGGCATTATTAGTCCCATAAAACCTGCAAAATTGTTTATGTTATCGGTTAAATGAAGTTTAAGTGTAATTAAATATACCGGTAGCATAATTGCCTGAAAAGGTATCATAATTGTTGCCAAAATCGCAAAAAATGTAATTTTTTTGCCCTTAAACTCCATTCTCGCGAGCGGATATCCGGCCATTGCGGATAAGATTAAGTTTAAAAGAACTGTTCCTCCTGCGACAATCATGCTGTTTATAAAATATCCGATAAAATCAACTTTGTCCCAAACTCCAGTGTAGTTTGTCAATGTAAAATCATGTGGAATAATTTGTGGCGGGTATGCAAAAATGTTTTCGCTATTTCCTTTTAATGAGGTTGAAATTAACCAAATGAATGGGAAAATAGAGATTAAAGAAACAAGAATAAGTACAAGATGTGAAAGAAATGTACTTTTTATTTTAGCTTCTAAAAACTTAGTTGCCTCTTTCTTATATTTCATACTTCTTCCTTTCAAAACAGAAAATGTTTATTAAAGAAAATATCATTACTATTATTAGCAAAATAACTGCCATTGCTGAAGCAAAGCCTAAATCCAAATTTTCGAACGCCCTTTCGTATATGTAATAAACGATTGTTTTGCTTGAATTCAGTGGACCTCCCTTTGTCATAACGTAAATTTCTGCAAAAACTTTCATTGCGGAAATTGCACTAATTGTTGTAACAAGGGCAATTGTCGGCATTATGTGCGGAATTGTTACGGTCAAATGTTTAGTTAAAAAGTTTGCACCATCTATGTCACAAGCCTCATATAATTCATTTGGAACACTCATAAGTGCTGCTAAATAAATTATCATATAATATCCGATACCTTTCCAAATCGTAACTATTATTACGGAATATAGTGCGTAATTTGGATCGGTTAACCAACCTATAGATTTGAAACCAAGACTTGTTACTGCATAGTTCAAAATTCCCTGATCTGCATAAAGCCATTTGAAAGCTATTGCAGCTACAACAATTGATACGATTACTGGTAGGTATATAAGAATTTTATATAATGTTACTCCTCTAATTTTTTGATTAATGAGTACAGCCAAAAATAGAGGAAATATTGCAAGAATTGGCACTGCTACAAATAAATATACGAAAGTATTCCACAAAACTTTATAAAAAATCGGGTTATGGAATAATTTTATATAGTTTTCAAGTCCGATAAATTCAGGTTTGTAAATATTGGTTGAATAGTCTAAAAAACTTAGCAAAAAAGTCTGAAAAAATGGTATAAAAAAGAATATTACAAGCACAACCGCTGCCGGTAATAAAAATAAATACGGTGCATATTTGCTATAATATTTAAACATAGCCTAATTATGACACTATTTTTATCAATGGTCAAATTATTAATAATAAGATTCAGTTGTTGAATATTTCTCATTAAATTCTTTCACAATATTATTGTATACAGAATTCTCTGAAATATTTGGTTTTCTATTACTTAATTTTCTTGTTTCTTCAATTTGTTTTTTAGCAACTTGAAGTGATTTTTTGAAGTGTTTTTCAATTACTGAGCTTGATTTGTTTTCTCCAAGCATTAAGTATGCGTACATTTCCGCAAAACCTTCACCTGCATTTTTGGTCGCGTAATTACTTCTTAGTAAAAACCAATCTTTTAAACTTTGAGATTGATGTTTCTTGTTGTAATCAAAACTTGAGTGCTCTTTATTGTAATTAGCTAATTCTTCTTCATAAATTTTGTTAAATTCTCCCCCTGAATTCATTGATGTCATGTTTTCGTTTATATCGCAATCTAAACAATGTCCAAGTTCATGTACGATTGTTTTTAAATTGTTTTTAGTTATTGTAATACTATCATTTATAGCTTCTCCTGCAATTCTGTGCTTTCCAACAAAGTCTTCTGATTTTGGGTCTAATATTTTTATTGAATTTAATTCTTTTGACATATCTTCTAATACTTCTCCCGGAGCATTGTAAATATTGTGCATAAATTTATTTATATCGGATTTCGTTGCTCCGGTTTTAAGAATTTTATTGATGTCTAATCTTGATTCGTTGTTTGACCTTTTATTTTTAACATTTATTATTGGTCCGAGATAATTAATTTCATATTCATCTCCAGTGTAATTTTTATTTTCTACTTTTGAAATTTTTGTCTCATTAAATTTTGGGAGTCCTCTTTTATTACAGAAATCTCCTACAACATTTTTTATAATTGTTTCTTTTTCTTGTTTTGAAAGATTGTCAGAATTTTGTATATCTAATAATAACTCTCGTCCAGTAGTTTCAAGGTAATTTTTCATTACTAGACTTGCTGTTTCAGGGGCGTCAGGGTTTAAATAATTTGAAATATAAGTTTGCAATAGTTCTGTATTATTTGAGTTTAGTGCATTCTGAATATTTGAAACTCTAAAATCAATAACCGTATTATTGTTATTTATTTGGACGCTCGGCACGTTATTATCATATAAAGTTAAATTTAATCTCGTATTTTTTGGAATAAAGTCATTTTCTGAATTTTTTAATGCTACCATTTCTTCTGTTGAGAGTTCTGAAAACTTTTTGTTCCCATTTTCATAGTATGTTACTTTTTTATTGCCATTTGCGTTAGCGTTATATTCAAATAATTTTTTTAGAGTATGAGTTTCGGGATCAATTTGAACATATTTTTTTATGCCGTTCTTATCATTATATTCGACAACAATGTTGTCTCCAAATGTGCCTAAAAATTGTATATTGTCATTGTCGATATTCTCAAATTGATTAAGGTCTACGGTCCCGTCATCTTGTATTTTGATAAAATTCAGTTCCGGATATTTATCGGGTTTTGAAAAATTTGCACCCATAGAATTAGATAAAGTTTGCGCATCAAAATTGTTTAAATCATTTTTTGTAGAATTAAAATTTATCTCAATACCTGACTCTGATTGAGTTGAAGCGCCTGAATTAACACTAACACTTTTATTATTAAAATCACCCTGTATTCTCATATTTTAATATTACGGCTTATTAGTGAATATTCTTTAACAAATCTTAGTTTTTATTACAAAAATTTAACTTTCACATCTTACAAGCCATACATCACTTTTAACATTTTCAAGAACTCGTTTACTTACCGAACCAAGCAGAAATCTATCCATTTTGGATTTGTTTCGAGAGCCTAGGACAATTAAGTCAATACTGTTATTCTTAGAGTAATTTATGATTTCTTGTGCTGGAATTCCTGAGAGAATTTTGGTTTTATTAACAGTAAAGCCATTGTTTTCAATAATTTTTTTTATGCTTTCTATTGCATTTGAAGCGTACATTTGTTGTTGCTTTTGGATATCTAAAAGCCAATTAGAATCGAGAGTTCCCTCCAAAAATAGAAAATTGGGATCTTCATTCACCATGCAAATGTGTATTTCTTTATTGTCGAGATTTATTTCTTTAATAATTCTTTCTATAATATAAAGAGAACATTCTGTTCCATCCGTTGTAAAAAGAACTTTTTGATTTTTATTTTCTTCTTTTGCAACATAGTTTGATATGTGACTACTGTTAATTATTTCTTGAGAGACGGAACCTAGCCATCTTTGAATACCTTTTTTTCCATGAGAACCCATTAAAATTAGGTCATACTTTGCATTTTTTGCTTGTTCTAAAATGCTTTCAATAACGGAACCGCAAGTTTTAATTCGTTCCCCGATATTAAAACCAAGTTTTAGACTTTCTTCTTCTGCATAATCGAGTATAGAATCAGCAACATTTGCACAAGAAGAGGAAAAACCTTTATCCTCAACATTAATTTCATCGGGGAGAATATTCCAATCTATTACCGAAATTGTATCAACCGTAGCTTCTTTTATCCAAGTTGCTAAGTTTTTTAAAGCATTAAAACTTATTTTGGAACCGTCTGTACAGAATAGTATTTTCATTGTTTCTCCTTTTGTTCACTTAACAAATATAATTTATGTTAAGGAAAATTACATTGTCTAGTATTCTATATTTTTTTTTGTTATTATATGGGTAGGGAAATGTTTTAATAGGAAAATTGTTATAGTCATGGCCGCAAAGCAAAAAGTTCAACAAAAGGTAAATCTTAGGGATTATAAAGATTTGATAGAAACTATTGCGAAAGTAGAGTATCAAAAATTCTCTTCTTCGCATTTGATTGAGTTGCCCGAACTTGTAAATATTGGAAATCACACTTTATATATTCTATTTAAAAATCATTCTCCGGAAAATTATAATAACACTTACCTTTCAACTGCAATCAAATGGGCTATCAGAAATGAAGTAAGACGTCGTTATAAATGGTACACTCTTAAAAATAGACGTCAACAAACAGTTGATGAAAACGGAAATTTAAGGGAAGAAGTTTATAAAACAATTCTTTCAATTGATGAAATGCAAGATGCTGAAATTCCTGTGCAAATCAAGGCAGAGGACAAAACTCCGGAAGAGTCGATTGAATTAGTTGAATTGAAAGCTGAAATTTTGGAATCTATGAAAAAACTTCCTGCAAGAGAACGTGAGCTTATTGAGTATAAATTTTTTAAAGAAAAAAAATTGAGAGAAATCGCAGAAGAGTTTAATATTTCCCAATCTCGTATTTCTCGTATTATTCAGTCAGGCTTGGATAAAATTAAAAGGGATTTAAAAAGACAGGGGATTTTGTAGTGAAAACTATATTTGAAAAAAGTAATGGTGTTGTTGGCATATCTCTAACTGATGAAAAAGAAGATTTATCTTTTTTGGATAAAAAATTAGTTAGAGAAAACAAGATTGGTTTGCCTAGTGTTAGTGAACTTGATGCAATGCGTCATTACAAAGAACTTTCTGATTTAAATTTTTGCATTGAAAAGGGTTTTTATCCTTTGGGTTCCTGTACTATGAAATATAATCCGAAAGTTAATGAGTTATTAGCAGGTCTTGAAAGTTTTATTAATCTCCATCCGCTTTCTGATGATGAGGATTGTCAAGGCGCTTTGGAACTTATGTACAAATTGCAAGAGGGTTTGAAAAAAATTACCGGAATGTGTGCTGTTTCATTGCAACCGGCTGCTGGTGCGCATGGCGAATTGACCGGCATGATGGTAATTAAAAAATATTTTGAAGTTAAAGGAGAAAAACGTAAAAAAGTTATTATTCCTGATTCTGCACATGGTACAAATCCTGCAAGTGCTCATTTGTGCGGGTTTGAGATTGTCCCAGTGAAATCAAACGATAATGGGCAAGTTGATATTGATGCATTAAAAGAGCTTTTGAATGGCGATGTAGCTGCAATTATGATGACAAATCCAAATACTTTGGGAATTTATGAGAAGAATGTCCTTGAAATTTCTAAATTGATGCATGATAACGGCTCATTATTGTATTATGATGGAGCAAATTTCAATGCAATTATGGGATACACAAATCCAAGATTGATGGGATTTGACGTTGTTCATTTAAACTTACATAAAACTTTTTCAACACCTCATGGTGGTGGAGGTCCGGGTGCAGGCCCTGTTTGTGTAGTTGAAAAATTGAAAGATTATTTGCCGGTTCCGACAGTCGCATTTGATGGAGAAAATTATTACAGAAACTATGATTCAAAAAATTCAATCGGCAGTGTAAAAGGGTTTTATGGTAATTTTGGGGTTCTTGTAAGAGCTTATGCCTATATTTTAATGATGGGTGATAATCTTAAAGAAGCTAGTGAAAATGCAGTCTTGAATGCAAATTATCTGAAGGAGAAATTAAAAGATGCTTATTTACTCCCTTATGATGAGCCATGTATGCATGAATTTGTCCTTTCTGGAGAAAAACAGAAACATGAAAATGGTGTTTCTACTCTAAATATTGCAAAAGCTTTAATGGATGAAAATACTCATCCGCCAACGGTTTATTTCCCATTAATCGTGCACGAAGCTATGATGATTGAACCGACTGAGTCTGAAACGAAACAAGTTTTGGATGAGTTTGTAGATGCGATGTTGAAAATAGCAGATGATGCAAAAAATAATCCTGAAAAAATTATTTCAGCACCTCATACGACTCCGGTAAAGCGTTTGGATGAAACACTTGCAGCACGTCATCCTAATTTAAAATATACACAAGAAATAAGAGAATAATAAGATGAGTAAAGGTAATAAAAAAATAAAAGTAGCATTTCCACATATGGGAACAGTATGTATAGCATGGGCTGCTGCCCTTAAAAAAATTGGTGTAGAACCGTTTATTCCTCCTTACACAAGTAAAAAAACATTGTCTTTAGGCACAAAACATTCTCCTGAAGCAATTTGTTTGCCTTATAAATTGATTTTAGGGAATTTTATTGAAGCCATTGAAGGTGGTGCGGATTATGTTGCAATGATAACATCTCCTGGGTGTTGTCGTTTAGGTCAATACGGAAACAGTATTGAAAATGCTCTTGTTGATATGGGTTACCATGCAAGATATATTGAACTTTCTTTGTACGATGGTATTAAAGGAATGTATAATGTTTTAAAAGAAATTAGTGGTAAAAATGATCCGATATTGTTTGCAAGAGCTATTAATATTGCTATTAGAAAAATGTTTTTGTTAGATGATTTAGAAGAAAATCTCGCATATTATAGAGCCAGAGAAATTACTCAAGGGGATGCAGATAAACATTATGCGAAGGCTTTGCAGTATATTAAAGATGTTGAACATTCTAGAGATTTGAAGCGTGCTAAAAAATTGGCTTTTGATGAGATGAAGAAAGTTGAAATAGACAAAAATAAAGAGGTTTTGAAAGTTGATTTGACCGGAGAAATTTATTTGGTTTGTGATTCTTTTTCAAATCAAAATATCACAAAAGAACTTGGGAAAATGGGGGTTCAAGTTAGAAGGAGTTTGACTGTTAGTAGTTTTATTAAAGATGCGATTATTCCAAAGGCTTTTAGAGATGGTGAAACACATTTACAACGGGCGTATAGACTTGCAAAACCTTATTTGATGAGAGATATTGGAGGAGATTCTTTGGAATGTGTTTCTGACGTAGCTTATGCTGACGAAAGAGGAATTGATGGTATTATACATATAAGTCCGTTCACTTGTATGCCAGAAATTATGTCTCAAAACATATTTCCAGCAATGAGAGAAAAATGTGATATTCCTATTTTACCTTTGATTATGGATGAACAAACAGGTAAAGCCGGATATTTGACAAGGTTAGAGGCTTTTGTTGACTTGATGAGAAGAAGAAAACGTAAACTTGCCAAGAATAAACAAGAGGAAATACCTGTAGAAATAACAAAATAAGATGTTGAGTGCAATATTTGAGGTGAATTTATATTATGCGTGAGTTGTTTAAAGAAGCGATTAAAATTACAAATTATAATATAATTTTGGCAGTTCCATTGATAATATTTATAAAAATATTGGATTTGTACTCGCTTTATTCTCGTTCTAATATTGATTCGGCTCCGAAGTTTTTGATAGCTTCAATAACGGTTTTGTTTATGTTTGGTGTATTTTGTGCAGGTTGGTTTTATATGGTTGAGGGTGCGGTTAATCTTTCAAAAAAAGTTTTTGTACTTGATACTGATAGAGCAAAGGCTACAATAAATTTGTTTAAAATATTTCCGGAAGGTGTTGGAAAATTTTTCTTGTCTTTTGTTGGTGTGTACATAATATTTTTATTTATTCAAGCGATAGCGACACCGCTTGTATACATTTTGGGCGTAAATATAATAGGAGGACTTGATCCGGAATCAATGCAACATTTGCAGGAGTTAACTATAAATACAGAACTGGCTGCAAACCAGGGAATGCCTGCATTTATTGATAAATTATCTATTGAACAGATTATATTCTTTGGAAAGTGGAGCTTGTTATTTATGTCTGTGACATCGTTAATTATGTACCTTTTGATGTTATGGATTCCGGAAATTATTTGTTGTACTCCAAATCCTTTGGTTGCTCTTTGGCGCTCTGTTGTGAAATTATTTAAAAATTTCTTTACTACTGTTAGATTGTTTATAATATTATGGTTTGTGGGGTTTGTATTCCTATTTATAAGTACTTTTGCTGTTTTTAATCCTATTGCATACATTATTATGAGTATTGTTGGTTATTACTATTTTGTGTATTTAGTCGTGTTGATTTTCTTGTACTTTGACAGAGAATACGTAGGTGGAGATGAGCAATAAGGTTATAGCTGTTGTTGGTGCTACAGCAAGTGGAAAAACTGCTTATGCTATTGAGCTTGCGAACAAAATTGATGGAGAGATAATTTCAGCTGACTCCAGACTCGTTTATAAAGGCATGAATATAGGAACAGCAAAACCTACAGTTGAAGAAATGAAAGGAATTCCGCATTATATGATTGATGTTGTGGAGCCTGAGTGTAATTATTCTGCAGGGTTGTATGCAAAAGAAGCTAAAAAATGTATTAAAGATATCATTTCTCGAGGGAAAAAACCGATTGTAGTAGGAGGAACAGGATTATATTATCGAGTATTGTTAGAAAATTACGATTTGCCTGATGTAAAACCTGATTACGGGCTTAGAGAAAATTTGTATGAGCTTTCGTGTGAAAAATTAGTTGAAATGTTATCTCAGTTGGATGAAAAAGCTGCAAAGCTCGTTGAGAAAAAAGACAAAAAAAAATTGGTTCGTTATATTGAGGTAATTAAATTGACTGGAAAGCCTTTAGAATTAGCTCGAGGGAAAAAGGATAAAGAATTCGATGTTGAATGGATTGGTCTGAATTTCCCGAGAGAAATTTTGTATGATAGAATTAATAAACGAGTTGATTTGATGGTTAAACAAGGGCTTATTGAAGAAACTAAAAATTTACTGGAAAAACATGGACGAATTTCGAATATCACAGATACAATCGGTTATCGAGAAATGATTTCTTATCTTGATGGGGAGTTGTCTTTAGAAGAAGCAAAAGATAAATTAAAACAAAATACGAGAAACTATGCAAAACGTCAATTGACTTGGTTTCGAAAAAATGAAGCAATCAAGTGGAATTGTTATCCTGAAAGAAAGAAAAAATAATCTTTAATATTTTTATTAGTCGTGCTAAAATTAAACATAAAAGAGGGATATGCTAATGAATAAATTTTTGAAATATACACTAATTAGTGTGATGTCAATAATAGTAGTTTTATACATTACTTTTTTGTTTGTTCCTTTCTTTTTGACTGGAACAATTAATTCATATAGTGGCGAAATTTCTAATGTAGTAGAAAAAGCTTGCGGATTTAAGGTAAAACTTGAAAATATGAAAATTTTAGCAACTCCAAAGTTGACAGTTGGAGCCCAAATTGGACATTTGGAAGTCGCACTGCCTACAGGTGAAACATTTTTGACAATAGATAATGCCCAAGCCAAAATGTCTCTAATTCCGCTTTTGGTAAAAAAGGTTGAAGCCGATATGGTGGGTGCTGATAATATTAACTTGAATTTGAAAGTAAAAAAAGATGGTAAATTTTTAATAGAGGATTATATCCCTCAAAGCGAAGAAAATATAAATGGTACAACTAAAGCTTTAACAGCTTTGCCATATGGGTTAAAATTGTCAAATCATCTTCCAAATATAAATGTAAATAATTATAATATTACTTTTATAGATGTTCCTACAGATAAAACATATTCTATTTTTGGAAACAATATTTCTATCACCGATTTTATTTTGAACAAGAAAATAAAAGTAGCTCTTGATGGTAAAGCTATTCTGCAAGACAAAGAACAATTCAATTTTGACATTAAGGTGTTTAACAAAATTATGCCAGAAATTGATTTAAATGATATTGTCTTTGCAGAAAAAGAGGAAATACAAAAAACTCAATCTGATTTTAAAATTAATCCGATTGACATATTTAAAGCTATATATAAAAATCAATTGACAGCGGATGTTAAGGGAGATGTAAAAACAGACGGAACTTTGGATAATATTAATATGTCAGGTTCGATTGACGTAACAAATCTTGGAGTTGCTGTTGATGGGAAAAAACTTCCTGCAAGTTCTGCTGATATTAAATTGAAAGGTAATGGGATTAAACTTTATACAAAGTTGTATACTGCGGAAAACGAGTTAACAGAATTAGTTGGAAATTTTAAAACCGGAAAACATCCTAAAATTGATTTGAATTGTAAGTCGAATGCTCAGTTTAAAAGTGTGTTCGATTTGGTAGATAGTGTTGCAAAATCATTTGACTATAATGATTTTGACACATTGACCGCAACTGGAGGAATTGATGCTGATTTCAATATCAAATCTAATTTAAAAACAATTGAATCGTCAGGGTATTTAAAAATCCCGTCAGCTTCAATTGCTTACAAATTATACAATACGGTCGTTAATAATATAAGTGCTGATATTGATTTTGCTAATAATATGGTAAACATCAGAAAAGCCGGTTTGTCAGTACTTGGGCAACCATTGAAAATTTCAGGTTCTATTACTCAAGATGCTACGGCTGACTTATTGGTTACGGCAGATAGACTTCAACTCAAAGGTTTGCTTTTAGCTGCAGGACAAATGGCTTTGTTAAAAGAAAATCAAATATACAGTGGTACAGTGTCAATGAATACTTCTATAAAAGGGAAACTTGATAAAATTGTGCCAAAAGTTAATGTTAGCATAGATAATGTCAATTTAAAAAATACTCCATCAAATACATCAATAAAAGTTGCTAATTCAAAGGTTGATTTGTCAACAGATGGTAAGAAAATGAATGGACTTATTAATGTCTCAGGAGCAAGGATTGTTAATCCCGTGGCGACTATTTCGGCGCCTAGTGCAAAAGTATCTTTTGGTGAAAAAGATATAAATATAAATAGTGCTTATATTTTATTGAATAACTCTCGAATTGATATTACGGGTAAAGTTGCGGATTATATGACCAAAAATTTGACCTTTAACATTAATGCAAAGGGAAATTTGTTAGGTTCTGATTTACGTGCAATGATTCCAAAAGATTTTAGAAGTTTTGTGACAGCAAAGGGTAAGTTGCCATTAGCAGTAAATGTTACCGGAGATGAAAAGAAACAAGATATCGCATTTAGCTTAACTTCAAATCCTGCAAATTATGTGTCTATTCTTTCCGTTGACCAATTGAAAGGCAAAACAACAGTAATTAAAGGTAATGCAAAACTTAACGGGGATAGTTTGAAATTTTCTGATACTGGAGTTTTTGCAAATGGTATTGGAGTTTGTTATTTAAAAGGAGGAATTAATGATTTATATAAATCTCAAAAATTGAATTTGAATATTTCAACTCCCAATAATATTGCATTTGTAATTCCAGGTTTTAGCAAATCCAAAATCAATGCAATCGGAAATATTGATGTCAATGGAGTCGCGACTAATCCTATTTTAAAAGGTTCTGCAACTATTCCATCGATTAAGATCCCAGAAATTTCTCTATCAATGGCAGATATGCATGTTTCTTTAAATGGTCCGATTGTAAAGGGGAAAGGTACCCTTAAGAAATTTGTTACAGGGGAAATTGTTGCTGAAAATTTAGCTTCTGATTTTAGTTTGACAAATAATGTATTTTATTTGAAAAACTTGACCGGTGATGCGTTTTCCGGAAAAATTAATGGCAATATTTCATACAATATAAATAACGGGCATATTGGTGTCGTATTTAAGGGAACAGGCATGGATGCAGAAAAAGCAATTGCAGGTGCTGCAGGGCTAAAAAATGCTTTGTCTGGGAAGTTAAATTTTAATGCGAATGTTACTTTGCATGGAACAACTGATGTTGAAATGATGAAAAATTTGAAAGGGAAGGCTTCTTTTGATGTTTCAGGTGGTTCATTCGGTAATATCGGACGATTTGAAAATTTCTTGTTTGCTCAAAACTTACAACGAAACAGTATTATTAAAGCTGCAGTCAATTCTGTAAAGTCACTTCCAGCAATCCAAAATACCGCAAAATTTAAAACAGTTTCAGGTAATTTGACTTTTAATAATGGGTGGGCAACATTAAACCCAGTTAAAACTTCAGGACCGTCAATGTCTTATTATGTAAAAGGTCGTTATAATTTATTGAATGCAACTGCAAATGTTGTTATTTTAGGACGAATTTCCGCTGAAATTGTCTCTGTTCTTGGCCCATTAGGTGATTTGTCCGTAACTAAATTAACTTCATATATTCCTAAATTTGGAACGGCAACAGGAAATATCATAAATGCGCTTACAACAAATCCTAAAGGAGAGAATACAGCTGCAATTCCGCCTCTTTCTTCTGGAAATAAAAATTATAAAGATTTCAAAGTCGTGTTTAATGGTGGGATAGAAAGCAGAAGTTCTGTAAAATCATTCAAATGGTTGTCAACATGTGATATGTCAGCAATAAAAAAAATAACTATGAAGGAACAGGTAAAAGAAACCAAACAAGCGGTAAAAGATGCAGTTCAAGAGAAAAAAGATGCTTTTAATCTGCACATGGAAGAACAAAAATCCCAAGCTCAGCAAGCTAATCAGGAAATGAAAGATGCTGTACAAGGTATTAAAAATTTAAAAAACTTGTTGAAATAAAAATAAACTCCTCTTCCTAAATTGGTGAGGAGTTTATAGTTCTTTACAATACACAAGCTAAAATCATTAACAGTAAAGTTCCGATTTGCATTGCAGTTGCCATATTTTGCGTAAATTTGTTTGAATCATATTTTCCTGCACTTTTGGTCGCTTTGTATGCACTGGATATTCGTCTTACTCTGTCAGATTCTGTATCTGATGCGAAAGTTGTTCCGAACATTGTGTTTTCAAGACGAGACAATCGGTTGTCCATTCTTTCGTTTGCAAATGTTCTTTGAAATAGAGCTTTTTCAACTGTAGCAAGATTTGTTGGCTTCGCATTTCGTGCATTGTATGAATTATAATCAAATTCAGGAGAACTGTATTCGTCAAGTCTGTAGTTTTTGTCTAAAGGAACTATATCTTCATCGTAAAAGTTGTTTGACGACTGTGCTATGCTGTTATCCATAAAAGATTTAGGTTTTATTTTTGCTTGCAATCTCTCTACACGTGCTGAAAAAGGTTCATTTTCGTATGTTTTTCCAAGAGATTTTTGTTCAAGTGATGCTAATCGAGAGTTTAAATCTTTAGTTTTAAATTCTTGCTTAAATATTTCTTTTTCGAGTTCGTTTATTGATGGGTAATCAACATTAGCTCCGGCAGGGGGCATACTGCTTTGAGCCAGTTTTTCTTCTTTGTAACCGTCTTGCTCTTCCATAAATGTATCTTCTTTAGGTGCTATTTCATGTCCTATCAAGTCGGCTGACATATCTTTTTTTAATGATGCTACTCTATCTTGAACAGATTTATTGGTTTTGGCTTGTCCGTAAACAGTTGATTCTATTCGTGACAACCTTGTTAAATCGTCTGAAGATGTATATGTAAAACCATATAATGAGTTTTCAATATTATCTAAAATTGATGAATATTGACTTGCTGCGTAGCATGGTGAAATACTTATTAATAACCCTAAAATAACAATAAATTTTTTCATGTCCACTCCTTAACGATAGGATAAGCGTGAATGATATAAAAAACTATTCTACAGAAAAAGAATATTAAAGTTTTTAAAATTCTCAAAAAATCGTAGACTTTTCGGGTGATAAATTATTTTGTAATTAGACAAAATAATAATAATTTTGGATGTTAAATAATTTGACATGTTTTGAAAAATAACGCAAAATTGTGTTATGAATGAGGTTAAGGTAGATTATTTAAAATTGCATGTATCAGTTTTGCTATCAGGATTTACGGGGTTATTTGCAAAGTTGATTTCATTAAATGAGGTTATGATAGTTTGGTACAGAATGCTTTTTGCTTTTTTGATTTTTGCTGGAATGCTTGTTTTTATGAAGAAGAAGCCTGTCGAAAACGTTAAAGATGCTTTTAAAATAATCGGCTTAGGAGCATTGTTGACAATTCATTTGGTTTTCTTTTTTGGTAGTATGAAGTACGCAACATTGTCAATTGGAGTTGTTTGTTATTCGTTGGTTGGATTTTTTACGGTATTGTTTGAACCTTTAATTTTAAAGACAAAGTTTTCTTTTGTAGAACTTTTTTATAGTCTGATTGCTGTTCTGGGGATTTGGTTAATATTCAATTTTGATGCGAGTTACAGGTTTGGAATATTTCTTGGAGTGATTTCTGCAGCATTATTTGCATTATATACTTTGTACAACAAAACAATTCAAGTAGGCAAATCATCTCGATCAATGCTGTTTTATGAACTTTTAGGCGGAACTTTGTCATTGGTATTTTTCTTACCATTTTATATCCCAATCTCTCATACAACGCAGATTTTACCTATCGGAATTGACTGGTTATGGATAATTTTACTTGCTTTTTTCTGTACAGTAGTTTTGTACTTGTTATATATTGATGTCTTGAAAAAATTGTCAGCATTTACAGTAAGCCTTGCAGGAAATTTAGAACCTGTTTACGGGATTTTATTGGCTGTAATATTTTTGGGTGAAGCAAAGAATTTCACACTTTCTTTTTATATCGGAATGATTTTGATTTTTGTATCAGTATTCTCTCAATCGTTTACAAAAAGCAAGAGCTTGAAAAATAGATAAAAATATGTTAAAATGAAAGTATGGGGTTTCAAGAAGAGCAGAAAGAAGTTGAATTTGCGATGAAAATTGCCGTCGGGGGGGGGGTATCGCGGTGCGTGGACGCACAAGCGAGATTGTTGTGTAGAGAGGGTTAGCGGCCTATATGTAGAGATGCATGGTTTGTTACAGGCAGCTAAGCAACTAGGAAGCGAAGCAGCTAAGCTAAACTGTCATTGCGAAGCGAAAAGTTTTAAGGGTATTATTGAGTTTTTTGAAAATCCGCTGTTGCAATCTCATTCAATTAAAAAAATAGCAAAATTTTTTATTGTTAGAAAGTTTGTAAAATTTTTAAGTTTAACTAAATGGAAACTTTTTACTAATTTTGTTCAAATATCTGAAATATGGATGAATAGTGAACCCTCTCCCAAATTTCTAAGTTCGCTCTAGCTCACTAAGAAATTTTGCCCTCTCACAGTGAGAGAGGGCGAGACTCCGTAGTTGTCAAAATTGTTAATAGTAATAATACAACTAAATACAATATAAGAAAGGAAGTATAAAACATGAACGAAAAACATCTAATCCGAAATGACCTTAGTGTCCTAGTGCCTCAGTATCCTAGTAACTTTTTTTACAAAAAACTTGCTTTCACCCTTGCAGAGACCCTAATCACCCTCGGTATAATTGGTGTTGTTGCAGCATTGACCCTTCCGTCTGTTATAAATAAAACTCAAAAACGGGCATTAGAAGTTGCGTTTAAAAAATCTTATGCAAATTTATACAATGCTGTTAATTTAGTTAAACAAGATTCGCCGGATTATTTAGAAGACGGTTCAGTTTCTTCAAATCCCATGTTGGGAAATTTGATATTAGAAAAATATAAATCTCATGATTTAGCGATAAAGAATTCGAGAGATTATGACAATTATACTAATAATGTTAGGACGTTAACTCTTAATCAAGGAATTAGGCCAGAGTGTAGTCAATTATTTTATCCAAATTATAGTTATAATTTGTCTGATGGAAGTACAATTGCATTTATGAGAAATTGTAATTCTGTTTGGATAACTTTGGACACAAATGGGATACAAAAGAAGCCCAATGCTTATGGACACGATATATTTCTTTTTATGATAACTGCAAAGGGTGACTTTATGCCTGCTGCTTCTGAGGTTGGTATGATTACTAATGAAAATGGTGAAAAAGTTTACGACACTAATAATCCGGAACACAATGAAAAATGTTCTAAAACCGCAACTTCTGCTTTAAATGGTATAACCTGTGGTAAATATGCAATTCAGAATGTTTGCCCAGATAATCCAAGTAAAACATATTGGGAATGTTTACAATAGATAAATTTTTTAAATTAAAAATTTGTTATAATTTTTCAATAATTTCTATGACTTTTTCATGAATTTCTTCAATTGTTTTTGTCGCATCAAGAACTTTAATTCTGTCTGGTTCTTGTGTTGCAAGTTCAAGATAGCCGTTTCTAACTCTATTATGAAACTCAATTCCGGCACTTTCCATTCTATCTTTTTCTTTGCCGACTCGTTTCATTGAGGTTTCTACATCAACATCAAAAACTAGTGTTAAGTCCGGTTTTTTACCTCCTGTTGCAAGGTTATTTAACATGTTAATTTCATTTATATCAAGCCCTCTGCCATAACCTTGATACGCAACTGTTGAATCTATGTGTCTGTCACATAAAACAATCTCTCCTTGTTTAACAGCAGGTTTGACGATTATATCTATATTTTGTGCTCTATCAGCTAAAAATAAGAAGGATTCACATCTGTCAGAAACTTCTCCGTCGTAATTAAGTAAAATTTTTCGGACTTTTTCTCCAAGTCCCTTTCCGCCGGGTTCTCTTGTTAGTACAACCTTTTTGCCCTTTTTTTCAAAATATTGTGCTAATAAATTCATTTGGGTTGTTTTTCCACAGCCGTCTGGGCCTTCAAAAGTAATAAATAGTCCTTCTTGCATTCTAATCCTCCTTATAAAAATTTTAGCATAAAAAATGTTTTGAATGTCTTGAAAAATATGGATTTATAATAAAAGTTAATGTGAAAAACGTCCTCAATAAAAAGGACGTTTTGCTATATCAAATTAGTTAATTTCAAACTAGTTATAGATTTTTCTTGTTAAGTCAGCTTTTCTAATTCTAACGTTTTCCGGAGTAATTTCAACCAGTTCGTCATCTCCGATGTATTCCATGCATTCTTCTAAAGACATTTCCTTGTGAGCTTGCAATGTTACCATTACATCAGCTGTTGCACTACGCATGTTGGTCAATTTCTTAGTTTTGCAGATATTAACTACGATATCTTGTGGTTTATTACATTCTCCGATAATCATTCCACGGTAAACCTTAGTTTTTGGTGTAACAAAGAATGTCCCTCGATCTTCATACTGAGCCAATGCGTAAGGTATAGCTTCACCTTGTTCGTGAGCGATGATAGAACCATTTCTTTGACGAGGAATATCACCGGCAAATGGTCTGTAATCCAAGAATGTGTGGTACATAATTCCTTCTCCGCGAGTCATTCTGATGAATTCGCTTCTGAAACCGATTAATCCTCGAGCAGGAATGTGGAATACCATTGTAGTTCTGCCTTTAGCATTGTTCATTTCTTTCATTTCTGCTTTTCTGCCAGAAAGTCTGTCGATGCAGCTACCAGCACATCCTTCCGGAACGTCAACAATTAAGTTTTCGAACGGTTCACATTTTATACCATCAATTGTTTTGTAAATTACTTCTGGTTTAGATACTTGAAATTCATATCCCTCACGACGCATTGTTTCAATCAAAATTCCTAAGTGTAGTTCTCCTCTTCCTGAAACTCTGAAAACATCTGTAGAATCAGTGTCTTCTACTCTTAAACTTACGTTTTTTTCAAGTTCGTCATAGAGTCTTTTTCTCAACTGTCGAGATGTAACAAATTTGCCTTCAGTGCCAGCAAACGGGCTGTCGTTTACAGAGAAATTCATTTGCAAAGTCGGTTCATCAACCTTGATTAAAGGTAGTGGTTGAGGATCTGCCAAAGAACAAATGCTTTCACCGATTTGTATATCTGCAAAGCCTGCAATGCCAACGATATCTCCTGCATAAGCTTCTTCAATTTCAGTTCTACCTAAATCATGGAACCCAAAAAGTTTTGTGATTTTTCCTTTTTCTTGGCTTCCGTCTGCGTGAACCACACAAACTTGTTCTTGAGATTTAACTTTCCCGTTTTCAATACGTCCGATAACAATTCTTCCTACATATTCGTTGTAGTCAAGAGTTGTTGCGCGGAATTGGAAAGGTTTATCTGCATCTCCTTTGGGAGGTTTAATGTTTTCCAAAATACAGTTTAATAATGGAACCATATCTTTTCTTTCGTCGTCCAAATCTTTAATAGCAAAACCGTTCAAGCTACTTGCAAAGATGAATGGAAAATCTATCAAATCTTCTCTATCCGTCAATTCTGTAAACAAATCAAAAACTTTGTCTAACGCTGTTAAAGGTTCTGCGGCAGGTTTGTCAATTTTGTTGATTACAACTATAATTTTCAAACCTAATTCCAAAGCTTTAGAAAGTACAAATCTTGTTTGAGGCATAGGGCCTTCTGCAGCATCAACAATTAGTAATGCACCATCTACCATACCCAAAACACGTTCAACTTCGCCACCAAAGTCTGCGTGACCCGGAGTATCTACTACATTAATTTTTGTGTCTTTGTAATTAATTGAAATATTTTTAGAAAGAATTGTAATTCCACGTTCTCTTTCCAAATCGTTGCTATCTAATACACGTTCCTGAACTTGCTGATTAGCTCGAAAAGCTCCAGCTTGTTTTAACAAGCAGTCAACAAGAGTTGTTTTGCCATGGTCAACGTGAGCTATGATAGCTATGTTTCTGATATTTTCGTTATGTGTCGTCATATTTCCCTACTATCTATATTTGAGTAACATTAGTGTAAAAATTACACTAATATTTTATATTGCTGATAACTATTTTTCAAGTTAAGATTTTGTAAATTTTAGATTCAAAGACGGTACGAGCGATATAAGTTAATTTTTTTCTCTATAGGCAATAAAAGCAAATGTTAAACAGGTTAAGCCAAATAATATTCCAAAGCACATTGTAGTTCTGTATGAATACAAAAATGCAGTTTCATAAACATTTCCACTTGTAATGAATAAGTGTCTAAAAGTTTCAAATAATGTGATTGTAACCGCAACTCCAAGAATGTTCCCGAGATTTCGAGCTAGTGCCAAAATTCCGGAAGCAAGCCCGAGTTCATTTTGTTCAACGCTTGTCATAATAGCATTGTTTGATGGAGATTGAAATAGACCGTTCCCGATCCCCATAATTCCTGATGCAAAAATGATTTGCCACATGGTTGCGTTTTTGTTATACAAAGTAAACATCAATAATGCAATGCAATATGTTGCAGGACCTAAACGTGTAAGGATTTTACTTCCGTATTTACCCGACAACCTGCCGGCAATAGGGGCAGTTATGGCTAATGTTAGAGAATAGGGTAAAATTAGTAAACCGGTTATAAGGGCACTATATTTTAAGATTTCTTGTAAAAAGAACGGGAGCAGAATACTATTCGTATACATAGCCATGTATGAAGTCATGACGGCTAAATTCCCGAAAGTAAAAGGTTTTATTTTAAACATTGAAAAATTAATTAGTGGGTAATTAATTTTATGGTCACGCATATAAAAAAGTGCACCGAACACAAGCGTAATTATCCCTAAAACTATTATCCTTAAAGAGTTCCAACCCCAGGTGTGTCCTTCTGATATTGCAAGTAGTAGTGCAAATAAGCTGACCGTAAAATAAAAAAATCCACGATAATCAAATTTGAAATTCTTAACATCTGTTTTAACTGTTCTTGGGAGCATTTTGGATGAATAAATTACTCCCAAAATTGCGGAAATTACACAAGGGAAAAATACCGAGTGCCATCCAAAATAATTGATTAAAATACCGCCTAAAGCAGGTCCGCTCATTCCTCCGATTGCTACAATACAGCCGTTTAATCCAAGAGCTTTGCCTCGACGTTCTTTTTTGAAAATAGATGCAATAATTGCTTGTCCGTTAGAAAGTAAAATTGATGCTCCAAGCGCTTCTAAACATCGATATGCAATTAATAATTCAAAAGTTGGAGCTGTAGTATTTAGGAATGCCCCAATCCCGAATAGTAAAAAGCCGACAGTATAAAGTTTATTTTTAGGGAAAATATCCCCTAATTTTCCAAAGAATGGTAAAAATACAGTTAAAATGAGCATGTAAGCAATCATTACCCACTGAATTTGCCCCATTGTTACGTGCAAATCTCTAGCCATTGGGTAAAGAGCAAGGTTTACAGTTGTAGAATCAAGCATGGCAATAAAATTACCAACTGCAGTGATTACAAACATTGTCCATTTTAACTTTTTGTGGCTCATGTTATTTCTTTTTTACCCATCCTTGAATAATTCTCAACGGAGCTCTTGTTAGCCCTAAAGCCCATTCTCCGATGTTTTTTGTTATAACGCTCCCAGCGCCGATATTTGTACCCTCTCCAATTTCTACAGGAGCAACAAGGACTGAGTTTGAGCCAATTTTTACATTATCTTTAAGTATCGTTTTACTTTTCTTTTTGCTGATAGGGTCATAGTTTGCCGTAATTGTTCCGGCTCCGATGTTGATATGAGATCCGAATTCCGAATCGCCGATATAGCTTAAGTGTCCCGCGTTTGTGTTGTGACCGATTTTAGCTTTTTTTACTTCTACAAAATTGCCTATTTTACAATTGTCATCAATTTTGACATCCCCTCTAAGATGTGCGCAAGGCCCGATTTTGCAATTTTTGCCGATTTTATTTTTCCCTTCAATATATGTTGATGGGTAAATAATTGTGTCTGCTCCGATTTCTGTATCTTCTGAAATCCAAGTAGAAGCCGGATCGACGATTGTAACGCCATCAACCATTAATTCGTGTAATTTTCTTTGGCTCATTATTCTTGTTGCTTCCGCGAGATTGAGTCGAGAATTTATACCATAAATTTCATCACTGTTTTCTAGAATGTATGCGTTAACATTCAACGAATTTCCCTTACCCCAGGCAATAATATCTGTTAAATAGTACTCACCTTGAGCATTGTTGCTTGTTAATTGAGAAAATGCATTCTTGATTTTCTCCCAATTTAAACAATAAATACCTGCGTTAATTTCTTTTACGTTTTTTTGTTCTGGTGTAGCGTCTTTTTCTTCGACGATACATTTTAAAGAGTTGTCAGCTTCTCTAATAATTCTTCCATAATTTGTAGGATTTTCAAATATTGTACTCATTACAGTCAAGTCAGAGTTTTTTGTATTATGATATTCAACAAATTTGCGAAGAGTTTTTTCTGTAATAAGCGGAGTGTCACCACAAAGTATGATAACTTGTCCGGAAAAATTTTCTAAAGCCGGACAAACCATAGAAACAGCATGACCGGTTCCTAATTGTGGAGTTTGTAAGACCGTCTTTGTGTTTTGATAATTTTTATTGACATAATCAGTAACTTCTTCTGCGTGGTGTCCAACGATTACAAATGCTTCGTTGGATAAGTTTTTTACATTGTCTAAAACATATCCCAATAATGGTTTTCCTAAAATTTGATGCAAAACTTTCGGCATATTTGATTTCATTCTTGTTCCTTTGCCGGCTGCAAGAATTACCGCTTTAATATCTTTAGTCATATTTCTCTCCTTAATTTCTAGTTTATTTTACTATAACACAAAACCGAGCAGAATATATCTTTTGTCAATTTTTTTGTGCTAAAATAAACTCATAAGAAGATATGTGAGGAATTTAATTATGAAAATGTCAAAAATGTTTGTACAAACCCTTAGAGAATTTCCGTCTGATGCGGAAGTTATTTCTCATAAAATGTTAGGTCGTGCAGGGTTTATAAAGAAACTTACCCCGGGGGTGTATACTTATACTCCTTTAATGTGGAGGGTTTTGAAGAAAATTGAAAATATTATTAGAGAAGAATTGGATAAAGCAGGTGCACAAGAACTTTCAATGCCGTTTGTTCAACCTAAAGAATTGTGGATTGAATCAGGTAGATGGGAAGTATACGGAAAAGAGCTATTGAGGATGAAAGATCGACATGATAGAGAAATGTGTCTTGGCCCTACACATGAAGAAATTATCACTTCTGTTGCACGTGATGCTTTAAAATCATATAAACAATTGCCTGTAAATTTATACCAAATTCAATTAAAATTCAGAGATGAAATCAGACCTCGTTATGGTTTATTAAGAGGGCGTGAGTTCATAATGAAAGATGGCTACAGTTTTGATCTGGATGAAGCCGGTCTTGATAAAGAATATAATAATATGGCACAAGCTTATAAGAAAATTTTTGACAGGTGTGGTTTGGCAACAAAAATGGTTCAATCGGATTCAGGTGCGATAGGCGGAAGTGTTTCTCATGAATTCATGGTAATTACAGATACTGATGCCGGTGAAAACGATGTTTTCTATTGTAATGATTGTGATTATTCTGCTAATTCAAACCATGCAATTTCAAAATTGCCGGAAGCAGTTGTTGATGGTAGAGAATATTTTACAGAAAGCAAAGTTGTAGATACGCCAAGTACTCATTCTATTGAAGAATTAAGCAAATTTTTAAATATTCCTGATACGTTGATTTTAAAAACTCTTGTTTATATTGTTGACAAAAAGCCTGTTTTGGCTTTGATTAGAGCAGACAAGGCTGTTGAAGAAACAAAATTGATGAATGCTGTTGGCGGAATTGATATTAGAATTGCATCTTCTGCCGAAATCGAAGAAATTATGCAACAACATGGCTTTAATGCAATTCCGGGATTTATTGGCCCTAAAGGAATGAACGATTTAACAATTATTGCAGATGAAACTGTTCGTGATATGAAAAATTTTGTTGTTGGTATTAATGAAACAGATAAACACCAAGTTGGTGCAAATTTAATTGATTTAGGTATTGATGAAATTAAATATGCCGATATCAGACTTGTTCAACGAGGTGAATATTGTCCGCAATGTGGAAAACCTTTACAAATAACAAAAGGTATTGAAGTTGGTAATATCTTTAAACTTGGTACAAAGTATTCAAAACCAATGAATGCTGTGTATACAGATCTTAATGGAAAAACTCATCCTTATGTAATGGGTTGTTACGGTATTGGTGTTACAAGAACCGCAGCTGCAGCGGTAGAGGCTCATTATGATGAACACGGTATCAAATGGCCGATTTCTATCGCTCCATACCATGTTGTAATCGTTCCTGTTAATATTAAAGATGAACTTCAAATGAAAGTAGCAAATGAAATGTATGAAAGATTGCAATCAGCCGGAGTTGAAGTTGTTCTTGATGATAGAGACGAAAGAGCCGGTGTAAAATTTAAGGATGCTGATTTAATAGGTTTCCCATATAGAGTAACAGTTGGTAAAACAATAAATGATGGCTTGGTTGAATATAAAGTTAGAGAAACTGAAAATGTTGAAAAGGTAACTCCGGAAGTTGCTGTTGAGCATCTTATTGATATTGTAAAAAATATATAGAAATTATTGTTAATACTAAAAAGAGTTTGAATTTAATTCAAGCTCTTTTTTTATACTGATTTTTTGTGTTTAAATGCAAAATACTTAAATAATACATAAGTTACAATTGAAGCTAAGAAAATTGAAACCAATTGACTTAAGTATACATTTTTTGAAATATATCTTACAATAAATTCAAGAATAATAGCATTGCAAGCGTAGCTCACAGCCCAAGTTGTACAACATTTCAAGTATTCTTTTAACCAATGACCTTTGGTGCAGAAAACAAAAATCTTTTGATTTACAAACGAAAAGATTGATGAAATAATCCACTGCAATGCAACACAGATTTGATAATGTTCGCTTCCTATCAAATAAATTGCTATTGCAAAAATTATGTAAGAAAAAGCCGCATTAAAGCCTCCGACTAATAAAAATCGAATTTTGTCGGGAATTGAACACCATTTGTTGTAAAGTTTTAAAAGTCTATCCATTAGTAGGCTTTCCCCACTAATGAATGATGCGTTAAATTTTCTACAGTATCATTAAGTTTTGACAAATTGATTTTTTCGCCATAACGTTTTTTCAGAGCTAATTCAATTAAATAGTCTGCAAAATGTGGGTTCTTAGGTAATAAAGAACCATGTAGGTATGTTCCAAAAACGTTTTTATATCTGGCTCCTGCGGTTTTATCCTGCCCATTATTTCCGTTTCCGATTATAACTTTTCCTATAGGTTTTGTTTCTCCCTGAAGATATGTTAGTCCGCTGTGGTTTTCAAATCCAACGAGTGTTGATGGCGATAGAAAACCTGTTTCTACGGTAACGTTTCCTATAAATCTTTTTTCCCCTGCAACTGTGTAGGCGTCAAGTAAGCTAATTCCTTTTAGTTTGTTTCCGGCAAATGGTTGATAGTAGTGACCAAATAATTGGTATCCCCCACAAATTCCAAGAAATACCGAACCATTATCGCGTTCTTGAGTTAAGAAATCTTTGTTTTTATAAAGCTCATCTGCGACGTCAAGTTGTTGCTTATCTTGTCCTCCACCGATAAAATATAAATCATGTTCCTTTATTGTGTCGCCAATTCCTATATCTTCAATTTCTACAGAAATTCCTCGCCATTCACAGCGTTTTTTTAGAGTAATTATATTTCCCATATCGCCGTAAAGGTTCAATAATTTTGGATAAAGGTGTGCAATTGAAATTTTTAAGCTCTTTTCTTCCATAACATGCCAATTATATCACACAAAAATATTTACTTCCATTTATATTGGAAGTAAAATCTGATTATGATTGATACGCATACACATATAAATTGTATTGAAGAAATTTCAGTTGAAGATGTTATAAAAAACGCTATTGATAATGGTGTTGAAAAACTTATTGTTCCGGCTGCTTACCCGACTGATATTGATGTTGTTGCCGAACTTACTCAAAAATATGAAAATGTTTATGGATTGTTAGGTGTACACCCGTCAGAAGTTAAAGATTGGAATGATAGTTTTATTGATAAGATTAAAGAATATTCAAAATTACCTAAAATTGTAGGCATTGGGGAAATTGGCCTGGATTACTATTGGGATAAAAGCTTTAATGATTTACAAAAGAATATTTTTATAAAACAGGTAAAACTTGCAAATGAATTAAATTTTCCAATTTCAATTCATGATAGAGAAGCTCATAAAGATACTTTTGATATTTTGACGGAATACAATAAAAATTCGACTGTTGTAATGCACTGTTTTTCAGGAAGCGTTGAATTCATGCGTGAGTGCGTTAAACAAGGTTGGTATATTGCAATTGGTGGTGTTGTTACTTTCAAAAAAGCAATAAAGATGAAGGATGTTGCCAAAGAAGTTCCATTGGATAAATTGTTATTGGAAACAGATGCTCCTTATCTTACTCCAGTTCCTTATAGGGGTAAAACTAATCAGCCGGCTTATGTCAAATATGTTGCGGAAGAAATTGCCTCTATTCGCAGTATTTCATTTAAAGAAATTGATGAAATTACAACCAAAAATGCTAAAAAAGTTTTTTCTTTGTAGTACAATGTTTTTATGGATAAGAATAAAAAAGTTTTAATAGTTGGAAATTCTGCTAAAGATTATGCATTGGTTAAAAAGTTTAAAAACTATGCTTGCGAGGTCGCTGTTCTTCCTGGAAACACGGCAATTTCAGAGTTGGTAGAATGTGTAGATATTCGTGAAGAAAATGTGCAAGAGATTTTGGAATATGTTTTGGAAAACGCAATTGATTTGACAATCGTAACTTCTGAGAAAGCAATAAAAAATAATATTGCCGAGTTATTTCAAAGTAATAATCAACTTATATTCTGTCCGTCCGCACAGAGTGCACAGTTTGCATTGAGCCGTTCTGTAGGAAAAAGATTTTTATATAAATTGAGAATTCCTACTCCCAGATTTGGAATTTTTGACAAGTTGCCTTTGGCTATTGATTATTTAAAAACAGCACCAATGCCACAAGTTATAAGAGCTGACGAAAATTCAAATTCCGCAGATAGACTTGTTTGTACAACTTTTGCGACGTCAAAAACTTTTGTGGAAGATTTGTTCAACAAAGGTGAAACAAAAATTGTTTTAGAAGATTATGTTTATGGACATGAATTTACATTTTATGTTGTAACTGACGGTTATAGCGCATTACATTTTGCAACCGTTGCAAATTACAAGTTTGCTGAAGACGGAGATGGTGGAATTTTAACATCCGGAGTTGGAGCTTTTACACCAGATTATAAAGTTTCAAGTGTCGTTGAAAATTTAGTTATGCAAAATGTTGTAACAAGGGCTCTAGACTCTTTACAACGGAAAGAAACACCATATTTAGGAATTTTAGGAGTTGATTGTGTATTAAATAAAGATGGAAGTTTTGTTATCTTAGATTTTAAACCATTTTTGTCAGATCACGATGCGGAAGCTGTTTTAAATCTTGTTAATGAAAATTTACTAACATTGTTTGAAGCATGTGCGGTAGGGTCTTTTGCAGATGATTATGAAAAAATTGAAGTTTCGGATGACTCTTCTGTTTCTTGTGTGATTTCTTCTCGCAAAAAGGGAGAAATAATTAAAGGAATTGAGCTAGTAGAATCTGATATTACTCATTTTGCAACAACAAAAAACAAATATTTGGAATATGAAACAGTAGAGGGGAAAACTCTTGTTTTAACAAAGACCGCTAAAACACTTTCCAGAGCGAGAAAACACTTGTACGAAGATGTAGGATTGATTTCTTTCAGAGGGAAAAAGTACCGAAATGATATTTGTGAGGCGGTTGAAAAATTTTAAAACTTCATTATATATAAAAATATGAAGAACTATTATTCTATTCTTGGAGTTACACCTGACAGTTCTGATGCTGAAATAAAGTCGGCATACAGGCATTTGGCAAGAAAATTCCATCCTGATGTTAATCCTGATGGAGCTTCTAAATTTAAAGATATTACAGAAGCTTACGAGACTCTTTCTGATGCAAAAAAACGCTTGCACTACGATACCATAAACGGATTTTTTAAATCAACGCCAAAAGCAGAAAAACAACATACTTCGTCAAAACAAGCCCAATCAGAATATAAAAAAAGAACAAAAGGGGCTGAAAATTCGTCAAAAGAAAATATTCAATCAAATTCTTCAAAAAACAAAGAGGAATTTTCTAAAAAAATAAATGATATTTTTGAAAATTTTGCTAAAAACAAAAAAGAAAGGCCACTTCCAAAGAAAGGTTCTGATATTTTTGAAGAAATTTCTATTTCTCTTAAAGAAGCTATAAACGGTGCCGAAAGAATTATTAACGTTGTTCATTTAGAAGAATGTCCTCACTGCAAAGGTAGAAAATTTATTAATGGTTCTGTTTGTCCTGTTTGTAATGGAAGTGGCGAAAAAACAGAACATCGAAAAATTTCTGTTAAAATTCCTAAAAATGTAAAAAACGGTGCAAAACTTCGAATTAAATCCGAGGGAAATGCCGGCGAAAATGGTGGTAAAAATGGAGATTTGTTCTTGAATATAATTATTGAACCAAATTCAAGAATATCTTTTGATGGGAACAATATTATTTATAATATTCCGATTACTCCTTTTGAAGCTGTTCTTGGCGGCAAAATTTCTGTTCCAGCTTTTGACGGTAATTTTAGTTTGAAAATTCCTCCTAAAACACATTCCGGGCAAAAGTTTCGCCTTGCAGGTCAAGGATTAAAACAAAACGACAAAATAGGTGATATGATTGTTAATGTGCATATTGAAATTCCTTGTTCTTTGTCGGATGATGAAATTAGGCTTTATGAAAAGCTTAAAAAATTGTCTGCACAAAATATAAGAGAGAATTTGTTAAATGAATAAGGTAAAAATCAAAGAAATATTTGCATCAATTCAAGGTGAGGGACCGTATGTCGGTTATAAACAGTTGTTTGTAAGGTTTTGCAATTGCAATTTGAAATGCAATTACTGCGATACGGAGTTTTCTGCAAATTCGGATTTTGAAGAGTATTGTCCGAATGAATTAGCTAAGAAAGTGAACGAATTTAAAGATGTTCATTCTGTATCGCTGACAGGTGGAGAACCTTTGCTATCAATAGATTTCTTGAAAGAATTTTTACCTTTAGTTAGTAAAAAAGTATATCTTGAAACGAATGCAACGCTATGTGACAAATTTTCAGAGATTAAGCAATATATTGATATCGTTTCGGCTGACATAAAGCTTGAAAGTGCGACAGGAATAAAAGATTCGTACAAATTCCATGATAAATTTTTTGAGGCTTGCAAAGGAATAGAAACTTTTGCAAAAATTGTGTTTAATTCAAAAATAACAAATGAAGAAATCTGCAAATGTTGTGAGTTAGGCAAAAAATATGGAATAGAGCTTGTTTTGCAGCCGGAAATGGTTGAAGACAAGATGTCTGTAACATCTGATTTTTGTGCACTAACTCTGGATAAATTCCTTGAAAACTACGAAAAAGTAAGACTTATTCCTCAGGTGCATAAATTTTTAGACGTGAGATGAGGATTTGTTTGTACTCTCGTGTATTTGGGAGGAATTTGTATCATTTGTTGTTGAATTTTGAACAAATGCTGTAAATTTTTGTCCATATTGAGTTATTTTGTTATTCAAATCTTTTTTGCTTTTATTAGGAGAGTTTTCATTTGATAATTCTTTAGCAAGTTCAACTCCCTCATCAAGTAATTTTCTAAATGTTTCCATTTGTGACTTTGCTTGCTCAACTATTTGAGAAAATTTGTTTGCTTTTGCTTGCATTTCTGCTTCTGTCATATTACCTGTATCCAATTTATTAACACCTTGGATTACTGAAATAATTTTATTAGTATTTGAGATTGAAAATTTATCTATAAGTTCATTAAAATTAAATCTATCGCCAATACCACTTTCTATTATAATGTTCATTTTGTCACAATCTTTTTTTGTACAACTAAAAACTTTATCGTCACATTTTTTTAGTGCAAGCGATATTTGCTGTCTAGCAGGGCTTTGTTTTAATTGAATTAACTTGTCTTCAGACAAATTAACTTCGCTACTAATTTCAGGTTTATTATACCAGAGTTTTAAGTTTTCATTGAATTGGGGTGTTTTTGGAATATTATTCCAAAAAGGATACTGTTCTTGCTTTAAATAATTGTTTAAAGCAAAGTTGTCTTGATAATTAGTGTTAAATTTAATACTATTGAAATTAATTAAACCCATTAAAACCTCGTTATATATATAATAAAAATATACGTAATATATAATTGCTAATTTCTTGTTATTTGTAAAGATTTGTTATATAATATTTCAATAGAAAGAGGTTTAATAATGGCTGTTAGAAGAGTTTTACAATATGGTGAAAAAAGTTTGAGAGAACCGTCTAAAGAGGTTCATAAAGTTTCTAAAAAAATTCAAGAATTAGTTCAAGATTTGCTGGAAACTATGTATGCGAAAAATGGTGTAGGTTTGGCTGCTCCGCAAATAGGTGAAAATGTAAGAGTTTTTGTTATCGATGTTTCTAAAAACGATGAGCCACTTAATCCGATTGTATTTATTAATCCCAAAATTATAAAAAAATCAGGTGTAACTGTTGCTCAAGAGGGATGTATAAGTTTCCCTGAAGCTTATACTGATGTCAAAAGATATGCAAATGTTATGGTTAAAGCGCTTGATAAACATGGACGTCCATTTGTTTTAGAAGCTAAGGACGGTGAACTTTTGGCGCGAGCTATTCAGCATGAAAACGACCATTTAGATGGAATTTTGTTTATTGATCACTGTGTAAATCGTTTTGAAGCAGACAAAGTTTTAGCAGAGCATAATCTTCCTCCAGTTGATCCCGATTTATTGGTTGATGAGCCTGAAAGCGAGGAGAAATAAGTGATTAATATTGTTTTCTTTGGAACTCCGGCAATTGCTTTAAAATCTTTAGAATACCTTTACAATTCAGATAGAATTAATGTTCTAGCAGTAGTTACTCAGCCTGATAAACCGGCTGGACGTGGGCACAAAATATCGATGTCTGTTCTAAAACAATTTGCTCTTGATCATAAGTTGCCAGTGTTTCAACCAAAGTCAATCAAAAAAGAACTAGAAATTCAAGAAGAATTGAAAAAATTAAATCCGGATTTCTTTGTAACGTTTGCTTTTGGGCAAATTTTGTCACAAGAAGTTTTGGATATTCCTAAATACGAAACAATTAATCTTCATGCATCGCTTTTACCGCGTTATAGAGGTGCGAACCCTATTCAACGTGCAATTATTAATGGTGACAAAGAAACAGGTATTTGTACAATGATTACAGAGCTCGGTCTTGATTGCGGAGATGTTTGTGTGAGAGAAAAAATTGAAATTCCTGACGATATGACTTGTGTTGATTTGTTTGAAAAAATTAGTGCGGCTTCCCCTGAACTATTGGAGCATACTCTTGTTGGCTTGGTTGATAAGACTATTATGCCTGAAAAACAATGTGAAGACGGCGTATGTATGGCAAACAAGTTAACAAAAGAAGAAACATTGATAGATTGGTCAAAATCGGCGCAAGAAATTCACAATCTTGTTCGGGGTATTTATAAAATGCCGTCTGCTTATTTTGTCTATAATGATAAAGTTGTTAAAGTTCTTGAAACTAAAGTTTTGAAAGGTGTTTCCGGTGAATGTGGTAAATTTATGCGTGTAACCAAAGAGGGAATTGAAGTCGGTTGTGGACAAGGTAGTATTTTACTCGTAAAGGTTAAACCTGAGGGAAAAGGCGAAATGTTTGCTCGCGATTGGGCTAATGGTTTACACATTTCAATATAAGGTTCTAAATTATGATAACAAAGGGAATTAGAGGTGCAATAACAGTTACAGAAAACTCGTCGGAGTCAATAAAAGAAGCTACAATTGAGCTTCTGTCTGAAATGATTGAAAAAAATAAAATTTCTGTTGAAAATATTTCGCATGTTATTTTTACTTTGACCAGTGATTTGAATACTGCTTTCCCCGCAAAATTTGCTCGTATTGATTTAGGCTGGGATAGTGTTGCTATGATGTGTTTTCATGAACTAGATGTTCCAAATTCTTTACCAATGTGCTTAAGGGTTCTTATCGTTCTAAACTGTGAAACGGATTTTGTTCCACAGTTTGTATACCTGAAAGCTGCTTCAAAATTAAGATAGATTTATTAGTCTAATTTTTTTATCTCTGTCATAGCCGGGTCTAAAAGGCGTCTGCCGATGTTTGGAAATTCAATAGAACAAAGCATTTTGTTACCATATTTTATCATTTTTTCAACAACACCATCGCCATATTTTGGAGATGATACTCTATCGCCAGCTTCAAAATTCTGAGGTTCTTGTTGGTCAATGTCTTCTGCATTATATATTGGAACTACGGGTGGTTGGTTTTCTACATATTCAGGTGCATCTGTTATGTTTTCGGAAGCCAAATCCCCTATTAAGTTCAAATCATCTTCTGTTAACTCGTCTGTTTGTAGAGCTGATAAGTCGTTCAATGAAATATCTTCTTCAGGAAGTTTTTCGTAAATAAACTTATCGACATCTTTTGCAGCTTGTTCTATCATGGCTGCGTTATCTTCGTAGAGTTGAGGTTCTTGAAAATTTTCTTCAATATCATGATCTTCTAAAGAATAATCAATTTCCGGCTCAAGCGGCAAAATTTCAGGTTCTTCTTCCGAATACTCTTCATCTTCATCGCCTAAAATGTTGTAAATAGCAGTATTTTCTTCCGGTTCTTGAACAGAAGTTACTACTTTGTCATCTTCTGTATTATTTTCTTCCGGCTCTATATCATTAATTTCTACTTGAGGAGTGGTATCTTCCGGCATAAAAATATCTTCCTCAATCGGTTCCTCTGCTTCATCTACTGCGTATAGATTTGGAATATTTTCTTGCTCGTCAATCTCAATTGAGGCTCCTTTTTCTAAGTCAGCCTGAATAGTTTCTTGTAAAAAATCTTCCTCCGGTTCGTCTATAATATCCAAATTTTCTTTCTCTGAAAAATCAGTAGCAACATCCTCTGTGTTTTCAATATCCAAATCTGGATATTCTATTTTAGGTGCTTGAAATGAAGTTTCTTCTTTAACTTCTTGTTCAAAATCCGGCTCCAAATTGTTCTCTTGTTGATTTTCAATCAATTCCGGAACTTCTTTTTCTGCTTCGGTATTTTGTTCAGGCTTTTGAGGTTCTGACTCAACTTCGGAATTTTGAGTTTGCTCTACAGTTGTGTGAATTTCTTCTGATTTTTCTGTTGTTTCAATACTTTCGTCTTCTTCATCTTGTTCATTTAACTCAAGCTCTTCTAATTCAACAATAAATGGAATATTTTGAGTGTGAGCTCCATAAATAATAAATTCATTTGAATTTAGTTTATTTAAGAATGTGTTGTAAGAGGCAAAATCGTGTTGCAATGTTTGAGGTGCAAACAAAATCAAGTTTTGGGCTACGCTTTTTAATTCTTGTAAATATTTATATTCGTGACGACAAATTATTGTTGTATAGATGTCTTCACGTGTTAAAAGTTTTTTTAGTAACTTTTTGTTTGAATTGGCATTATCAACTTTTACAAATGAATATATTGTTTCGTTTATACCTTTCATAACTTCGTATGTGTATGTTATGATTTCTTTTTGCATTGTTGGTGACATATCTGATATATCAATTACCGTAACATCTGATTTATCAATCGCAATACTTAAACTGAGGATATCTTTCAAGGTTTCTGCAAATGCGTTCATCTCTTTGTATTTAAGTAATTTATTTTTAAGCAAAACAAGTTGCGGAATTTGCGTTTCTTTATATTGTTGATCAACAACATTTATAAAAGTTTCGAACGGAAGATATTCTTCAGGTAAAGTTTTTGTATATTCTTGAAGTTCAATAAAAATATCTTGAATAACTGCTTTGCTGGTTGCATCAACATCTTCAAGGTCATTTTCATAAATAAAGTTTATAGTATCATAATTAAGAGGAAGTTTAAAATCTTTTCCAAATGTAATTTTGTTGTCGAAGTCATAAAGTCCGTCTGTATCGAAAATAACAACTTTTTCATCAATTTGCTTGGTAATGTTTTGTAAAAGAATACTTGTATTTTCTTCACTATCTGAACAAACAAGTAAATTATTGTCTAAAATTGTTTTATCAATATCGAGACTGACTTTTTGTTGTGCTAATTGTCCCATTGTTAACTTATTTTCGACAGGAATAATGTCAAGAAGTTCTTTTGATGGAAGTATTGAAACAGTAGACTTTAATGATGGAATTGTCCCATTATAGTTTTTTAAAATCCCCTCTTCATTAAAAGTAAATAACAATTTAACTATTGCGAAATTCGTCAATTTATCAGCTTTTATGTTCATTACTTGTGCTACGTAAGGAGTATTTGTGTCTTCAATGATAACAAAACTTGAAAGAGCAAGGTTATCATTTACGTCATAAGCTATCTTTACTAAATTATTCTTAATTTCCAGTACTTGCATTATACTTCCTCTCTTTGAGATTATTCTAGCACGAACATGCTAATTTTGAACTAAATCTTGAAGTTTATTGTAAATTTCAACTGTTAAAAGGCAAATTTTTAAATCTCTTTTTACGAGACTTTTAATTGTCTCCTTGTAACATTTTAATAAAGCTTTGTTTAAACCGTTTTCCTGCGTTAAAAGTTCTCTTATTTTGTCTGAATATTCTTTATCTCTAGTGTTTGGTTCAATTTTATCAGCTATAAATACTATTTTTTCAAAGTCAGACATATCAAGTTTGCCAAGTGTATGCCATCTTATTGCAGATAAGATTTCTTTATCTGTAATCCCGAATTCAGTTTCTGCAATATATGCACTAACAGGTGCGTGCAATGTTTTATAATTAAGCATTTCACATTCTTCAACATCTAGATGTTTATGAATTATGTCTAACAATTCCTCATTAGGAAAACATTTCGCGCAATCGTGCAAAAGTCCTGCTAAATAAGCTTTATCTTCATTTAAACTAAATTGTTTTGCTAATTCTTTTGCGCAATCAGCTGTTCCTAATGTGTGAATATATCTCTTTTCATTTAATTGCTTTTTTAACCATTTAAGTATTTTTGTATAATCCATTCTTATAAATGTACTCCTCTACTTCTTTTGTAACAATGTTATTTATTGGCAAACCTTGTAGCACTCTGTTTCTCAACTCGGTTGAGGAAATATCAACAAATGGCATTTGCGTAAATTCAAAATTATACCCCTTTTTTTTAAGATATTCTAAGTTTACGGTATCATTTTCTCTTACAAATACTATAAAATCAACAATTTTTTTGAATTTGTCACTTTCATACCAACTTTCGATTTTTTCAAATGCATCTGTTCCGATTATAAAATGTATTTTCCCGTCAATTTTATACTGTTCATATAGTTTTAAAGCTGTAAGGAACGAATAAGATTTTTCCTCGCTTTTAAATTCTATATCAGAAACTTCAAAATGGGGATTATATGCTATTGCAAGCTTAACCATATTAAATCTGTGTTGACTCATTCCTGCATCATAATTCTTGTGTGGCGGTTTGTATGCTGGGATAAAAATAATTTTATCAAATCCATAATGTGATAAAACGTATTCAGCCATTTTTAAATGAGCTTTGTGTATTGGGTTGAATGTTCCTGAAAAAATACAAAGTTTCATAAGCGTATTATAGCAAAAAAAACCTGATTTCGTGATGAAATCAGGTAAAAATTTGTAGGGGAAAAATTAATTGGAGTTAAAATGTTAAATTAAATGTAAAGCTTGTTTATTTGCCATTGCGATGAAATTCATCTGAGCAAAAAGTAAGTCGGAACGATCTTCAAATGGCTGATTATTGTTGACTGTAACTTGATTTTCATAAATGTTTTTCAATTTGTCATCAATTTTCTTTAAATTTGCTACTGCCATTTATTTGCCTCTCATTCTTCTTATTAACCGCTTGTGTATATATAAAGTATATACAAAGTTTTAAATTTCAAAAAAGTCTTAATTCGTTACATTTCTTTACAAATTCTTTAAAAAAGCAATATTTACAGAGGTTTTGTTTTTATATTATATATAGGGAAAAATGGATAATTATGCTCGAGAATGATGTAACTAAAAAAACACAACAAATACCTCAATTTCAAGCTATGTCGCAAATGCAGGCAGCTAATTTTCAACAGCAGCCGAATATGCAAGCGGCAAATCCTGAGTTGTTGAAGCAAAATATTCAAGATTCTTATGTTGCAAATAGAATGTCTGAAACAACTGAAGACCCTAAAGGAATGCTTTATACTGCGGCAATAGGAGTTCCGACTTGGTTTGCAATTACTCAAGGTATGGATTATTTCAACAAAAAATGCCGTGGAAATTATGAAGATACATTTCTTTATAAAGTAGGAAATTTTGGAGATAATGTTTCAAATTATGTAACTGATAGTAGACTGGCAAAATCGTCTTTTGGTCAGTCTGTTTCAGGTGGTTTTGGAAAATTCAAGAATTTCTTGAGAACTAAAGTTATTGATAAATCTCGCATTTTGCGCGCTTTCTTTGATACTCCATCTCGTCCTGAATTGGGAATGGTTCTTGACCAGTATATGGGGATGTCAGGAATTTTGATGCAAGATTATCCGCAGCATGGCGAAAAATTCATGAGTGCATTAAAACATGCTGAAGATCTTGATTGCTATGGAGCAACTGCAGATGAAATAAATAAATATAAAGATGCAATTCAAAGGGCTACAACCCCTGAAGCAAAAAGAGAAATTCTTCAAAATGCTGAAGTAGAAACAATTTTGAAGAATTCAAAAAAGAATTTGACTCCTGCACAAATTAATTCTGAATTAAGTGCATTCAAAGCTCTTGATGACAAAGCAAAGTTGGCTAAATTAAAAGATATGAAGGCTTTTGAATGGGGGTATAAGGATTTTCAAACTTATGAAAAGATAATGAAAGACCATCATAAGTATCTTCCCGAAATTTTAGAAGCTACAAATAATGCTAACCAAAAAATGCAAGCTAGGATTTGGGGTTCAAATTCAAGTGCGTTAGGCAAATTTAACAAAACTATATTTGGACGTGAGGTCAATGCAACAGAAAATGCTAATAAATTTGCTGCATCTTTGGGAAATTACAATCCTAAAGAAAATCCTGAATTGGAACAAGCTGTAAAACGATTAGGGTTAGATAAGAAACTTCCAAAAACAGCATTTGGTAAAGGCTTTTTAAAATACTTTAATATGGTTCTAGAAGGAAGTACAAACAGGGTTGCTGGTGGTAAACTTGTAGCGATTATGCAAGCTGGATATTTGGCTGACGTTATTTACAAAACTATTAAAACAGATGGCGGATTTTCGGAAAAGGCAAAATCGTTTGCAGAACGTTTCACTGAAATGATTGCATTCTTTGTTTGTATGCCGTTTGCTCTTAAATTAATGCACCATATTGGTGGTTTACAATATGCGGGTATGGATAAAAAAGCTGTTGAAGCTTACAGAAATGCCTTAAAACTACATAATGAAACTGCTAAGGCAGGATTGTTTAAAAATGAAGCTGCTTGGAAAGCTTCTCGAGATAATTTAAGAACAATGTTAAATGCCGGAGTTAAAAATCCTATTACAAAATTGTTCAAAACTGTTGGTAGAATTGTAACAGTCGGTTTGGAACAAATACGACCGTATGATAACAAAGCAATTGTTAGAGATGGTTTCGTCTCAAAAATTAAAGACTTATGGCGTCATCCTAAATTTGGTATGAAACAAATGGCGGGTTATCCAATGAGAATTGTATTGGGTATGATGGTATTGTTGCCAATGTTTAACAAAATAGCGGTAAAAGGTTCTCATTTGTTATTTGGTAAGCCAAAACACTCTCTTCTGGATGAGGGTAAAGAGGAAGAAGCTGCACAAAAAGTAAAGGACCAACAAGAACAGGCTTTGCAAATGCAAAAGGCTCAACAATTACAGCAACAGCAAATTCCACAGGCTCAACAAACTCAAACAGTGACTCAACAAACAGCAACTCAAAATTCGACAAATGGACAATCAAACTTGTTAGATAAATACAAAAATGGACAAACACAAATAACAACTAAAACAACTAACACAAGTAGTAAAAATAATGATAATAAAAACCAAACAGAACCAATAAGGACATATATTCCATCTCCAATGGGGGTTCAAGTTAAATCAAATGAAGATTTATCGGCAGCTGACGCTGCTTTAAAAAGAGCCGATAGTGCTGAAAAAATTGCATTACAGACATTGAAAATGAACTAAAAATATATTCCTAACCTTATTTATGTAAAATATTGGTTGTTTTAAAAATTTGTTAACATATTATTGTAAATTAATGTAAATTAGTTTAAAGAATTTGGTAACAATTGCCGATAATTTACTTGAGGTTGGTTATGTACGATAATATCACAGTTTTTCATAAAGATGCTGAGATTTTAATTTCTCCTTTATCCGCAAGGAGTGTAATTCATTTGCTGGAAAAAAGAATTTCGAGTGGGGAAAAAACTGCACAAAATTATACGTTTTTGGCAGATGCTTATTCTGTAAAAGGCGACAACAAAAAAGCTTTTAAATATGTATTAAAGGCTAAGAAAATTGATAAAAACTATTATTATGCAGATGTTGTCGCAATATCAATTTTAAATGAAGAAGGAAAGTTTTTTAAAGCAGAGTATTACGTGAATGATTTATTAGAAAAAGCTCCAGAGGATTACTACTTAGCGGATGCCTGTGCTACTGTCGTTTATAGTAGTCCGGTTTTTGCCGATAGAAAATGGAAACTCGTTAAAAAACATGCAGAAAATGTTCTTGCTCACGAAGATGATGGCTCTTCTAAATATTTAAGTTATTGTATTTTTATTTATTTGGAAGTATTGTTTGATTTTTATATGGCTTTAAAAAGTTTTGTAAAAGCATTTAAAAGAAATGCTTTTATGATGCTTTCTATGGATTGGTTTAAAGTTTTTGTTATTATTATTTTCCAACTAATAGCTTCAAAACTTAAACTAAATTTAACTTATACGCAGTGTGTTAATTTAACTAAATTTTTTATGAAAAAAGAACAATATTATTATTTTATTTCAAATCCATATTGTACTAATTTACCACCTGAAAAGATAATAGAATGTATTGACAAAGCTATAAAAATCAATCCATTGCCTCCGTATAGAATTAGAAAGGGGGAAATTTTATTTTGTATTGGAGATCATTATCAAGAAGCGATTGATATTTTAAAAGATATTTTGGAAGAAGACGATAGTTATAAAGAATGCTATAAAACGATAGCCTTAAGTTATCTTGAATTAAAAGATTTCTCCAACGCTTTAAGATATATAAATCTTGCAATTTTGAATAATCACGATGATGAATATCTATATGAATTGAAATCAAAGATTTTGAAATATATGGATAAACCGGATGAAGCATTGAACGTAATGTTAAAATTTTATGAAAAATATCCAAACGATATGGAGATAGAAAATTTTTTGGCGTTAGAATACGACAGACGTCATGAATCTAACAAAGCTTTAAGTTATATAAATAAATCATTATTAAAAGAAAAAACAAGTGATAAATATTGTAGAAAAGCAGGTATTCTAATTGATTTGGAGAAATATGAAGATTCAATAGAAGCTGCTGAAAAATCAATTGAGCTAGATGAAAATGGTACAGCTTACTATTGGATGGCGCTGTCATACGGGAGATTAGAACAATATTCGAAAGCTCTAACAGCAATAAACAAATCAATTTTGTTAGATGGTGGTGACAAATGGAGTTTTAAAGTTCAGTCTGAAATTTACGGGGCTTTAGGTAATAGCAAATCAGCAGAAAAGGCATATAAAAAAGCTAAAGATTGTGGGTTGGATGAATAAGATTGAAAATATGCTTGAGTTGAGCGAGTTTAAATATATAACGTTTCAGTTTTGTTGCTTGCCCTCTTGTTAAAAACATGGTATAATGCCTTTGGAGGGTTTTATGGCAGCAACATTTGATTTTAAAGGTTTTGCAAAAAATTTAAAAAAGCAAGCAGAACAAGTTATACCGGAAGATATTGCATCTGAACACAAAAAAGAATTTTTAGATAGAGTTTATGATTTTACATATCTCGCAGGCGAAGCATTTTCTAATGATGATACTATCGAAAACCCTGATACAGCTAAGGCTCTTACTCAATTGATTTCTGAATGGACTTTCCATAAATACGTAGATTTGTTGCGTTCAGACATTCCAAAAATGTATCATGAAAGTATTTTGCAAAAAGTTGCTTATGTGGCTTTTGAGATGGGAAAAGAGTCTGAGTTTAGTAAACTTTCTCAAGAGCAAATGCTTACTCTTGTTGAATTCCAAACCAGAAAAGCATATGAAAAAGCGTGTCAGAAACTTCTTTCAAATGGTCAAATTTCTAAAGATGCTTTTGATAAAGCAATAAATTTGTCAAATGTCGATGAGTATTCTACTGATAAGCTTTGCCATAATGTAAAAATTATAAGAAATAGTAAAAACACAATGCCTTTTTCTTTAACAGCTCTTGCAATCGGAATAATTGTAGTTGCTTTGAATATTTTTTGCAAAGATGCTCCAAGTTTGCTGATAGTAAATCCTTTTGCTGTAATTTGTTTATCAATATTCATTGGTATTTATATTGGCGCACAAATTTTTGGTAAGTAGCTGTTAGAATATTGAAATTGCCAAAATAATATGTTATGATATAAATAGTTCTGTATGGATGCTCATTTTGTTCCTACATTTATTATAAAAGGGAGAATTGACTCTGACAGGATGTGAAGTATACCCACCGATTGAATAATCGCCAGTGGGAAACGGATAATCCGAGGCGTTCACCCACCTGCGAGACCACGCAGGTAACAAAATCACATCTGTACAGGGCTTTTTTACAAAAAATCCTGATAGTTTTCTATCAGGATTTTTTGCTATTGAATTTTTAAAGACTAGTCTTTTTGCAACAAGCCGATTTTGTGAATTTTGATGAAGTTTGTTCCACCAACCAACAATTCAGGAACTGATCCTGTAATTAGTACGAAATCATCTTTTGATAAGCCTAGCTTGCTGATTAAGAACTCATCTAAAGCTAATAATGATTTTTTATCAATAGAAGCTTCGTAGTTCAAAGGAATAGGGTATACTCCTCTAAACAATTTGATGTTACGGCAAACTTTTTTGTCCGGACAGCACGCGAAAATTGGAACGCTCAATTTGCCCTCAGCAAGCATAGATGCTGTAAATCCACTGCCCGTCAATGCAATAACTGCTTTTACCGGCATTTTTCTTGTCATATCTGCGATTGACATACCGATAGCCATTGCTTGAGAATCTTTTTCTTCTTCTATCATTTTTCTTGGGAATTTATTTTTTCTCATGAATGTTGATTCAAGAACATTGTCAGCGATTTTTTTCATCATAGCTACAGCTTCTACAGGGTAAGCGCCTGCTGCTGTTTCGCCTGATAGCATAATTGCGTCTGTACCGTCAAGAATAGCATTTGCAACGTCAGAAGTTTCTGCACGTGTAGGAATTGGGTTTTCAATCATGCTATCTAACATTTGTGTTGCAACGATAACAACTTTTCTTTTCGCATTAGCTTTTCTGATGATAGTTTTTTGAACGATAGGTACTTTTTCGTTAGAAATTTCGATACCCAAGTCGCCTCTAGCTACCATGATACCGTCAGAAACTTCAATAATTGCATCAATATTATTAACTGCTTGCGGTTTTTCGATTTTAGAAATAATTCTGGCAGTATAATTTCCATGCTTGTGAAGCAAATCTCTTAATTTAACAATATCTGAAGCTTCTCTAACGAAAGACAAACCTAAATAATCTATATCTGCATGTGCTGCAAATTCAACAAATTTTAAGTCTCTTGCTGTTAATACGTCCAGACTACCTTGAGACCCCGGAATGTTGATACCTTTTCTTTGTTTCAAAAGTCCGTCTGTTAGAACTTCCGCAAAGATAACTCTATCTTCAACTTTTTTTACTTCAAGTTGAATTTTACCATCATCGATCATAATTTTTTCGCCAGGTGTAACGTCGTCAGCCATACCTTTATAGTCTACAGGAAGAATATCACCTGTGATTTCAGCTTGGTGACGAAATTTAAGGATTTCACCCTTATGGATTTCAATTGATTCTGGAAGTGTTCCAATTCTGATTTTTGGACCTTGTAAGTCAAGTAATACAGGAATTAATGTCTTTTCTTCCTCTTCAATTTCTCTGATGTAAGACAAGTTTTGCTTGTGCATTTCAACATCGCCATGTGAAGAATTTAATCTGAACATGGTTACTCCGGCTTTAAAAAGCTCTCTGATTTTTTCCTTTGTAGATGATGCAGGCCCTAGAGTCGCAACAATCTTAGTCATAGTGTAATTATCCATACTTTTCCTTTCTTAATTGGGTAAATTATTAAAATTTATAATTACATGTTTACAAACTTTTCTATCTACGATATAATTATACACGAAAAAGGTTTACTGGTAAATATGAGGAATTAAAGATGAACAAATTTATTTCTGGATTAATGATTTTGGGTTTATTATCATTAACAGTTGCACCTTCATTTGCTGCGAATATTGCTGATGTAGGAGAAAATTACTGGGCAAACAAAGAAATCAACATCGTTGTAGATAACGATATTATGACTCTTAAAGGAAAACAATTTAATCCTGAAGGAGACATGACAAGAATAGAATTTGTTAATGCCCTATTGAAAGTATTGTCAAATGAAAATTTGAATGTAAACATTTCTAACAAATTTTCAGATGTATCAAAAGCTACTCCTAACTATGAAAACATTTTACGTTCTCAACAATTAGGCTTGGTTTATGGCTATCCGGACGGAACTTTCCAACCTGAAAGAACTGTATTGAGGTCAGAAGCACAATCTGTAATTAGCCATATTACAAAAGATATGAATGCTGACAAGTCTATTTTGAACCAATTCAAAGATGCTAATACTGTTCCAGCATGGGCTATGAGTGTATACGCTAAAACTGTTAATTACGGAATTTACGTAAACTATCCAGATTCAAGAGAATTGAGACCAAATGACAAATTGTCTAGAGCTGAAGCTGCTGTTTTGTTAGCTAGATTAAAAGAAAAATTAGGTTTAGTTAAGCAAGAATACATTGGTGTAACTTCAGTAGAACATTTGGCTGTTACTAAAAAAGCTCCTAACAATGAAGTTAAAGTTAATAACATTGAAAGAGTAATTTCTGAAGGGAACGTTTTGGCAGTTGCATTTGAAGATAAATTTAAGTCAGAAGAACATCAAGCTGGTGATATCGTAACTTTTGTTGCTCCTGAAGATATCAATACTCAAGAAGGAACTTTAGTTCTTCCTGCGGGTACTAAATTTGTTGCTCAATTGAATGAAGTCAAAGATCCAAAATGGTTTAACAAAAATGCTAGAGTTTATCCTCAGTTAACTCAAATTGTTCTTCCATCAGGTCAACAAGTTGCATTTAACGCTAAACCTTTTACGAAAGACAATTCTTTAAAAGAAGGTCCTTGGATGACTGCTGGTAAACTTGCTCTATGCACAGTTTCAGGTGCTGCAGTTGGTACTGGTGCAGGTGTTGGTTTTGCATTTATTCCTGATCCGACCAAAATTGGTACTGGTATTGCTATAGGAGCTCCTGTTGGTGCTGCTGTTGGTTTAGCTACTGGTTTGGTAACTAAAGGTCTTCAATATCATGCTAAATCTGGCGAAGTTGTTTATGTTATCTTGTTAGATGATGCTTCAGTTCCTGCGACTAAAGCTGCTCTATAAGAATTAGCATAGTTCAATAATTTAAAAATAGGGTTTGTATTTACTACAGACCTTATTTTTTTGTCTGTTTTGTTTAAGAAAAAAGTTTAATATACATTCCCTTAGTGGTTATCGTAAATTTTTAAATAAAGTTTAAAATGAATATATCTTTAAATATTGTTACTGCTTTAAACGAGTGGTGAGTTGTATTTAAAATATTTGTTATACATTAAATAGGAGTATTGTATGAAAAAGTTATTTATTTCGTTGACGCTTGTAGGAGCTATTTTATTTTCTGCCCAGAGTGTTTTTGCTTGGGAGGGAGTTCAAACGTTAAATCCAATGCCTTACATTTCTTATCTTAATCCGTTACCTTATGTTGGTATCGGCGAAAATAAGACCAATTTCAGTTTAAATCCGTTTACCGGTTTTAAAAATTGTGACAAATGTAAAGTCAAAAAAGTAAAATGTGATGAATGTGCAAAGATTAAAATCATGCCATGCCCAACATGCAAAAAAGCATTTGCAGACTGCGGATGTAATAAGTATGAAAGAGTATATGTAGCTCCAATCCAACCAAGATGCACTTCTTGCGGGAAATAGGACTAAAAAGGTCGGTTTAATCCGGCCTTTTTTATAATTGTTCTTTTCCTTTTTTGTTTAATTCTTCTGCTTGCTGTTTTTCATATGCTTCACGCGCTTTGATTTTAATTTCATGTTTTTCTCCATGGTGTGGGTCGTCAAATTTATATGTCTGCTCTGTCCACCACTTGGCAGCTTTATATATCATGCGGTCTTCATATGGTTTCTTTTCACCTTTAGCTCTTTTTACTTTTGCTTGTTTTTCAGATATTTCGGTTTTGATTGATGGTGCAGTTTTGTTTAATTTTATATGATTGTCTAAATCATCTATGTTTAGTTTTTGAGGTGCAGGGATGTCAAAATAATCTGTCATATCGGCTTCGTTTATAGCATAAGTTTCAGGACTGACATAACCTGTATCATTTGCGCTTGCTATTCCTGAAAAGAGTATTAAAAAAATAAATACAAACAATTTTTTCATGCTCTCTCCTTTCTAGGACATCTTACCACAAGACTTTTTCCATGTGAATCAAGTCCGCCAGTTTTTAATAAACCGAATTTTGAAGCGGCTTTATTAATTTTTTCTTTCCACTCTTGGTAATATGTTCCTTCGTAGGATTGATAGTACCCCTCATAAAACATTGCTTTGTCGCCCCCGGCTTTTTTAAAGTATTCAAAAAGATATTCATAGAATTCAGGGCAATAAGCTTTAGTTCTGGCGGGATGAGCAATTGACATTACGCCGCAATTTAACGTTGATACAAATTTTACAGTATCTTCAAATGATGAAAATTGCTCAAGCATGTTGCCTATAGATGGGTGTGCTTTTAAATAAATTTCTCTTGCTGTTTGAATTTTTTGTTCAATTTCTTCTGGTATTTCCGGTAATTTTTCGCCTGTGTATAATTCAAGAACTTTTTTATAAATTTTATGATATGCTTCTGGACTTTTGAACATGTACTTGAATTTATAAATTGGTGTTTCATAGGAAAAATCTGCGTTAGGGTAATAATAATTTAACAATATTTTTCCCGATGTATATTTTTTTAGAGGATGAGCGACTTCATCTTCACCTTTTAAAATCATGCCATGGCATTTCGCAGCTTCTTCTATAGTGAATTTATATTCAGGAAGTGCAGAATTTAATTTTGCTATAGTATTTTTGGCAAGTTCTAATTTTTGAATTCTTTTATTAATTAAATATTCATCAAGCTTTTTGTCATTCGGATCAATTCCATAAACTAATAGATGAACCTGCAAAGGCTTTGGTTGGTTTGGAAAATTAATCGCAATTGTCGAAATTTCAACTCCCAAACAAATATTTGTATGTGTATAATCTTTTATTAATTGTGCAGCTTCTTTATTACCGTCAATTGTGTCATGATCAGTTATTGCTGCTATAAAGTCAGGTGTTTTAGTTGATAAATCTTCAGCTTGGCCAAATAGCTCTTTAATAGTCATTTCACCATCAGAATATTGGGTATGAACATGCAAATTTGCCTTGAATAAACATTTATCCAAATATCTTGTGTCATGTGAATCTAAGACTGCTATATCGTTTCTTTCTCCGACTTTAAAGTTAATTTCATAAAAATTAGAAACCCTCTTTATAAATTCTTTTTCATCAATAATTCCCATAATATTATTTTACACAAAAAAGAGATTGAAACAAAATTAATCACTTTTCGTCAAAATTATTGAATACAATTTTGAAAGAGAGGGATTTTTAGATGGCTGTGGATTTATACAAGGATTTGAAACGTGGAAGTGTTGAGGCTGTTAATTATGTTGATTATGAAGAGGCTGTAACAGAAGAGCCGAAAACTTTTAATTCAATTTTTAAAGATGATGATATCTTACAAATGTATTTGAAAGATATTGGAAAAATAAAATTATTAAATACAAAAGAAGAAAAAGCTTTGGGAAAAGAGATTAAAGAAGGTAAATCGTCTCAAGCAGACATCGCAAAGAGAAAATTGGTTCAGGCAAACTTGCGCTTGGTCGTAAGTATCGCAAAAAAATATATTGGGCAAGGTGTGTTATTTATGGATTTAGTTCAAGAGGGTTCGCTCGGACTTATTAAGGCTGCTGAAAAATTCGATTATTCAAAAAATTTCAAGTTTTCAACTTATGCAACTTGGTGGATAAAACAAACTATAATTAGGGCCATTTCAAATCATTCAAGAACGATAAGAATTCCTGTTCACATGACGGATAAAATCAGGAAATATAAAAGGATATATACCACGTTATCATTTGAACTTGGAAGAGAGCCTACAGATTTAGAAGTAGCTCAGCGTCTTGGTGTGACATTAAAACAAATTTTAGTGATAAAAAGAGCAATAATTAAAGAACCAATTAGCCTAGAAACTCCTGTTACAGATGATTTAAATATTGGAGATTATATAGAAGACAAATCATATCATTCCCCGGAAATTCAAACAAAAAATAATGTATTAAAAGGTAGTATTAAAGATTTACTTTCAACTTTGCCGGAAAGAGAAAAGAAAATTGTCTGTTGTCGTTTTGGAATAAATGGGGAGGTACCAAGGACTCTAGAACAGCTTGGCGAAATAATGGGGTATTCAAAAGAGCGAATAAGGCAGTTAGAGGATTCTGCCTTAACTAAAATTCGGCAACAAAAAGAGTTACAACATTTTAGGGATTTTATTGAATAATAACTGTGGACATAAGGAGCAATGAGTTTATGAAGGCTATTTTGAATTTAAGTCAAATGAGTTAGTTTAGTTTTGTTCTTAATATATGTTTACATATACGCAATTTAAAGAATTGACTGTCATTATATATCGTGTAGGAGATTTGTAATGGCAAATATTAGCAGTATTACATCTGGTTTAACTAAAAAAGAAATTATAACCGGAAGAAATATACCTCGTGGAATAATGAGGCACTCGCAAGGTCGTATTACAGATGAACTCTTAACAGATCTTGAAAAACCTTTAAACAATTCTGAACAAGCGAAAAAAGAACAGTTATTAAGAATTCTTAGTGAATTCGGAGTGCCTAAAAACGCTTTATCGCAAATAAAAAATGCAAAAAGGTTAGATGAGCTATTTGCATCTATAATTAACTTTCCAAGATTTTTGGCAAAAAAGATTCTGCCTAAACAAAAACCTCAACTCAAAAATAAGCATTCAACTTCTCTTCAAGAAGAACAAAATATCTACAAATTTCGGAATTTTCTCACTGCTTGCCGTCGAGAAATGTATACTACATTTAGCAAAAAATCAACTAATCCGGAAGTTATAAAAATAGAAAACATTTTAAAAGAAAAATATGGAGTTCAAAACGCCAGTTTGGGAGATGATTTAGAACTTGGGCAAAGACTACTTCAAGCAGTAAAATTAGCACAAAATAAAGGTATTAAAATCCCTAATGAATTTATCGTGACACCATTCACACTTGGTGCTGGCGAATGCATGAGATTATCTAAAAATGGAGAAGAAATAAGTACAGTTCTTTTGCCTCCAACTACAATAAGGCAAAGAATTTCACAGATTAGGGGTAATATATTTAATATAATGCCACAAAACACAAGACAATCTTTTGAAAAATGGCAAAAATTTTGTGGATTTAAAACTCATGGCTCTACAAACTCGCCAATGCATATGGAAATTCATGAAATGCTGCATCAAACGCACCCGGTTTTGAAAGCTTTTGTCATAAAAAAGATTCCTAATAAATTCATGCCAACTGTTAGAAAGCTATCACAATATAGTGCAATAAATGAAAAGAATAATTGGGAAATCTACACAGAACTTGCAACTAAAAAAGTTTTAGAAGGGCTTGAACCAAATGAAGCTGAATTATTCAAATTCTTGGGCGGAGATATATAATAAAGCAATCTCGCACCTAAAATAAGCTGTTTTTATCCAACTAATGATCTGGCAAATTCTATGGATTGTTCGTTAATCTCTCCGCCAGCAAGTTCGGCTAGGGCTTTAATTCTGTTTTCTCCAGTCAAAACGTAAACTTCTACTTTAGTTTCGTCATCTTGAGATTTGCGTACGTAAAAATGTTTATTTGCTTTTGATGCAATAATCGCTTGGTGCGTAATCACAATGATTTGATGATATTTGGAAAGTTCTAAGATTTCATCAGCAACACTTTGAGAAGCTTTGCCTGAAATTCCGGTATCAATCTCATCAAAAATTACAGTGTTAATATCGTCACTTTGTGCAAAGATTGATTTAATTGCAAGCATTACACGAGAAATTTCTCCACCGGATGCGACTTTTGCAAGTGGTTTCAAATCTTCTGAAACGTTAGTTGAAATTAAAAATTCAACATTATCAATTCCGTCCGAACAAAGTTCTTTAGGTTGAACAGATATTTCAAATCTGGCTTTTGGAAGTTCTAATTTTTCAAGTTTTTCTTGGATTAAAACTGATAAAACTTGAGCAAAATTTTTCCTGTTTTCGCTGATTTCTTCTGCTGTTTTGTATAGTGTTTTTTCTGTTGAGCGAATTTTTTCTTCTAATTCTTCAATATTTTGCGTTGAAAATTCTATTGCATTTAGTTCTCTAGAAAGGTTTTCAAAAGTTTCTAAAACGCTTTCTAAAGTTCCACCATATTTACGTTTTAATTTATCAAGAATGTATAGGCGTTCTTGGATTTCATTTAGTCTTTCTGTATCGTTGTCTAAATTTTGACTGTATTCTCTCAATTCGGATGCTGAATCTCTAAGTCTTTCTATAGCATCAATAAGATTGCTTTCGGTCTCTTCTAGATTTTTGTCCATAGAGGCTGCTTTGCTAATATTTTGTTTGATTTTACCCAGAGCTTCCATAATAGAGCCGTCATCACCATTTATTGCCCAATATGAAGTGCCAGTTAGTTCTTTTAATTTTTCTGCATTCTCTAAAACTTCAAGTTCTTCATTTAATTCATTATCCTCTGTTGAGCTTTTAATAGTAGCCGAATCAATCTCATTAATTTGAAATTTTAAAAATTCAATTTGATTTTCTGTTGTATTAGAGGCAGTCTTAAGAGTTTCTAATTGAGATTTCATTTGTTGAAGAGCTTTGTAATCTTCTCTATATTTCTCTAATTTTGCTCCATATGCCTCTTTTGCATAATTGTCTAATAATGTAATATGATATTTAGGTTGCATAAAAGCGTATGTCTGGTGTTGAGAATGAATATCTAAAAAGTAATTCTTTAAATTTTTTATAAATTCTTGATTGACCAGAGTTCCGTTAACTCTTGATCGAACTCCGTTTTGAGAAATTTCCTTGGTTAAAACGATTTCAGAACCATTATTATCAACGCCGTTTTCTTCAAACAATTGAGACAAATCATGTTTGGTATTCTCAATTACAAGTTCAATAACTGCTTTATCCTTGTCATGTTTAATTACATCTTTTGAAACTCGTGGAGCAAAAGCTATATCAATAGCGTTAATCAAGATACTTTTGCCGGCACCAGTTTCGCCCGTGATCACGTTTAATCCGGAATCAAAATTCGCGATAAGCTCATCAATTAGTATATAATTTTTAATTCTCAACTGTTTAATCATACTTTTAGCATAAAACAACATTAAATTTTGGGCAATAGTTTTAACATTGTATTTTATTCCGAAATTATAATTTTTTTCTTTTTTCTTAGCGCTATTATCGCCGTTGTCGCAAGAAGTATTGCCGGAATTGCAATTTCAGGTCTTACTGCAAGCCAGCTAAACGCAATAGTTATAGTTCCTAATGCTATTGTCATAACTATAGTTGAAAGAATTATCGTAAATTGAGTAATTTCTCCTAAAATCGGTACTCTATCTGTAATATTAACAATAGGCTGTAGCATAATATTAAGTCCTAAGAACATTAATAATAGGAATATCCCTCTGACTTTCCAGGTGTTACTTGAATTGTTGCTATGGTATTTAGCAAGCGTTTGGTCTAAATTATTAATTCCGTCAATAATTATTATTAAATTTCCGTATTTTGTATTCATTGGAACAAGTTGATTGCCGGATTGTTTCGCTATAATTGAAAGTTTTTTGCCGGATGGAATATATGAGTAAAATAGTTTTTCATCCCCAATATTTGGATTGTCATAATCTTTTCCTGTAAAATAAAAGCCATTATATATTTTAAATTTGTTGTTATACGGCAGTTGTTGAAGTTTAACTGTTGAATTTATTTTTTTTATAATTTCTTCAGATAGGTAAAATTTCCCTAAGTTAGCGTTTTTGGCATAAATTTCCAATGGTTTGTATTTATATGTTTTAGGGTTTTGGTATTCTTTTTTTTCAAAAGAATCGGAATTTGTAAGGTGACTATCCCATTCTTTTTTGTATTGATAGTTTTGATTATTTGAATTATAAATCTCTTGCCATTGATAAATTTCAGTAGTTCTTTTTAAGGCAATAGAATTTGGCAAGCTGATTATTCCGTCAGAAAGATTTTGGTTGGAATTCACGATTCCTGATATTTGTACAAGTTTGTTATTATTTGCGGGGGATGGAATTTGGGAAGTTAATTCAATCGCATTCTTTCTTACATAATCAGTTAGTTTAATTAAATTTACAAAATTTTGTTCGTTAAAAAACAGAAATAAAATAGAAACGACAAACAAAATCAAACCTATTCCAATTCCGGCACAACCATTATTACTTTTAGTCATATATAAGACACTTTCATTTATTCGATTAGGCCCAATTCTCTTAAAAATCTTGAATTATCAGACAATTCCATTAATCTTTCATCATCAGTAGGATCAACGACTCCTTTAGAGAATAATTGGTTCATAATCTCATTATGAGAATTATTTTCTGGGTTGGATAGTGCAAGTTTCGTAAAATTTTTAATATCGCAGTTGCGTTCATATAAATTAACTGCAGTTTTTGTTAACTTATTTAAAAAAATACTTTTTTTGTTGTCAAAATCGACGCTTAATGGATTTGTTGCAACACTATTGTGTTTTTCTCTCTCCAAACTTAACTTTTGTGCTAATTTCTTGAACATCATAACACTATCCCCTTATTTTCATTATACTACACGTGTCAAAAAAAGTCTACAATTCTTAACATTTGTGATAAAGCTAGTTTTTGCTTGATTATAAGTTATATTTAAATTAAAATAATTGCATAAATTTAGTAAATATGGAAAAGAGGTTATAAATGCTTGATATCAAATTGATTAGAGAGAATCCTGAAAAGGTAAATGAACTTTTGAAAAGAAGAAATCCAGAACTTTCTATCGATGGAGTTTTGGAAATTGATGCTGAAAGAAGGAAAATTCAAACTCAAGCTGATGAATTGCGTGCAAAGAGAAAAAATGATTCACAAAAAATTGGTATGATGAAGAAGAATGGAGAAAATACTGATGCAATTCAAGAAGAAGTTCGCAAACTTGGAGATGATATTAAAGCATTAGAAGAAAAGCAAACAGAATTGGATGAAAAACAAAGAGACTTGTTGCTTCATATTCCTAATATCCCAGATGAAACAACACCTATCGGTTTGTCAGAAGATGATAATGTTGAAGTTTACAAATGGGGAGAACCTCGTAAATTTGATTTTGAATTCAAAGCTCACTGGGATTTATGTGAAGAAAAAAATCTTGTAGATTTTGAACGTGGTGTAAAACTTTCTCAAAGTAGATTTATTTTGTACAGAGGAAAAGGTTCTCGCTTAGAAAGAGCAATTATAAACTTTTTTCTTGATTATCATACTGAAAATCAAGGATATGAAGAAATTTTGCCTCCATTCATGGCAAATTCTGCAACAATGACAGGTACAGGTCAACTTCCAAAATTTAAGGAAGATATGTACAAATGTGAAAATGAAGATTTATTCTTAATTCCGACTGCTGAAGTTCCTGTTACCAATATTTATTCAGGTGAAATCTTATCGGAAGATGATTTGCCAAAATACATGACAGCGTACACTCCTTGCTTTAGAAGAGAATCAGGTTCTGCGGGGCGAGATACTAGAGGCTTAATTAGAGTTCATCAATTTAATAAGGTTGAGTTGGTTAAACTTTGTACTCCTCAAACAAGTAAAGAAGAACATGAAAAACTAACTGAGGATGCTGAAAAAATGCTTCAGTTGTTGGAACTTCCGTATAGGAGAGAAGCTCTATCAACGGGTGATATCGGATTTTCAGCTAACAAATGTTGGGATTTGGAAGTTTGGATGCCATCTTACGGTACATACAAAGAAATTTCAAGTTGTTCAAACTACGGTGATTATCAAGCAAGACGTGCAAATATCCGTTATCGTGATAAAGTAACAGGAAAGACTCAATTTGTTCATACAATTAATGGTTCCGGTCTTGCGGTTGGAAGAACATTTGCAGCAATTGTTGAAAATTATCAACAAGAAGACGGTACAATTATTATTCCTGAAGTTTTAAGAAAATATACAGGATTTGATAAAATATAAACAATAAAAATAATAAGTAAAAAATACCGCTCACTTTATTATGAGTGGTATTTTTTATTGTATAGATATCTGTTTATTCAATGTTGCTCAATGCTTGTTTTTTAGCGTTTTCAACTTCTATATTTTCAGACATTTTGTCTGCTTTTTTGCATATTGATTTAATAAATTTTAGCGGACTTCTTAATTTGTAGAACAAACCTTCTTGAGGATTTTCTGTAGCAATTGAAGTTTTGAAATCTTTTGGGAAAATATTTGCCCCTAATTTTGTTGATTTTGTTGTATATAAAGTTATATCTACATTTTTGTTAAGTTTTTGTTCTGTAATTAACTTTGCAATTTCTTCAATATCAGTTGCAGAAGCTCTTTTTTGTAAAGCCTCTTTTACTCCGGCGTGTATGTGAAAAGCTCCAAAGCTTTGTTGATGTGAGTGGTTGTAAGATTGGTTGATTTGCATAAATTTTCTCCTTTATTGTTTGAAAAACCATAAAAAATTTTTTTGCTAGTTTTGGAAAACAAATTGCAACATATTTTACAAATTTTACTTTTTAGGGCATAATATAAGTAATAGAATAGTTTTAAGGAGTAAAGATGGCTGAATTCCCGTTTGAGTTGGATGATTTTCAAAAAGAAGCTTGTGAGTTTATTGATAATGGCGAAAGTGTTGTAGTTTGTGCTCCTACAGGTGCAGGGAAAACGGTTATTGCTGAACACGCAATTAACAACGCTTTAAAAGATGAAACCCGAATTTTTTATACAACTCCTTTAAAAGCTCTTTCTAACCAAAAATACTACGACTTTAGTGAAAAATATGGATATGATAAGGTTGGTTTGTTAACAGGTGATACTTCAATAAACAGAAACGCTCAAATTGTCATAATGACAACCGAAGTTTTTAGAAATATGCTCTATGGTACTAATTTTGGTTCTGTTACAGATAATATGAAAGATGTTAAATACGTTGTGTTAGATGAAGTTCACTATATGAATGATGAGCAGCGTGGAACAGTTTGGGAAGAAAGTATAATTTATTGTCCTACAAATGTTCAAATTATTGCACTTTCTGCTACAGTTGCTAATGCTCAAGAGTTGACAGATTGGATCAACACAGTTCATTCAAAAACAGAACTCGTAGATACTGATTTTCGACCTGTTCCGCTAAAATTTTTCTATTTTGATAGTTCTCAACCGACAAAATTGTTGCCATTGTTAACTCCAAGTGGTCAACTTAATAAAAAAATTAAACCAGAAAAAAGAGTTTTTGGTAAAAAATTTCAAAATAAAAAGTCTTATGTAAAAGAAATTATAAAGAATTTACAAGAAAATGATATGTTGCCTGCAATTTATTTTACTTTTTCTCGTAAAAAATGTGATGAGCAGATGGAAAAATGTGCTTCACTTGACTTGGTAACAAGAGGTGAAAAAGCTCAAATAAGGCAATTTATAGACGAATTTATTGCAGAAAATCCGCATCTTTATAACAACAAACATATTGAATATCTTTTATGCGGTGTTGCATCGCATCATGCCGGACTTTTACCAGCTTGGAAAATTTTGGTTGAAAAACTGTTCCAAAAAGGTTTGATAAAAGTTGTTTTTGCAACAGAAACGCTTGCAGCCGGAATAAATATGCCGGCGCGCTCTACAGTTATTAGTTCTACTAGTAAAAGAACTGATTCAGGTCATAGAATGCTTACGGCAAGTGAATTTTTGCAAATGTCTGGACGTGCGGGACGTCGTGGAATGGATGAAGTCGGTTATGTAACAATAGTTGGAACACAATTTCAAACACCGGAAGAGGTTGCAGAACTTGTTTTGAGTGATGCAAATCCTCTTGAAAGTCGTTTCTCTCCATCATATTCAATGGTTTTGAATTTGTTGCAGAGGTTCAGTTTGGAAGAAGCTAAAGAACTTATTTTAAAAAGTTTTGGTTATTTTTCTTCAGGAACTCGTTTGCAGCCGCTGTTGTCAGCCAAAAAACAGATTGAAGATGAAATTAAATCTCGCGAATTTGTTTGTCCGTATAAATTATGCAACGATAAGTTATCTGAGTATGATAAAATTCGTCATATTTACGTTCAAAACCGGCAAACATACAAAAAAATCTGTAAACAAGAGCGCTCTAAAAATCGACCATTGTCTGCTGAAGCCATCAATTTTGGGAAAGAAACAAAAGCTATGCTTCAAAAAATGCACAGTTTTCAATGTGATATTTGTAAATTATATAAAAAACATTCAAAAAATGTAGAAGTATTAGAGCGTTTTTCTACTCGTTCTAAAAAATTAGAAAAAGAAATCGAACGTCAACGTGATATCTTTTGGAATAAGTTCTTGGCACATAGAAGCGTTTTAATTGATTTTGGGTACCTTAGAGATGATTATCCTACAGAATATGGCATTACTACTTCCCAAATTCGTTCAGAAAATGAATTGTTTATTGCTCAGATTATATTTTCAAATATTCTGGAAAATCTTACACCGGCTCAATTGTCAGCAGTTGTTTGTGCTATTACGACAGAAGATTTAAGAATTGATATTCCGTATTTACCAATTTCTGAACCTGTAAGAAAGACTCTTAATTTGATTAGAAATATTAGAAGAAAAGTTGAAAAAGTTCAGAATAAATATTCCGTAGAAGCTCCTATGTATATAAATCCATATTTTTCATCGCTAATAGAACTATGGGTTGAGGGAGCTGAATGGGAAACTATTACAGAGCAAGTTGATATGGGCGAAGGTGATATTGTACGTTCTTTCAAAAGAGTTGTAGATGTTTTAAGGCAATTTACAACAATTGATAATGTACCGGAATCACTTGTCTTTACTGCGCGCGAAGCAATAGATAAAATTCAACGAGAACCGGTAGATATTGATTAATAAAATTGTTAAAAAGTGTAAATTTGCCCTTATTTAGTTTTGTAAAATCTTTGCTATTTGGGGGTTGTGGCTACTTGCAAAATATGTTAAAATATGTTACAATAGTAGTAGGAAGATCCTGAAAATGGTTTTACAGGTTTCCGATGAGTGTTAATCCCCACCCCACTCTTTAAACAAAAAGGTATCCAATACCCAAAATGAGGTGAAATTATGGATACACTATTTTGTAATGCTGAAAATTATGAATTGAGAAAGATCGTTGATATTATAATTAATCTTTCAATAATTGGGGTTTTAGTTTTGTGTCAAGGGCTTTTACCTATTCATGCAGGGAGTACAAAAGTAGCACAGGTGACGGCCCCTGACTTTGATACCGGTCAACTAAAGATAAAAATTCTTAATGAGATTTCTCCTGAAGTTCGACAGAAAAATTTTGATATAATGGTACGGAATAAATATCCGAAAGCTGTTATTACAAATGTTTCGAGTGGGGTAAAGCATATTAAACTCACTAGATATTATAATAGTAAACCGGTTAGAATTAATGTTGTAGAAGCTGATATGAAACTTGCAAAAAACATAGAGTTAACTCCGGCTCTTTCTTCGGATTCAACTTTGAAAAGTAGAAGAACAATAACCACAATTGCTAAGAATAATAACGCTATAGCCGCAATTAATGGTACGTATTTTAAGCCTCAAACAGGAGTTCCTCTGGGAACATTGATGATTAACAAAAAAATGTATACTGGGCCGATTTATGATAGAGTTGCTTTTGGTATTTTTGAAGACAGAGCTCCTCAGAGATTTGATATTGCGAGGGTTCAATTGAATGCAACGATTAAAGGTAGTATGAAAACAATTAAGGTTAACAATATAAATCAACCAAGAATGTTATCAACATACGTTCTTGTTTATACGCCTGAGTGGGGAAAATATGCTCCACAAGCACCTAAATATGGAACTGGATTACAAGTAGTTGACGGGAAAATAGTTAAAACATCTGCAAACCCTCTGGAAATTCCGCAAAATGGGTATGTTATTACAGGCCCAAAATCTTTGTTGTATCCTTTATTAGATAAAAAAGATTCAGAACTAATCGTAAATACGAATCCAGATTGGAAAGGTGTTAAACATATAATCAGCGGTGGGCCGTATTTGGTTAAAAATGGAGAAATTTTTGTTGACATGACGGCACAAAAACTCGAAGCAATTGGAGGTAGAAATCCAAGAACAGCTATTGGTTATACAGCCGATAATAACTTAATTCTTGTTGCAGTTGATGGACGTGAGGGGAGCTCAATAGGAATGACGCTGAATGAACTTGCACATTTTATGCAGTCAATCGGTTGTGTTGGAGCGATTAACCTTGATGGTGGAGGTTCAACAGTTATGTATGTTAATGGAAGTGTTGTAAACCATCCTCAACAAAAAGGAGGAATTCCGCTTTCAAATGCGATTGTCTTATCCAAAACCGACAAAACGTAATCTTCTTATCTCATAGATCTTTTCATCGTTGAGTATATCTCAAAAAAGCCCTTTTAGAGGGCTTTTTCTTTGTTAAGTATTTTACTTTACACTTTGTTCAATTATGTCAGAAATCCAAGGGATGTAACTATATTTTCCTATAAATGCGGTTGCTGCCAAGTATATTATAAACGCATATATTACTGCTTGCAGCAACGAATAGTCAAATAATAAAGGCATATTCAACAAGAAATTAATCTGTGCAACTATTTTATTTATTAGCGGAATGAAACTCAAAATATTTGAAATCCATCCTACTAACATTGAAATAACCGTAAATCCCAACGATATAAATATTGATTGAAAAATATGGAACTTCAGATATGGTTTAAGACTTGCTTGTGTAAATAAACCAATAATTAACCATACAAAACCGACTACTCCCATTGTCAAATATGACAACGCCGCAATTAGTCGTTCAATAAAATACGGAGTATTTTCTCTCATTTTAAACAGCTTCTCCGTTTCTTTTTTTATCAATATATTCGTCCAAAACCTGAGTATAAACAAGTCTGTATTCGTCATTTTCTGGCGAAATATTTATTGATGCTCTATATGATGCTATTGCTTGTTCAATTTCTCCTTTAAGGTAGTGTGCATTTCCTAATAGCATATAAGTCAATGCACTGTTAGGTTTTAAACGAATAGCTTCTTTATATAACTCCATTGCCTTATCAAGGTGATTAAAGTTTGTATAAAGGTTCGCACGTAATACTTGAGCTTCAATTTCAGCAGGTTTAACATTTTGAGCTTTTTCATACATTGCAACAGCCATATCATATTCTCCAAACTCTGATAGAGCAATTGCATAGCAGATGTATGCTTTATAGTTGTCGCCATCCATTTTTAAAGCTTTTTCGAAATAGTTGTAAGCTTTTTCTCGTTCTTTCATAAGAGTTAATGTATTGCCGATACAAATTGCAACAATTTTGTTGTCCGGATTAAGTACAAAAACTTTTTTGTAAAGATTTAATGCCGTTTCATAATCAAATAATTTGAAACAAACGTTACCCATATCAATTAACGCTGTAAGGTTCTCAGGATCAAGAGACAGAGCTTTTTCATAATATGCTTTTGATTCAATATAATCTTCGTTATCTTGATATAAAAGTGCGATAGCGTTGTATATTTCAGGGTTTGTAGAGTTCAAATCAATTGCTCTATTGTAGTAAAATAAAGCTTTAGGAAAATTTTTCCATTCAGCAAAAACATTACCCATGTTGTAATAAATCAAGTAATTTTTAGGGTTTACTACAAGAGCTTTGTTGTAATAAGAAAGAGATTTTCTGAAATCTTTTTCATAAAACCACATTGTACCCATCCCGACTAAAGCTTGAACATCATCAGGTTTGATTGCTAAAAGACTATCTAAAACTGACATTACTTTGTCATAATCTTCAATCTGAATGTAAAGTTCAGACAATCTGTGGTAATTTTCTGGATTTTGTGGATCTTTAGCCATAGCTAAAGTTAGTTCATTGATTTTATTATTAATTTCTTCTCTATTCATTGCTCTTCCCTTTTATGAGATTATCTATTCCTTTATTCTACACTATTTTCAAGATTTTGCAATAGTATGTCGAAATGTAACGTACAAAAGAAAAGGCCTCACGATAATGTGAAGCCAATTACGTTATTAAAAAGTTTTATATTTTTCGGAAGCAGCTTTCCATTCATCTTCGGGAATAGAAAATGCGTGATTCCAGAATTTTTCTATTGCATAAGTTTCTCGTTCTTCTTTATGTAAAATATGAACAACAACATCTCCATAATCAAGTAAATTCCAACGATTTTTTATATCATTTTCCATTCTGACAGGAGAACGAGAAAACAATTCCTTAATTTTTTCTTTGGTGTTGTTCATCAAGGCTTTTACCTGAGGAGTAGAATCTCCGGTAACAATAACAAAATAATCAGCCAATGATGAAACATTGCTAATATTTAAAATAGTAATGTTTTTTCCGAGTTTTTCATCCAGTGTCCTTGCGATAACACAAGCAAGTTTTTTTGAATCAATTTCAGTCATAATTTTTCCTTTATTACTCTATTTTAGCATAATTTGGTTGGATTTGCAACTAGAATTAAAGATAAAATGATTTCTCAAACCCTCTCCAGCATTTGTAATGCTCACCGTTATCAGCAAACGACAACTCACCCTCTCTCTGCGAGATGGAAGAATTCTTAGTGAGCTAGAGCGAACGTTACGAATGCGGGAGAGGGTTTTATCAAACAACTACCTCATTCAATTTCATCAATTCTTCTTTGGTGTCTGCCGCCCTCAAATTCTGTATGAAGCCACACATCTACAATATCAAGTGCCAAACATTCTCCGATTGCACGTTGTCCCAAACACAAGATATTTGAATTATTGTGTGCTCTTGTTGCTCTCGCAGAGAACGTATCGGAACATAACGCAGCTCTAATACCTTTAATTTTATTTGCAGCTATTGACATTCCAATACCTGTACCACAAATCAAAATTCCTTTGTCGGCATTGCCTGCTACTACTTCTTTTGCAACTTTTTGAGCAATTATAGGATAATCACAAGAATCTGTTGAATAAGTTCCCATATCTTCATATTCAAAATTGTGCTCTTTTAAATAATCAATAATTTTTGCTTTGTATTCAAAACCACCGTGGTCAGACCCGATTGCTATTTTGGTCATAATTTTCTCCTTTTGTTTTTATTATACAAATTAGGAGAAAATTTGTAAATATATAAAAACACCTAGAACTGAATATCTAGATGTTTTTATTTAACTATTCCACTAAGCAGAACTATTATTTGCTACCGGTGTTGCTTCGTCGGGTGGGTGCGGCTAACGGAGCCATGCCAGTTTGAGACTCCGGTTCCATCTACAGCTAAGCCTGTAGCTTGGAAGCCTTTATATGAACCATCAAAAGCCTTACCGACAATGTAAGTCTGTTCGTCTCCAACTTTAATTCTTATGTATCCATCTAAGTTTTCAGCAACAACTGCCTTACCTTGGAATGTTCCTAGGGATTTAGTTTTGCCAAGTTCAATACCTTTTAAATCTGCAGTTTTGATATTTAATGTTCCTGCCATATTAGTATTGTTGCCTTTATCGGAAACAGAGCTTAATGTAATACTGTCTGCACTTATATCACCGATTTTTACTGCATCGGCTCCTGTTACTTCTTTGTATTTTGCAAGAACTTCTTCTTCGCTGTCTAGACCTGTCATGTCTGTGAAGAGTCTAGGTGTAATCGTTTCTGTTTTCTCTGTTTGTTCTGTTTGTTCTGTTTGGGTTTTATTTTCGGCTTTTACTTCTTTAGCAGCTTTTTTCTCATCTGCTGTGCAAAGATTCATCAATTCTTTAAGATTCTTAGCATCTATAGGATTTGTTGGATCATTTGGATCTGTATACCTATAAATCAAATTACCATCTTCATCAGCCAAAACTTCATAACCGTCTTTTTTAGTTAAGCCAATGCTATCAAGAGTTTTGCGTGCCTGCTCTTGTTTAGATAATTCACTAGTGGTTTCATTAGTTGTTTTGCCTGTCTTTTTCTCTCCGCCAGCACCTTCAGTTTCTTCATTACCACCAAGAGCAGCCATGAAAGTTCCTACGGCAGACATTGCACCTCCGATACCCATCGTCCACTGCATCCATTTTGGAATACTACTATTAGAGTTGTTACAACAATCCATCCCGTAGCTATTTCCATAGCCGTTAAAAATATTGTTTATGACTGTTTGGTTAGGGGCATATTGTACTTTGCCCATTCCGCGCATTTGTCCCGGTCTTAAATTGTATGTGATAGGTCGTCTCGGACCACCTTGCCAGCCGTTCATATCATATATGCCCATGGCTCTTACCTCTTATTTTGTACTCTTATATATATAAAGTATATAAACAGTTATATATTGCACTATTTACTAAAAAACGTTACAAAAGTTAATATTGGTGATTTTGTTTATTAATAATTACTGTTCATAAAAGTGAATAAGAAAATAAGTGAATAGGTTAACAAGTTTATATTTTTCCTAGCATGACGTCATCCATTAGACCAATTGTCTCGTTGTTTTTATTTTTGAGAACAACTCTGCCATTTTCCAGTTTAATCATTGTTCCTTTCAATGCTCCGGAACCTTTAAGAATGAAGTGTCTATCTACGTCTTCCGAATACGATCCACCATATGGGTTAGTTCTAATAGTTGATCCTGTAAAAACTCCCTTATCAGGATTAAAGTGTCCAGTGCTAGGGTCTACAAGTTTAAAATCGCTACCAACTTCGCGTTGTCCTGTGATTTCTCGGTAATCAAGTTTCTTTTTGTTTGGATCTGTAGAATCTTCTATAGTATAATTTTGCCCATTAATTACGAATATTGCATCGTCATCCCAAACACCAAGTCCGTTTTTGTTATATATCTTATTATTAGTGCCGTTATATTTTATAAATTGTTGTTCTTCTTCAAGAGCTGCATCTTTATTAGTAGTTTGTTTCGCTATCTTAGTACGAGTATTTACAACTCTACTATAGGCTGTAGTACCTGTTGCTGCACTTGCTGTTTTGTACACCGGCAAATCAAGTTTGTTTACGTCTGCAACTTTACCATCAACAATTCCGTTTGGATTAGCATCAATTAACCATTGTTTGTACATTTCACGTTCTTCTTTAGTGGCTCTTGGAAGCATTACTTTTACCAATCTATCTAAAGTTGTGCCATTTTTTACATTATCTTTAATATACTTCCCGACTTGAGTATTTGAATTGATTTTGTTGTAGCCTTTCCATTCTAGCTCTTTACCACCGATTTTTTTGCCACTTAGGTTCGGCATGTGAGTATGACCATGTCTAGTCGGTGTTGCAGGGGTATCCGGATCCGTTTCATCAGCAGCATCAGGAGTAGTTCCATCCGGAGTTTCAGAATCTTCTTCTGCAACTTCATCTTTGTCATCTTTATGGACAGTCAGAGAATCTTCTAATTTTGAAGAGTTGTCTGTAGCGTTTGAATTTACATTATCAATTAATTCTCTAAGAGTAGAAGCACTGCATGTTTTACCGTCTTTGTTATACGTAAACAATAGTGAACCATCTGCATTTTGCGCAACTGAATAGCCATTGGCACTTGTAAAACCAAGTTGATTCATCATATTTTGTGTCGAAGTCAAGGTATTGTTGTCTGTCGCATTTACGCCACCTGCACCCTCTCTAGATGTGTTGCTAAAATTATAATATGGCAACCTAGCTCCGTATGCTGGCATAATTGAATTAGCTAAGCCTAATTCTTCCGTCATTAACTGCATTTGTCGAAGTTGATTCATTGCTGTAATAAATTGTATCGTCATATTGTTGCACATATACTCCTCCTTGAGAGTTTATACTCTTTTTCTCTTAATTGCTGTATTTATTTGTGATTGTTTCGTTATATTTTGCTTCTGACATCATGTGGTTTTGCAAAACATAATCTTTTGATAGTTTATGAGTTCCTTTTAGAAACTCTTGTTTTAGTTTCTCAATTTCTTTATTTGTTTTTGCGATTTCAGAGTCTTTGGTTATATTTTGTTTGGCTTCTAGAGTAAGCGCATTTAGTCCAAAATCAGAAACTTTATTTAGGTTAATATCTTCACCGACGCTTGGATATTTTTTAGTTTGTCCTGAAGTTTGAGTTTTGAAGTCAAATTGCGGAATATTAGTTCCGGCGTGGTCTTCTCCTTGTTTATAAAAACGATTGATGATTTTTTCTAAAGTGTCTCCACTGTGTGTAATTGCGTTTATATTGTAAGTTGTTTTTCCGTTCGCGTCTGTTTGTAGTGATTTAATCCTGTCTTTTACATAATTCTGTTGTTCAGGAGTCAAATCCTTGTAACCATCGATTTTGTTTAATTTATCATCAATGTTTTCTGGTTTTGTAGTATCGTCAATGACTGCTTTTTTACTATTTGTCGTGTCATCAACATCTTTGTTTGAAGTTGTCGGTTTTGCTTTTTTAGCTTCATTTTTTTCTTTTTTCAAATCTTCAATTTGCTTTTTAGCTGATGCAAGCTCTGACTCCAGATTTTGCAGTTTGTCAGAATTATTATCGTTTGTTGTGTTATTAGTTTTGTGACTGCCTCTTACAGAAGCAATCGCTTTCCCAAGATTTGCGGCAGAATTGTTAAGCATTTGATTTAAAAACATATAACCGAAAATGTCATTCATACCATTGTTACAGTTACAGCCCATGCCATAGTTCATACCAAAGCCACCAAATAGAGACATTGTAGGCATTTGCATCCCGAACATCGGCATTCCGCACATTGGTATGCTAAACATTGAACATTGTGACATAGGGGCTCCAAAATAGTTGTTAACTATTGTTTTGTTGCCACCGCCCCAAAATGTCCTTGGGCCATGAAGATATGTGTAAAATGATTCAAACATGTTACATCTCCGATTTTATACTCTTATATATATAAAGTATATATAGTTTCACTAATTGCTTATTATATGCCCAAATCTTTACATAAATTAACAAATTGTTTAAATATCTAAACCGCTAAATAGAGTCAATGATGTGATTTCTTTAAGTTTAGGATATTTATCTATTTTATGATATTTTACAAAGTCTATAGCTTCATTTCTTGCCATTTCAAGGATTTTAGCATCTCTTACAATGTCAGAAATAATTAAATCAGGTAGGCCGCTTTGTCTTGTTCCAAAAAATTCGCCGGGACCTCTGAGCTGCAAGTCTTTTTCAGCGATAACAAAACCGTCGTTAGTTTCTGTCATAATTTTCAGGCGCTCTCTGGTTTCTTGAGATTTTGAGGCAGTTTGTAAAATGCAATAGGACTGCAAGCTATTTCTGCCAACACGACCTCGAAGTTGGTGTAATTGTGACAAACCAAATCTTTCAGCGTTTTCAATTAACATAACTGTTGCATTTGGAACATCAACTCCGACTTCAACTACGGTTGTAGAAACCAAAATATCATATTTTCTATTCTTAAAATCAGCCATAACTTGCTCTTTTTCGTCATTTTTAAGTTTGCCATGTAAAAGTCCTATTTTAAAATGAGGAAATACTTCATTCTGAAGTCGTTCAGCCTCAATTGTTGCAGCTTTGGCGGATAATGTTTCACTTTCTTCGATTAATGGATAAACAACGTAGGCTTGACGACCAGCTTCAATTTCTGATTGAATAAGCTCATAAACTCCTCTATGAGATGTTACAAGAGATGTTTTAATTTGCTTTCTACCTTTTGGTAATTCATCAATGATTGTTAAATCCAGGTCACCATGAACAGTCAATGCAAGAGTTCTTGGAATTGGAGTCGCTGTCATCGTGAGCATTTGTGGATTTTGCGATTTCTTTTTCAATACATTTCTTTGTTTAACCCCAAATCTGTGTTGTTCATCAACAACAATTGCCCCTAAATTATTGAAATCAACATCGTTTTGAATAAGAGCATGAGTTCCGACAGCAATATTCATTTGACCATTTCTTAAATCTGTTCTGAATTTTTCTCTAACTTTTTTGCCTTGACTACCTAAAAATAGTCCGACGCTAATTCCCATCGGAGTGAGCCACTGTTGTAAATTGTTGTAATGTTGCTGTGCAAGTATTTCTGTCGGAGCCATAAAAGCGCCTTGATAGCCATTTTCAACACCTGCAAGTAGCATAATAGTTGCAACAACCGTTTTACCGCTACCTACATCCCCTTGAAGCAGCCTTGCCATCGGTATATCAGAATTTAAGTCATTTAAAATTTCATTAATGGCACGTTTTTGTGCTCCGGTCAATTCAAATGGTAATCCATCAATAAATTGTCGAACTAAGCCTTTTTCCTGGATTTTTAAGGCTAAAGCCGAGTGGTTATGAGAATTTTGTTCACGTAATCTTACCATTTTTAATTGAATCAAGAAAAGTTCTTCAAAAATTAATGAGAATCTGGCTTGTTCAAGCAATTCTTGACTTTCAGGAAAATGTATTTGTTCAACTGCTACTTTTTTATCAAGAAGTCCGATTTTTTTTCGTAAAAATTCAGGGATTACATTTTCTATCTCATCTTTGTACTTTTGAATTGCATTAAAAATAGCACGTCTTAATACTTTTACGCTCAAATCTTCGCAAACTGTATAAATTGGTACAATTCTAGCAATATTAAGATTAGAATTTTTATTTTCCAAAAATTCTCCGGTCATAATTGAATAAGTGGGCTTGTCAAAGGTTAATTGTCCATCAAATTTGTTTCGTTTAACTTTCCCTGAAAGTATAATTCCCGCATTTATAGGAAATTGCGCTTTTGTTCGTTCTAGCATAAATCTATTTGATTTTGCTTGAAAAAAACTTAAATTAAGTTTCCCGCTTTCATCTGCTATAGTAACTTTAACAACTGATAATTTCTTTTGTGTATTGAATGCTGAGACTGATTTGATATAACCAAAAACTGTTGTTGTTGCACCATCTTTTAGATTTCTAATAAGAGTTCTTGAGGAGTAATCAATATGCTTTTTGGGAAAATACATCATCAAATCTTGAACGGTGTAAATACCTAATTTGTTTAATTTATAAGCAATTTTAGGTCCAACCCCTTTCATATACATTACATTTGTGTCTTTTGCTGATTTTATTAAATCTGATGCACTTGATACTTCATTTTTTGATGTAGCTGGCTTTGTTTCTGATTTAAGAACTCTAATTAAGTTATCAATACTTTTTCTACGTTCATTCAGCCCTGCAAAAGGGTAGTGTTCAAAAGCTTCTGCTATTACTGCCCATTTTGGATTTTTTTTTGATAATTTGTAATATCTTTTGGCTTCGTTCTTTATAAAAGTTGAAAAAGGCTGAGTTTTTCCATGAATATCAATATACCGATATTGAATTTCAATTTCTATTGCTTTTTTTAGTTGTTCAATATTGTCAATCATAATCTATTCACTAAGTTTTAAGACTTCATAAATATCCATTTTTTTTGCTTTGCCACGAATTGTAACATCTGCAATCTTTATTACATCTACAATATCGGCAACGTATGAATAAGTAGAATTGCTAATTAGCATGTTAGTTTTATAAACCTTGTTGTAGCTTTCAATTCTGCTAGCTAAGTTTACCGTATCGCCAATTACAGTGTATTCAAGCCGTTTTTCCGAACCGATGTTGCCGACAAAAGCTTCTCCGGTATTAATTCCGACTCCAATTTCAATTCTGGGTTTACCCTCTGAAAGCCATTTTTCTCTAAGTTCATCAACTTTATCAAGCATAGCACATGCACATTTTACGGCATTTTGTGGGTGGTTTAAATCCTGAATTGGTTCTCCGAAAATAGCCATAACAGCATCTCCGATAAACTTATTGATAACTCCGTTATATTTCGTGATTATCGGTTCAATTTCAGAAAAATATTCGTTCAAAATAACAGAAACTTCTTCAGCTGTCATTTTTTCACTCATGCTGGTAAAACCTCTAATATCAGCGAAAAGTACTGTTACATTAGCTTTTTTCCCTCCAAGTTTAATATCATCAATGTTCTGAACAACATTTTTCATAATATCTTGGGAAAGATATTTTCCCATTGCGTTTTTAATTTTTTCCTTGTTTCGCCCCTCAAGAATAAATCTGTACGAATATCCAAAAATCATTGTACTCAATTGAACTGCTAGTGGAGTTATTACATTCGGTGCAAATCCATTGTAGTAGCAGATTACGGTGTATGCAAAGTATAGGCATCCAATTAAAGTTAGTGCAAGTAATGACTTAAATATATTAAACTTACTAATTAAATAGAACGTTAATATCGTTAACAAAATAATAGTTACAACATCTTGTAAAAAAGATGAGGTATGAATAAATTCATTGTTTATAATATTGTCTAAATAGGTAGCTTGAATATCAACTCCAGGGTGTTTTTGTAAGATAGGAGTCGGGAGAGCATCCTCAAGTGCTAAACCTGCACCTTTAGCATTCGCCCCGACAAATACAATTTTGTTTGTAAATTCTGTTGGTGAAACGATAGGGGGCTTGCCTTTTTTAATATTGTCGTATGAATCAATTATATCAATAGCAGAATACTTTTTGTGAGTGTACTCAGAATTAGGATAATGTTTATAAAATCTAGTAAAATTTTGCATTCCTATTGGGGTTGACTCTGATTTTATTGTTCTATTACTATTTTTTATAAAAATGCTATTATCACTTACGGTTAATTCATTCGTTTTATTCAAAAACATGTACATTCTTAAGGCAAGTGAAGGGTAGTTTGAATTCTGCATCTTTACAAGAGTATCAGTGCGTCTTAAATAGCCATCATAATCTTGATTTACATTTACAGAACCGACATATTTTACGGAGTTAAAATAGATTTTAGGAAATGTTGATATGCTGTTGTAGATTGCCGGATAAGAGTATTTCCTATTATCGTTTATTTTTATTCCAAATTTTTTATTAAATTTTTCTATATATGCAGTATCGTCTGTTTTTTCAGTCAAAGGGCTAAATCCAACTACAAGGTTATCAATGTTCTTTAGAGTTTTAAATAGGATTTTATCGCTTTGTCTGTTGTCAGATGACGATAAAATCGCATCATAACCAATTATTTTAGGCTTTGCATATGTATTTAAGTATTCAAATATTTTTGCATATAGAGCTCGACTCCAAGGCCATCTATGACGTTCTATTGATTTGTCATCAATAACAATTACAGAAATATCGGAAGAGCCGGTTTTATTTGCAGTAAAGTTTTGAACCATAAGGTTATATACTTTTGGCTCAAACGCGTACCAAGAAACAAGAATTAAAATTATTGAAAATAATGTATGCAATAATATTGAATATATAAAAAATGTTTTTGATTTGATTATTGTTTTAAGATTTGCCATATTTCTTCCAATCTTTATTTTATGATATAATAAATCTTGAAAAAAGGATAGTTTATGAAAGAAAATTTAATTAAACTTTTATCAGAAGAAAAAATATTACCGATATTGAGAAGTAGTGATGCGCAAACTGTTATAAACTGGGCAAATGCGTTAATAGATGGTGGTGTAAAAATTTTGGAAGTTAATGTTCAAAATCCATCTATTTATAAAGCGATAGAAGAAATTTCAAAGCATGCTCACGTTTGTGCCGGTGGAATAATTACTGCTATGCAAGCAGAAGCTTCGATTGCTGCGGGTGCTAAAGTTTTATCATCTCCTATTTTTTCAAAAAATTTAGTAAAAATATCAAAGGATAAAGAAATTCCTTATATTGCAGAAACTTCAACTGCAAATGAAGCTTACAATGCTTGGAAAGCTCGTATCCCATTAATAAAAATTTATCCGATTACAGCAATGGGTGGTGCGATGTACGTTGAAGATTTATTAAGGCCAATGCCATTTTTAAATGTTATGCCTTTAGGTAGTGTTAAGTTGGATGAAGTTCATACATACATTAGCGCTGGAGCAAAATGTGTTGGTGTCGGACGTGATTTTTATGACGGATTTTCTTTAAGTGAAATTACGTCTCGTGCCAAACGTGTTATCAGCGAGTTGAAAGGTTAGTAATGTACGAGAAGTTAGATGTAGTAGCTATTGGAGAATGCTTGATTGAATTGTCTGCAAATACTAAAATGTCTGAAGCTGTGTGTTTGTATAAATATTACGGTGGAGATACCTTGGCCGCTGCAGTTGCTGCTCTCCGTATGGGCGGGAAAGTCGGATTTATTACGCGTGTCGGAAATGATTCTTTTAAGGACTATCTGCTAGACGGGTGGCATAGTGAAGGATTAGATATTTCTCAAGTTAAAATTTCTAATGAACCGAATGGGCTTTATATAATTGCAAGACCGTCTTGCCAAGAAAAAGAAATAGCAGTTTATCGTAAGAAAATAGCTCCATCAAAGTTGTCAATAGAAGATATTGATGAAGAATATATTAAAAGAGCCAGAATAGTTTACGCTTCTGGTGTGACTCAATCTTTATCACCGTCCGCAGCAGAAGCTGTAGAATACGCGTTCAAACTTGCAAAAGAGAATGGGGTAAAAACAGCATACGATCCGAATTATCATTCAGCTTTAACTACTGCCGAAGATGCAAAAGAGGCGTTCTTCAGAGTAAGTCAATATATTGATATTTTATTTATGAATACAAAATTGGATTCAGTAAATATTTTAGAAGTTGATTCACAAGAGAATATTATTAAACGCCTTTGGGATATGGGAATTTCCACAGTTGTTCTTAAATCTGCAGAAAAGAGAGGCTATTTTACCGGTTACAATGGAAATATAAATTTTACAGAATTTTATACAAATGACTGTCTAGATACGACATGCTCTGGAGATGCTTTTAATGGCGGTTTTATGTACGCTTTAACTCATGGTTTTACGGAGTTTGAAGCTGCAAAATTTGCTTCAATCGTTGCAGGTTTACAAGCAAAAGGAATTGGTGCTATTAAATCTATTCCGCATAAAGAAGAAGTATATCAAATATATAGGGGAAACAATGGCTAAAATAGCAATATCAGGTTATTATGGTTTTAAAAACTTTGGCGATGAAGCTATTTTATCTGTTCTTGTAAATCATTTGAAATTGTTGCAAGATACGGATATAACCGTTTTTTCAAGTGATGTCGAATATACTGAAACAACTTATGGGGTAAAAGCTGTAAAAAGGTTTTGTCTAAAAGAAGTTGTTAAGACAATAAAAAATTGTGATGTACTTGTTTCAGGTGGGGGAAGCCTTTTGCAAGATGTAACTAGTCTGAAAAGTCTAATCTACTACGCGTTTATAATTGCTTTGAGTTTTTTATTTAATAAAAAGGTTATAATTTTTGCTCAAGGAATTGGACCTTTGAACAGCCGCATTGCTCAAAGTATTGTAAAAAATCTTTTGAAATATTGCACTTATGTTACTGTTCGTGATGAAAACAGTGTAAAACTATTGGATAAATTGGGAGTGAAATCAGAACTTGTTTGTGACCCTATTTATTCTTTAGATATACAACCTGAACCTCAAAACGGAGCTGTTGGAATACAGTTACGTGAATTTAAGACGATGAACCAAGAGCTTTTGCAAAAGTTAGCGTTGCTTGTTATTACAAAGTTTTCTGATAAAAAAATAAAAATCTTTTCGCTTCAAAAAACTCAAGATTTGGAATTATGCAAGCGATTTGAGGTTTTGATTAAGTCTTTTAATCCTGAAATTGAAACAGAAATAATTCAAGATGATATTATCAATCAACTTTCAAAACTGGAATACTTGTTTGGAATGCGTTTTCATGCTGTTCTGGTTGCATTGAAAGCCGGCGTAAAGACTTGTGCGATTAATTATGACGTAAAAGTTGAAAAAATTGCAACAGATGCTTGTATTCCAATTATATCGATGGATGCACATGAAAATATGGAAGAAATTTATCAAAAAATACAAAATCTTGACAGGGATAAGTTGTTGATATTTGCAAATTCTAAAATATTTGATTGGACAAAATTTGATAAATTATTTATCTGATTTTTGATTATTAAATATATTATTATAATTTTTTCTAAGTAATTGTTCAAATTTAGTGTTACCTAACTCGTGCAAACCTTGCGAGTTTTTCTCAAATTCTTTTGACGTAATAACTCCGTCCATTTGACCATTAGAGTCAGCATCCAATGCGGCAAATGTAGCTGCAAGTTCTTTGTAGTCAACTTTACCATCGCCATTTTGGTCTATTTTATTGAATGCAATTTGCGCAAGTTGTTTGGCTTCAGCTTTTTTAGCATCTGTTGCTTCAGAACTTAAATCTTTCATTGAATGTTTTATAAACTCATCAAGCGTTACTTTGCTATCGCTATTTCCTGAAGTTTTATCCATCTCTGCAAGATAAGATTTACCTAATTCAGTAACTGCCTCTTTGTATTCTGCAGCACCTCTTTCACCGGTCTTTTTAAGTCCTCCTTTTACTATCTCAAAGGATTTCTTATCAACAGCATTTCCATCCTTGTCAACCATTTCTTTAGCCTTGGTGTCGAATGCTTTACCTTGCTCAGTACTTTGGTCTTTAGAAACATCTCCTGCATATTGATTATTTGTTTTTTGCATAAAAATTTGCGATTGTTGTTGTAATAATTGGTTTTGTTGTAGAGCTGCTGCTTGTCTAGCTTCAAGTCCTTTTTGGTAGCCCCAGTTCCAAGCAAGTTGATTACTATACTGAACATTCATTGCGTTCATTTGGGTTTGATAGTTTGGCATCCCAATCATCATAGGGTTTACGTATGGATTTGCAGGTGAAAACCAATTATTTCCACCACAACCAAACATATTCATGTTATAACCACCGCCAAAGTAGCCTCCTCCAAAGATACTGCCTCCGCAACAATTATTTTTACCCATTTGGTTTATTATTGCACCTGTCATTCCAGTCGTAAAACTAGCTTGCCCAATGGCTTTAGCCCATTTAGCAATATTACCGTTTGCAAATCCAGTTTTTATACTTTGCCAGAATGTCATAATACTTCTCTCATTAATACTCTTATATATATAAAGTATATAACAATTAAATAATTGCTATTTCTGTACATTTTGTTAATAAATCTTAATATAATAACCTAGAGCTAATGTACTATTATTTTCTTGCATTAATGTAATTTAACAATAAAAAGAAGATTAGAATCACTATTAGATTGAGATATGATTTATTATTTTTGGGCTTCCTTTTATTAAATATATCTCTTGCAATTTACGGAGAAAAATGTTATAATCTCCGTAAATTATTCGGAGAAAGCATGAAATATATTTATCAAAACATTAATTGGCACAACTTTACATGGCACGGAGAAAAAATTCAAAAATTACTTCTTGATATAAAAAAGGCTCAAGGTTATTTACTTGGAAGAATGGATTCTTTAGGTTTTGATGTTAAAAATAATGCGTTATTGCAAGTTTTAACGGAAAATATTATAAAATCTTCAGAGATAGAAGGACAAATTTTAGATAAACATATTGTTCGTTCCTCTATTGCACGACGTTTAGGCATAGATATTGGTGGTGAAACGCCTGTTTCAAGAGATGTTGAAGGTGTTGTTGAAATGATGCTTGATGCAACTCAAAATTATGCTGATAAAATGACTAAAGAACGATTAATTGGTTGGCACGCTGCATTGTTCCCTACTGGTTATAGTGGAATGTATAAAATCAAAGTTGGTCAATACAGAGATGACGAATTAGGACCAATGCAAGTTGTTTCTGGCTCGATTGGAAAAGAAAAAGTTCATTATCAAGCTCCTAGTGCAGATATTCTTGAAAAAGAAATGTCTGATTTGATAGATTATATTAATAAACAAGATGATATTGACTATTTAATAAAAGCTGGCGTCGTTCATTTATGGTTTGTTGTATTACACCCATTTGATGATGGTAACGGTAGAATTGCGAGAGCTTTGACGGATATGTTATTAACGAGAAGCGATGACACACAATATAGATTTTACTCTATGTCTGCTCAAATTCAGAAAAATAGAAACAGTTATTATGATATTTTAGAAAAAACTCAAAAAGGCTCAATGGATATTACTGATTGGCTTGTATGGTTTTTAGAAAATTTACTAATTGCAATTCAATCAAGCGAAGAAACAACAAATACGGTTTTGCATAAAGCTGAATTTTGGCAAAAATATTCAACAACCATTTTTAATGAACGCCAAGTAAAAGTTTTAAATAGATTTATGGATAACTTTGAAGGAAATCTTACAACTGCAAAATGGGCAAAAATGTGTAACTGTTCGCAAGATACTGCAACTTTGGATATAAAGGATTTGATTGATAAAAAAATTTTTGTAAAAGTCGGCAGTGGTCGCTCAACACATTATAAGTTTAAAGAAAAATAAGATGTTCTTTTGAATAAGTTAGATATTTTAAACAATAATCTAACACTTTTTCAACATTGTTTAAGAATCTTTGTTTAATACGTCCATTTCTGACTTAAGTATTTTTTATAATGTTATTGTGATCAATTGAATGAACATTTCTTTATTTTTAAAAGTTATCTCAAAAATGATATATTTTAATGTATTATATAAAATTGATATAAAAAATAATAATGGAGGTTTAATATATGTCAGAATGTAGAGAAGAAAAAATAGAAAAATTTATAGAATTATTAAAAAAATATGAAACTCCAAAGGATAGATTTAATCCGTGGCAACAGTACGATAAAAGTGATATATCATTGGATGCTCCTGTTTTAAGATGTGATAATTTAAAAAAATATTTAATGGAACGTCCTAAGCCTAAATATATCTTGATTGGAGAATCTCCAAGTATAGGTGCTCGTTATACAGGAATTGCAATGACATCTGAAGAAACATTTGAAACTTTTGCAAATTTAAATTTGTTTAATGGATATAAATGTACTTCAAAAAATAATAAAAAAAGTAAAACTACAGAAAAAACGGCAAGTATTGTTTGGAACGAGTTGATAAAATATGGTCAAGAAAACTTTGTTATCTGGAATGCGTATGCTTTTAATTCAAAATGTTTTAAATCTTGGTATAAAAAAGCATCAGCTACCGAAAAGAAAGAGTCTATTTATAAGGAAATATTAACAACTTTTTTTGATATATTTGATTATGAAAATTCAGTAATAATTGCTGTTGGTAGAGATGCCGAAAAATCTTGTAAAGATTTTGGTTTTGATTGTATCTATTTAAGACATCCGTCAAGAGGTGGTAAAAATAAATTTGTCGAAGGACTAAAAGAAATTATAGAAAGAAAATAAATATGAAAAAGATATTTTTGACATTATTTGTATTATGCATAACTGCAAGCTATGGATTGTGTTCTACTATGAATTCTTATGATAGCTACGGACGAAAAACAGGTAGTTATAGGACAAATGGTAATACAACGACAAGTTATGATTCTTATGGGCGAAGAACAGGAACTATTCGTGAAACATCTTCTGGGTATAATATGTATGATAGTTATGGAAGAAAAACAAGTACAGTAAGAAAGACTTCAACAGGTTATACAAAATATGATAGTTCAGGTAGAAGAACTGAAACTTATAGAACACAGTCAAATGGAACTACAAATATTTATGACTCAGCAGGACGAAGAACAGGAAGTTATAAGAAAGATTCAAATGGTAGAATAACGAAATATGACTCTTGCGGTCGAAAAGTCGGTACATATAGATAGGATTTATAAAGAGAAAGGAAAAATATGAAACGTCCAGCAATAAATACTACAAAAAGAGAAATAGTTGATTATTGGTTTTCTAGAATTGATGAATGTGGACTGAGTGTGGATGCTTCCGAAGCACACGAAAGATGTTGGAGATGTGGATGTGAAAAATCCCTTGAACGTTGCCATATTGTTCCTTATTCTCTTGGAGGTAAAGATGAACCTTCAAATTTTGTCTTGCTTTGTAAGCGATGTCACATTGATAACCCTAATTTATCAGACCCTGAAATAATGTGGGATTGGATAAGAGCTTATGGAGTTCCTTTGTACGATACCTTTTGGGATTTACTCGGAATGAGAGAGTATAAATTTATTTATAAAAAAGATTTTTTCGAAGAGTTTGTTGATATTGGAATTACAGATACAGAAGAAATTAGAAAAATAATGGATGAATATGTACCCAAAATTGTTAAGGAAGCAAAACATCATTATGGTCATCCATATATGAATTCAGCAACAATTGCGGGTGCGTATAGAATGATAATTAAAGATGTCGTTAAACGTTACAATAAAAAACTTGTAGATAAACGTGAATTGATTACCAAGCCTTGGTATTATGGGTAGTTTTCAAACGTCTATTCATTATGACTTTAGATAAACTTTTAGAAAAATCTGTTGATATTATTATAACAGTAAAGATTTTAATATGTGTATCTGGAGGTATTTATGAATGTGGTTGAACCAATAAAAGACAAAAATGATATAAAAAGAATAAAAAAAGTTTTGAAAAGTAACGAAAGAAATTTGTTACTTTTTAATTTAGGAATTAATAGTGGTTTAAGAATTTCAGATATTTTGGCTTTAGATATAAAAGATGTCAAAAATAGAGATTTTATTGAAATTAGAAAAAAGAAAACTAATAAATATAAAAGATTTTTATTAAATGAAAAATTGCAAAAAGAAATTAATAAATATGTAAAAACAAAAAGAATTGATGAGCTTTTATTTTTGACAAAAAGAGGGAAAAGGTTAGATAGAATTCAAGCCTATAAGATATTAAATAATGCAGGTAAAGAAGCTGGTGTTAAAACAAAAATAGGAACTCATACATTACGAAAAACTTTTGGTTATCATCATTTTAAAAAGTTTAAAAATTTACCCTTATTGCAAAAAATTCTGAACCATTCAAGTTCAGAAATAACACTAATTTATATAGGTATAACCCAAGAAAATATTGATGAAACATACAAAAATTTTTATTTGTAATACAACAAAACATTCTTTTGTTGTATTAACAGTTCAAGACTCATTAATCTTACAAATGGAATTTATATTGATTAATTATAGTAAGAAAACGGCATTGTTATGAAAATTTATGATGTTTGATATTTTTAAGTGTTAGTTTTAATATATCTTATTATTTAAATGTTAAACATAATCAACTGTTAATAAATTAAAAATGTTTACATTTTTGACATTTTCTATAATATGCACTATCATTTTATAGTTGTGCATTCACAAACTTTCAATAGAATCCAAATGAAAGGAGGTGAATACTTATGGCACAACAAAAACGTTGTCGCTCTGCGATAACAGGACAGTTTGTTACTAAGAAATATGCGGATAAAAATCCGAAAACTACAGTTAAAGAAACTGTAAAGAAAAAATCTAAGTAACAATCTTGGGGAGGAGGTACGATGTACCTCCTCTTTTTGTGTTAAAATTTAGTTGCAACTATCATGAGTAATTTTAATTTTTTAAAATCTGAATATCCAGAATTGGCAAATTTAGGTCAACTTGCAGAAGAGTTGATTGATACTGATGCTGCATCTTGTTTATCAAAATTGCGTTTACTTGCTGAATTTATAGCAAAAGATATTTATTATAAGTATTTTAATGAAAAAACTAATTTAACACAATATCAATTGTTAAAAGCATTGGAGCCTTATATTGATTCAAAATATATGGATGTATTTCATATAATTAGAAAGTATGGGAATGATGCAATTCATGAAAATGTTGCAACTAATGAAAAAGCCTATCAAATTTTAAAATTTACTTGGGGGTTATGCGTTTGGCATTATTTAACAAACTGCGATGGTGACAGTTCTGTAATTACAGCTTACGAAAAACCAATAAGTCGCAAATTACTTTTAGAAAAAGAACTTGAAGAAGTAAAAAAACGGAGTGCTGAATTAGAAGCAGAATTAAAATTAAAAGAAGAAGCTCTAAAACAAACAGAGACAAATAAAACGGAAGAACTTGTTAATAAACAAAAAGTAGCTGAAGAGATTACGGATAGACTTAGTGATTTATCAGAGGCTCAAACTCGCCATTTTATCATAGATAACATGCTACTTGATTCAGGTTGGAATATTAAAAAGGTTGAAGATTTTTCTGCTGATATAAAAGAATTTAATACAACTGAGGTAAAAAGAGAACTTCCAGTTGAAGGTTTACCAAATACTCCATCTGGCAAAGGTTTTGTAGATTATGCTTTATATGATGATAATGGAAAAGTTATTGCAATTATCGAAGCTAAAAAATCAAGAAGAGACGTAGAAGAAGGTAAAGAACAGGCTCGTCAATATGCAAATGCTCTTGAAACGATGACTGATTTTAGACCATTAATTTTTTACACTAATGGTTTTGAAACTTATGTTTGGGATGATGTAAATTATCCTGAACGTAGAATTTATGGCATGTTTTCTAAGGAAGATATATTAACAAGGTTATTCCAAAGAGAAAATAGAAAACCTCTTGCAGATATTGAAATAGATACAAGTATAACAAACCGTGATTACCAGTTTATGGCTATTCGTAAAACTTATGAAGCGTTTACTTCTGGTCAAAGAAAAGCCTTGTTAGTAATGGCAACTGGCACTGGTAAAACAAGAACGGCAATGTCTATAATCAATGGTCTTGTTCAAGCAAACTGGATAAAAAGAGTTTTATTTTTGGTTGACAGAGATGAGTTAAGAAAGCAAGCAGATGGTGCATTCAAGAAATATTTAGACAGTTTATCACGAGTATTTATAAATGCTGAAACTCGTGGGGACAAAAATAAAAAAGTTTATATAGCAACATATCCCGCAATGCAAAAAGCTTATCAACTTTATACTTCTGGATTTTTTGATTTAATAATCGCAGACGAATCACACCGCTCGATTTATAACGTTTATGGAGAAATATTCAAATATTTTGATGCTTTCCAAATTGGTTTAACTGCAACACCTGTTGATTATATTTCAAGAAATACCTTTAAAATGTTTAATACTGATGACAAAAATCCGACATTCAGCTATGAACTCGATGATGCTATTTCTGAAAAATACCTTGTACCGTATAAAGTACAAAAAGTTCAAACAGGATTCTTAGAAAGAGGTATAAAGTTTTCGGAATTAACAGAAACGCAAAAGCAAGAATTGGCTGAACAAGTTGAAGATCCGGAGAAATTTGATTTTGAAAGTTCAGAACTTGAAACTCAAATTACAAATGTTGAAACAAATAGAAAAATTATTCGCACATTGATGAATGACGGATTAAGAGATTCTAGTGGCAAACTTGGTAAATCAATTATTTTTGCTAGAAGCCATCGACATGGCAAAATGCTAGAAAAACTATTTAATGATATGTATCCTGAATATAAGGGTAAATATGCAAGATTAATAGATTCGCACGACAAAAATGCTTCAATATTGCTTGACGATTTTAAGGGCGAAGCACAAGAAAATAATATAAATATTGCGATCTCTGTCTCAATGCTTGATACTGGTATTGATGTTCCTGAGATAATGAATCTTGTTTTCGCAAAACCGATTTACTCAAAAGTTAAGTTCTGGCAAATGATTGGACGCGGAACAAGACTCTGCGAAAATCTTTTAGGTTCCGGCAAAAACAAAGAATATTTTGTAATATTTGACCATTATTCGAACTTTGAATTCTTTGGAGAAAACCCTGATGGTTATGTTCCAAAAGAGCAGCCATCTTTATATGAAAGATTATTCCAAGCAAGAATTGAGCTTGCACTTTCGGCTAAAGCTGTTGAAAATACAGAGATATATTATAACACAATAGAACTTATAAATAATGATATCAAATCATTGCCGCAAAAATCGGTTGATGTTCAAGAAAACGCAATGCTACTTGATGATATTTTAAAAACAGAACTTTATTGGCAGAATTTTGATGAAAGTTTTATTGAACTTCTTGATACAAAAGTTCGTCCTTTGATGAAACGACATCAAACAACTTTTGCTCAAGACAAAGCCATGCAATTTGAAATTATTACTACTCAATATGAAATAGCTGAACTTGATAAACAACTACAAGAAAAAAATAATGTTGATACAAAAGCTCAAAATAAAAAGATTGAACTTTTGAAAAATAAAATCAGAAAATCAATATTTGAACTAAGAACAACTATTTATAAGGTTAAAGAAAAATCTAAACTGATTGAAAAAGTTAAATCTTCAGATTTTGCAAAAAACTTTAATTATAAAGAGATTGAAGAAGTTAGAAACGAACTTGCTCCTTTAATGCAGTTCCGCCAAAGAGAAATTATTGATGAAGATATTATAACTATTGATATTAGTGATGATATTGAAATAAATGAAGAGTTGCAGCTTAATTTGTTTACCACATTTGGCGAAGGTTTTAAACACGATTTAGAAGAATTTTTGAGAAAAATTGCTACTGAGAATTTGGTTTTGCAAAAAATTAAAAAAGGTAAAAACATAACAGAAACAGATATTCAAGCACTTGTTTCTGTGATTCTTGAACAAAATCCACATTTTACAATCAAACAACTGGAAAAATTATATCCGGATAAAGCCAATGACATAGCATTATTAATCAGAAGCATAATTGGTATTGACGAAGAAGAAGTTAAAACAAGACTTGAAGAATTTAAACAGCATCATACAACTTTAAATACAAGACAAATGCAATGTTTGAAACTTGTTGAAAACCAATTAAAAGCAAACAATTACTTGAAAGAAACATCGCTATATGGTAGACCATTTACTGGTTTAGGTGATATTTCGGATATTTTTACAGAGGAAGAATTAGAAGAACTATATAATGTACTAGATGGATATATGATTAAGGAAAGAATAGTAGGATAATGACTGATAAAGAATTTAAGGCGATAATAGATGAATTATGGAATACATTTTGGTCATCAGGAATTAGTAATCCAATTTCTGTTGTTGAACAAATGACATATTTAATATTCTTCAAAATGTTTGAAGAACAAGAAAATCTAGAGCAAAAAAGGGCTGAAAAAAGTGGTAAAATAAGAAAAAGTTTTTTTGAAGGTAAAGAGGAACTAAGATGGAGTAACTTTAAGCAACTAGCACCCGATAAAATGCTCAAAGTATATAGAGAAAAAGTTTTTCCTTTGTTAGAAAAAATTAATTCATCGTTAAAAGATTCTGTTTGTTTAATATCTAAACCATCTCTACTTGATACAGCAGTACAAACTTTTGATAAAATGGATTTTACTGATGGAAATGACAGAAAAGGCGATATTTATGAATATATGCTTTCAAAATTAGCGACATCTGGACAAAATGGTCAATTTAGAACTCCTCGCCATATAATTGATATGATGACAAAATTGGTTGACCCAAGAGTTGATGACAAAATATGCGATCCTGCTTGTGGTAGTGGAGGTTTTTTATGTGGTGCTTACAGATATATACTTGAAAGTAATACATCAAATGATTTTAAAGATATTTCTCCTGTCTTTGGGGATTTGCTAAAAGATGCACATAGAGAAAATCTTGATAATAATGTTATTTTTGGTTCAGAATTTGACCCAACTATGTATAAAATAGGTTTAATGAATATGATTCTTCATAATATTAAACCTAAAAATGTAAAACTAAGAGATTCTTTGTCAAAAGATGCACAAGAAGAAGATAAATATACGCTTGTTCTTGCAAATCCACCGTTTACAGGTAGTCTTGATGAATCTGATATTGATCCACATTTAACAAGCATGGTAAAAACAAAGAAAACAGAACTCCTATTTATGGCAAAATTTATAAAAATGCTTGAAATTGGAGGGCGTGCGGCAGTAATTATTCCAACAGGTGTTTTATCAACTGATTCAAAAGCTCATACAACTTTAAGACAAAAATTAATAGAAGAAAATCAATTAGAAGCTGTTATTTCAATGCCTTCTGGAGTGTTCAAACCTTATGCAGGCGTTGCAACAGCTATCCTAGTATTTACTAAGGGTGGTCAAACTCAAAAAACTTGGTTCTATGAAATGGAAAACGATGGTTTTACGCTTGACGACAAACGTGCACCGATAGAAGAAAATGATATACCTGATGTTATTGAAAAATATGCAACAAGAGCAGAAAGTGACAAATCATTTAATGTGACTTTTGATGAACTGAAAGAAAATGAATACAATTTGCTACCTTCAAGATATAAAAAGATAGAATATATAGCACCAACCTTTGAACATACACCGCAAGAATACGTTCAATTAATGATAGAAGCAGAAAAAAAATCCCTCGCACTTCTTGAAAATTTACAAGAAAAGTTAGGAGGGGTAAATGTTAAATAAAACTCCAACGCCATGGGTACAGAAATATTTAAGTGATAGTAGTGTGGCACAAGTAATTATGGGTCAATCACCAAATTCATCAACATTTAATAATGAAAAGAATGGATTACCATTTTACCAAGGTAAAACCGATTTTGGGAGAGTTAGTCCTACTCCTAGAGTTTGGTGTAGTAAACCAGTGAAAATCGCAGAAGCGGATGATATTTTATTATCAGTAAGAGCTCCTGTCGGTGTTGTAAACATGTGTACTGAAAAAAGTTGTATTGGACGTGGTTTATGTGCTATCAGAGCAAAAGAAACTGTATTACCTAAATTTCTGTACTATTTCTTTGTATTTTATGAACCAATTTTAAAAACACGAGGCAGTGGTGCTGTTTTTGATGCAATTACAAAAACTTTTGTTGATAAAATTAAAGTTCCAATTCCTCCAACATTAGCAGAACAGCAAGAAATTGTTCAAGTTTTGGATACAATGAGTGATATTATTCGTTTGCGAGAAGAATGCATCTCTCATGCCCAAGACCTCATTCCAGCAATCTTTCAAGAGATGTTCGGAGATGTAATTAAAAATAAAAAAAATATAAATAAAATCAAACTTGGAAAAATTTTTATTTTATCAAGTGGAAAATTTTTACCAGCAAAAGAAATGGATGAAACTGGAATATATCCTGTATTCGGAGGGAATGGTATCAATGGGTATCATAATGAATATTTATTTGATGAGCCGAAATTGTGTATTGGTAGGGTCGGAGTAAAATGTGGCTGTGTACATTTAACTAAGCCAAAATCTTGGATTACAGATAATGCTCTATATATAAATAAATTATTAAAACCAATTAATATAATATATTTGAAGGAAGCATTAACTCAAATTAATCTAAATCAATATGCAAAACGCGCCGCACAACCTGTTATTTCTCAATCAACAATATATAATCAATATATTTTGGAGCCACCAATAGAATTGCAAGAACAATTTGCTCAAAAAGCAATTGAAATTGAAGCTTATATTAAAGAACAAAACGAGGAACTTGAAAACGCAAAACAAATGTTTCAATCATTACTCCATCATGCCTTTACTGGTGAACTAACAAGGAGGGCTTATGGAGAAGACTAAAGCTCAAGAGTTAATGTATAACATTTCAGAAATTTTATACCGTAATGGTAAATATGGAATGGAAAGAATCGCAATAATTTGCAAAATAATTAGTAAATTAATGCAATCAATTGGATGGGATAATAATTTAAATTTTAATAGAAATTATTTTGATAATATTATCAATCAATTAATACAAGAGTTAAATATAAATTCTTTTTTACAAAATAGAGATGCAAAACAATTTATGGATCTCTTTATATATTTAATCAAAGAGAATAAACAAGACATTGCTAATTCAATAAAAAAATTAGTTGAAAATGATAAAAAATCAAGTAATATAATTCCAACTGATGATTTTTCTGTAAAAGTAATGCAAGCATTTGCAAAAAAGATGTATAAAGGTGGAACTTATGTTGATCCTTGTGTAGGGACGGGACGTTTGCTTGCTGGATTAGGTGCAAATAAATATTATGGTTTTGATGTTGATAGAAATGCAATAAAGATTGCTGATGCATATTTAAATTTGATTGAAAATAATCCTAATCGCACAAGATTAAGTATAAAGCTTTCAACCGAAAACTTTTTATACACCAATATGGAGCATGATTTTAATTTTATTCTTCCAACATTCATTTATGATCCACCTCTAAATGAAATACTAGAAATTAATGATGAAAAGTTAAGATATGAGCTTCAAAATCGTGCAAATCTAAGTTATAACAAAAATACTATTCCTTCAGAATATTTATTTCTGTCTAAAATTCTTTTAGAAAACGAAGATAAGGATCTAAGTTATATTACTACGTTTTTACCAAGTTTTACAAATGGAGAAGATAAATTTAGACAAGCTTATAGAAAGTTTCTTATTGAAGACAGTTTGATTGCAATTATTCAATTAAATAATTCGACAGGAAGCAACATAAATAAATTAATCTTAGTTGGTAACACGAAAACGACACTAAATCATCCAATTTATCTCATTACTCCAAAAGATTCAGACATTCCAGATGATATTTTAGATAATATAGCTCAACGATGCGTAAGTGGTGATAGGATTGAAGATAATGAATTCTATAAATACACTAAAATTATACAAACAAGTAGAAATGAACTTGAGAAAAATGGCTATATTATAAACATGCCACAATATTATGACAATGAAATAGATCCTAATTCAATAAAAAGTTTAGATGAAATAGCCGTCGAAATTAGAAATAGTCAAAAACGACTTTACGATACTAACCAAAAATTGGATCGACTTATAAATAATTTAAATAATGGTATCTCACAGAGTTTTGATATTAATAACGCAAAAACAATCGTTAAAACGCTAACTCCATGGTTTCAAGAAGAAGATAATGATATTGCAAATGCATTAAAACAATTTGTAAGTATTGAGCAGAATTGGAAAGAATGGGGTGAGGAATGTTATATTTCAGAGATTACTAATTATCTTAAAAATATTAAAATTCTGTTCAAGGATAATCGTTTAAGAGTAAAAAATAATAAGTTTGAAATATACTCATTAAAAGAAAAATCTGAATATAAAAATGATAAATCTTTAAGTGAATATGTCTTTCAGGCTAATCAAGATGACCCCTATATTTCTTCCTTGTTAGAAAGTTTATCAAAAAAGCAAATCAAAATATATAATGCATTTATAGAACAACATTATAATGATAATAATAAAAATTATTTTTCTGAATTTACCACATCAGAAATTCATTCTACAATTGGAACATTAAAAGTTCTTGGGCTTTTATACATTTTACCAAACGTAGAAGATTCTTTAGAAAAATATTTTCCTTATACAAGTTTATTAAAAGTCGAAGAGGATAACGATGAAACAAATATCAGAAATCTTCATTAAAAGTTTTAAATGTTTAAATTGCTTTAGCCTAGATCTGAATAAAAAATGTGTATCAGATTCAACTTGCAATATAAATTTATTAATTGGTAAAAATGGAGCAGGTAAAAGTACTTTTCTAGATGCACTATATGAAATTGCTATAAATACAAAAAATCCAGATAAAATATTTAGACATTACCTAAAAGATTTTGATGGTGAAATAATATGCGGAAATTGCTCCCCAAAAAATCACGAAAATATTGAAGAAAAAAGCCTAAAGAATGACTTATGGAAGAAAGTAATAAGATTTTATACTGGAAATTCTAATAGAAATATAGAATATACAAATAAAATAACCTCGGATTATATGTCATTTGCCAGAGATGAAGTTAAGTTTGTATTAAGCGCTTTATTTTTATCTGGGGCTTGGAATAATGCTGAAAATAAAGAGGTAATAAAGGATTTTAAAAATATAATATTTGGTGAAGGTATAACTATTGAACCATATCAAATGTGGATAGATGTTGCTAATTATGATAAAGATTCTTTTGAAATTAAAAATAATAATTGGATTTCAAAAGATATAAAAGGTTTAACAAGACTTTATATAAAAATACCTGATATTAAAGATACTCAATCTTCATTTTCTATCCTCAACACGCTACTTAATGCACATTATGCAGAAACAAATGATGAAGGAGTTTTAATTACGCCTAATACAATTATAGATACCGGATTTTTGTATAAAAAAGAGAATTGTAATGGTAATGATAATTTATACATAGATGAAAGCTTATCAGACGGTGAATTAGGTTTAATTAGACGTTTTTCATTAATTTTGCTAATGAAAGAATTAAAAGGAAAAGAAAATCGCTCATTATTATTAATGGATGAACCAGAAACGCATTTCAATGAAAATTGGAAACGGCACTTTATTTATTTGATTAATGAAACTTTAAAAGATACTTATCATGATGTTTTTATTGCAACTCATTCTGCAATGTTAATAACAGATGTAAAAAGGGATGAACTATATCGTTTTGAATTTGTTAACGACAAAATAAAATCATACCCGGTAAGTATTAATACATATGGAGCAAATGTTATTGATATTGGGCAAGCTTTATTTGATTTAGAGTCTGACATTGGTGAACGATCTAAAAAAGAAATAGAAAAAGCCATAGACAAAGAGGACAAAACTACACTTAAAAAATTATTAAAACAAGTTGGACCAGGAGAATGGCGTTGGAAAATCAGAACGAAATTAAATGAAATACAAAAATATTCTAACAGGAATTAATAAATGACTGATAGTGCAGAAAACATAATTAAAAAATATGCAAATGGCATAATTGAAGATTTTAAAACTTCAAAATATAAGGATAAAATTACAGCAATTTCTGATTATGAAAAAGATTGTAAAAATTTTTCTAAATTACCACAGCATTTTGCTTTTCATGCGAATACCTCGAATGCACATAAAGAACTGGCTAAAAGGTTGATTAATGGGTATGATAATTTGCGAGCGGATATAAAAAAACAATTTAAAAAAGAATTTTTTTAAAACGTTGAAAAAAGGTGTCCTTTTTGCGGACAATTGTTGGAATCTTCAGGAAAAGTTGCTTCTGATGTACCAACTGCAGATTTAGACCATTTTTTCCCAAAATATGAATATCCACAATTTGCTTTGTTGTCTAAAAATTTAATTCCTACCTGTATTGAATGTAATAGAATTGAAAAACATACAAAATACATTACGCCAGAAATATTTAAATCGGCACTGTCAGATTTAAAATTATTAGAGATCTTTCAAGAACACCCAAAATCTCATTTTAAAATTTATTCTAATTTAAATATTTCTCTTGATGCTAAGAGTATATTCCAAAATGAGAGTGAAAATGTAATAAAATTAGCAAAATTATATGGATTAGAAGAAAGGTATAATAATATCATTTCAAAATCATATAAGATTTTATTAAATATTATACATCATTCTGAAATTTGTTCTCCTGAATCATTAGAGCGTTTGTTGGAAAACATGACATCAAGTAACTGGCATGAATTGAACGATGGTTATTCCTTAAATAACAGTCCTCAAATTTGGCAGGAATTTATAGAAAATATTTTATATGATGAATGCAAATTAATGGCTTTATGGGATGAAGTAAAATCCTATAATTTATATTTATAATATGCTCAAGCGGTTTTCATTCTTGATTGTGAATGTTGGGAATCTAGTCTCAAAAGGTTTATATCCTGAACAAGCCCAAAGTAGCACTTTCAAGTTTTGTAGCAAGTGAAACTGAGTTGTTTTGCTTGTATAAATACCATTTCACCTTTTTGAATTAGTTTGTATAATCATCTATTAAATTTTCGGCTTTGCAATATTTTAAAAACTGTTTTAAAAGTGCCATTGTGTTTTTAATTCGTCTAGGTTTGAAGTTCCTTTCTACGAAAAATTCATAAATAGTTTTTATGTCATCTTGAGTAAAATTTGTTATACGTTTCTTTTTGATGATGGGCAATATATCTAGTTTGAAAGCTGTTCTATAAATTCTATTTGTTTTCTTTGAGCAATATTTCATGACATAATTTTCTAAAAAATGTTTAACCTTTTCCTCTAATGTTAAATTCTCACAACTTTCGTTTTTATTAACAAATATTCCAAAATTAATACCAGAACATTGCTCATTATAAGTATAAATTTTGTCTTTCAAAATAAGTTTTTGATTTTGGAGAAGAGTTTCAAGTTCTATTTTACAATCACATTCTGCTATCATATTTATTTCGTCAAGTGTAAATTCTTTTAGATGTTTTGCTAATTTTTCTATGTTCATTTATAAATCCTTTCTGTCTTGGATTATTCGGGTTGTCCGGGAGTAACGTCTCGCTCCACCTTACGGGCTGGGTTCGCTATGCTCACACGGCACCCTACCGAAAATCCGCTTTTCAATGTTCATAAAATCTCCTTAATTATATCAAGAGTTATTTCTTCAAAATTATTCTCTTTTGTGACAATTTCAAGTTGGTTAATTAATTGCACTATTTGTCGAAAACGATTATATTTTTTGTGTATATATTCGATAGCATCAATATTTACAGTAATTTCTGAGAGTTGTTCAAATATTTGTTTTAAGTCATTGACGCTAAAAATTTCAAATTTAACTATTTCAGAAAACCTATCAAAAAGATGCTTGTATCGTTCTAGTTTTTTATGAGCTAACCCCATACCAACAAGGATTATTGGACAATCCGTTTCATCGTGAATATCTCTCAAAATTTCTATCATTTTCAAGTTGTTCATCAAATAATCTATTTCATCAACAATGATTAATTTAGGTTTTTGTTTTAATTTTTGGACAATTAAATTGAAATTATCCGATGTTAAATACCTTGGGATTTCATTTAATTCTTTGACTAACTCTTCCAGGAGCCATCTACCTGTCATTAAATTTGTTGCTCTTAAATATATCGCATCATATTTGCAAGCCAACCATAATGCTGTTTGGGATTTACCAAGCCCTGGTTCGCCATAGATGAGCCCCATTTTAGGAATATTCTTTGGTTTGTTAATCAAGTTTTCAACAAGACCTATAAAGTTTTTCACATTCTGCGTTTTTACAAAGGTTCTATTCATGTGTTATCCTTTCTTGGCTTGCTCGCATTAAACAGGCACGCTCATGCTTAAGCCCTCTGCTCGCAAGCCGCTATTCATACAATAATTTATACTCCTTACTTTGTTTAAATTCTTCTAGCCATTTATCCTGTGGATTATTCTTGATTAAGTATTCAAATTTTTCTGAATTATTCTTAAATATTTTTTGAACACCTTTTGAACGTATTTTAAATTCTGTTTGAACAGGGTTTGAATTTTCTTCAAGCATTTTTGTTTCTAAATACTTAACTTCATCATTGGATAAATATGTCTTTACAGCATTTATGGTTTTCTTATGCAACTTTCTTTGTTTAACAATTTTCTGCTTGTAATCTTCAAAGTCAGTAACCGTTCCCAACAATTTTGCCATTGGGTGAGTTTCAGTTACACGTCCTGCCGTACATAAGTATTCACCTTTTGTTGTATAAACTTTGATACTTGTTAAATCAAAAAGGTTGTATTTAATTAAAACTTTATTTTTAAACCCATAAAGACGTTCATCAAAATAATCACAATTTAAAAATCTTATACCATTTCTCTGTATTGTTTTAACTTCAGTTGCAAGCATTAAATCATCAAGCTGGTTTATATCTATATTTTGTCGTTTTCTTTCTTCTAAAACTTCTGCTATTGTTTTATCTGGTGCATTCGGACAAGGTTGAGAATTTTTAAAATTCAACCACATATCAATCATTTTTATTGTTTCATCTAGAGTAGGAATGTAGTCATTATGTAATTGTTTGTGCAACTTTTCATTTCGCATCATATAGGCGGGTTTATTTTGAATATTATTTCCAATATAACTTGGTAATAATTTTTCAAAACCTTCTTGAAATTCTTTGAAAAATCTTTCAATAACTTTTGCTCTTGCATTATATGGTCTTGCAAATACTGTTTCTATACCAAGTTTTGAATATAGTCCATTAAATCCTAACTCTGTAAAGCCTTTATCATCAGTAAAGTATTTAGCTCTGAATGCTCTACCGTTATCTTGGTAAACTATTTTAGGAATCATATCTAGATTAATAATTGCATTTCTTAATGCACTTGCAATACATTGAGTGTTTTCCTCTAGCATAATTTCATACCCTACAAGTGCTGTGGATTTCCAATCTAAAAATCCTACTAAAGTTGCCCTTGTAGGTTTCCCTGTGAATGGATTAATTACATTAAAATTCAAAACGTGTCCATCTGCTACAAGGATATCTCCAACTTCTAGCAAACTTGCATCACGTTTAATATATGGTTCAACTTTATCCGACAGAGCTTTTTCTCCATCACGTGCAAGAATCCACTTATCATAATTGTTTTTCTTGAACCAATTTGCATATTTTCTAAAAGTAATATCTGCAGGAATGTAACTTTGCCCTTGTTGTTGAAGTTTGTATTTTGTAAGAGCTATGGCTTTATCTATACAAATCCTATTAGGGTGGAGTAACAAACCCATAAATATTTTTATTTCTTCATCTGTTAAACAAGTTCTATATTCATCTATTTTTGCATATCTATATTGTGGAATAAGTTTAGTGTAATCTTCGATTCCATTGAGAATATTTTTCCAACGGTGAAGTGTACCTCTACTAATTTTGCCTAATATCTCAAAAAGGTGTGAATTCGAAGTATTATGCAAATTTACAAAATCATAATCAGCTTGAAGTTTGTTATCAGATTTTCTGCGAAATTCTTTCCATTGATTAAGCAAATCTAGCCTAGCTAAGACTATTTTCTTTGATTTTTCTGGAGTGAATTCGACCATGTTTTTATTCCTTTTTTACATAGTCATTCATCACTCTTGTTATGGTAAAAATCAAGTCTAAATCCCAATCTCAGAGATAATTCGACACATCTCAAAATACAAGAAATTTCAAATTGGGCTTTTGGTACTCATTTTGTTCAATGGCTGAAAAGTAAATGTATTCAAGGATAGAGGTAAATTTAACTAAAAATTTAGAAAATTTTGTGGACTTTTGAGCACCCGAAAAGTCCCTTTTGGTGTACTTTGAAACTCAAATCTCATTCTAAAAAATTAGCCTCTATTAGCCTAGAATTGGGAAAGTTTATATAATCAAGTAAATTCAAATTGGACTAATAAACCCCAATTAAAAAAGAACTCTTCCGAGTTCTTTATACTTGCCCTGGGCCAGACTTGAACTGGCACTGGATTTAACTCCAACCGGATTTTAAGTCCGACGCGTCTACCGATTCCGCCACCAGGGCATATTTAATTTTCAATTTATTTCCCCAGCGAACTCGGTAGACGGCGTCTACTCTTTCCTCCAATTTTTTCGATAAGCAATCGAAAAACCGGAGTCCTTGCCACCAGGGCATATTTAATTTTCAATCTGTTTTACTAAAACTCCCGAAAATCAGTCACTTCAGCATATTTATCTTAACCTAAAACCTTTTTAATGTCAAGAAATTTATTTACTATTAAATTCATCTAGATAATTACTTAATTCTGTTTGTTTTTCAGTCAGTTTTTCACTAAGTTTTTTCAATTCTGCCTCCACTAGTTTAGAATTATTTAGAACAATTTTTCCAAATAATGCAGGATATTTAAGATTTTTCAAAAATAAATTTTTAAAATTTATTATTTCATTATAATCTGTCAAATCAATGATTTTTGAAAGTTCCGGAAGCTCCATAAACAAATCACCAAGTTGGTTTTTAGCTTTTTGAATATTAATTGAAGTTATATATTTTTGTATTTTGTTAACATGGTTTATGATTGCAGAATAATTGTTTAAGATTTTTGTTTTTTTCTGTGGTAAAAATTCCTTAAAGTATGTCATGGTCTGATTATAACCGGAATCAATCAAATCGTTACGCTTAGCTTCACTAATATTAAAGTCAACAACAACAATGTCACCTGTATTTAGAACAATATAATCGAACTTATCTTTGCCCCCATATATATTCGTGATAAATGATGTTGACATCGCAGTCATGCAACTGTAAACAGCATTTGCGTAATTTATTCCGGATATATCATTTGTGTCATAATTTCCCTCAAGACGGAATTCTAAAATCCTTTCATAATCATTTAAAAGATGTTTGGAAAGTTTCCACATTGGCCAACTTTTTTGTAAATCGCCGTCAACAAGCAAGGTTTTGTTATATTCAATTGGTTTCATAAGCCCCGGCATACAACAAGAAATTCTTACAGCAGAAGCTATTTCATAATCTGGAGTGTCAATTTTAGAAAACTCTTTGCATTCAAAATTTGAAAGATTTGTTGTTATGACGACAAGATTTTTTTCGATATCTCTAAATGTTACAGCTGGATTTAAGCCTTTTTTATAATTTTCTCCATAGTATTTCTTTTCAATGAGCTCTCTGACCCATTCTAAAAAAACTTCCCCTTTACTTATTGCAAATAAAGGACCTAATCCGATTGAAATGTCTTTAAAAAGCTCAAAATTTACTTTAATAAAAATATCCTTAAGCTCTTGTGCGTTATAGCCGACAGCAAGTAATGCTGCAATAATTGACCCTACAGATGAGCCGGCAAGCCTATTAGGCGTTATTCCCAGTTCTTCCATAGCTTTTATAGCTCCTATGTAAGAAACTCCTCTAATTGCGCCACCGCCAAATAAACATGTGTATTTAAAACTATTTTCCATAAATCAATTATACGATATTTAAAATTTTATTCCTGTAGTAAATAGAGTATTTTTGTAATAATTAATGTCGTTAGTCGGTTGTATAAACTTTTTATTTTTGGCTATATTTGTAGGTAAAAATACTCCAAAGTTTCTTCCCTCATATACAACACTCCACTCATTTTTTTGTTTTAAAACATTGTAAATCGGGTAAGATTTTTCAATAATCATGACATCCGGAGGAAAATTATCCAGTAGTTGTTTCCAATGCGGATAAGCAAGGAAAAATTCTTTTAGCAACGGCACCATATAGTCATAGTAGACTTCTTCGTAGCGACCATCCATAAATATTTTATTCTGCGGATAAAGTTTGTATGATATATAGCTGCCGTAGCCGAAATTGCTTAAAATATTCCCTTTTATATGGTTTGTTTTAATAAATTCAACTTCTTTTATAGGATAATTATTTAGCCCGACTGGAACAGAAAAATTCTTTGCAGTGAGCGTAAAAATAGAAAGAAATAGCAGTAAAATATAAATAATTCTGTCCTTCCAGTGCGGTAATTCATAATTTTCTAAAAGTTTGTAGATATCTTCATACATAAAGCAGAGTGCTGAAATTGCAAAAAACGGTAATAATTTAACATGACTTATCGCAAGATAAAGTGTTGATAAAATTAGAATATATTTTACTTTGTCAGCTTTCTCGTACCATTCTTTTAGAGTATTTTTTCTTATTTGTTTTAAAGTAAAAAAACTTTCTGCAAATATTGTTATAAGCATAAAAAGTTTGAATTTTAGTTGTTTTAACAAGTAGAATTTTGAAAATAATCCCCACCATTCAATGATATAAGGTCTTTTCATTGTATTTGCCATAAGTAAAAATTTTACGTAAGAATATCCCCAAGGATTTATTAATAGCAATGGGGTTGAAACAGCAAGAGTTATCAAGTAATTTGCATAAGGCTTTTTATTTAAGAATTCTCCTAATGTGTACATTGCAAGTAACCCCAAACCGGCAATAACACCGCCATGAATATTATTCCAAAGAATTATCATCGGTGGAATTATAAAAAGAAGTTTGTGGTTTCCTTTTCGAACTTTTTCAAGTAAATAAATAAATATTGTAAAAAATAAAAAGCTGAACATATGGCATCTTATTGGGTTATTCAAGTTATCCATGACAGCCATTAAAGCGAAGAAATAGAATAAAATATTGTATGGAGAAATATTCGTTCTATTTTTAATAATTCTTGAAGCAGTGAAAAATATTCCAAAAAGCATTAATGCTTGAAGAATAATCAAGCTATATGGTCCAAATAATTTTAGCACAGCATAAAATATAACACCTGCACCCCATTCGTGATCCCACCAAGTGTGAACAGGAGTGTAAGACAAGAAGTCCGATGTTAAAACGTGCCCCCCTTCAACAACACCCATGCCTGCAATCAATCTTGCCCATAAATCATAATCAAAATGAGTTGCAGTTGTGGAAAATGCAAGAATTAATAAAAATAACGTAATATAAAATAATAAAGCTTTCTTCCCCATGACCCGATTATAGCATAAATTTTTGTAATAAAAAAGGCATGTATATTCCAACACGCCTTCTTATCAATTTATTATTTTAAGTTTATGCAGCTACTGAACATTCGATTTCTCTAATAAGGTATTCAGCAACCCATTCAAAATCCTTGTTATCTTTTGCAGCTTCCTTTAGATATTTTACGGAAGCGTTGCCTAATCTGATTAAAGTCATTGCAACGACACCTCTTTTTATACCTCTAACAACTTGCAATTCATCAACAAGTTGAGGTACCACAGAAGTTCCAATATTTACTAATTCATTTTCCAATTTGTTCTTTGTAACATTGTCTGCATTTTCTAACTTTGAAAGAATTTCATTAACTGTTTCCATTATAATTATCTCCATTTGTCTTATCTATATTATGATTATAAACTAAAAAATAGTTAAACATTGATTTCCTTACATAATCTTTATATCAATATAAAGTTTAAAATAAAAAGGCAGAACCAAGTTCTGCCATAAAAGTGTGTAGGGGAAAAATAAATATAAAATGTAGTGTATTACTTTCTATGAGTATATTTTAAATGTTCTTTCTATATTTTTGTCGATTGCCGTTTTTATTGAATCGTATTCTGTTTGTAGTGAATTATGTTCAGTATCGATGTTTTTCAATTCAAGGTCATATCTCTTATCTTTGTTTTCGATTTTAGCCATTGCGGCATTGTATTCTGCTTCTGCTTTTGTAATAGCAGCATTGTTTGTTTGTTCTGTGATATCACTACAATTCGTATAAGTTGTAGAATTCCAATTGTTGTTTGTATCAACTTGTTCAAGACAAACCAAGCCGCTTTCAAATGCAAATTTAATCCATTCTGCACTTGATGCCAAACCATCTTGCAATGCTTTGTAGCCAGACGATTTCATTTTATTATATAAATTCGTGTACCACTGAGCTTTTGCGCTACCATTTTCGTTCTTGTTTTTTGTATCAATCCAAGCTTTATTAGGTTCCCCATACGTATCCATGATTGCATCAAGTATCAATATTTCATAAACTTTTTTAAAGTTGTCAGGAGGAGTGTTGCCAAATTTTGTAAAATCTGATATGTCTGACCATTCATTAACATTTTTAGGGAAGTTTGTAGTATTTCCATAAATAATTTGATACAAAGCTTGGGCTGCTTCTTTGTACGCTTTGAATTCTTCAACGTCTGTGTTGCCTAATTTTATTGGGTCTTTCGTAAAATCAATACTTTTTGTAAAGTAATTTGACGTTTTGTCAACCATTTTGTACATAGTAGACATAAGTGAAGAAATAATTTCTTGACCAACTGTTTTTAAGCCAGCTAAATCAGGTTCTGTTTTTTCCAAGATTGTATAGTCGCCGAATTGCCCCTTATCATCAGGAATCGGAATTCCAGAATATTTAGTATTACCAGTTTCAAAACCAAATGTTCCGTTATTGTTGACCAGTGTTATTGCTTTATCGGTATATGTTGGATTTTCAGAATCATCATTGGCAATTTTTACTACTCCGCTAGTATAACTTTTACTATTTGGGTCATAAGTCAAAACAAAAACAACATCTGAATCATCTTTTAAGGTAACTGTATTTGAAGAAGAATCATATACTAAACCTGATGTTATTTTATCTTCACCATTTTGAACTCTTTTTAATCTATCTATTTGCTCAGTATAATAGTCTTTAGACGTTTTAGCCAAATTTCCTGATGCGTCTCTTTCGACAAAATCTACAATAGTGTTCTTAGACTCTCCTATTGAAGTACTTTCTGGATTACCAATAATACTTGATATTTTGTTAAGAATACTTTTTGCATTATTAATATCTGTTGCAGAATTAAGTTCATTGCTTAAATCTTTTAAAGTGTTTTTATTACCATCTTGTGTTTTTAGAGTTTGAAGAATATTGTCCGCAGTTGCTGCAACATAAGATTCGTATGTACTTTGAGCAGTATTAAATTTTGTTAAAGCAGAAGTATAATTAAAGTAATCTGTAGAAGCTTTTACTGTATTGTAATTCTTTCCGCCAACACCATACATCGCCTCTAAATCCTTGGCAGTGTAGCCAGAATCAATTTGTATTGTATGTGTAACTCCGTTTGAATCAGCATATATATTATCTGTGTTATAAACAACACCGTCAGATGATTTTATATTTACAAGTTTTCCAGAAGAATCTAAAGACCAATAGCTAACTCCTTGATATTTTTTTAGCGTTTCATCAAAGTAAGAAGTTGTCTCTTCTAAACCATAGCATGCCAAGAAAGCATTTAAATCGGCCGATTTTTGAAAGTTTGTAGCATCAGTTTCTGAAACCAATAACTGACCTGCTGAATTTGAAATAGCATATTGGTTATTGTATTGATTATATGCTGTTAAAGAATTGAATGTTAATTCTTTATAACTGCTATTATTATCTTTATCGTAATTAGTAAACATCAATTGTGCTTCATTAAGTGCAGTTGTGTAGGCCTCACTAACCTGTGCACTTTTGGTTGCAAGACGCATCTTATCGTTGTTGATAAGCTGAGCTCTAAGCTCATTATCAGACATACGGGATGTTATAGATAATAATCTGGCTTGTCCTGCTGCCATTCCCATAATGACGTTTACCTTTCTTTTTTCCTTAGTAACTTTCATTATGGTATATCGGATGTATTTATTTAAAACTTTAATAATTTAAAAGATTTGTTACAAAATGTTAACTATAATTTTATTAAAGAATTATTTATTTGTTTCATAAAATCATTAGAAATTGTTTTTAAGTCGATTATATCTATGTTATATGGAAAAGTAGAATTTTCAAATTCTGAAATTATTTTTAACTTAATCTTTTCTGTTAAACTATCAGAAAGTATCGCAATATCAACATCTGAATATTTCCTTGCTGTTCCTTTTACTCTAGAACCGTACAAAAATATTTCACAATTATTCAAATATCTTGAAATTGTTTTTTTTATAAAATCAATATATTTATCTTCTAAATCAATCATTACTGTTTTTCTTTAATTGTTCTAAAACAAAATGCACTTCATCTCTGAAATCATGTATAACAACTACGATACTTTTTGCGACATCTTCATCGTAGGTGTGTGAGGTCATATTTCTTTTCTGTCGATATACAGTCCATTCCTCAAGATTTGTTTTTAATAGCCCAAATCTGTTGCTTTCTCGAATAATTTCGTTAAACGTTAAATTATCTTCAATTTCTGGTAACATTTGCTTTAAAAAACGATTTAAAAACCTTAAAGAGAGCGAATAAGTATATTCAAACCTCTTAATCATTGCATCTCTAATAGCATCATCATAGCTTTCTCGATTATATCTTTCAATAATCTCGTCTAAGCTTTTTATCGCTTTTTCTAATGGTGTAAAATCGATTTTTTCCATAATTTTATATCTTACTCACTTACAATTTGTGCGCCTTGAGGTTCAACAGGTAAAGTCATTAAGTTAACTTTTACATTCATATCTTCCCAAGTCTCTTTAACAATTGATTTTATTTTATCTAAATCATTTTTCTGAGAAATAACGATAATTGACGGACCTGCGCCACTTAAAACACATCCTAAAACATTTTCTTCATGTTTCAAGTTTTCCAATATTTTATCAAGTCCCGGAACAAGTTTCATTCTGTACGGTTGATGTAACTTATCTTGCAATGCTGATTTCATAAGGTCTGCATCTTTTGTGTTAACCGCCTCAACAAACATCGCAAGACGTTTAGCATTGAATACAGCATCTTCCATTGGAACTTCTTTTGGTAAAACTGAACGGGAAATATCTGTTGATAATTCATAATCAGGAATACAAACTGTTATGTTCCATTCTTCAGGCCAATTAAGTTTGCGATAAAGAATGGAGCCGTCATCTTCTTGAGATGTCAAGCAAAGTCCGCCAACAATTGCCGGAGTGACATTGTCAGGATGTCCCTCGACTTCTGTTGCAATAGATAAGAGAGCAACCTCGTCAGCAGGATGCCCTAAAAGCTCATTCGCGGCTAAAAGCCCACCTACAATTACTGATGCACTACTACCCAATCCTCTTGCAATAGGGATTTGAGATTGTACTGTAATTTTTAATTCACTAGGTGTTTGTCCGATTGAATTATATAAAAGTTCAACGGCTTTATAAATTATGCTTGTTTCGTCAAGTGGAATATGCTCAAACATCAAGTCATCACTTGAAGAAGCATCATTTATTGCGTTAATCTCAATTCCCGTTCCCGGAAGTACTGTTTCTTCAATGGTTATAGTATTATATATAGGCAAAGCCATCCCTAAACAATCAAATCCTGGGCCTAAATTTGCCGTAGTTGCCGGCACTTTTACACTTATTTTCATATTTCCCTCATTTTAATAACAGTATTATATCAAAAACATTAAAAAAGGCAAAAGTGAAGATATTTAAAGAAGTTGAATTGTTGGATATACCCCCTATAATAACTGTATGTACGAATTATTTCCATATTTTACAAATGATGGATCTGTAGGCTTATTCTCCGCAAAAGCGAATGATATTTATCATTCTACTTATGGGGCTTTAACAGAAGCTTATGAAAAATTTATTTTGCCATCGAATTTTGAAAATTATTTTAGAAAAAATTCTGAAATAAAAATTTTAGATATTTGTTTTGGAATAGGTTACAACTCAAAAAGTTTAATAAATTTATTGTTAGATTACCTCTATAACGAGGCGATAGATACAAATAATATCTCTTCTTATAAAAGTATCGATAAGATATATACTTATAACAAAAAATATAAGATTTCTATTCATGCTATAGACACAGATAAAATTCTTGCAACTTTATCTCCATTTTTTAAAACATTTGAAGAAGATATTGGAAAATTAAATTCTAAAAGTGAAATTATCTATAAACAAGAAAAAATTAAAAGATTGTCTTCAAATAAGGCTGTGGCAAAATACAAATTAAAAGAAGAAGTTGATATCATACTGCTTCAAAAGATTTTTGACCAAATTGATGATGATACAATTTCGATTTTAAAAGATAAAAAATACAGACAATATTTTGACCTTAAAATAATACGTTTATTTGAGTTTTATAGAAATAAAAGGTCTATTTATACCACTTTAGGACGATTAAGCAGCTTCTTACATAATATATATTATAAGTATCTATCTAAAGGCTATAAAATAGCTTCTAAATACCTAGAATTATTAGATTTTGATTTTAGCCTAGAAATCAATGATGCAAGACAAGCCATAATGAATGATACAAATAAGTACAATTTTGTATTTTTAGACGCTTTTACTCCAACAAAGTGTCCATGTTTATGGTCTCTTGAATTTTTTAAGCTGCTTTATGAGCATTTAGAAGATGGTGGATTGATTTTGACTTACTCAAATTCAGCGCAAGTCAGAAATTGTTTTTTGAATGCCGGTTTTATTGTAAAAAAAATATTTTCAAAAAATCAAAACAAATTTACCGGAACTGTAGCTATTAAACCTCATACAGATGTTTCACAAAATAATAGAGAAACAAATTATAATACTGAATTAATTCATGACCTCTCAGATTACGATTTAGGGCTTATGAAATCGAGAGCAGGTATATTTTATCGTGACAAAGATTTATCTCTCGATAATGAGGCGATTATAAACAACCATAAAATTGAAGTTGAAAATTCAAATCTTATTTCAAGTACAAAATTTATAAAAAATTACAAAAATGCTCATGTTTAGTTATTGGTATATATCTGTGCGATATTCTTTGGAAATTTTACAAGCAATTTTTATTTTTACAGGTTTTAAAAACAATATGAAAATTCAATCAAAAAATTATTCACAAAATTTTACTTCAAATATTAAATTTGTTTCTGGAAAAGATTTTGATTCAAGGCGATTTCGCCAATTTTTTTATTGTGGAAAACCGAAAGAACCGTTTATTGAATCATTTTGCAAAGGCTATGATGTTTGGACTCCAGAGGTTAGGACTTGTACGGCTGGAGGTGTAGTTGATGGTAATAATGTTTTAGCTTTTCATCTTTTGGATAAAGCTGAAAATATTGAAAATGTTAAAACTCAATTTGTGAATACTGTAGCTAATATGTTAACTGATGTGAAATCTGCACTTATATTAGGAGCAAAAAAGCTTCGCCAAAGTGAGAATTCAATACCGCTATTTGAAAAACTAAAAACAGAACTAAAGAAAATAGTCTCTCCATCAATATTTGAGACCCATAAAAACATATTTGCAGAAAGCAATATTGGTTATGAAAGTTATTCAGATACTTGGTTTATAAATACAATTTATCCAAAAAGTCCCCAAAATTTGTACAAAAAAGATGATGTTTTGACTTTAGATGAATTATTAAATAGTTTTAAGCTTATTAAAATAGCTCCTCAAGATAGGCTATTTGTTGGTGAAAAAGAGATAACTCCGAAAATTTGTCCTGAAATATTTAATATTAATTAACTTTTTTGCAATGTTTATTAGTGTAACTTATAATTAAACTATGGATAGATATGATTTAATTGTTGTTGGTGGAGGAACTGCCGGTTGTGCAGCAGCTTATACTGCCGGCAAATTAGGACTAAAAACTCTTTTAATAGAGAAAAATATACACTTGGGCGGGACAATAACATCTGCACTTGTTGTTCCTGCTATGAAATCAGGTGAACACCAGATAAATACTGAGTTTTACAACGAATTGGTTGATGAATTGCATTCTATTGGGGGGCAAGCAACCTACCAAGGTAACAGAGGTTGGTTCAACCCAGAGTTAACTAAAATAGCTCTGGACACCTTAATGGCAAAAGCCAATGTAGAAGTGTTTTTTGACTGCCATATTAGGGATGTTATTATTGAGAACAGAGTTCTTAAAGGTGTTATTATTTCTAAAGAGATGTTATCTGTATATAACGAAAAGATAGAACAGCAAAACAAAGAATTATTGGTATCTATCGGAGCGGAATATGTAATTGATGCAACAGGTAATTGTGAAATTGGAAAACTTTGTGGTTGTGAATTTTTAGAAGAAATGAAAAAAGATCAACCAGTTAGTTTACGATTTATGATGGGTGGAGTTGATGTTCCTCATTTTGCAAAATGGTTAAAAGATTATGATAAAGATAAAAACGTTACTACTGTTGAGGATATAGACGGCTTTATTCACCTGTCTACCGCATATACGTGGGATAAAGGTAAAAAGTGGGCTTTAGCTCCGCTATTTGAAGATGCAGTAAATAAAGGGATACTAAAAGATCACGACAGGAACTATTTTCAGATATTTACAGTAGCTGGAATGCCTTCAACAATTGCTTTTAACTGTCCAAGAATAATAGATTATACTCAAACTCTTGATGTTGTAAATATGTCAAAAGCCTTGCAGCTAGCGAGAAAAAATATATTTAGACTCGCAAATTTTTGTAAAATTTATCTTCCCGGATTTGAAAATTCATATATTTCAAATATAGCTGATATGCTTGGGATAAGGGTTTCAAGGAGAATCAAAGGTAAATATGTTTACACAATTGATAACGTAAAATCCGGTAAAAAGTTTGAACACCCAGTTGTAGTTTCAAACTATCCTGTCGATGTTCATTCAAAAGATAAGGATAGCTCGACTTTAGAGATTGTAAAAGATTATACATTACCACTAGAAAGCTTAATGTCAGCAGATATAGACAACTTATTTGTCGTTGGAAGGTGTATTTCTGCGGACTTTATGGCTCAGGGCGCATTGAGAGTTCAAGCAAGTTGCTTTTCAATGGGGGAGGGTGTAGCTAAATATCTTTTTAAACATCTTTAATACTTTGATTTGACCTTTCCCATAAGAATTTGAGATGCATTCAATAGTGGATCAATTGTTGGTGAAAACGGCGGTGCATAGGTCAAATCATTTTTATAAAATTCATCAACAGTCATACCGGCTAAAAGTGCAGCCGCAAGTGAATTAATCCTTTTATCGGCATCACCTGCTCCTATAGCTTGCCCCCCCAGAAGTTTGCCCGTATTGTGATCTGCAATCAATTTTAGTGTAATATTATTAACATTAGGCATATATCCTACCTTGTCATTTTTAGTAACTGTCACTGATACCGGTGTATATCCAAGTGTTGCAGCTCTTTTTTCGGTTAAACCTGTCATTGACATTGTTAAATCAAGGCATCTTGTAACTGATGAGCCTAATACCCCAAAAAATTTATCATCTCCACCACAAGCATTTATGGCAGCTGTTCTTCCCTCCTTATTAGCATTAGAGCCTAGTGGAAGCCATATTTTAGTATTGCTTACAACTAAATGTTCTTCTACACAGTCACCACAAGCATAAATATCTTTAATATTTGTTTCCATTTTTTCGTTAACTTTAATCGCACCGGTTACACCTAAATCTATCCCTGCGTCTTTTGCAATTTCAACATTTGGGGTTGCTCCTGTACACAAAACAACAAAATCTGTATTAAATTCTTTACCAGTACCCGTTTTAACCGATTTCACGCCGTCAATATCTCCTGAAAATTCTGTTACAATTTCTGATGTTATAATTTCAAAACGTCCATTGCTAATAGAATTCAACTGTTCTTGTATTAATTTTGACATGTCTTCATCGAAAGTAGTCATAATATATGGAGAATATTCAACAAGAGTTACTTTTAAATTTTGTTTTACTAAAGCTTCTAAAAGCTCTATTCCAATATATCCCCCACCAACAATCGTTGCGTGAGTCGATTTTAAGGCTTTTTCTTTTATTGTAATTCCATCTTCTATTTTTCGTAGTGTAAAAATATTGGGTAGATTTACATTTTTAATTTTAGGGATAACAGGTCTAGCACCAATCGCTATTATTAATTTATCATATTCAACAAGAAATGCTCGTTGGGTGGTCAAATTTTGAACTAAAACCTGTTTAGCTTCCGGAATAATTTTCATAGCTCTATTTCTTAAATGAATATGCACATTTTTCTTTTCAAACTCTTCAGGGGAAACGACTAACAAAAGTTTGTAATCCTCAAAATTTCCCTCAATATAGTAAGGTAACCCACATGAAGAATATGAAATATGGGTATCATCGGTATATAGATCAATTTCAGCGTCAGACAAAGTTCTACGTGCCTTTGCGGCTGCTTTAGCACCTGCAGCAACACCACCTAAAATTACAATTTTCATATAATAAATATAAGTGACTTATAAATAAATCACATTAGCCACTAGTTTAAATTAGATGTGTTTAAAAACATTTTTTTCATTAATTCACAATATACGTCTATTTCATTTTGAATTTTTTCAACATTGTCAACTAATTCATTAATTTCTTGTTTTAATTTTTCGGTATTATTGTTTTCTAACATCGTACACACTCCCTATGACATTTGTATGTACGGTTAATTTTTTTTAAATCTTTAGGAAATTATTTGCGTTTGTTACAAAAATTAATCCTCATTATAAACCAAATTTTTTCTTAAGTTCCACTGAACAAGGGTTAAAACTAGTATTATAAAAAATAAAACATAAGCAATTGCAGATGCTTTACCTACATTAAAATATTCAAATGCATTTTTATAAATCGCATAAACTAAAACATTTGTACTGTCTAAAGGACCACCTTGCGTCATCAAATATATTAAATCAAATACTTGGAATGAACTTATTGCCGTAATAATTACGACAAAAAATATAGATGGAGAAAGTAATGGAACAGTTACATTTTTAAAAGTTTGAAAAGAAGTTGCTCCATCAATTTTTGCAGCCTCAAACATGCTTTGAGAAATTCCGGACAATGATGATAAAAATATAATCATGTTATAGCCGATTAACTTCCAAACCGATACTATGATTAATGCAGGCATAGCAAAATGTGTATCATAAAGCCAATTGATATGTAAATGTAAAAAATGGTTTAAAAGCCCTATATTAGGGTCAAAAATCCATTCCCATACAACTCCAATTACAATCATAGGAGTAATAAATGGTAAAAAATATGCTGTTTTATAAAATTCTGAACCTCTAATTTTTGAATTTAAAATACATGCCAAAACAAGCGGAATAATTACTCCTAAAATTGAAGTAGAAAGCGCAAAAACAATTGTATTAAAAAATATTTTATAAAAAAGTGTTTCTGAAAAAATTTCTTTGTAATTATCCAAACCAACGAATTGTATAGGATTTAGTAAATCCCATTTTGCAAAGCTTAAGCCAAATGAACAAATTACCGGAATTATAATAAAAATAAAAGTTCCTAAAAGGGCAGGTAAGATAAATACCCATCCTGCAAAACGTTCATTATTATAGATATTTTGCAATACATTTTGAAATTTCATAGTTTATGTTATTATTTTAACATAAGATATTAGATTAGGGAGTAATTTAACATGAAAAAATATGAACACGCATTTGGGAAAAATGATATAAGAGGAATTTATGGTGAAGATATAACAGAAGAATTATTTTATAACACAGGTATTGGTTTTGTTGAATGGTTAAAAGAACAATCAGGTAAATGTGCTGCTGATATGTGGATTACAATTACACGTGATGCAAGATTGCATTCTCCTGCATTAGAAAAAGCTTTATCAGAAGGAATTACCTCAACTGGAGCAAATGTAATCAACTTAGGGCTTGCTCCTACACCAATCGGTTATTATTCAGAAGTTGTCGGCATTTCAGGTTATGATGTTATTGCCGCTGCAATTATTACTGCAAGCCACAATCCTAAAGAATATAACGGTCTAAAAATGACTTATAATAAAAGAACTTTGACCGAAAAACAAATTAAAGAAGTTCGTGATATAACATTTAAAAATTGGTTAAGTCATCCTGAAGCTATAGCCGAAGGAGCCCCAGAAGATTCTTCGCATACGCTCAGAATGACAGGGAAAGTTGCAGACGTTAATATTATTCCAAATTATATTGAAGATATGGAAAAACGTTTTGGAAAAATCGGTGATGGAGTTAAAGTTGTTGTTGACAGTGCAAATGCAACAGGCGGAGTTGTTGGTCCTGAATTATATAAAAAATTAGGTTGCGAAGTTGTAGAACTATTCTCTGAACCCGACGGAAACTTCCCTAATCACCACCCAAATCCAAGTGTTGAAAAAACTCTTGATACCCTAAAAGAAATTGTAGTAAAAGAACATGCTGATGTTGGTATTGCCTACGATGGAGATAGTGACAGAATTGGCATAATCGATTCTGAGGGAAGATTTTTAACAGGTGACAAATTGCTTTTAGTCTACGCACAAGATTTGATTGACAATTGCAAAGATAAAAATATTTGTCCGACTGTTGTAAGCGAAGTAAAATGTTCACAAGTTTTGTTTGATACAATTGACAAACTAGGCGGCCATTCTGTTATGTGTAAAACCGGACACGGCTATATAAAAGACAAGATGAAAGAAACAAATGCTTTATTAGCTGGCGAAATGAGCGGTCACACATTCTTTAAAGACAGATACTATGGCTTCGACGATGCTATATATGCCGGTTGCAGAATTATTGAAATTATTTCTAAACACAAAAAACTTAACCCGAAATTCAAAATATCAGATATGTTAAAGGTTTTTGGCGAAGTTTATTCTTCTTCAGAGGTAAGATATCCTTGCCCTAACGAGCTGAAAAAATCTACTTTAGAAAAAGTTCAAGCGATGATTGAAGCAAACAAAGCTATTTTCGGCACTCCAATTAAAGATATTATTACTTTAGACGGAATGAGAATTGTATTTGATGGAGGTTTTGCACTAATCAGACAAAGTAATACAGAACCTGTGTTTACATTGAGATTTGAGGCAAAAACTAAGGAAGAATGCGACAAACTTAAATCTGCAATGTTAGGAATGTTGGATAAAATTTTAAATAAATAAAAAAGAAAGGTTGTGTATTGTGCGCAGGTCCTTACCTATCAGCTGCAACACTTTGATTGTAAAAGTTTTTAATAGATGAGAGTTGGAAACTGCTTGCTTTAACTTCAACAAAAGTTATGGAGCAGTTTTTTCATGTAAATAACAGTTGCAAAATATTATTTTTGTTGTTATTATATATTTTGTCAGAAAAGTTACATGCGAATACTTTACCATAGGCTTTAAATAGCTTTATTTTGGTGTATTTGCAAATACATAAAATTAGTAAAACCATTAAGAAATTATGAAAGGTAAAAATCAATGGATTTAGAAAACAAAGAAGAAATGGCAGTAGTAGAAGAAACTAAAGCTGAAACAGTTGAAACAACTGAAGAAGCTCCTGCTGAAGAAAAAAATACACGTAGACGTGGACGTGGCAAAAAGAAAATTGAAACAACAGAAGAAAAACCTCAATCTGAATGGATTGAACGTGTTGTTCAAATCAGCCGTGTAACAAAAGTAGTTAAAGGTGGTAAAAAATTAAGCTTCCGCGCAATCGTTATTGTAGGCAACAAAAAAGGCCAAGTTGGTGTTGGTTGTGCCAAAGCTGCAGAAGTTATTATTGCTATCCAAAAAGCTATCGCTGATGGTAGAAAAAATCTTGTTAATGTACCTATCTTCAAAACAACTATTCCACACCCTATCACTGGAAGATCTGGTGCTGGTGCTGTAATGCTTAGACCTGCATCTCAAGGTACCGGTATTATTGCAGGTGGTGCAGTTCGTCTAGTTCTTGAACTTGCTGGAATTGAAAACATTCTTGCAAAATCATTAGGTTCTAAAGCTCCTCTAAATGCTGCTAACGCAACTTTGGAAGCTTTGAAAGCTTTAACTCCATTCAAAGAAGTTGCTGCTAAACGTGGCTTAACAATGGCTGAATTATTAAATTAATCTATTAGGTAATTGATTAATAAAACTTGACAGATAAGATTTATTTGTGCGAAGCACGTAATGAATTTAACGTCCTATCGACTTAATGTCTTATCGACTTTTAGAGAATAAAAAATAGTAAAGGACAAAATAAAAATGGCAAAAACAGAATTAAAACAAATAAAAATTAAACTTGTAAAGAGCCTAATTGGTGCTTCTGAAGCTCAACGTAGGGTTGTTGCAGGTTTAGGTTTAAAAAAACAAAACCAAGTGGTTGAACATTACAACAGTGCAACAATTTTAGGTATGGTAAACAAAGTTCCTCACCTAGTTCAAATTGTTGACTAACAAGTGTAAAGTGAAAGATGAGAAGTGAAAAGTCTTTTTGTGTTTCACGTCTCTCTTATCACTAAATTGCGTATGATGACATTTGTCATGATAGCGAAAGCGAGTAATAATAGAAAGGAAAATTTAAAATGACAATTACATTAGAAGATTTAAGACCTGCAGAAGGCGCAACACATAAATCAAAAAGAGTTGGTAGAGGACGTTCATCAGGACATGGTAAAACATCTTGCCGTGGTAACAATGGTGAAGGGCAACGTTCTGGAAACTCTGCTAAAAGAGGTTTTGAAGGTGGTCAAATGCCTGGTTACAGACAAATGCCAAAATTGAAAGGCTTCAAACTTATTAACCAATTAAAATATGCTGAAATCAACGTTGGTAGAATTGCTCAATATGGCTTGAAAGAAGTTTCTTTGGAAATTCTTAAAGAAGCAGGTAGAGTTCACCCAACTTGTGTTGGTTTAAGAGTTTTAGGTAATGGCGAATTGAAAGATGCTATTACTGTAAAAGCTTGTTATGTAACACCATCAGCTAAAGAAAAAATTGAAAAAGCAGGCGGAAAGGTTGAGTTAGTATAATGGCACCACAAATTAAAATGCCTACAACTGATGATTTGATGTCAATGTGGAATGCATCAGGATTGAAACAGAAAATTCTTTTTACATTCCTGATGATTGCAGCATTTAGATTTGGGGTTCAGATGCCACTATTTGGAATTAACAACCAAATCTTCTCAAATATCGCTCAAGGGAATAACATTATAGGTTTTCTTGATTTATTTTCTGGCGGTGCTTTGGGAAAGGTTTCTATCTTTGCGTTAGGTATAGGACCTTACATCACTTCATCAATTATTATTCAACTTGTTTCTGTAGTAATTCCGTCATTGGAAAAATTACAGAAAGAAGAGGGTGAAGCAGGAAGACGAAAATTGTCACAATATACAAGAGTTTTTACTGTTGTATTGGCTGCGTTTCAATCTTTAATCTTCATGTTATATTTACACCATCTACCGGGGGCTGTATTGCCAAATGTTAATCCAGTAATGTTCTTTATTAGTTCTATTGTTGTATTAACAGCCGGTTCTGTCCTTGTAATGTGGATTTCTGAACTTATGACCGAAAAAGGTATCGGTAACGGTGGTTCCTTGATCATTTTTATTGGTATCATTTCAGGTATTCCGATTTATGCATCAAGAACAGCTCAGGTTGTTGCGAACAACTCTATGATGCAAATGGGATTGGCTGTATTACTTTTAATCTTCTTTGCAGCAATGGTTTTCATTGTAATTATGCAAGAAGCTGTAAGAAAAGTAATTATTGTTAACCCTAAAAGACAAGTTGGTAACAAAGTTTATGGCGGTATGAATTCATTTATTCCGTTCAAACTAAACCCAGGTGGTGTAATGCCAATTATCTTTGCAATTGCGATTTTGCTATTTCCATCAACTATTTTGAGTTTGGTAGGACAGGCTAATTTCAAAAGCGAGGCTGTAAAATCTATGGTAGTTCATTTAACTCAAGTTTTGAGTCCTGAAGGAATTCCATATTATGTATTGTATTTCTTATTGATTTTTGCATTAACCTTCTTCTATGCATCAATCATGCCGAATATGCAGCCAAAAGATATTGCTGATAATTTGAAAAAATATGGTTCATCAATTCCTGGAGTAAAACCAGGTAGGCCGACCGCAGAGGCTTTAGATAAAATCTTAACAAAAACAACATTTATCGGAGCTTTAGGGCTTGGTATTATTGCTCTTGTTCCATCACTTGCTAGTTATGCTACCAACATCAAAACTATACAAGGTATCGGAGCAACGTCATTAATAATCATGGTTGGTGTAGCTTTAGATTTGATTAATCAAGTTAGAACTCATCTATTGGCTAGAAACTACGAATCATTCTTAAAAGAGTAGGCGTACCGCTTTACCCGCCAATTAATCAAATAATTGGCTCAAGAAAATACAAAATTAAAAATAGTCCCTAATACTTAGGGGCTATTTTTTTTGCAAATTTTAGATATTTTGTTGAATGTTTTGAGCTATAAAAATTGATATTATATAAGTGTAAATCCTCAACTCTTCTGATTGCTCAGTATTTTAGCTCCTCAGTAAATAGAGGAGCTTTTCTTTTTCTTAACATCTCGACAAAATACAAAATATGTTGTATAATCGATTCATTGAGAGGATTATTATGAGAGAATTAATTGAAAAAGATAGAAAAATAACTATAGTTCCATCAGATTTTAAATGCGCTAATAAAGGTGTTATTATTGATGTTGAGCCTAAATATTTTACAGTCGAACTTGAATATGAACCGCAAGGAATGTTACGTCATAACTATTGCGAGTTTTATACTCAAACGAACCATGGAACACTTTATTTTGACTCTTATCCCGAAACAATTGAGGGTAAAAGAGTAAAAATAGCTAATCCTGCAAAACACAGATTTTTGCAAAGACGTCAATATACTCGTATCAAATTTGTAAATGAGCTTGATCTGAGCTGTGATAATGATGTTAAAAAGATTACAACTCTTGATATTTCTGCAGGTGGTATGAAATTCAAAACAAATGACAATATCAATATAGAGGCAGAATATTCAGTTACTTTACCATTGTCAGAAGAACAATTTATTAAGTGTAAATTCAGTCCAATAAGAATTGAAAAAAATGAAAATGGTGGCTATACAATTTCCGGACGATTTGATTTTCATAACAGTATTGACAAAATGACCCTGATTCAATTCTGTACAAAAAGAAGTATCGAAATCAAAAACAAATAAGCGTGCCGCTTAACCCACCCAATCAGACATTGGTAAAACCTACCCAAATTCCGACTTCGTATGAACGTAGCCGTTCCAGCCACCATTTAGATTTTGGCGAAAACTTACAAAATTTATTATGAGCCTTATACAATTATTAAGAAAACAAAATAGAAAATACTTATTCACAACACCATCGCATGGCCAAAAGTTTTTTGTATTTAATAAGTTCAGAAACTTTTATAAATATGATATTTCTGAAACGGAAGCACAAGATCCACAAACTGCTCTTGCTATGGCGCAAAAACATGCTTCAAATATTTATGGCACCAAGTGTACTTACTTTTTAACGAATGGCTCCACTAGTGGTGTAATTACCTCTGTTTTGGCTTGCACTAATAAGGGGGATAGAGTTTTATTATGGAGAAATTCTCATCCGAGCCATCTTAATGCAGTCAAACTTGCCGGTTGTGAGCCTGTATTTTATAATTTACCTTTAAACAAAGAATGGGGAATTCCTAATAAAACAACCCCTGATTTGATTGATGTTAAAGGGATTAAAGCTGTAATTGTAACTTCACCGAGTTACGAAGGAATTGTTTCGGATATAAAAGAATTAAAAGATATTTGTGAAAAAAATGGAGCTTTTTTGATTGTTGATGAGGCACATGGGGCACTTTATCCGTTTTCGGACGAATTACCTCAAAGTGCAGTAAATATAGCGGATTTTACAATTCAATCTTTGCATAAAACAGCAGGTGGCTTAAATCCGACTGCTCTTTTACATATTAATTGTGATATTAATGCTTCAAAAGCTATTTCTATGATTAATACTACATCTCCATCTTATCCTTTGCTTGCAACAATTGAGGCTAATATTAATTACTTGAACTCTATAAAAGGTCGTAAAAAACTAAATACCCTGATTGAAAATATAAAGTCTTTACGAAAAAACGTTAAAAATATTGAATTTGGCGGAGACGATATTACTAAAATTCTAATAAAAAAGACAGGAATGACAGGATTTGAACTTTCAAAAAAGTTGTATGAAGAATTTTACATAGAAGATGAAAAGACCAATGAAATATCAACAATGCTTTTATGCGGAATTGGTACTGATGAAAGAAAACTTGAACATTTAAAACGAGCATTAAAAAAAATTATAAATACTTAAAAAGAGGCTCTCTGGAGAGCCTCTTATGTTTGTTATTGTATTATTTATTAGCCTTGACCTGTTATTTCTGGTTTCAAGTTTTGAGCTCCTGCTTTTTCTTCGTCTTTGTATGCATTGTATTCTGTTTCTGCTACTTTTATTCTTGACTCTAAGTTATCTTTTTGAGTTTGTAAATCTTCTTCCAAATCTTTTAGTGGTTGCAACATAGATTCTTGTTGCATTTCAAACACGTTTTCCCACATACTGTTTGCCATAGCAAATTGTTGTTGCATTTGCTGTTGCTGCATTGTATAATACATATAAGATTGTTGGTCGAATTGTCCATTCTGAGCCATTAATGCTAAGCCCATAGGATTCATACCATTTTGCGCCATACCAGGATACAAACCAGACATAAGTCCCATCTGAGTACTATACATTTGAGATTGCAACATAGTTTGCATAGAACGTTTTTGACTAGTCATTGATTTTTGCATGTCGCCAAGTTGTCTGGCAACTTTTCTATGTTGACTAGTTACGTTCATCAATTCGTATTGTAAATTTCGGAGGTACTTTCCGGCCATCAGTTTGCCGTAGGCACCCATTAAGAAACCCATGATTACAATCCTCTTGTTTTTTTGTCCTCGTAAATATATAAAGTATTTCTTCTCTATTAAATTGCGTATTTTAGTAAATATTGTTAACAATTCTTTACATATACATTATATACTTTATAATCATGTCTTACTTAACAATTGCCTAAACATTGTTTTCCTGCTATAATTAACAAGCGAAGGGGATATTTTTATGCTAAAAAAAAGATTTTGGACTACCAAAAATATTATATTTACAGTACTTGTTGTAGTGCTTTTGCTAATGTTGCCAAAAATTGTCGGAATTTTAATGTTATTTTTCGGGGCTTATGTTATCGCCTGTGCACTCAATCCATACGTTAGCAAACTTATGCTTAAAATGAGAAACAGAACTGTTGCTGCATCTGTTGTGTTATTTGGCTCAATTGCAACAATTATTGCATTATTTATTCCTATTGCATTTGTTGCCTATAAAGAGATTAAAAATTTTTTAATAACTATCCCTGAAAAAATCACTGATTTTAGTACATTTTTCATGAATACTAAAATATATGGGCATAAACTACCAGAGATGATTGACACAAGTAATATATTAGGAAGCAGTTCTTCACTTGCTCAAGATGTGGTGAACCAATCGCTTAATTTTACTGTGACTGTTTTTCAATTAGTTATGATTTCTGTAGCATTGACCATGATAGTTTATTATATTTTGGTTGATAAAACTTATTTGAAACAAAAATTTTTAGAATTTTTTCCTCCTGATTTAAAAGAAAAAGCAAATGGAATTTTATCGAATATAAGTAATAAAGTCGGTGGATATGTTAGAGCTCAAATCATTTCTATGGCTACTGTCGGAGCTATGGTAGCTATCGTGCTTGTTATTTTAGGAGTGGAATACGCGACACTTTTAGGTCTTGTTTCCGGTCTACTTGATATCGTCCCAATTTTAGGACCTACAATTGCTTTAGCTATCATTATATTAGTTGCTTATCCTGCCGGTTTAGTAAAAATATTATTAATCATTATCGGTTTTCTAGCCGTACAACAAATATCAAATTACGTTGTAAGACCGGTTCTATTCGGGAAATTAATGGAACTTCACCCGTTAATGATATTTTTAGCATTATTTTTAGCAGAACAATTCTTAGGATTTTGGGGAGTAATCTTATCACCTGCCATCGCTGCTACCGTTTGTGTTTTAATTGATGAGTTGTATTTAAGTCCAATTAACTTAAAGGCAAAAGAGAATGATGAAGATGAGTGAAAAGTATCTTTATAATTCTATAAACAAATCTGAATATAAAATGTGGATGGCTTTTCCGGGTATTTATTCATTTTCAATGGCATCACTCGGTTATCTTTGGATGTTTAAGGCAATTGATGAGAGTGAAGACGTTAGCATAGAAAGAGTTTGTTCTGACACAGAAAAAACTCAATTCAGACCTGACGAAGTGAATTTAATCGCTTTTTCATTTTCGTTTGATTTAGATTTTTTAGAAATATTTAAAATGCTTGAAAAATATAATATTCCATTAAAAAGAAATGAAAGAATCGATAAACCGTTAATATTTGCAGGAGGCCCCGTAGTTAGCGCAAACCCGGAACCATACAGTGAAATTTTTGATTTTTTTATAATCGGAGATGGAGAAGATATAAATTTAGAGGTTGTAAAACTTTGCAAATCAAACCAAGACAAGCCAAAGGACGAAATTTTAAAACTCTTGTCTAGAATAGAGGGAGTTTATGTTCCACACTATTCTCAGAAAGTAATAAAACACACTAAAAAACTCGCTGAATGTATTTATACTCCGATATTAACAGAAGAGGCTTTTTTCCCAAATACTTTTATTATAGAAATGACTCGTGGTTGCGCAAATAGATGTGGCTTTTGCCTTGCATCCTATTTGAATTTGCCATTAAGAAGTATTCCGTTTGAAACCCTGAAACAAGTAATTGATTTAGGGCTTGAAAATACAAATAAAATAGCTTTATTAGGCGCTCAGATCAGTGCTCATCCTCATTTTCATGATATTTGTAAATATATTTATGACAAAATTCAAAATGGCCAAAACATTGAAATGAGTGTTTCTTCGTTACGAGTTGATGCAATTACTCCTGATGTATTAAAAACACTCGTAGCAGCAGGCCAAAAAAACACCACACTTGCAATTGAAGCGGGTAGTGAACGTCTTAGAAAAGTTATAAATAAAAATTTGACGAAAGAACAAATTTTTAATACTGTTAAAATAGCTAGGGATAGTGGTTTGAAAGGGTTTAAATTCTACGGAATGATTGGACTCCCAACAGAAACACAAGAAGATTTAGTGGCAATTATTGAACTTGCGAAAAGTGTAAAAAAAGAAAATAAAGGTTTTGATATATCTTTTGGTTTTTCGTCTTTTGTTCCTAAACCTCATACTCCTTTTCAGTGGTGCGGAAGAGAAGATAGTAAATCTTTAGAAAAAAAGAGTGCTTTTTTATTGAAAGAATTAAGAAAAATCGGAGTTACTGCGCATGTTTCAAGTATTAAATGGGATTATTGGCAAGCTGTATTATCAAGAGGTGACAACACTTTAACAGACTTTTTAATTGATGTTTACAAACAAGGCGGAAAACTTGGTGCATTTAAGTCTGCTGCAAAAAAATTCAACATAGATACTGATTATTTTGCATACGGAAATTACCCTTTGGATAAAGAATTTCCTTGGGATTTTATTGAAGTCCGTCCAGGGAAAGATTTTTTAATAAAAGAAAATCAAAGATTGTTAAACCATGAATGATTTTCTCTTGTTTTTGGTTTATGTTCCTGATAAAATTACCTCAAGTGCAGAATATAAATAGAGGTATAAAATTATGACAAAGAGAGTATTATTATGTATTATGGATGGTTGGGGAATTAGCAAAAACCATCCTGAGTTTGATGCAACTAAACTTGCACATCCAGTAAATGTTGATAGATTAGAAAAAGAATATCCGACAATTTCAATCCATGCAGACGGACAATATGTTGGTTTACCAGACGGTCAAATGGGTAATAGTGAAGTTGGTCACTTAAACTTGGGAGCAGGGCGTGTTGTTCACCAAGATTTGTCTAGAATTAACAGAGCTATCAAAGATGGTTCTTTCTTCAAAAACGAAAGATTTTTAATGGCTATGAACCATGCAAAAGAAAATAATTCAGCCTTACATATTTTCGGACTTGTTTCTACAGGTGGTGTACATTCATCACTAGATCATTTATTAGCATTGATTAAAATGGCAGCTGAAAATGGTTTGAAAAAAGTTTATGTACACGCTTTTTTAGATGGACGTGATACTCCTCCTCAAAGTGCTTGTACATTCTTGCAACCGGTTGAAGATGAATTGAAAAAATACGGCTTACCTCAAGTTGCAACAATTATCGGAAGATTTTATATCATGGATAGAGATAATCGTTGGGATAGAGTTGAAAAAGGTTACAACGCTTTATTGTTAGGTGATGGTGAACATGCTACTTCTGCTTGTGAGGGCGTTAAAGCATCATACGCGAGAGGTGACAATGATGAATTCGTTCTTCCTACAGTTATTGGTGGTGAAGAATCAAGAATTCACGATAACGATTCAATCATCTTTATAAACTTTAGACCGGATAGAGCTCGTGAAGTTTCTAAAGCTCTTAATTTTAAAGATTTTGATGGATTTGAAAGAAAGAAAGTTCTAAAAAATCTTTGCTACGTAACAATGACAAGCTACAATGAAGATTTTACTTTCCCTGTAGCATTCCCTAAAGAACATTTAACAAATATTTTAGGTGATGTTTTGGAAGCTAACGGGATTCATCAATTTAGAACCGCTGAAACCGAAAAATATGCTCATATTACATTCTTCTTTAATGGGGGTATTGATGAACCACAACCTCATGAAACAAGGGTATTGATTCCATCTCCAAAAGTTGCAACTTATGATTTACAACCGGAAATGAGCGCTCCGGAAGTTTGTGAAAATGTATTGAAAGCAGTAGAAAATCCGGAATACGGTTTTGTTCTGGTTAACTTTGCAAACCCTGATATGGTTGGTCATACAGGTGTTATTGAAGCTGCAGAAAAAGCATGTCACGTTGTAGATGAATGTGTTGGCAAAATTGCTGATGCTTGTATTAAAAACGGTGTAACAATGCTACTTACAGCAGATCATGGCAACTCTGAAGTTATGGTTAATCCAGAAACAGGGAAACCGCAAACAGCACATACAACAAACAAAGTTCCATTTGTGCTAATCAATGCTCCAAAAGATATACAATTGAAAGAAGATGGTGCATTGTGTAACATTGCTCCTACCGTTTTGCAATTGTTAGGAATTAAAAAACCTGCGGAAATGGATTGTGAGTCGTTGATAAAATAAAAAAGAATAAGTGAATAGGAGTTAAGTGAATAAGTTCATTTCGTTCGCGATGCTCAAAAACTATTTTAGTGCAAACCACACGTTAAGAACTTATTCACCTATTTACTTATTATCTTATTCACTTTGATAAAAAAGGACAATTATGACAAATACAGATAACAATGCTTTAGACATAGATTTTTCATTTAAAAAAAATAACGTAGATGAATTGTTTTTTAACCTGTCAGAAAACCCTGAGGGCTTTAAGAACAAAGATTTCAGATATACATTAAGTTTGATTTATCAAACTGTTGAAGACGAATTTGAAGGCGTTTTCTTGAGCCCAAATGCTCCAACGAGAAATACGGATTTCTTCCTTGTCAATAATAATGATAAATTATCCTTTTTTGTTACTCCAACGAATAATTTTCAATATTATCTAAAGTCTAAAGGGTCGTTATTCCGTTTTAAATCAGAAGTTATGGATGATAAAGTCGGCTACGCAATGAGTCTGGATCTTGTTATGGATTATTTTGGAGGATTTGGCAATGTTGTTGATATTGAATCATTGACTCCGACATTTGTTTATTTAAATAAGTTGACGTATTTCGTTATGAAACTTATTGAAAAACTTTATTTTATTCCGACAATCAAAAAACACGGAACTATGTTCAGAATTGTTTATGAGCCAATTATTAATTCTCAAAAATTGGCAAGAATTATTAATCAGTTTGAAGAATGTGTACCAGAAAACTTGTTTATAAAAGGAGGAAAACCTAAAAATTTTGTAAATGATTTTATTTATAATTATTTGAATTATGTTATTTATAAATTTTTAAATATTAAAGCCTATAAGTTTAAAGATGTAAAATCTGGAACATACATGATAAAAGACCTTGAACAGCGTGCTGTTATGAAAGGACACGATATCGCAGAAAGCCTTGCTCAATGGTTTGATGAACTTTATTTAGGCAAATATGACGTTATTCCTTTCTTTAAGATTGATAAGGTTGAAGAGCAAGAGTTATTCCGTTTAAAAGTATATATTAAAAATCGCAAAACAAATGAAGATGTTTTAATTAATAAACTTTATACAGATGAAACTGTTTTCAATGCAAATTCATCTGATATAGCTAGAATTGTTGAAAAACAATTAAACTATGCAATTCGTTATATGCCTGAATTAGAAGAGTTATTTGAAGATGAAGACAAACTATATCTTGATTTAGATTTAAATCAGGTTTATAAAATTATTACTCAAACAGCGTATTACCTTCAAAAAGCTCAAATCGAGGTTATTTTGCCCAAAGAACTCACAAATATTGTTGTTCCGAGAGCTTCTATTAATGCAAGGGTTAAAACATCGCGTTCTAAAGACTTGGCAGACATTTTTAACAATAATTCATCTTCTAAAATTTCTCTTGACGATATTTTGGATTTCAAATATGAAATTGCAATTGGCAATGAGAAGTTATCAGTTGACGAATTTAACAAGCTTATTGAGGGTCAAAATGGTCTAATAAAATATAAAAACAAGTATGTCTTAATTGACCAAGAAGACACTAAAAAATTATTTGAACAACTTGCAAAAGCGAACTTCAAATCGATGTCAAGAATGGAACTTATTCATGCCTCAATGTCAGGTCAATTAGCACAATATGATTTTGATTATGATGAAGCCTTTGCGAAAGTTATTCAAGATTTTAATAAACCAGTCGAAGTTACACCTCCGAAAACATTGCAAGGAGAATTAAGACCATACCAGATGACTGGTTTGAAATGGCTCTGGACAAATATTTCAAAAGGGTTTGGAGCTTGTATGGCAGATGATATGGGATTAGGTAAAACTATTCAGGTTATCAGTTTAATTCTCAAAATGAAAGAAGAAAATAAGCTTGATAAACCTGTTTTGGTAATTTGTCCAACTACTTTAATGGGAAACTGGATGAAAGAACTTCAGATGTTTGCTCCAAGCCTTGATGCAGTAATTTACCATGGTGCGGAAAGAAAATTGGAATTAAAGCACGATGTAATTCTTACAACTTATGCAATTATGCGTATAGATATTGAAGAATTAAAGAAAAATCAATGGGGAATGATTATTGTTGACGAAGCTCAAAATATTAAAAACCCTGATACAGCTCAAACTTTGGCTATTAAAATGTTAAAATCTGATGTAAAAATAGCAATGACAGGTACTCCGGTTGAAAACAGATTAACTGAATTGTGGTCAATATTTGATTTTATTAACCAAGGATATTTAGGCTCGTTAAGAGAGTTCCAAAAGAGCTATGCTATACCTATCGAAAGATTTAAGGAGAATTCTCGTGCAGCTAAACTGAAAATGTCCGTTTCTCCGTTTGTTTTGAGACGATTAAAAACAGATAAACACGTTATCACAGACTTACCAGAAAAAATGGTTATTAATGATTACTGCTATTTGTCTAAAACTCAAGCAGTTCTTTATGAGAAAACACTTAATGAAATGATGGAAAAGATTTCAGGATTTACCGGTGTAAACAGACGTGGAAATATCTTCAAACTTATCACAGCTTTGAAACAAATTTGTAATCACCCTTATCAATTTCTTAAAGGTGGAGATATGAGTAGAGAAGCTTCCGGGAAAATGGATAAATGCATTTCAACAGTTGAAAGCATTCTTGCAAATGATGAAAAGACTCTTATCTTTACACAATACAAGGAAATGGGTGATATTTTGTGTAAAGTCATATCAAATGAATGCAATACCGATCCGTTATTCTTTCATGGTTCTTTGACAGTTCCTCAACGAGAAGACTTGATTAATCGTTTCCAAACGGAAGATGATGCAAAAATTATGGTACTTTCTTTGAAAGCCGGAGGTACTGGTTTGAACTTAACAAGTGCAACTAATGTTATCCATTACGACTTGTGGTGGAATCCTGCAGTTGAAGATCAGGCAACTGATAGAACTTACCGTATTGGTCAAGATAAGAACGTTATGGTTCACCGAATGATTACACTGGGAACTTTTGAAGAGAAAATAGATGAAATGTTAAAAGCTAAAAAAGAACTTGCAGACTTAGCTGTTTACGAGGGAGAAAAGATTATTACAGAACTTTCAGACGAAGAAATCTATCAAATCTTTACACTTTCAGCTTAAATTTAGCAATATAAATAATTAAAAAATGTCGACATTTTTATGCCGACATTTTATACATTGAAAATTTAATTGTTTTAGTTAAACTATTAAATTATCTTCTTTATCATTTGCTTTTCTTTCAATTGCTTCATAGTCAAGTTGTGCAAGATAATGTGCGCACATCGCTAAATTAAATACTAAAATCATACACCAGTAGAATACCGCAATAGGATGTGGTAATCCAAAGAATACCCAAATAACATATGAAACAGGAATTATAAGTATTACGTTAGCAATTAAAACCTGTGGAATTAAAAATAGTACAGAAATTAATATATCAATACAAGATTCTGAAATTGCCTTAAAATTGTATGCATCTGCAATTTTAAAACTTTTTGCGTAATACAAATAACCTGTCAAAATAAAAGATGAAAATAAACCCCACACTGCACACTTAAATATAAGTAATGTATTAGGTTCCGGGAAAACGTTATTTAACTGATTACAAATAATTGTAGCAAGCCAACAATTTATTGCGATAGATGGACCAAGAGCAATAGTTCCCTTTATTCCTGTCCAAATTATGGAGAATACATTGAATGATGGTAATACACAATTTTTTCCATTACGAACATTTGTTGTACATTTTATAAATATTCCAAATAACAAAAGGAATGTAATTGAAGTCATTGTCCAAAAAGCGCCAAGTTTGCTTTCCGAAAATAAGTAAACACAATAAAATACTGGTATTGCAAAGATAATATACTTTAAAATAGCATTATCATCCTGTAACGACTCTTCAAATGCGTCTTTTATAGATGCCATATTCAAAACTCCTCTAATATTTTACAACTATATGTATTATAACATATGCTGAATAAATAACAACCCTATCGGGGGATGCTAACTATAAATATAGTTCCCAGATTTGGTTTACTTTTAACTCTTATTTGTCCACCATGGATACTTATAAGTTCTTTAGTTATCGCAAGCCCGAGTCCTGTTGAGTTTGGTTGTGTCTCACCTATTTGTTCAAATTTATTAAAAATCCTTTTTAAGTCTTTTCTTGCAATTCCTATACCATTATCTTTAATCTCAAAAACAATTTTTTGCTTGCCTTTTTGACATTTTATAGATATTTCTCCATTGTCAGGAGTGTATTTAATTGCATTACTTAAAAGGTTAAATAAAATTTGCTGAATTTTGTTATAATCAGCTTCTACTTCAAAGTTATCAAGAGTTGTTATTATTGTCTGATTTTTTTGTAAAAGTAATGGTCTTATTATGTTTAAAACCTCTTGTATACAAGGAATAATTTCAAATTTACGCAAATTCAACTTCATCGCACCTGCTTCAATTTTAGATACATCTAAAATTTCATTAACCATACCTAAAAGATGAAGTGCAGAAACTTTTATATCTCTCACAAATTCTTTTTGCTTATCAGTTAAACTACCGGTAAATTCTTGCTCTAATAAATCTGAATATCCAAGAATGGAATTAATTGGAGTTCTTAGCTCATGCGAAACATGTGATATAAACTTTGTTTTGACCTGTTCTGCTTCTTTGAGTTTTTGGCTATTCGACTTAAGTTCAATATAGCCTTGCTGCAAGGCATTTAATTGCATTTTTATAACTTTTGAAACCTCAAAATCCTTAATTATGTTAGCTATTACTGCAGCACAAGCTTTAAAGATTTTTTTATCATCTGATAAAAACTTATCTCCGGTAATAATAATTTGTCCGAGTAATGTTGTTTTGAAAAACAAATCTTCTTTTAAATTATTTTCATTTAGCTCTGAAATATTTGAAATTTTCGGATTAAAAGAATATTCAATATTTTCAGAATTAGAAAAAATAATATAACCTGAGTCAAAACTAATTATTTTTTTTAAAATTCTAAATATTTCATCAGAAAAATTGTTTGCATTAATTCTATAAAATTCTTGTATTAGCTCAGTAACCTGTTCAAATTTACCCAAAACTTACTCCAAATCAGATTTTTCCATATAACCTATATAACGAAGATTTCTATAATAACCATCATAATCAAGTCCATAGCCAATTAAGAATTTATCCTCAACTTCAAATCCATAATAATCTGCATCGACATCAGCAACTCTTGTTACTTTTTTATCCAACAATGAACAAAACTTAACAGATTTTGTATGAAAATTACAATGCAAAAAATCTAGCAAAAATTTTGCAGTTAAACCTGTATCAACAATATCTTCAATAATTAAAACATTTTTTCCAGTCAAATCCGGCAAAGAAATATCTATAGCATTAACTTTTCCTGTAGTTGATGTTCCACCATTGTAACTTGAGAGACGAATAAACTCTAACTTTAATGGCATATCAAGATGTTTGATAAGGTCAACTGCAAACATCACAGCACCTTTTAGAACGCAAATTGCAATAACTTCTTCTCCATTATAAAACCGGTTCATTTCTTGCGCAATCTCTTCTATTTTATTTTGAATTTCGTCTTCTGTAAATAATATTTTTAACTTTCTTATGTCCATAGCTAAAGCCTCTCTATTTTAATGATATCACGTGAGTAACTCTATTTACTACCTTTATTTTTTCACTTATCCCAATTCCTGCGACCCAAAGCACATCATTTTCACTACATATAAGTATCAATTTATCTTTTTCATGTTGAGGAATTTTCTTTTCATTTAAATATTTTTTTAGTTTTTGTGAACCACTTAATCCTAAAGGATGTATTTTATCCCCATCTTTTCTATGCCGCAAAACAAAATCAATTTTATCAACACAAATATATGCTATAAAATCTTTATCTGAAGGATATTTTGATGGAATTTTGTTGCATTCTTGAATAGAAAAAATTTTTCCATCAAATTCATAATCGCCACAATTTTTTATTAAAATTTCTTTTTCATTTTTGTCAGTTTGGGAAATTACTTCTATTTTATTTTCATTCACAAACAACCACAAATTCTCTGCTAAAGACATAGTTTTTCCGGATTTTGAAGTTTTATTTTCTTCTATAAACTTTTGGATATTCTCAATTTTTTCTCTATCATAATCTATTTTATGCTTAATCAAAATATTATAAATAATACGTTTTTGTTCAATCGGAGAAGCTGTTAAAATATCACCCGTTAATTTTGAATTTATTAGTTCATTATCTTCTTTAGCAAGTTCTGACAAGGAATTCAAAGCTTCTTTAACATTCGGATTAATTTCCTGTAAAAGAGGAATGATTCTGTGTCTCAAAAAATTTCTTTTATACTTCAAATTTAAATTAGAACTGTCATTATTTGGAAATAAATTATTAAATTTAATATATTTTTCAATTTCCGCTCTTGATATTTTTAAAAGCGGTCTATAAAAAATATCTCTATGTTCGGAAATACCCTGCAAGCCAACTGTTCCGGTCCCCTTTATAATTCGATAAAGAACAGTTTCAGCATTATCATCATAATTATGTGCCGTAAAAACAACATCAGAGTTAAACATTTTTGCACATTTTTTAAAAAAACTGTACCTTGCTTCTCTTGCAGCCGTTTCGTTTTTTTCAACATTATCTTGAAGAGTTTCCGTATAATATTTTATTCCTCTTTTTTGTGTAAACTCACAACAATTTTGTTCTTCTTGTCGACTTTCCTCCCCTCGCCAGTTATGATTAAGGTGAACTGCAACAATATTTTTTGTAATTTTACTCAAAACATCTAACAGGCACATCGAATCGTATCCTCCAGAAAAAGCAACGACAAATGTGCCTGTCAAGTTGTATTTATTTATAAATTTTTCAACCTTTTCTTTAATCAATTAAGCCTCTTGAAATTTTTTCACTCCCTCTTTAATCTCAACCGCATCAACACCAAGTTGCTCAAGAGCTTTCATTGCAAGAGAATTCGGTTCTGTAGTCAAAGCTAAAAGCATATGAGCTGATTCAATCTTTTCTTTATGGTCTTTTTTAGCAAGTTCCCAAGCAGTTTCTAAAACCCTCTTTGCACGTTCAGTAAACACTATTTCTTTATCATAATATTCGTTACCAAAGCCAATCAAGTTTTCAACAACAGTCCTTGCATCACGCATTGTAATCTCAAGTTCTGATAAAACCTGACCACCAATTCCTGTTCCTTCGCCAATAATTCCTAATAAAAACATTTCTGTTCCTACAATATTTCTACCTAATCTTCTAGCTTCTTCTTTAGCTAGTCTCAGAATAGTCAATGTTTCCGGCATTTGTTTTTCAATTGGTTTGATAATGCTATGAGCCAAGTCATTTTCAGAAACTTTCATTTCTTTCAAAATGTCATAAGCAATTCCGCGTTTTGTCTTTAACATCCCAAGAACTATATGCTCAGGTAAAACAACCGATGAACCTAGTTCCTTCGCAGTTTCTAATGCTAAGCTCATAGCTTTAAAAGCATTTGGAGTAAAGATTATTTGTCTTCCCTCGTATTCAGACTGTCTTGATTGAATATTTGCAAGTTTTTCATCAAAACTTTCACTCGTTATACCATAATGCGCAAAAATCTTGGATAAATCAGAGTCTTTGTCTTCAAGAATAGATGACAAAATTTGTTCAGTTCCCATAATTTCATAATTTGAAGTGAAAAGCTTTGCTGCTGCTCGTTCAAAGACCTTTGAAGCCGCTTCATTTTTAAAAATATCATCTGTTTCTTGGGATTTGTCTTCTGTTTTTCTGTTATATTCATCAATTTCCGGATGATAAAGACGTTTTGTTTTCTTTTGGACAAGTTTTTCCAGAAGAGATTTAGACTTGTAAATATCAAAGCCTAAATCTTCCAGAATTTTAACATTATTAGACTTTTTGTCGGAAATTACGGATAAAAATAAATGTTCATACAAAATTGTAGGATTTCCTGATTTGTTTGCCAAATCAAGAGCTTTTTTTAATATTTCTTTGTACTCGTTATCGAACGGTAAAGGAAGAATTTTTATAGACTCAATATGTTTATCCCTTCGATACTGTGCAATTTTGTCTACTAAATTTTCATGAGTAACACCGTAGGACTTAAATATTTTCAAAGAAATTCCTTTAGCCTCGTCCAAAAGAGCTAACAACAAATCTTCCGGCGTAACTTTTGAAATACCTGCAGCCTGTGCAATCCTTTGGGATGTACTAACAACATTTATTGCTTTTTCCGTAAACTTTTCAAACAAAATCTATTCCTCGTCTTCGTCTTCCATATTTTCTACGTAAGTAGCTACTTTATCGAATTCTTCATCATCATCAATTGTTTCGAACAAATATTCATCACCATCTTTAGTCAATCTCATAAGAACGACTTCATCACCTTCTTCTTCCTCGATAGGTAAAAGGAGTGCATATTCTTGTTCTTCAACTTCAACAATATCAAACAATTCAAATTTTACAACGTTACCATTTTCGTCAACCGTTTCAATGATTTGATCTTCATCTGCCATAATTATATTTTCCTTTCTTTATTTAATTCTTGATAGGTACTGTTCCAGTATAATACAAGCACTTTCAATATCAACCAGTCCCTTGTTTTTTCTAAAATCAATTTTTTTTGCGCGAAGATTTTCTTCTGCGGTTTCGGAAGTCAATCTTTCATCCTCGAATATTATCTCATATCCGCGTATTTTTGCAGCAAAGTCTTTACAATCTTGAGCTTGTCCACCCTGAGTTCCGTCCATATTAAGTGGAACACCGACAACAATTTTTTTTACATTATTGTCTTTTGCAATTTGCAAAATTGTTGCAATCGCGCTGTCTTCAGGCTGCCTAGGTACACAAGAATGACCATTTGAAAGCATTAAAAGGTAGTCGCTCAAAGCAACTCCAATTCTTTTTGTTCCAATATCAAGTGCCATAACTTTGTACATTATTCTTTAACCCACATATCTTCAATCTGTTTAACTTTTACAATATCTTCTTTTGCATAAAAGAATTCATAAATACTTTTTCTCAAAATATTCTTGAAAAGTTCTCGAATAAGTTTTTTATCATTATACAAAGAATATAAATTTTGTGCAGCTTTTTCATCTTTTGCGTAATATTTCAAAATTGCACAATTCAATATTCGCTCTGTCCAAACCCTGTATTCTTCCGGATAAAAGACTTTTTCTATGTTATTTTCTATATATTCTTCAAAATCATCCGTTTCTATTTTTTCAATACCTTTTAAAAATTCTTCGAATTCGTCACTGTAAGTACTATTTAAAAACCAATAATCGGTAAAATCATAAGTTAAAACATTATAAAAATCTTTATCTGTAAGTTGTTTTACTTTATAATTTAACTTAATTTTAGCCGGTTCAATATCTGCAAACAAATTTCGCCAACAAACATATTCATAAGGCATTCTATGTTTAGACAATTTTTCAGCTTTAATTAATATTGTTTTCAAAACAGATGGATCAAGATCAAGAGCTCTTTGTCCTCTGTAAAATCGTTCAATTATTGTATTACACTCAAATTTAGTGATATTATTAAACCCAAAGCAGTCTTTTATCCCTTGATAGTCATCTATAACAATTGCAACAAATTGAACTTTCCCTTTAGGTGTAATTCGAGAAACAATAACTGCTTGATTTCCATGACCATCAGGATAGGTTATACAAAACTTATATGGTTTGGAACCTTTTAATAAATTTTTATAAAAAATATGAGAATTATCCTCTCGAATTCCTGCAAGTTTAAGAATTGACAAATTTTTCTTAACAACAGGGATTAAACTTTTATCAACAAAATCCAAAGATGAATTTAAAGCATGATACGCTAACTGAGATTTTGAATTCCCTAATATATCTAAAGCTACTTTACCTACAGGAGTGTCCGACATAGATAAAAATACAGGAACTAACATATTTGCTAATTCATCTTGAGAATAATCGTTCCCCAAAGACTGCAAAAGTGTAATCTTATCATCATCAGAAAGAGAACTTAAAAAGTCTAAAAAATCAATCTGAACTTCTGGATCTGCGAGCGCATTATTTAAAATCTTCCTTGTATCAGACTCTACAAGTTCTTCCGGATTATCAAAATACTGTTCGCATTCTTCATAAGACCAATTAGAATCAATATCTCTCAACAAGTCGAGCGCAAAGATTTTTGCTTGATTTGAAGAAATTGAACTTTTAATTATTGACCAAAGTCTTTCAGTTAAATCTTTGGGTTGACAGTATCTTAATAATAAAAATTTTAATAGCGGTGCATTTAATTGCTTACTGCTAATCTCTTTAAGCAATAATTTAATAATTATAGACTTATCTTCCTGAGCGTCAAGAATGCGATAGTGAACTTCATAATTTTCAAAATCTTTCACACCTTTCAATTCATCAAAAATTCTTGCTATTTCTGATTTGATTTCAAACGGATTTAACTCTAATTCGTGCATCATTAGTGAGCTTTCCCCCAAAACGCATCTAAAATTGCTTGAGCTTCAGCTGAAGGCATTCTATCGTTTAAAATCAAATATTGTACTGCAATCATAGCACATTCTGAGCAAATATTAACTCCAGGTCCCTGAACCATCTTCAATACTTGCGTGTTTGGCCTTCCACAGAAACTGCAATAAACAAGTTCATCATGACTTTCTTTACGCTCATGATGAGAATGTTCTGCTGTTTTTTCTCTTTTTTCTCCTAATTTAATAACCTTATCTTCAGACATTTTAACCTCACAAATCCATATTTGTAACTTTTATGAACTAAATTTGCCAAATTTATATTCTTATTTTATAATAAAAATAATAAATAATTTTATGAGGTTGATTATATCATGAAAAAAGCTTTTTTACTAGCTAGTATATTGTTTGTTTCTGTAATATCTACAGCATGTATCAATAACTTTGCAGTACAGGAACTTAACAATAAAGCCAAAGATTTTATGGATAAGGGAGACTATGTTTCCGCTATTGAGCGTTTGAAATCAAGTGTTGACTTAGATGGAAGTATTTTTGAAACCCAGTATAATTTGGCTGTAGCTTACACAAAAGCCGAAGATTATGATAACGCTATAAAAACCTATCAAACGGCGATTAAGTTAAACCCTGACTTTGCGGATGCTTATTACTCTTTAGCTGTCTGTGAAGAAAATTTAGCTAAGGATATTATTTCAGGAGCTGTTAAAGTAAATGAAGACGGATCTATTGAAAAAATAGAAGCAAATGAAAATATTGAGTTATCAAAAGTGTCTTTATCTGCAAAAGCAAAAGAAGTACTTGAAAGCTTATTAAACGATGCAATTTCTGATTATGGCCTTTATCAAGACAAAGGTGGAAGTACAGACGACAAAACTTTTGTAGAAGAAAAAGTAAAAGAATTGCAGCAGCTTGTCGCTGAGAATGCTGTGAAATAAGATGTTTCATTCACCAACAGATGTTGCGTTCAATATATTTGGGTTTCCGGTTTATTTTTACGGAATAATCCTTGCAAGTGCAATATTTGTTGGAGTTTATTGTTCATATTTACTTTATAAACACTTTTATAACAAGCAAGATGCATCTAAAATAATTGATTTTTCGCCATACATAATAGTTATCGGAATAATTGGAGCAAGATTGTATTATTGTCTTGTGAATTTCTCATATTATTCGGATCATCCGCTTGAAATATTTTATATAAGACAAGGCGGCCTCTCTATTCATGGAGTTATAATTATAGGAATACTTGCTCTTTATTTGTTTTCTAGAAAATATAAAATGTCTTTTTTAAAACTTATTGACGTCTTTTTATGCGGAACCGCATTAGGACAATGTATTGGTCGCTGGGGAAATTTCTTTAATTCTGAAGCTTTCGGTACTCCAACCAATCTACCTTGGAAATTATATATTCCAATAACACATCGTCCTGCGCAATATTTAGGCTTTCAATATTTTCACCCGACATTTTTATATGAGAGTATTTTAGATTTTTTGATTTTTATAATTTTATTAATATGTTTCAAAAAACTCTCAAAAACTCCTGGAATTTTAGCTTGTTTATACCTAATAATGTATTCTGTTGTCAGAATTGTCATAGAACATTATAGAGTTGATAGCATTTTAAATATTGATGGAATACCGATTGCGCAAATTGTTTCTTTGGTAATTATTTTAGTCTCATCAGTTGCAATAGTTTTTTTGAGCAGAAAAAAATCTTTTTAATGACATTTTTGTAACTTTGTAATATTATATATACAAGGAGTCGTTATGCCGCATTTTTTTATAAACTCAAAAGATGTCATAGATAACAAGGTTGTAATTTCTGATAAAGACACTTTTAACCATCTTGCAAAATCTCTCAGAATACGTAAAAATGAAAAACTCTTATTGATTGACGAAAAACAAATTCAATATGAAACAGTTGTTAATGATGTAGATAACAAATCTATTACGGTAAATATTGAAAACAGCTACCAATCACAAAGAAAACTTCCATTTAACCTATATCTAGCACAAAGTCCACTAAGAAGTGATGCTCAAAATTTTGTAATGGAAAAATCCACAGAGCTTGGGATTGATGGGGTTTATCCTATTTATACAGACAATTGTGCATTGGCATCTTCTGTAATAAAAAAGAAAATTCCAAAATGGCAAAGAATTATGTTTGAAGCTTCCAAACAGTGCGAAAGGTCATATATTCCGACTTGTTATGAAATGACAAAATTAGAAAATATTATAAATTTACAAAAAAGTGGTTATAAAGTTATATCTTTTTGCGAAAAATTAACTAATTTGACACTACACGAATACTGTAAAACATCTCAAATTAAAGAAAATGATAAATTGGTAGTAATAATCGGTCCTGAGGGAGGCTTTTCTCAAAAAGAATTTGAAATATTTAAAGAAAATAAGATACCTATGTTAACCCTGGGAAATCTTATTTTAAAAGCGGATACAGCAGTAACAGTTGCGTTAGGAAATATAATATATGAATTCAGTAATTATAGACAAAATTAAATCAGATAATATTTTAGGGAAAATTATAGAAAATTATGACAATGAAATCTATCTTGTAGGTGGAACTGTTCGCGATTATTATATGGGACTTGAAAGTACAGATAGAGACATCATTGTTATGGATGAAGATGCCAAAGTTTTTTCATTAAAACTAGCTGAACTTTTTAATGCAACATTTGTTCCGTTAGACGAAGAAAATCACATATATAGAATTGTTTTACAAGACAAAATTAATTATATAGATGTAACAAATCCGGTTGGCGACTCCATTGAAAAAGATTTGATGCGTAGAGACTTAACAATTAACGCAATTGCTGTAAATATCAAAACAGGCGAGTTAATAGATATTTCCGGTGGTGTTACAGATATCAAAAACAAATGCTTAAATTATGTCAACGAATTAAACTTCGTTGATGACCCTTTGCGATTACTGAGAGTTTATCGCTTTCAAGCATTATTTGGTTTTGATCTCGCACCTGAGACAGTAAATGCTGTTTGTAAGTATGCAAATTTAATTCACAAACCTGCAGTTGAAAGAGTTTGTCATGAAATTATGGCTCTATTCTCCGGAAAATACACAGATAAAGCTCTTGAAAATATGAATAAGACGTGGATTTTGGAAGAAATTTTCCCATTTGTAAAAGAATTAAAGCAAGTTCCTCCAAACTCTCATCATCATTTAGATTTGTACCATCACTCAATTGAAACTGTTCGACAAGTACAAAACATATACGAAAAATCTGCAGATGAAGTCAAGGAGCATTTAAATAAAGTTGATTTTGGAGGTTTTTCAAGACTTGCACACTTAAAATTAGCCGCATTTTTGCATGACATCGGGAAATTTTCAACTTGGACAATAGAAGAGGGTAAACATAGGTTTATCAAACATGATGATGTTGGTGCAAAATTGGCAATAAAATTCTTGAAAAAGTTGCACTTGTCAAACAAACAAATCGATTATATTTCTACGATGATAAAATACCACATTTATCCATCACACGTTATGAATTCACCGCAAATTACCGAAAAAATTATGATGCGATATGTTCGCAAAATGAGTGACAATTCTATTGATGAAATAATTTTAGCTCAAGCTGACAGATTATCAGCCAGAGGCCCCGAAATTACAGATGAAATAGTTGAAAGAAATATAACATATTTGAATATGTTGTTAAGATTTTATCTGGAAGCTAGAGAGACATTAAAACCATTACCAAAATTATTGACTGGTAATGAGGTTATGCAATTGCTAAACATAAAACCTTCAAGACAATTAGGTGAAATATTGGAAGCTTTGCATGAAGCACAATTGTCTGGAGATGTTTTAACCAAAGAACATGCTATTGATTTTGTAAAAAGATATTTTGAGGCTAAAAATTGACTGTTTCTGACAAATTTTACAAAATCTTTACAATTATTTACAATAAATTTTCGGTAAATATTTAGCCAAATTTTACATTTTTGAGCATTTTTTAATGTTTTTAAATAGAAAAAGTAAAAAATTAAGTTTAATGTGTCTATATTTTTAATAAAAAACCAAAATTCCGTCTTAATATCTCCTTAACATTAACATCTATTCGCGCAATTTTTTTTTTGCCCAGCTTTTAATATTATTGTGTAATGGTATAATAGTTGTGTAGTTTTATAAACCAGACGTAATATGATAGATAAAGTTAGTTTAACAAGTGTAAAAAATAATACCCCAAAGAGGGATAATAATGCGCAAAAAAATCCATCATTTAAAGGTGGATTGGTTGATTTACCTATTTTGTTAATACAACAATGTGAAAAACAGCCTATGGTGAATGTTACTGTATTGGACTTGTCTACTGCAATTATTCCACGTACTGTTATTGAAACTAAAGAATCTAACGGTTTTGCCGGATTTGAAGCATTCAGAAGAGAGTCTTCTGGACTGATTGTTAACTGCTTAATCCCTGGAGTTATTGTTGCCGGAATTGCTAAATTATTACAAAGACCAATAATGAGTGGATTTGGGAAATCAAATCTTTCAAACACTTGGGCAAATGAAGATGCAATTAACAAAATTCATAACTTCTATGTACCTCATTTTAGGGATAGTTCATTAGACCAAAGACAAAAAGTTTACAACACGTTCAGAGACGAATTAGGAAGCTTATCAGGTGTAGATGGAAGTGAAACTAAACACTTTGTAGACATTTTTGATATTAAAACAGATGCAACTGGGAAGTTTATCGGTAAAATTGGAAATGAAAAACTTGATAGAGCAGTAAATGCACTTGTTGATGACGTTCTTGCTAAAGATCATAAGTCTAAAACAGTTAGAGAAGCATACAGATCAATTGTTGAAGAAACTCATATTGCTGAAAATATCAAATTTAGAAATGACAAAGGTTTCTTCTCTAATAACTTGGAAGCTATTTGTGATGACACTGTAAAAATGTTACGTGGCGTAATCAAAGAAGACATAAAAGATGTAGACACTCTTTCTCAATACTTCAAAAAAGCGACCAAACTTGTTAACTGGAAGAGTATTGGTGGGCTTGGTGTTATTATTCCTCTTGCAATTTCAATGCAACCGATTAACAGATGGATAACACGTAAAACATCTGGTCAAAAAGGTGCACCTATATACAAAGATTTCGGGAAAGACAATGAACATAAAGAAATGACTCCGAAAGAAAAAGCTGAGTTGCTTGCTCAAAAATTTATTTCAATTGGCTCTATGATTGGAGTTTGCGGGCTATCAATGTTTTTGGATAGACCAATGTTGAAAAACATATTCCAATTCAAGGGAATTTTCCCTACAATGGATCAGGCAAGAATCATTTCAACAGCTACATTCGCAAGCAGAATGGGGGCTTCAGAAGACAAAAATGAACTAAGAGAAGCGACAGTTCGTGATATTGCAACATTCTCTAGTTTCTATTTCTTGGGTGATTATGTCGCAAAAGGGATAGCTACCTTCTTAGAAAAGAAAAATCCTGGAACTCATTTGATTAACCGATTAAAAGAAGCTAATCCTAATGCTAATCCGTTGCAAAAATTCTGGAATTGGGCAAAACATACAAATCTCAAGTCATCTGATGAACTTGCAACAATAAAAGACAAAAGATTAAGAACTTTATGTCAAGCCGGCAATATAGTATTCTCATTGCTATCACTTGGCGTATTTATTCCATTATACACTAGGTCGAAAACAAACAAAAAACGTGCAGAAGAACTTGCGAAATTAAATGCGGATAAAAATTCTGCAAACTTAAATGCAAATTCCGGGACAACCGGAACCGCAGTCGCCTCAAAGACTCCAACTGTTACGGCAACAGCCCCGACAGATGAATTCACAAAAGCACTGGTTAAAGACAACACAACATTTAAGTCATTTTTTAATTCGTAAGGAGAAATTGTAAATCATGAAAGTTCAACCATTATTCCCTCAAATACAACAACAACAAAATAATATTGATAATAAAAAAGGAAACATAAACTTCAGAGGTTTAGGCGATTTTGCGACTTTAGGCTTAAGATTTTTGGATACAAACCAAGCTTGGGGGGCAAATGCTGTTGACCTTGGATTTATGGTTATCCCAAGAACTACTGTTGACTTGGTTAACAGGGGACCTGCTGCCGGCGTTGAAACAGGTCGTAGAGAAGCATCTGGAACTGCAAACCACTCATTAGTCGGGGTTTATGGTATGCTTGCAGGGTTATTACTTGCTATAGGGATTAACAGCAAATACGGGATCAAAGCAAACAAACTTTTTGTTGATAATGAAACTCTTGATTTCTTAGGAAAAGCCTGGGATAAGCAAGTTAAAGCCGGGAATGAATCACCATTGAAAGCGTACTTGCAAGATGTATTTAAAGGTGCTGAAACTCGAATTGGAGATGATTGGAAATCAATTCCTCAAGACAAAATAGATATAGTAGTTGCAAAATATTCTGAAGCTTTAAATGATAATAAGGCTCCTGTTACTATTTCTAAAGATTTGAAAGAATATGCTAAATCTGTTATTATGCACGCTACAGGTGCAGAAAACTCATTTAGACTGGAAAAAACTCAACAACCTAGCTCTATTTCTAATTTGCTAGAAAATGTTTACAACGTATCAAGAACATTTGTAACAGATAAAGTAGGAAATGCGTTCAAAGAAAGTAAAGACATTGCTTCTAATAAATTCCTGAAATCTTTGAAACACGTAAATTTAGGACGTTCTTTATTAGGTGTTGGAATTGCTTCTGCTATCGGAATGTCAATTCAACCGTTAAATATTTATATTACTAAGAAAAAGACAGGCAGCGATGGATTTGTCGGCGTTGAAGGACGAGAAAAAGACAAATCTACCGGTTTTAAATTCTTAAAAGCCGCTGCAGCTGCAGCCTTTGGGGCAGGGACTTTAGCTACAATAGGAACTAAAGGCGGTTTAAACGGAATTATCAAAAAAATTCAATTTAAAGGACTTGTACCAACTCTTGACCAGTTCAAGTTTATTTACGGTGTGACAATTATGTCAAGATTTATGGTCGCTCGTGATAAAGATGAACTTAGAGAGGGTATTGTAAAAGATACTTTAGGCTACTTAAACTGGTTAATTTTAGGTAATTTTGTTGCTAAAATGGTTGCAAATTCTTTAGATCAAAATCTGTTAAATTACAGTGAGAAAGAACATGGAAAAGGCTTCTTTAACAAATTAATCAAGTCTCCAATGTATACTCGTGATGAAGTTCTTCATAGAGCTTTGAAAGCGGCCAATATTGATACAATTGAAAACGGAAAAGCATTAACATTCAAACAAATGCTTAAAAAACTTGAAGATTCAAGAATTTCTGCTGCACTAAGAAAAGAAACTAAAGGGAAAATGCGCGCATTGAGTATTGCTCAAGTTGCAGGTTACATATATTCAGGTTTGGTGTTGGGTGTAGGAATTCCAAAACTAAATATCTATATGACGAACAAATCAGAAGCTAAGCGAAAAGCACGTCTTGCTGCTGAAAAAGCAAAAAATGAAGTAGCAAAACAACCAAAACAACAAGAAACTACTCAAACAAAATCACAAGAAAGCGTAACCCAAGCAACAACCACTACAGTTGATATGCAGTACAAATCAATGATGAAACCGGGCAGCAAAGCTTTCTTCAGTTAATAAAGTTTAAACATCTTAGCTAAGTGACTTATAAATTTAAAGGATAATCTTTAGGAAATTCCCAACCATTTGTTTCTAAAAGAAGCGAACACCAATATTGTTTATATAATTTACAAGTCTCTAATATATTTTCATGTAATGGAAATTCGCTACCACTATCAGCACAGTAGTATGCACGTAATTGATTACTATCAGAGTTGCACATTCCTTTCTTTTGACAGAAAATAAATACAAATACATCTCGGCCTTGTTGATTTGGTCTTTTTTCTCCATTTATATCATAATAAATGTCATAACAAGCTCCGGTTTTTACACTCATTTGAGAGCCGTCTAGAAATCTCAAAGTTGACATGTTCACATTAAAAAGAATTCTATCTTCATCATTTAATGACTTTACGTAAGGTTTAATATAAGTGTTAATAAAATATCTAGAAGTTTCAATATTTCCACTACCACTTCCATTTGCAGATGGCCAATCCTCTCTAGGGCCTATATCACTTTCTGCTTGTAATAAAGCTTGATTAAAGACTGAAACAAATTTTTTTATTCTTGCACTAGCCTGTTGTCTTTTGTAGTTTTGAACAACAGATGGTAAAGTCAAAGCTGCGACAACACCAATAATACCAAGGGTAATGAGAACTTCTGCCAAAGTAAATGCTACTTTGCGTGAGTCTTTACAGTGGGCTACGTGCGTAGCACCCTCGGCAAGAGTGAAAGCAAATTTTTTTGAAGTGAATAAGTGAATAGGTAAATGAGTGAATAAGTTCGTTTCGCTTGAGTTGTTTTGGGGCTTTTTACTAATACTTGTAATTGAATTAACCCCTCGGTCAAGGCGGACAGGGGCACACACATCGCCATAGCTCTGTGGTTCCCTTTGTCTCTCGGGGTTGTAACCAAATTGATTAAAACAACCACTCTCTCTCCTCGTTGGGTCGAGAGTAAAAAGTTTCAGTTTTAAGTGTTTTTTGTCCATATTATTTATCTCCTTTCAATATTTATATGATTACGTTGTCAATACCTCTCTCACTGTGAGAGGTTGAACTGTACCCTAAAAAGTGGACACACAAAAGTAGCAAGTGTAGTAAAAAAAGGGTACAGTTCACTTCGCTTCCCAGCTGCTTAGCTGCCCGTAACAGACTATGCCTCTTTGCATCTATGCACCTAGACTTCTTAACTATCAGCGCGGAAACTATCAACCAATATCTGAAGTAGAAAAAAATGTTATCGCAGTGGGCTACACGCGTAAGAACTATACACAAATATATGAGAAATGGACAAATGTTGTGACAGTGGGCTACGTGCGTAGCACAGCCCCCCCCCCGACGTCAATTTTCAATTCTAAAATTCGTTTAAATACCATAAAAACTACCCCAATTGCGCATTTGCACCGGACACTACTTCAATAATTTCCTGTGTAATAGCAAATTGACGAGTTTTATTATATTGAACTGACAATTCTTTAATCATTTTTTCTGCGTTAGTTGTCGCAGCAGACATTGCTGTCATTCGACTTGCAAGCTCGCTGGCTTGAGCTTCCAACAACGATTGATAAAGAATATTGGTCATATACATCGGAACTATTTTTTGTAATATATTATGCATATCCGGAGTAAATTCCATCAATGGCTCAATTACGTTATCTGTAATTCTTTCAAAGTCATCATTCAATCCTTTCAGAGGCAAAATAGTCCAATTTTCCACAAAATAACTCATCATATTTTTAAAACGAGTTGTAACAACTTCAATTTTGTCAATCTTATGAGAAACAAAATCTTCTGCTATATCTTCTACAACAATCTTTGCACCCTCTCCTGACGGATCATTTGCAACACTCAAATACGTTTTCGCTATTTCACAATTCAGATCCTTACATTTTCTCTTTAAAGTTGAAATCCCTTTTTGACCAACAATATAAAGGATTGTTCGAATACCTTGTTCTTCATATTCTTTAATCATTTGCAAAGTTTTTCGAACAACATTAGCGTTATAAGCACCAGCAAGTCCTTTGTTTGATGTTACAACAAGCAACCCAACAGTTTTTATCTCTCTAACCTGTAAAAGCTCCGGATAATTGTCAATTGCAGACTTTATTTTAAGACTCTGAGTACTGTAAGTCCCGACAGATGCAAGAAGTTTCTTGAACATGGCTGTAAGTTCTGTTGTAAAAGGTCTTGAAGCTTTAACAGTATTTTCGGCTTTTTTCACTTTCGCAGCCGCAACCATTTTCATCGCTCGTGTAATTTTTTGAGTACTCTGAACACTTTGTATTCTATTTTTAATATCTTTTAAGTTAGTCATTTTCTACCTTTTATAAGATCTAGCTAAGTGGTAGCCGGACAAGTATGCCCAACCTACCAGAACTACTGCGGCATAAACCGTTAAACTACTTTTTAAAATGTTTTCTTGAACTTAGTCAAAGCCTCTTTTAATTCGGCTTTATCTACATCTTCAAGTTTTGCTCCAATATTAAGTTTATCTTTAAGTTCAATTAAATTTGTATTCAAATAAGCAAACCAATCTTTTTTAAACTTAGCAATATCTGAATTTTGAACATCATCTAAAATACCCTCGTTAGCTGCAAATAAAATTGTTATTTGTTCTGCAACACTTAACGGATTATATTGAGGTTGTTTCAAAACTTCCGTAAGTTTTTCACCTCTCAATAATTGAGCTTTTGTTGAAGCATCCAAATCAGATGCAAATTGAGCAAACGCTGCAAGTTCATTATACTGTGCCAAATCAAGTCTCAACTGACCTGCAACTTGTTTTATACCTTTAGTTTGAGCAGCTCCACCAACACGTGATACTGAAATACCTGCATTGATAGCCGGTCGGACACCTGAATTAAACAGGTTCGATTCCAAGAAAATCTGACCGTCAGTAATTGAAATTACGTTAGTCGGAATATATGCTGAAACGTCACCCGCCTGAGTTTCAATGATAGGTAAGGCAGTTATACTACCACCACCCAACTCATCACTCAATTTAACAGCACGTTCAAGGAGTCTTGAGTGAAGATAGAATACATCCCCTGGATATGCTTCACGTCCCGGTGGTCTTTTTAGTAGCAAACTCATTGCACGATAAGCCTGTGCATGTTTAGACAAATCATCATAAATTATAAGAACATCTTTACCTTGTTCCATAAACTCTTCACCTATTGCAACGCCTGCAAACGGAGCAATATATTGTAATGGTGCGGCTTCATTGGCTGTTGCTGAAACAATTATTGAATATTCCATAGCACCATGTTCTTCTAATGTTTTAGCAATTTGAGCAACTGTTGATGCTTTTTGACCAATTGCAACATAGATACAAATTACATTTTGTCCTTTTTGGTTAATAATTGTATCAAGAGCAATTGCAGTCTTACCAGTCTGTCTGTCACCAATAATCAATTCACGCTGACCTCTACCGATAGGAGTTAAAGCATCAATCGCAGTCAAACCAGTTTGCAAAGGCTGGTGAACGGATTTTCTAGCAACAATACCAGGCGCAACTCTTTCGATAGGTCTTGTTTTAACTGAATTTATTTCCCCCTTACCATCAATTGGTTTTCCTGTCGGGTCAACAATTCTACCTATTAAAGCATCTCCTACAGGAACTGATGCAATTCGACCTGTTGTTTTAACTGTCATACCCTCTTTAATTTGAGTATATTCACCTAAAATTACAATACCTACATTGTCTTCATCAAGGTTCATTGTAATTCCAAGAGTATTTTTACCGTCTTCAAATGTTACAAGCTCATTTGACATAACATTTCTTAGCCCGTAAACTCTGGCAATACCGTCACCAACTTCAATTACAGTACCTGTATTAGATACCTCAGATTGAATATCATAGTTTTCGATCTTGCTTTTAATTATAGAACTAATTTCATCTGGTTTAATAAGTGCCATAATTTCCTCTCTATATTATATTTTTACTTAAATTCTCTAATTTATTTTTAAGACTGTTGTCAATCACATCATCATTAATTTTTATAACCAGTCCTCCAATAATATCTTTGTCAATTTGCCAATTTGCAATAACTGTTTTTTGCAATTTGTTTTGAAGTTTTTCTATTAATCTTTTTCTTCTATCATTTGAAACTTCTACTGCTGAAATAACTTCAACTCTTTTTATATTGTGAATTTCATCCACTTTAACTGAATAAGCATCAATTATTTCATCCAATTCATTAAACCTTTTTTTATCAAGCAAAACTTTCAAAAAGTTAATTAGTTTTTCATTGATTTGATTTGAAAATACATTATTTAAAATTTCATCTTTTGTTTTCCCGGAAATAGCAGGATTTTCCATCACACTACCCAACTCTTGAGAGCTTGATATAATTTCTTTAATTGTATTCAAGTCCTTAAGAATATTGTCAAAACTCATAACTCCATCTTGTCCGACTTTAATCAACGAGTCTGCATAATTTTGAGCTGATGTTGAAATTTTATTACTTGTACTCATAAGTTATATCCTGTCTATATTTTCAATACTTTCATCAATAAACTTGTTATGCAAGTCTTGATTATTTTCTAGAGTTGAAACGATATGTTTTTTAGCAAGTTCAATTGAAGCATCCAATGTTTTTCCTGTCATTTTAGCAGACAAAGTCTTTTCTTCTGCCTCTATAACCCTTTCTGCATTCTTTTCAATTTGCTTGACTTTTGCATCTGCACTGGCAATTATTTGAGTTGCAAGTCCATCACCTCTTTGAGAGGCCTCTTCTAACTGTTTTGCAATATCATTATCAATATTTTCAATAGATTTTTGAGCTTTTTTCAATTTACTTTTAGCACATTCTTGCTCTTCTTTCACACTATTAATTGAATTAATAATACCTAGCTTAATCTTTTCAATTCCGTCAGACACATTCATTTTTTTGTACAATATTGCAAAAATTATCAATAATACTGCAAAATTAAAAGTATTTGATTCTACTATGATATTCCAAAAATTTGCCAATTCATTCATTTGTTAAATATCCTGTTTACAAGTTCATTGTCTAAGTTCTCGATATGCGTATCCATTCCGAGAACCTTTGATGATATTACTTCTGCCAAGTCTTTTACTTTTAACTTTAGCTCCTCTGAAGTTTGATGAGCTTCGTTTTGAAGGGTTGATTTGACAGAAGATATTTCATCCTGTGTTTTTTGCTTTGCATTATCTGTTAAGATTCTGGAATTCTTATTCGCAGCTTCAAGCTTATCTGCAACAATTTTTTTAGAATCAGACGCCGATTTATTCAACCTATCTTCTTTGATTTTCAATATAACCTCTGCTTGATTGTTTGAATTAAGGGCATCTGATTTTGCGTCATCAATGAACTTTTGACGTTCATCCATAACGCGTTCCAACGGCTTATAGAATATTTTATTCATTACAACCGTAAATATTATAAAACTTATTGCTGATACTAAAAATGTTGCGTTAAATTCCATTTTACCCTCTGTGTAAATATCGGTGTTATTTTGCTAGTTGAACGTTAGTCACTGCGCTTATTAAAAAATTTTATAAATATTTTTCCAACTTTCTAAACGCTTGTTCCCGTTCTTACCCTCTGTGTAAATATCGGTGTTGTTTTGCTAGCTGAACGACAGTCACTATGCTTATCGAAAAATTTTATAAATATTCTTCGATTTTCTAAACGCTTGTTCCCGTTCTTACCTTTTCTACTAGCAATTCCGCTTAGCCGCTTCAATTCCGAGCCGCTTCGCTGCTTATTTACCTAATAACATAAATGCAATAACAAATGCGTACAAAGCACAAGCTTCTGACAAAGCTGCACCTAGCAAGAAGAACCCGAATGCTTTACCGGCAACTTCAGGCTGTCTTGAAACTGCATCCATCAATCCTTTTGTAGCGAAACCAATACCAAGTCCTGCGCCTACTGCACCAAAACCGATTGCAATACCAGCACCCAAGTGTGCCATTTGTGAAACTGTAGCTGTGTCTACCATAATTTCTCTCCTTTTATTATAACTATTATGTTTAGTGTTCATCTCCTGTTGCCGAACCGATATAGGCTATCGTCAACATCATAAATACAGTTGCCTGAATAAAAGCAACTAATATTTCAAATAACATAATTGGAAGCGGTAAGAAATAAGCCAAACCTCCTAATGCAATTGACACGAGAATTTCTCCTGCAAATACATTTGCAAAAAGTCGGATTGCCAAACTTAACGGTCTTGTAACCATTTCTAACACTTCAACCAATGCCATAACAATTTCGGTAAAACTCAATTCATGCAAGAAAAATTTTGCACCTTTAGCTTTAACCCCCATTGTTACATAATATATCAAAACTATTACCGCCATCGCAGCGGTTAAGTTAATATCGTTTGTAGGCGATGCGAGTTCTGCACCGTTTTTCAAATTAATTATTCTTAGAGGAAGCTGCCCCATCAAGTTTGCAGTAATAATAAATAAAAACAATGATGCAACTAATGGGATATGGCGTCTGTTGTCATTCGCAACCATTGTATCAAGAGTCCCATAAAAAAACTTCATAATACTTTCAGATATAGCTTGAAGTTTTCCGGGGATTATTGATAAATGTCTCGTTGCAAGCAATGCAAATATTATTACAACAGCCATTGCAAACAACATGGTAAATATTGTATCCAAGTTTAAAGATACTGCATGTCCAAAAATCTTTAATGTGTAAATCCAATGTTCCATGTTTTCTCTCCCTCGTGACTCAATTTTAACTCGTAAAAAAAAAATCGCAAATTTTTTTTGTTTAGGTTAGTATAGATATATAATTTACTATATGTTAGGGGATAAAATGAATATTGTTCAATTGGAAGAAGTAGATTCTACCAACCTTTATGCTAAAAAAAATCTGGATAGCATAGAGGATAAAACTGTAATTATTGCGAACTCTCAAACTTGCGGACGCGGACGTTTTGACAGAAAATGGATTGATTTGGGAGATGGAAATTTATTCATGACAATTGTGTTAAAACCATCTAATACATTCAAGGAGGTTTATTCAAACTTAACTCAGTATTTGTCTGTCATTTTGGCTAGAATTTTGGAAGAATATGGACTTTCTCCGAAAATAAAATGGCCAAATGATGTCATGGTCAACGGTGGTAAAATTTCCGGAATTTTATCTGAAACAGTCATGCATGGTGAAATTTTTAAAGGGTTGGTTCTTGGTATTGGAGTAAACTTAAACGCTGATAAAAGTGATTTAAAACAAATTAAAGAACGAGTTGCTACAGCTTTAAACATAGAACTAGAAAGAGAATACGTTGATAAAAAACTGTTTACTGAAAAGTTAATAAACGAATTTTTTAAGAACTATGAAGAATTTCTCAAACAAGGTTTTTCCATGGTAAAAAAAGAATATATTGAAAGATGTAATATTTTAGGGAAAGAGATTTCTGTACAAGTTTTCAATAACCAAAAATCCGGCTTTGCCAAAAGGATAGACAATAACGGCGAACTTGTAATTGAAAAGAATAATAAAGAGTTTATATTAACAATGGGAGATATTTTATGAGTGGTGAAAATTGGATTTTAGGATTAACACTAATGGCTATTGGAATGGGGTTTGTTCTTCTATTCCTTTGTTTGTTAATTGTTTCAATGCGCATGATGTCAGCGATAGTTTTGTATTTGAACAAAATTTTTCCTGAAAAAATTGAAACAGTTCAAAAAGCTGTAAAAAAAGTAATTTCAAATGAAGATGAAGCAATTGCAGTTGCTATAGCTGCAGTAATGGCAAGAAAGTAAGTTTATAGGAAAGGTAAATATATGGGTAAAAAACAGATTAAAGTAATGGATACATCTTTTAGAGATGGTTTTCAGTCAGTTTATGGGGCAAGAGTATTTGTTGACGATTTTTTGCCGGCATTGAAAGCTGCTGTTGACGCTGGTATAAGACATTTCGAAGTTGCAGGTGGTGCTCGTTTTCAATCACCTATTTTCTACTGTAGAGAAAATGCTTTTGAAACAATGGACAAAATCAGAGCTACTGTAGGGCCTGATATTAATTTGCAAAGTTTAGCAAGAGGTGTAAATGTTGTGGGACTTGATTCGCAGCCACGTGATATTATCAATTTGCACGCAAAAATGTTCAAAAAGCATGGTGTTACAACTGTTAGAAATTTCGACGCATTGAATGATGTTAATAACTTAATCTATTCAGGTCAATGCATTAAAGATAATGGTCTAAAACACGAAGTTACAATTACAATGATGGAATTACCTATCGGTTGTTCAGGGGCACATGACGCAGAGTTTTACGAAAGAGTTTTGAGAAATATTCTTGATGCCGGTATTCCGTTCGACAGCCTTGCTTATAAAGATGCTTCAGGAACTTCAAATCCTAGAAAAGTTTATGAAACGATAAAGCGTGCAAGAGAAATTTTAGGTGCTGATGCTCATATTCGCTTTCACTCTCATGAGACAGCAGGGACAGGCTTAGCTGCATATTTGGCAGCTCTTGATGGTGGTGCCGACGGAATTGACTTATCTATGAAACCCGTTTCAGGAGGAACAGCTCAACCTGATATCGTTTCAATGTGGCATGCTTTGAAAGGAACTGAGTATGATTTAGGTTTAGATATCGAAAAAATTCTTGAAACAGAAGAAATCTTTAAAGATTGCATGAAAGATTACTTCTTACCTCCTGAAGCATTGGCAGTAAATCCTATGATTATTCAATCTCCGCTTCCGGGAGGGGCTTTAACAGCTAACACTCAAATGTTAAGAGATAACAACTTGATGGACAGATATCCTGAAATTGTTGCAGCTATGAAAGAAGTTGTTGAAAAAGGTGGTTTTGGAACATCTGTAACTCCTGTTTCACAATTCTATTTCCAACAAGCGTTCAACAACGTTATTCACGGCAAATGGGCTAAAATTGCAGAAGGCTATGGAAAAATGGTTCTTGGATATTTCGGGAAAACACCTTGTGAACCGGATGCAGAAGTTGTAAAAATTGCATCAGAGCAATTAGAGCTTGAACCTACTACTGAAAAAGTTGTTGATATTAATGATAGAGACGAATCTAAAGGAATCACTGCAGCTACAAAACGTCTTGAAGATGCCGGATTACCTATAAATGATGAAAATATTTTTATTTCCGCAGCTTGTAAAGAAAAAGGGATTTTGTTCTTGCAAGGCAAAGGCACAATTGGTGTTAGAAAGTGCGAAAAAAAAGAAACAACACCATCTGTCAATAATTCAGGAAAAGAATTTACTGTTACAGTTAACGGGAAAAAATATGGTATTGAATTGAGCGACCAAAAAGCCGTTGTTAACGGAAAAACTTATGATTTCGATGTTAAAGCAGGTATTGAAAAATCTTCAGGCTCAGTTGGTGATGGACAACCTGTTAAAGCAGCTCTTCCGGGAACTGTATTAAGAGTAAACGTTTCTGTTGGCGATAGCGTTGCAGAGGGGGATGTTATTGCAGTGATTGAAGCGATGAAAATGGAAACAGAAATTAAATCTCCACTATCAGGAACAGTCAATGAGGTCGATATTGAAGCAGGCGGAAAAGTTAAAACCGGGGATATTTTGGTAACTATCGGTTAAGAATAGGAGAATAAATAATGAATTTAGTAGACAGTTTATATAAATTATGGCAATCTACAGGTATCGCGAACTTTATTCAGCCTGTTGACCCAAATATCTCAAACGGATTTGAACAATTTCTACATCAATTCGGTTCACCAATTATGATTTTGGTATGCTTGTTTTTGTTGTGGTTAGGTATTAAGAAGCAATTTGAACCGCTATTGCTAGTGCCAATTGCTTTTGGAGGTTTACTTTCTAACATTCCTGTTGCCGGAATAGCAGAACCTAACGGTTTTTTGGGAATAATTTATGAATTTGGTATTCACCAAGGTTTATTTCCACTAATAATTTTTATGGGTGTCGGAGCGATGACGGATTTTGGACCGTTAATTGCTAATCCAAAGACTGCACTATTAGGCGGTGCAGCACAATTTGGAATTTTCGGAGCATTACTCTTAGCATTGTGCATATTTGGCTTCACACTACCTCAATCAGGCGCAATCGGAATTATCGGCGGCGCAGATGGGCCAACTTCGATTTATGTAACCTCAAAACTTGCTCCAGAATTGCTTGGTGCAATCGCTGTTGCAGCATATTCTTATATGGCGCTAGTCCCTGTCATTCAACCACCAATTATGAAATTTTTCACGACTAAGTCAGAACGTGAAATTCAAATGACCCAGTTGAGAGAAGTTACTAAGCGTGAAAAGATTGTATTTCCAATTGTTGTATTGGGACTTTGCATAATCTTTTTACCAGATGCTTGTCCATTAGTTGGAGCTTTAACTTTCGGTAATATTTGTAAAGAATGCGGTGTTGTAGAAAGACTATCTGACACAATGCAAAATGCTTTAATCAACATTGTGACAATATTCTTAGGCTTGTCAGTCGGTTCAAAACTTTCTGCAGCTCAATTTTTGACATTGCAAACTTTATTCATTTTGATTTTGGGGATTTTGGCATTTTCATTTGCTACTGCCGCAGGTGTAATATTTGCAAAAATAATGAATTTATTCTCTAAAAACAAAATAAACCCATTAATTGGTGCTGCTGGGGTTTCTGCGGTTCCAATGGCAGCCCGGGTTGCAAACAAAGTCGGTTTAGAAGCAAATCCTCAAAACTACTTGTTAATGCACGCAATGGGACCAAATGTTGCAGGAGTAATCGGTTCTGCAGTTGCCGCAGGCATATTGCTTGCTCTTTGCAATTAGAATGTAAAAATAAATATCGAAAACCAAAAAAGACCGTACTTGTTGCGGTCTTTTTTTATAATGTTATGTCAATTTCGTTACCTATTTTGTTAACAAGAGGTTTTACTTGTTCTTGGAGTTCTGATTTTCTAGCCCAAGGATTTTGTTTCAAATAATTTCTTAAACTATCAGTTGCACTTGCAATTTCGGGATATTTTTGTTGAACCCTCTCTCCAATTGTTTGAAGAAAATATCTATAACCTTTACTTCCGGTTGCTTTAATTTTTTCGGGCCAAAGTGCATCTATAACAGGTTTTAAATCAGCAACAGATTCGCTTTCAATACATTTTTGAGTAGTTGTTTCTAAAATATTAACTGTTCTAAATTTTGTACCAAATGATATGTTATTTTGAATTTCCATACTTATATTAAGTACAAATATAAATTTTTTTGCTATTATATGAAAAAAGGGGAGAAAATTATGAAAAAATTAGCGATTTTAGGTTCTGCAAAAAGTTGTGTATTAGAAGATATTTTAAAATATTTTGATGGGAAAGATATTAAAATAACTTGTATTTCCAACGACGAGCACAGTGAGTTTTTCAAACAAGCTAAAGAACTATGTAAAAACACAAAATTATTACCTTTTGAAATGAACGTTGAATATTTTTCGGCACACGATTTCGATTTGGTAGCAGTTTGTGATTACAGACAATGTCTGCAAAAGGAAGTTTTTGAAACAAGTAAATTTATAAACATTCACGGTTCGTTATTACCGGCATTTCGCGGTATTGACGAAATAAGCAGAGCGTTTTTAGCAGGAGTAAAAGTTTCAGGAGTAACCGTTCACAAACTAACCGAAGATATTGAAAGAGATGAAATAATCGCTCAATACCCGATTTTGATTGATAATTTGACTCACTTTGATGAATTTGAAAAAAATATATATAAATTAGAAGGCATGCTTTACCCGATTGTTATAGATAAAATTTTAAAAGATGAAGTGTTTGATTTTTCTGATTTCTTAACTTCACCTGGCGGTTGTGGAAATTCTTGTGGCGGATGCGGCGGTTGTCACTAGTTTTTAACCTTTTTTATAATTATACAATCTATTACATAAACTCAAAAATAACCCACCACGCTAATATTATAAACTGGACTTAAATTAAAATGTGATGTATAATTGACGTACGAATTGGAGGTTTTCATGTCAATTGATGATGCTTTAGTAATGATTTTAGCAGGAGGCGAGGGGAAAAGATTATACCCTCTAACAAAGGATAGAGCAAAGCCAGCGGTACCTTTTGGAGGAAGATATAGAATTATAGATTTTGTATTAAACAACTTTATTAATTCAGGCTTCTTTAAAATCAAGGTACTTACCCAATATAAATCAGATTCATTAAACAAGCATATCACACGTGGTTGGGCTTTGTCCCCGTTTTTGAACCAATATGTAGATTTAGCCCCTGCACAAATGAGAACAGGTTCTGATTGGTATAGGGGAACAGCTGATGCAATTTATCAAAATGTTTTCCATATCACAGATGAAGACCCTGATTATGTGTGCATTTTTGGTGGAGACCACATTTATAAAATGGATGTTTCGCAAATGTTGGATTACCACAAAGAAAAGAATGCGAATTTAACAATTTCAGCTATCCCAATTCCGATTGAAGAAGCGCATGAATTTGGCATTATTGAAGTTGACGACAATTGGAAACTTATAAATTTCGTCGAAAAACCACAAACAACTCCAAAATCAATCCCAGGAAATCCAAATATGTGTTTGGCATCGATGGGTAATTATATTTTTGATAAAGACAGTCTGCTTAAAGCATTAGAAGAAGACGAAAAAATCAAAAATTCAAATCACGACTTCGGAAAGAACGTAATTCCTATGATGTTAAATGAGGGAAAACGAATTTTTGTGTACAATTTTAACGACAATTCTTTCCCGGGAATGACAGATAGAGAACGAGGTTATTGGATGGACGTCGGTAGTATTGATGCTTATTGGCAAGCAAATATGGACTTGTTAGACTATGATCCTGAGTTAAATTTATATTCTCAAGATTGGCCACTCAGAACATTTAACTACAATTATCCTCCTGCAAAATTTATCTGGGAAGAAGGAGAACGTGTCGGAATGGCAACAAATTCAATGGTATCAGAGGGCTGCATAGTATCCGGAGCAGGTCTATCAAAATGCGTATTATCTCCTAAAGTTAAAGTTAACAGTTTTTCTCAAATATCAGAAAGTATTTTAATGGAAAACGTTGAAATCGGTCGTCATTCAAGAATAAAAAAAGCCATCATTGACAAAAATGTAGTAGTACCACCTAATACGCGAATTGGCTTTAATAGAGAAGATGACATCAAACGCGGATTTCATGTTTCTCCTAACGGAGTAACGGTTGTCCCAAAAGGTGCAAAATTATAATTAAAATTAAATAAACCAATAATTAAAAAGATTGTAAAACTTTATTAATATATTGCGATTTTTAAGCAATTATTGTGCTTTACAATCTTTATATTTTTGGGTGTAGAAATATGTCATTAGGAATATCAACATACATTTACAATTCTTCCCTTTATAAGGGTGCTTCAAACGCTGTTCGACGTGTTAAACAGGGTGCACTTGACATGTTTCCGGACTCTGTATATTCCAACAAAAAAGTTATAAATGGCATAAAAGCAACGGGAGAGAAAATTTCATCGGCGGAACAACGTTTAATATTAGGAGCATCAGCCCTTATGTCACAACCATTTATCGATGGGCACAACAAAGATGTTGATGAAAAAACAAGAAAAGTATCTGTTGCCAGAACTATTGCCAAAATCATTGCAGGAACCTTTACCGGCTACTTTATTCGTAAGGGTTGTATTAAAGGGATAAAAGCACTATCTAAAATTTCAGGCCCAAATGTTTCAAAAATAGAAACGACATTTACTCCTGAGAACATCAAAGACAATACAACAGATGCATTTTTACAGTATCGGAATGCAATGGGAACAGTAGTTGCACTGGTTGTAATGATGTTTACAAATTTCATAATTGATGCACCTCTAACCAAATTTTTGACAAATGCTCTTGTTAAAAAAGGAGAAGAGAAAAATATGGAGGCAAAACGATGAAAAGTCCTGCAAATTTATTCTCCGATTTTAAAACATCAATGTACAAAAATTATGGTGAAAATCCGGGTAAAATGCTTGTTCATACAGGAGTGTTAGGATGGATTTTATCATCATTAGCACAGGTTAGCGCTGTTGTTTTTAACGACAAAATTTCTCCTGAACAAAAAAGTTTCTTAATTCCACAAGAGATTGCTGATGCAGCAATCAATATCTTGTCATTTTATGTAATAACAAGTACTTTTAAAAATGCTGCTTCAAAGCTTGTTTCTAGCGGGAAATTAACAACCAAACCAATTAGAGAATTTTTAACTAAACAAGGTGTAAATTCGAATGAACATATTGGAAAACTTAACTTTAATATTGAAAAAATGGCTAATTTTTCTGACATTAAAGGAGATTATAAACCGTTTAAAAATGGGGTAGATGTTGTTGCAAGTACAATTGGTTCAATTATTTCTTGTAACATTGTCACTCCAATTCTCAGAAACCAATATGCTTCTAAAAGACAAAAACAAACATTAGCAAAAATGAATAGGTTGGATAATGGTGTAGAATTAAAATCTCCAAGGGGTATTTCTATGGATGCTTACATAAAAATGTCCGCAAATAAATATTCTTCAGGTTCTTTAAAAATATAAAAGTTTAATTATACCAAAAACTATACAACTAACCATTATAAAAAAAGCCGTAGAAAGCTTTAAAAACGGATCAATATTATTTTCTATGATACTATTTTGCTGAATTTTATGCATAATAGATTTTGAGAAATCTGTTTTTAGTTCATTTTTAGTTCTTTCAAAAGATGAATGCAACAATTTTTTAAAAGTATAAATATTTTCTAAATCTTGTCGGGCTAAAGGATTTGCAATTGCAAATTTCTTTATTTTAATATTTTCTAAGTCATTTAATTCGTTATCAACGTAGGCTGACAAATTCGTTTTGAATTTTTCATATTGCTTTGTATTATATGATGGCATCAGTTCTTCGTTTTGAATTTTTTCATATTTATTTAAAATTTGTTTTAAATGTCTATATTTTTCCATACATTCTGGACAAATTTGCAAGTGTTCTTGTACACATTGCGTTAATTTTTTGCTTAATTTGTCTTCTGCATAAAATGTTAATAAAGCAGTAACCTGTTCACATGATAATTGATGTTGCATGTTTTCTCCTTATATATAATTTTTTAAATCTTCTTGTAATTTACCTCTTGCTCGTGCAATTCTTGATTTTACAGTTCCTACACTTGAATGTGTAATTTGAGCAATTTCTTCATAACTTAAGCCTTGTAATTCGCGCAGAATTATTACTATTTTAAATTGATTTGGCAAATTTAAGATTGCTTTTTTTATTATTTGTTCCAGTTCTGAAGTTATACATTTTTCATGAGGTTTACATTTTTTATCTGACAATTGAAATTTTATCGATGGAAAATTTTCAGTTTCTTCATCTAGAGAAATTACGTCAGGCTTTCTTTGTGTTTTTCTCAGTTCATCATAAAATAGATTTGTCACAATCTGATTGAGCCAACTTTTAAAAAGTTTTGGATTTTTTAAATTATGTATATTTTTTGCAACACGAAGCAATGCTTCTTGAGTTAAATCTGAAACATTTTCTTTTTTTTGACTAAGGTAAGAAAAAGCAGCATAGACATTTTTTTGTTCACTCCTGATGAGTTCTTCTAAAGCCTTAAAGTCATTTTGTTGTGATAATACAACAAGTTCTTCCAACGACATTTTTTTATACTGAATCTTATCGCCTGACATACTTTCTCCTTACATATATAGTAAGGAATTTTTATCCAGAAATGCTCATTCGTTATAGTATAGTCGATTGTGTATATTTTTTTATTAACGATTGCAATTTTATTCTGCACAAATATAGCCGCGCAATGCAGTATATGCTGCAACATAAGGAGAAGCCAAATAAATTGAACCCTCTACATTGCCCATCCGACCTCTAAAGTTTCGATTTTGGGTTGCAAGACAAACTTCTCCATCCGCTAAAGTTCCGGCATGAACCCCTACACATGGTCCACAGCCAGGAGGTAAAATAGTTGCATTAGCTTCAACAAAAGTTCTAATTAAATTTTCAGAAAGAGCTTGTAAATAAACGTCTTTTGAAGCAGGACAAATTAACATTCTTACATCAGGATTAATTTTTTTCCCTTTAAGAATTTGTGCTACAATTCTCAAATCTTCTATTCTGCCATTTGTACAAGTACCGACAAAAACTTGATTAACTTTTATATTTTTCAATTCTTCAACAGGTTTTGCATTATCAACGGTATGCGGACAGGAAACAGTATGTCCGATATCTTCAGCGTTAATTTTTATCACTCTTTCATAAACTGCATCTTCATCAGGTTTTAATGTTCTAAATTTATCCTCACGTCCTCGAGATTTTAAAAATTCTCGCGTCTTGTCGTCTGCCAAAAACAAACCGGCTTTAGCACCGGCTTCAACAGCCATATTGGCAAGCGTAAACCTTTCTGACATAGACATATTTTCAATTGTATCTCCACAGAATTCTAATGCTTTATATGTCGCACCATCAGCGCCAATCATTCCGATTAAGTGCAACATTAAATCTTTAGAACAAATTCCCTCTTTAAATTTGCCCGTAACTTCAATTTTGAATGTTTGAGGAACTTTTAGCCAAGTTTTACCTAAGGCCATAGCTACAGCAATATCAGTTGACCCCATTCCTGTAGCAAAAGCTCCCAAAGCGCCTGACGTACAAGTGTGAGAATCTGCACCTACCAATATTTCACAAGGATTAACAAATGTTTCCACCAATCTTTGATGACATACTCCTGCGCCGACATCTGACAACACAGCTCCATATTCTTTAGAAAAATCTCTTAATACTGTATGAGTATTCGATAATTCTTTTCGCGGACTAGGTGATGCATGATCAATAAAAAGAATTGTTCTTTCAGGATTAAACAATTTTTCTTTACCTAATTTTTTAAACTCCTGAACGGTTAAAGGCCCTGTTCCATCCTGAACTGCAGTAACATCAACATTTGCAATTACAAGTTCTCCTGCTTTAACACTTTTGCCTGCATGTTCTGAAATAATTTTTTCTGCTAATGTTTGTCCCATAACCTCACTCCTTTTTCGTCTATTTTAGCATATTTAAGCATATGTAGTCAAGTTAGATTGCGCAACATACAGTTAATATTTTTTCAATTTTTGTCCGCGATGACAGATTATAATACAACATAATAAAAAAGACCAACAAGTTTGTTAGTCTAGGGAAAAAGGGAAAGGAAACAATATTTTTGTTGAGTGAAAAGTAAGACGTGAAAGGTGAAAAGACCTTTACGTTCGCTTTCGCTCTGATATAAAATTTTAACTTGGTTCGAAACTATTGAAATTTCTTCCAAAGCCCGATTGAGTGGGTTAAGCGACACGCTTATCTTGCACCAAGCTCTCGGAAATTCTTCCAAAGCCTGATTGGGTGGGTTAAGCGGCACGCTTATCTTGCACCAAGCTCTCGTAAGTTCTTCCGAAGCCCAGTGGGAGAAGTAGGCTTCGCCTACCCGAATGTTTTGAATGTTGATTCTGTATTCTTTTCGATTACTTTTTGAACAGCATCCATTTCGGTTGAAATTGCATCTTGTTCTGTATCCAACTGTTTCAAACGTAATTCAAGATCTTTATCTTCTGATTGGATAATTTCTATTTTTGCGTTGATTTCTTGAATTGATTGATCATATTGGTATTTGTCGTATTCGTATTGGTTCATTGCATCGTTGTATTTTGCTTGGTCGGTTGCTGTGTTTGTTGTTACGGCATAAGTTACTTCATCAGCTTCGCCTGGCTTTAATGTTACGCTGATTATACGGCCTGATGAATCTTGTTCCATTCTGGCTTTTACGCCTTTTACTTCTTCGGTTTTTTGTGCTGATCCGATAGTGTATGCCGGAATGTTGCTTTGAGATGAACCGTTATCTGAATATATTGCATTATCTAGAACTTTTTTCTTATTGAAATATGGGGACCAAGTTCCGGTTGAGGTATTTTGTACATATCTTACCATCCAAGCACTGTCATCTCCGTATTGGTTATTCAAAATTTGAATATATTTATTTTCTTCTACTTGTAGTTTTTCTAATTGATCCATAGATAAAGATTTTAGATATTCATCGTTATAATTTTCGTTCAATTTATATGATGATTTATCGGCATCTTGAATTTCTGTTTTACAGTCTGAATCTGAATAATATTTTCCATTTTTCATATAAGCTGTTCCGGTTTTATTTCCATCGGCATCATATTTATCTAAAATAAATGCATCGCCCATTCTTCTCAATTCTTTTGCGCCTACTGCATATACAACACCATTAATTGCATTATTTGTTTTGCTTAAATCTGGATTTGCATTCTTTGTCACGATTGATTGACCTGCGGATACAGCAGCAAAATCATCTGTCCATGTTGATGTATAACTAATTAAATACAAACCACCTTGTTGCGCAATCATTGATGATATTGAATTGCTTAATGCGCCATCTTCAAATGTATAAACTGTTTTTGTATAATCGTCAACAGACGGAGGAACCGGTACTGCCATACCTAGAAGTTGGTTATAGTAGTTTGCAGATTGGTTCGACAACGTGGTTCGTTGTTGGTTTATCTGTTGGCCTTCAAATTCAACATTTGTTTTTCTTGCAGTTAGACCTAAAAATCTTGCCTGCGAAGCTGCCATTCCCATGACCTGTCTTCCTTTCCGTTTGTTTCCTTATATTTTGCATGACGGTTCATGAGCTTAAAAACTTTAATATTTGGATAAGAATTGTTAAGATTTTGTAACATTAATTATAAAATCGCCTAATAACACTCTTTTTTTAGTTTTTTATTTTTTAAATAATAAAAAAAGGTTCAGCTTATAAACTGAACCTTTTTTACATTTTGTTTTTAATCACTACTTAATATTAGCGAATGTCCAAGCATCAAATGTAGGAGTTTCTGAAATATTCATTTCTTTTTTCTTTTCACCAGTGCTTGAATCATTATGAGCGATTGGCTTATACAATCTGTTGTAGTATTCAATAACCATTCTGTCTGAGTTGAAGTAAGCTTCAGACGTTCTGATTGCTTGTCTCATCATTCTTGCCCATTCTTGTTTGTTTTCATAGTATGTAGGAATAATTTCGTTTTCGATAATATTCATCATACATTCGTGGTCTTTCCAATGACGTTCTTCCCAAGGCATTTCGTCATCAAGTTCAGGGTATTCAATTGTATAACCATTAATACCATTAAATGTACCTTCTACTGTCCAACCATCAAATGTTGACAAGTGAAGAGCACCGTTAGCATTTGCGGACATACCTGATGTTCCAGATGCTTCAAATGGTCTCAATGGAGTATTTAACCAAATATCAGAACCACGTTTCAATTTTCCAGAAAGTTCTAATTCATAACCAGGAAGAACAACGACATTTTTCAAACTATGAGAACGGTTCAGAAGTTTGTTAAACATTTCTTTACCCATAACATCATCTGGGTGGAACTTACCGGCAAAAATAATTTGAATTTTGTTTTCATCAAGAAGTTTATTAATTCTATCTTTGTCCATAAGTATTAACCAAGCACGTTTGTAATCAGCAAATCTTCTCGCCCAAGTAATTGTTAAAACGTCCGGATCAAATCTTTTTCCAGCAACATTTGCAACATATTCAAACAATTCTTCTTTCATTTCGCGCTTAACAGAAAGAAGTTTTTCTGCTGTATCTGCTTTTTTTATTCTGTCATCTTGCCAATAGTGAAGATTTACAGCATTAGTAATTGCTCTAATAGGGCATCTTCCGTCAACCCATTCCCACATTTTGTTAGAAACAAGTCCATGCAATTGAGATACAGCGTTTGCAAGTCTTGACATTCTCAAAGCAGCAACTGTTAGAGAGAAGTTTTCTCCACCTAACTTAACAGCAGTCTCTCTTGAACAACCTGCAAAGAAGCCGCCATCCAACAATGTATCAACCCAGTGAACTTCGTTACCTGCAGCAACAGGAGTGTGAGTAGTGAATACAGTTTTCTTTTTAACTTCTTCCAAATCACCGTTTGCTTGTCTTAATAATTCAAATGCCGCAGGAAGAGCATGTCCTTCGTTCATGTGAACAACATCAAATTTGTATCCAATTTGTTGTAAAATTCTTACACCAGCAATACCAAGAACAGTTTCTTGAGCAATTCTAATTTTTTCATTTCCATCATAAAGTTTATGAGAAATGCTCTTAGCCCAATCACTGTTTCCATCTATATCAGTAGTCAAAAGATAAACAGGACAAGAGCCAAACAATTCTGGTTTAACCAAATAAGCTTTAACTTTGACTTTTTCTCCAAAAATATCAACTTCTGTCATAGCTCCAGTATCTTCTAAGAAGTCATAATATTTTCTGATATAAGCAACTTCAACCTGACCATCTTGTGCAATACGTTGATCATAATAACCATAAGACCATAACATAGTTACACCAACCATCGGCATCTGTAAATAACCCGCAGATAACATATGAGAACCTGCTAAAAATCCTAAACCGCCTGAATAAATTTTTAAAGATTGATCTAATGCGATTTCCATTGAGAAATATGCAACATTCGGTAATGACATATTTAACCTTCCTCTTCTTATACTATGTAAACTATTTTCACCCAACTTTCGGGGCACAACGACAGTATATCACAAAAATTGAAGATTTAAATTATTTAAAAATTTTTCATGGGACTAATCCTAAAGTATTAGTTATAAGTGGTTATACGGCGCTTAAAAAAAGTTAACAAAACTCATAATTTACCCTAATTTATAGCAACTTTTTCAAGAATTTTAGATAATGCAATTTTTACATGCGCGTAATTCAACCCACCTTGCATATATGCAGTATAAGGCGCACGCAAAGGGCCATCTGCAGATAATTCAATAGTAGAGCCCTCAATAAATGTACCACCTGCCATAATAATTTGATCTTCATACCCCGGAACATATTCCGGAATTGGAGTCACATAACCATTTACAGGTGAAAGTCGTTGAATTGTTTGACAAAAATGTTCCAACGGTTCAGCAGAACCAAATGTTATATTTTGGATAATATCCGTACGTTTTTCCCAATACTTAGGAGCACTGTCATAGCCGATTTCATCAAAGATTTTAGCCGCTAAAACTGCACCTTTTACAGCATCACAAACTACAGACGGAGCCATAAACAATCCCTGAAAAATCAATCTGTGTTGATTAAACATAGCCCCACCCTCAGAGCCAATTCCCGGAGCAGTAAGTCTATTGGCAGTCCTGTCAACATATATTTCTTTACCGGCAACATACCCTCCAGCTTCAACAATTCCACCACCCGGATTTTTAATCAAAGAGCCAGCAATCAAATCTGCTCCGACTTCCAATGGTTCCTTTGTATCAACAAATTCTCCATAACAGTTATCTACAAAACAGATACAATTTGGATTTTTGGCTTTTACAATTTTACAAATTTTTTCTATTGTCTCCATTGAAAGAGATTTTCTTGTTGAATACCCTTTGGAACGTTGAATTAAAACCATTGTAACAGTTTCGTTAATTTTTTCTTCAAGTTTTTCAAAATCGATTTCCATCCCATCCTTAAGAGGAACTTCGTCATACAAAACTCCGTTACCAATCAATGAAGAACGTTTTGTTTCTTCATCTCCGGCTGTTCCAATAACCTCTTGCATTGTATCATATGGAGCTCCCGCAACTGAAATTAATTTATCACCATATTTCAAATTTCCAAAAAGGCAACAAGCTAAAGTATGAGTACCTGAAGCAAAATGAATTCGAACTAAAGCTTTTTCTGCTTTGAATACATCCGCAAAAACTTTATCTAAAACTTCTCTTCCTAAATCATCATGTCCATAACCTGAAACAGTATAAAAATGTTCAGGAGCAACTTTATTCTCGATAAACGCATTCAAAACCTTTTCTTGGTTAAAATCTCTTATATCTTCAATTTGTTCAAATTCTTTTGTTAATTCCTTTTCGGCTTGCTTTATTAATTCTTTGCTATTCATAATTTATCCCTTAAATATGTTAAATAGATTCTTCGCCTATCATTCTGAGGCTTCAGCCGAAGAATCTCAGTATTTTGCTCAGAATGACTAATATTTCAACTATAGATTATAATATTGCAAGCAAAAAGAATCGTCAAATTAAATAGTAAAAAGTGAAACGTGAAAAGTAAAAAGTGAGTATATAATAATAATGTTATGCAAAAATTGTTATTAATTTTCGGAATTATTGTTTTATGTTTACCAGTTTGGGCAGATAATTACAATATCTATCGAGGTGGTAAAGCTCCAAACATCAATAAAAATGAGAGAGTTTTATTTATATTAGATTTTTCAAACAGTATGTCTGAATATCTTGAAGGAAGAAGAAAAGTTGATTTAATGGTCGATACAATGAGGAATTTACTACCAAAGCTCAATCCAAATATATCTGTCGGTTTACGAGTTTACGGACACAGAATGGGATTTACGGCATTTGAAGCCTGTCGTGCATCAAGCCTCATTTCTCCAATAGCACTAAATAACGGCCTCCAAATAAGTGAGTCGCTACAAAATATTAAACCTCGCGGGATGACTCCAATCACATATTCTCTCAAACAAGCAATCAAAACCGACTTTTTAGGCTATACAGGCAATAAACATATTATACTTTTGACAGATGGGGGGGAAAATTGTGATGAAAGCCCATGCAAATATGTAATGGACTTAATACAAATTCGAAAAGATGTAACAATAGATGTAATCGCTTTTAATATTGACAACGAGGATGACTTATCCCAACTCGAATGTACTTCAATGGTAACAAGTGGAAAATTTTACAATGCCCAAACAGCAGCCGAACTCGCAAGCAGTCTTAACAATAGCGTAAGTAGAATGAAAGAAGTTGATGCAAGAATTATTGGGAATTAACTATTTACACCCCAAATCATCTTTATCTATTTTACCATCATAGTTATTATCAACTCCATCAGAGCAAGAACCAATTGAATATTTACCTTCTGCTCTAATACTATGCTGTAAATATCTTTCCGGAATTTTCTTCCACAAATATTCAAAAAATCCTTTATAATATTTAGCAAGAGTAAAATCATCTATAATCAAGACGTTTTCATCATTCTTGTTCTCTCCACTGTTTGTAAAATTCATTGAACCTGCAATAATGTATTTGTCGTCAATAATTATACTTTTAGAATGAATTTTCCCTGCATAATTTTCTACTTTTACTTGAACACCAGCATTTCGCAATTCTTTTACTTTGCTTTTTCTGGAATAAACATTAGTGGCATCAACAATAATTTTTACATCAACTCCACGTTTTTTGGCACTTATTAATTCGTTAGATAGTTCTTCATGAGTTATAATAAAAGTTGGAATATAAATATATTTCTTTGCATTTTTAATTAATGGAATAATATTGTTTGTAATAATTCTATCTTTTGGGGAAAACAATGGCGTAACTTGTGTCTTACCTAAAATGACCGTATTATGCAAAACTTGAGATTTATCATTATGGAATTTTCCTTGCATCATTTGGGCAAATTCTCTTTCATAGATATTGGCAACTTCTTTTGAATTTATAAAAAAAATACAATTTGAATTAAACCCCGAAAAGCCTGTTTTTGCAAAGTTCATAGAACCGGTTATTACAGATGAATTATCAAACACCATAAACTTGTTGTGCATCAAGATTTTGGGAGAATCAGTAGATTTTTCATTTGAAAATTTTACAAAATTAATTAAGTTTGGATAATAAGACTTAGCGCTGGTATCATAAACAATTCTTACTCTAACCCCTCTAGATTTTGCCCTTACAAGAGCGTTATATATCGCAGGATTATCATCCCATCCATACAGCGCTATATCAATAGAAAAATTAGAATTGTTTATTTGATTTAAAACTTCATGACAAACTTCTGTATTACAACTGTTATTCGGTTTTAGGGTTGTAGTCATATCTGTTAAATACATCCTTATACTACCGTTAGACAACATTAAAGGATAATTCGGAATAAAATATTTTTTGTGTTTTGTTCGATAGTAGTAAGATTTTGACTTTTTGATATGACAAAATTTACATGGTTTTGCATCTTCCGGCTTTTGTTTTTCTGGGATAACAATTGCATCATGGGCTATCAGACCATATTTGCAATCCAGAGTGTGATACTTATTGCTTTTATGGTTAAGAATTATGAGTTTTAATTTTTGAGCTTTAGCAAGTTGTGCTTTATACGCTGTTGTTGTATTTCCATTGTCATCAAACCCTAAACCGGAATTTTTCAATCTTTTACTATACAGTTCATTTTCAACAATAATTTCCGCATATTTGCAATTTGGAGATGTTTCTGCAACATATTTTAATTTAACGAATTTTTCACTAAGGTTGTTTTCAACAAAAGCATCCGTTAAATACCCAAGTTTAATCGCATCAGAATGAGATAAACCAAGAGTTTTTTCAAGTGTAGGTTGGGGTTGAGAAAGGTCAGATGTAAATGCTTTTAAATTCGGAACACAAATAATCTCACCATCATCAAGAACATTGTTACCGTTCAAATCAACCACAATCTGTGTAGGATTAATTATTCCGATTACCTTCTTTTCAGATTTGCAATAGATTTCAAATCCTAAAAATGCAATAAATAACACTATTATAAAAACAACTGAACATATTTTATTTAAGCGCATATTCTTTTTTATAGTTTGTTAATTCGAAACCAAGTCTTGTAATTTTGTCTTTTAACTCTTTATTTTGAGTAATTAAAAATTCAGTATAATACTGATTTTTATTTGAAGTTGCATAGTGACAAGGATGGATCAAAGCTTCTGCAACACAATCACCATCCAAAGCCTTTAACCCATATTCAACCGTCAAATCATCCATCAATCCGGTATATCCGACACCTATCAAATAGTCATTCGTCAACAAACCATATTCTTTAGCAACAGGTAAGTTCTTAGATGTAAAAAAGTTCAACAATAGAATTTTTAGAATATTTGGCGGATATTTTAAATTACAATGTTTTTTTAAACTCGGAACAAAGTACATTTCTTCATGCTGAGTTCTTATATATGGAATTTTGTATTCCTTTGCCAATCGAGCAGTTATTTTAAAAATATTTGGAATAGCATGGGTATGAACATGTGAATCAATGTGGTCAACTTTTGTATAATTCATAACTGTTTCAATTTGGGTTCTAAATTCAAATTCAACTTGCTCAAGAAATTTTGGATCATGTGACATCAATATTAATTGTCCATATCCTTTGTTGAATTTACCTCGTTTATTAGTTAACATTGGCGCTTTAGTCAAAGAACGTCCCTCAATGATATTAAGATGAACACCAATCCCTAGGTTTGGACATTCCGGAATAATCTCATTTACTGCAGCATTGAAAGCTTTGCCATTCGCACACAAACTTGTACTTGTCAAAAAACCCCTGTGATAACCATCTAATACCGCTCTATTGAATGCCTTTGACATTCCAAAATCATCTGCGTTTAATATAAATTTTTTGCTAACCATTTACGAATAAATCCTTGCTTTAATAATAAATATATTATAATATAAAAGAGCCAATTTTGGCAAATTGGAGAGAGAAATCATGAATAAACCAACATTAGCTATAATTATTCCTTGTTATAACGAAGAACTTTGCGTAAAGACAACTGTTACAACTTTGTTAAATTTGTTAAACGAACTTATTCAAAAAGGGAAGATAAATTCAGATAGCTACTTATATCTAGTTGATGACGGCTCTAAAGATAAAACTTGGAGTATAATTGTCTCTCTTAACCAAATTGATAAACGTGTTAAGGCATTAAAATTTATCAGAAACTTTGGAAACCAAAAGGCTTTAATTGCAGGCTTGGAAGGGGTCCGAGCTATAGGATGTGATTGCGCTGTTTCAATTGATGCTGATTTACAACAAGATGAAAACTCTATTGAGGAATTTATTGATGAATACCAAAAAGGGGCTGATATCGTTTCAGGAATTAGAAATGATAGAAAAACTGATTCTTTGTTTAAAAAGTTCACTGCTCTCGCTTTTTACAAAACAATGAACATTTTAGGCGCCAAAATTCCTCAAAATCATTCTGATTATAGACTTGTTAGCAAAAAAGCTCTTGATATTATGGAACTTTATCCGGAAAAATACCTGTTTTTAAGGGGTTTTTTCAACGAAGTAGGGTTAAAAACTTCTTACGTTCATTTTAATGTAAAACCAAGAATGGCTGGACAATCAAAGTTTAATTTTGTTTCATTAATGGGCTTGGCCTTGAATGGAATTACATCATATAGCGTTGTTCCTCTTAGATTTGTAACTGTTTTAGGTTTTTGTATGGCATTGTTTGGCTTTTTAGTCGGAGTTGAAACCGTTATTGAAAAAATCTTTTGGCACAACTCTCCTAACGGCTGGGCTACAACTATTATCTTATTATGCGTATTCGGAGGCATTCAGTTATTCTGCTTAGGACTAATTGGAGAATATGTAGGACAAGTTTATAGAGAAGTAAAAGGACGCCCTCGTTACATAAAAGACATTGAACTAAAATAAATTAGAAAAACAATTGATGCAAAACTCGACTTATTTACCCAAAATAAAAAGCCGTACCTCTGTCTATCGAATTTGTCAAACAAAATTTCAAAATACACTACCTCTTTTTACAAATATGACACCCGTAAAGATTGCCTTAGTGCTGCTATGTTTCCATCCTGACACGGTTCGGCAGATTACGCCACCATAATTATAAACCTCAACAATAACATATTTATCAAAGTTATTTTTCAAACCCTCACAACAGGCTCTGCACCTCGCATCAACTTCGAGTCAAGGGATTGCAATTCCCCGTGGAGTACGGCTTGATTTTAATATATCAAAAAATATTATAAATATCAAATCCTTTAAAATTATTTATTCTAATATTAATCAACTAGTTTTGTAATTAATATAGGTAAATCATTTAAAAATAATGGAACATCTTTTGTTTTTGTCGTCCATCCAGCCCAAATAATTCCAGGGAATTTCTTACTATCAAGATTTGCTAACATTGCTTCAAAATTTGATTTCTGAGATTTTATTACTTTTAAATCAGTCATTTTTGCAATATCACCAAGATTTATAATTGTATACTTACCTTGCCTTTTAAAGAGAGCTTGTGCCTGATTTAATTCATTATACACACTTTTTATCAATTCATTTCTTTTTAAATTATGCTCAAAAGTTTTTCCATCTGAATTAACACGCTTAGAGATGTGCGGAATATTCACAGTACGAATACCGAGTTCCCTGGCATGCTCAATCAAAGCACTTGTAACTTCAACAAGATTTGCACCATCCTTATCTGTCAAGATAACACCAGACTTAAATCTATTGCTTTTGGTAATGTTTTTATCTCCACTTATAACACACTGTAAAGGATATAAAATTTTTGATTTCAGTTCATTAGCAGTACTTTTAAAGTTTTGTAACCTATTTAGTCCCTTGTTTGGGTCTGCGATTTCAACAATATCCATTGGTAGCCGTTTAGGACCTTTTAGATTAAATAAGGTAACAACAACAGCAGCAAGAGCAAGAAAGCCTGTCACTACTTTCACCTTACGAGCCTTTTCTTTAGATTCCATTTTAGCCAAATCTATGGTATAAAGGTATGAAATATTTGAATCTTGCTTATTTTTACTCTGTACACCTTTAAATGAATAAGAAACCGCTTGAACTTTCATAATATAATTCTAAAACCTGAAAATATATTTTTTGACAGTTTATTAAGAAAAATTTACTAAATAATTTATAGCCAATCGGTCAATGCAAAAACAATTCAAAAGATTTAATAATACTTTTGAAAGGAGAATCTAGTGAAAAAATTAGATTTATATAAATGTGAAATTTGTGGCAATATTGTACAAACATTATTTGTCGGGGAAGGGGAACTCGTTTGTTGCGGACAACCAATGAAAAAACTTGAAATTCAAACTAAAGAAAATGCTATGCTTGAAAAACATGTTCCCATTTTTATGAAAGATAAAAACGGAAATAATGAAATTCGTATTGGAGAAGTTTTACACCCAATGACTGAGGAGCATCACATAATGCTTATCGAAGCAATTTCCGAAGACGGAAATTATGTACAAATAAAATTTTTATACCCTAATGAAGAGCCAAAAATGATTTTACACGAAAAGACAAACAGAATGACTGCGAGAGAACTTTGCAACATTCATGGATTGTGGGAGGGAAATAATGATTAAAGAAAAGGTGCAAAATGTCCTTAATGCACAAATTAATAAAGAATTTTATTCTGCATATTTATATCTTGCGATGTCTGCATTTTTTGATGAAATTGGCTTGTTCGGTTTTGCTAATTGGACCAAAATTCAAGCTCGTGAGGAAATGGACCATGGGATGATAATTTTCAATTACATAATAGAACGAGATGGAACTGTTGAATTAACACATATTGACTCCCCAGATAGAGATTTTGTGAAACCACTCCAAGTTTTTGAAAAAATCTTGGAACACGAGAAATATGTAACTGAAAGTATAAACTGTGTTGCTTCAATGAGCGATGAAGAATGCGACCTTGCAACTCGGCACTTCATTAACTGGTATATCTCAGAACAAGTTGAAGAAGAGGCAAACGCAAGAGAAATAATTGATAAACTAAAACTCTTTGGAGATGATTGCACTGCCCTTTATCTTTTGGATAAAGAATTGGGGGAAAGAAAATACAAGGAGCATTTTTATAGTTAAAAGAGAATAAGTTCATTTCGTTCGCTTATGCTCAATACATTAAATTCGTGCATAACACTTAGTTGCACTTATTTACCTGTTCACTTATTCTCTTTTATAAATTTTGTAAACAATTTGTCTCAATCACTAAAATAGCTTATGATATTAGTATGAAGAACAGTAAAATTGTAGTAGTAGACGATGAGAAAATGGTTACTTCAGCTTTTAAAGCCTTATTTAAAGTTGAGGGATATACTGATATACATTTATTTAATACTCCGAAAGAAGCTATCGAATTTTTGAAAGAAAATAAACCGGATTTAATTATTTCTGACTTTATGATGCCCGAAATGAACGGCTTAGATTTTTTAACAGAAGCAAAAAAACTTCATCCTGAAGTTAGCATGATTTTATTAACAGGATACGCTGACAAAGAAAATGCTATCAAAGCTATTAATGAAATCGGATTATATAAATATATCGAAAAACCTTGGGATAACGATGACTTAATGATGAATATAAAAAATGGGATTGAAAGAAGTCATCTATTGGAAAGTTTGCGAAATAAAATCAATGAATTAGAAATTGCCCAAAAACGACTTCAAAATTATTCTGAAAATTTAGAAAAAATTGTTGCAGAACGTACCGCAGACCTTTCCGAAGCAAATAAAAAACTTTCAGGAATAATCAACTATTGCGCAGACGGAATTATCATTGTAGATGGCGACGGCAATATTTTGCAAGTAAATCCTACTTGTGAGAATATGGTCGGTTTATCTGCAAGTTCTCTTTGTAAAAAGAAAATCCAAGAAATTGCATATTCTAACGTAAAAGAATTTAATTCTTCTAAAGACAACAAATCTGGCGAAATATTTGGATTGAGTGACGAAAACTCTGAAATTTTATTAAGAGATTATTTTATTGTCAATTCATTAAGTGGAATTCATACTCCTGTCGAAATGAGTTTTGCAGCAATTTCATCAGAAGATGGGAAAAATGATAAATTTGTCGGTGTTATCAGAGATGTTAGTATTCAGAAAGAAACTGAAAAATTGAGAGATGATTTTATAGCGACTTTAACTCACGATATGAGAACACCTCTTTTGGCTGCAATTCAAACTTTAAAATTCTTCTTAGAGGGAGCTATTGGAAAACTTGATGAAAAACAAAAAGTTTTACTATCAACAATGCTACAAAGTAATGAAGATTTACTGGGACTTGTAAATGCTCTTTTAGAAGTTTACCGATTTGAAAGCGGCAAATTAACGTTATGCAAAACAGCTTTTCCGGTAAAAGACTTGGTAGAACAGTGCTATTCTGAGTTAAAACCTCTTGCTGAAAAGAAAAATATTGATTTTTCAGTAACTTTTGAATTAGGTAACAATTCTAATATAACTGCTGATAGAGCAGAGATAAAAAGAGTTATAACAAATCTTTGCGGGAACGCATTAAATTATACTAACAAAGGTGGAATTGTAAAAGTTTTGGCAAAAACTCAAAGTGGAGATTTTATTTTCTCTGTTACTGATAACGGAAATGGAATCCCACAAAGTGATATTCCTAATTTGTTCAAGAGGTTTTCGCAAGGCACTGCAAGAAAACGTTCAACAGGAACAGGTTTGGGCTTGTATTTATCAAGACAAATCATAGAAGCTCATAACGGAAAAATTTGGGTAGATAGTAAAGTAGGTAAAGGAAGTGAATTTTCATTCTTACTAACAGATGTTGTTATAGATGAAAAAATAAAAGAAAGACAGGTTTCAAATGGCTAAAAACGTCAGGGTTCTAATCGTAGAAGATCATGATATGGCGCGTATGGGATTATCAGTAGTATTAGGCAATAACGACAAAATAGAAGTTGTCGGAATGTCTGCTGACGGACAAGATGGAGTTGACAAAGCTTTAGACTTAATTCCTGATGTTGTAATTATGGATATTGGGCTGCCTACAATCGACGGAATTGAAGCCACCAAAAGAATTAAATCACAAAATAATAAAATCAAAGTTTTGATGTATACTTCAAGAGAGGACGAGGATGACATTTTCGATTCTTTTAAAGCCGGAGCGGACGGTTATATTACCAAAGGAGCAACATCAGATCAAACTGTTTCTGCAGTTTTAGCAGTTTCTGAGGGCGCTGGTTGGCTTGATCCAGCTATTGCCAAAATTGTATTAACAAACGTTAGAAAATCTTCTGCAATGACAGAAAAAAGAGGAGAAATTAATTATAAATTAGGCAAAAACCTATATGGATTGACTGAACGAGAAATGGAAGTATTGGCCTTAATTGTTGATGGACTTACAAATCCTCAAATCGCAGAAAAATTGGTCATTACAATATCAACAACCAAAACCCATGTTCACAGTATTTTGCAAAAATTGTACGTAAATACACGTTCTAAAGCTATTTCAACAGCAATGAAAGAGGGTTTGGTTTAATGCTATATGCATTGTTGGGAATTGCAGCAGCGTTTTGCGCTTGTATTCAGTGGGGAGACGAAATTCAAGTTCCTTACATTGAAAAAAATCAAACTAAACAAGAAGCTAAATATGTTCACGAGATAAATAAACGCACCGAGAAAGAAAAGTATGAACGCGCAAAACTTAACCGAAATCCGTCAGGATATATGACTGTTGAAGAATATGAACAACTTTCTGTTCCGAAAGACAGGATGACTATGGAAATAGATATTCCCAAAGTTCCAACACCAGCAGACATGCTATATGTTCCACAACCAAATTACAAAATAGTACGTTATAACAATCCTCCCGGTAGTGCAGAAATAACGATAACAGACACATTATACAAAAGATGGCAGCAAAATGCACAAGGAATAGTTTCTCCGGATTTTAAAAAATTGGTTTATCCATCAATTTATTACTACCCGAACAGTGGCTCTACCGCATGTGACTTGTTCGTTATAAATCTGGAAGAAGCTAAGTCCAGTATGGACAAAATTTTGACTGCAAACACTGTTCATAGACTTTCTGAGCCTATTTTATCTACCGAAAAGAATAACAATAATGATTTTACTTTCAGAACACTAACTCCAGTAGATTTTACACCAGATGGTACTAAACTTTTGGTTAAAGAAAAAGTCGGAAATTCTCGCGACGGAATTTGGAAAACAACTCCAGTTGTTTACGATTTTTCTGTCGGAAACTCTTACAACTTAGGAGAACTTAGAGATGCAATTATTTATTATTGGAAAGAAACCAAAGGCTTAAACCTTAACGATAAACGATGGGACATAAACCCTCTAGGCTTTGCTGCAAGTAATCCTAATTGGATTGTTGTTAAAGCTATCGCGTATACAGGCAACACACCTGTCAATCTCGGAACTTGGATTATCTCAGCTAAAGGTGAAAGACCTAGATTAATGACAATGGATAATACTGCAACTGTTCAAATAAGTATGAATGGCTATAAGTTAGTAAAAGATGGAGTAGTCTCACCAACTATCACTGAAAAAGAAGAAAAACAACTTAAACGTGTTGAAAAATTGACTGAAAAACGTAAAAAAGCGGAAGATAAAGCAGAAATTAAGGCTCTAAAAGACTCATACAAAGCTAAAATTAAAGAATTAAACTCTGAGTTTAAAGAATCTCAAAAAGATTATGCTTTACGTGAAAAAATACAAAGTTCTACATCCGGGAACGAGGCAATTGAAAAATATAAGGAAATAAAAGCCGAACAAGAAACTAAAAAAGAAGCAGAACTTTGGAAACAAAAAGCCAAAGAGCTAAAAGAACTACAAAAACAAAGGGCCAAAGAAGCTAAACAACAAGCAAAATAATTCTATTTTTTTAGAATTAATTCAAATTGCGATACAAGTTTAAACAACATTTCCTTTGCTTTAGTATAAAGAAAGCTTTCAGATATTAAATTTACAATTTCTTGCAACTCCGCTTTGTTTTTTGCTCGATAAATTTTGGGAGCGAATCTATTGTATTCTTTTTTTGTATCAACACCAATTTCAAACATTATTTGTTTTTGGTCAGATTTACTTGCAAGACGCTTCATTCTAGATTTAAGATTTCTATTTAACCTCATTTGCTCATTATAGTCATCCTTACTTGACCTTGAATAATAATCATACAAATCTCGTCTTTGCTCACTCAAATTCCTTTCAAGACGTCTTTGTTGAACTAACATCTCATTATACTCAGATTCAAGTGGAGTCAATTCTAACTTTTCAGGCAAGATATCTTTAGGAAGTTTTCTTCTTCCCACAAATGTCGGTTTAAAATGATTTGCTATATTATTGTTATTTAATACACTTATATTCATACCTTATACAAGATGGGTAAAAATAATAATTGCTAATTTATTTCGATATTGTTGATAATTCTTAATTTTTTATCTCTAGGTAATCTTTTAATTCTTCGTTCTTCTTTCATTGCTTCAGATTTTGTGTCGAATTCTTGTTGATAAACGACTTTAATAGGTTTATGAGAACGCGTATATTTTGCACCTTTTCCCTCTAAATGAGCATGAAAACGCTTTTCTACATCATCTGTGTACCCACAATACAAAGTATTCTTTTCTGTCAAAAGAATATACACGTAATATTTTTTATCCATAATATATGAATAAAACAAAAAGACGGTTTTTTAAACCGTCAATTAACGTATTTCTTTTTCTATTTTCTCTAAATCTTTATTAACATACTGATGAAAAACTTCCAGATGAGCAGCAAGAACTTGCACTGGAAAAGCCACAGTCACCACCGGAAAAAGAGCCGCCATCTGATGAAGAAAAAGCACCCTCAGATGACAAGGTTGAAACTGCGCTTGAAAAACCGACTAAAAAGCCTCCATTATAAGCAACCGTATCACCACAATCTGCATATTGAGTATAATCAACCGCAAACGGATTGCTTGATGAAAACATGTCATAAACTTTTGTTTCAAATAAACTATGAAATTGGTTCATTGCTAAAGAACCTGCTGTTTCGATTGATTCGGAAGGTCTTGAACTTCTGATATTATTAGTTCTTGTTTGTGAAGAATTAGCTAAGATGTCGTTCATTATCTGTGCTCCTATAATATCTCGCGTACATTTATATAAAAAAATATTTTTTCTTTCAATTTCAACATGGCTTTCTTTCGTTACAATACTTAACACAATATATCAACCCATGGATTTATAACCTTAAAACTCTCGGTTGATGCACATTTCAATTATCTACTGTATTGTATAAATGTGAGGATAGGATATGTTGAAGAAATTTTTACTTACATTAATACTTATTTTAGCAGGCATTAATACGTATGCAGCAGATAATTTTTTGAATTCTGTTGTAATTGATAATATAGATGGAGAAACATCTATCATATTAAGAGCTGACGAAGTAGCTAAAGTTAAAAGAGAAATAGAAACTCCAAATAAGATTGTGGTTAACTTAAAAGGAATTAAACAATCTCCTGACATTAACACAATGTATAAAAACACAACTAAAGTTAAAGGATTAGCTATTCAAAGCGAAAAAAATAATGAATTAAAAATATACATTGAAGCGCCTGAAATTGCAAAAGCTAACGTTGTATTCGAAACACCAAATTCAGCTCCATTAACTGTTTCAAGCGTTGTTAGTGAAGGCAAAATTTTATGGTGCATAATTTCAATTTGCTTGTTGTTAATGGTTATGCGCTCTGCCAAGAATGTGAAACCAAAAGCTCCGACAAAACCTGATGTTAATGAAATTATAAAAGAGAGAGAAAAAGCTTTGTACCGCAATTTTCAAAAAGAAGTTGCAACTATGCCAAGCATGAATTACAGATTAAAAGGTTATTCAAAACACGTCTTAAAAGGTGAAACAATCAGAAGCTACGAAAGTAGAATGACAACGAGAGTGTAAAGATTATCTTCTTGTTAAAAGGTTGCTTTCAGAAGTGTGCAAAGCTTTTGCAATTTTACTCAATGTTTTTAATGTAACGTTTTGATTGCCGGTTTCAATTTTGCAAACATGTTTTTCATGCACATCAAGCAACTCAGCAAGTTTAGCTTGCGTAAGCTCCGATTTCAGTCGTTCGTATTTTACATTAAGTCCGAAAATTTTTAAAATATCATCATCGTATGGCATATATAAATGTTACTTTATATTTACACAATTAATAAACAGTATTGAAACAATTATTTATAAGTATTATAATACTAATATGAGAAGAGAGAATTTTGGTTTTACACTAGCAGAAACTTTGATAACACTTGGAATTATTGGTGTAATTGCAGCTATTACATTACCACCCATAATTGCAAACTATCAAAAAAAGCGCGTAGAAACTCAATTAAAATCAACTGTTTCTATCATTTCTGAAGTAATAAAGTTTGCAGAACTTGATTACGGAGAGGGATTTGAACCTGTCTATAATTCTATCTACGTAGATGAAGATATAAACGGTTTTTCATGGCAAAAAGGTAATGATTTTTATGTAAAATATTTAAAACCTTATACTAAAGTAATAAAAGAATATCCTAAAGAAGATGCGAAATATTTCAGAAGATATGGAATTAATGGAGGGGATTCCACATATTCCAAATTGCCAACATATTTTGTATTGTCAAATGGAGTTTGCTTGGGGCTTACTGTTAGATATAGAGGAGAAATTATTGTATCACTCTGGTTAAAACCCGGAAAGAAAATGTTTGATGGGAAAGACGATTTTTCTTTTATGCTAACAAACCAAGGTGGGCGTTATCACATTGATAGTTATGTTAGCCAATATTATAATCAAGATAATAGAGAAAATTTCAAAAATTGGTGCGTATCAAAAAACACTCATCCTGTCTATGCAACATCTAGAAGTGATTTTTGCACTTATTTATTAATGATAAATAACTGGGAATTTCCAGACGATTATCCAATAAAGTTTTAAATTAACCTAAATCTTCTTTCGGACTCGTCATGTTTTTTATTCCGAAAAGCTTTGTGAAACTTTTTAGAACTGCAGGATTTATTACTGTCGGTGGACAATCTGATAGAAAAATATTTTTAGCCCCGTTATTCTTCAAATTTATTATGTTTGTTAATGAATTTGTATCACATTTTGTTAGAAAAAAAGTTATACTTTCAGATGACAAAGATATTTTTGAAAATAGTTTGTGTAAAACTTCATAGAGCAAAGCATAGTCACTACCTATATTGAATGCAAAAACATTTTCCATTTTCGGATTATAAGAAAATGTTATCACAACATCATCTTTATCTAACAATGAATAGAATTTTTTGAAGTAATCTTTTTGCTCCAGAGAAAGGCTTGACAATCCAATTATATAAAGTTTTTTAGGGGGGCTGTCAACTATTCCATCAATAATTTTATTAAGCTCTTTTTCGTAGTAACCTACAAATTCAGATTCTCTATTTTGGCCTTTTGCAAAACCTTTTGCTTGCAATGCAGAATTAATCAATGGTGAAAAATCATTATTTTCAATTTTTACAACACCTTTAGGAGCAATTTTATCAGTCGTAAAAAGACGCCCTCTATAAAGATATTCAATATTTTGCGCTTCGTTTTTTGTCAACAATATTGCCCCGGGGAAAGTTGCAAAATCAAGAATTGAACTATTTACACCACTACCAAAGTGCCCTTTTAAATTTTTAAAATGTTTAAAATATGGAAAAGAATGAGCTACCAACAAATTTCCATTGGTATAAACATCAATATCCAAATTTTCAACAGAAAGTAAAACATTTTTCAAATCATTTAAATTTGATCCCGATACCATTATCGCTTTATTAGGCTTTGTTGAATGTGAAACTTCTGTTTTTTCAATTTGACCAAAATTTTCTTTTTGCGCAGAATTAATTAATTTTAAAAGTAAAATATCTTCGTTTGCAAGGCATTTTATCATATCTTTTATGGCTTCAGAGTCAACTGTTGACTTGTTAAACAAATTTAGCGCATCCAAAACAACATTACCAGAATCTTCACAAAAAAAACCATAATCAATAAGTGTAACTATATTTATACACACACTTTTTATTGAAGCTGTCAAGATTTCAGACAAATATTTTTGCCCCGAGCTCAATTTTTTATATTTCTGTAAAAATTCTTTATCTCCCATTTTTAAAATAGCAGACAAGCTCGTTTTGGGCGACAGTTTTATCAAATGCTTCAAATCTACACACAACTTACTATTTTTTTTACAAAATTGTAAATATTCTTTTCGAACTTGAATAAGATTATTGTATTCCTTTGAAAAGGCATTTAGAACTTGAACTTCCGACAAGTCCTTCACTCCGTCCACGGAAGAGATTTCAGAGATTAAATCAGACATTACACCAATTTTATTTCTCCCAAAATCTCTTAATTTTATCAGATAATAGGCAATTTGTCGAAGTAAAATCATCATAACTTCTTGCATAGACGAAATATTTGGCGAAACAGAGCATGCTCCCATCGAAATACAATCATTGTACTCATAGTTATTTGATGAATTATAAAACATTTTAACCTCTATTTTTTATATACTCAATAATGTCGTCAGACTCAAACATAGATACTCCATTTTCAGGATCATCTAAAAACGGAACTTGAGCTTTTCCACCTAATTTAAGTAAAGAACTAAGGTTTTCCGGTTCTGAAACGTCTTTTTTTATATAACTAACATTACTATTTTCTAAAAAATCAATAACCTTACCGCAATATGGGCATGTTTCCGAAATATATAGCTCAATCATTTTTCACTCCTTTTTTTTTATTATTATAAAACGATAAACATTAGTTATATCCCCCGAGTATACAATGATAAGGATTATTTGCATATCATTAATTTTTATATTAAACTTAAGATTATGAAAAATATATTATTTGTCTTCGGTACGCGTCCCGAAGTTATTAAATTGGCGCCGGTTATTTTGGAACTAAAAAAATATCCTGAAAAATACAATGTTATTGTATGTAACACAGAGCAACAAAAAGAACTCTCAAACCAAACTTTAGCATATTTTGGATTAAAAGCTGACATCAATCTTGATTGTATGAAGCCCAATCAATCGCTATTAGAAGTTCAAACACGTATCTTGACAGCCTTGGACAAAGTTTTTGATACCAATAAAGTTGATGCAACAATTGTTCAGGGAGACACAATGACAGTTCTTTGCGGAGCTTTGGCCAGTTTTTACAGAAAGATTCCTGTATACCATGTTGAAGCAGGTCTTCGCTCTTACGACATTTATGAACCTTTTCCGGAAGAAGTTATGCGACAGATGACTTCTCGTGTTGCTGAGCTAAATTTTGCGCCGACAGAAAAAAACAGACAAGCATTAATAAAAGAAAATATCTCTGATGACAAAATTTTTGTTGTCGGAAATACTGTAATAGATGCGCTTTTCTGTTTATCTGAAGAAACACTTAACGGGGCAAAAGAGTTTTACGAAAAGCTCGGAATAACAATTGATGACAAACTTGTTCTTATAACTGCTCACAGACGAGAAAACCATGGTGAAAGAATAAATAGGATTCTTGATGCAATTGAACACTTGGTAAAAGGTTACAATGATCATACATTTGTTATTCCGGTCCATCCAAACCCTAACGTTAAAGACAAAATTCATGCAAGACTAGAAAAATACTCTAATGTAAAACTTTTGAAGCCACTAGATTATCCGTATCTTGTTTACTTGATGAAGAATGCTAAATTAATTTTGACAGATTCTGGCGGAATTCAAGAAGAAGCACCATCATTTGGCTGCCCTACTCTTGTAATGCGCTACGAAACAGAACGTCAAGAGGGTATTGATGCAGGGGTCTCAGTACTTGTCGGAGCAGATTATGACAAAATTATTTCTCATAGTGAAGCTATTTTATCAAAAACTCGCGAAGCAACTCGTCTAAAAGCTCAAAATCCTTATGGTGATGGCACATCATCTAAAAAAATAGAAGAAATTATTGCAAAAATATAATAGTCAATTACCAATTATAATTGATTTTCCACCCATCAAGTTGAATTAAACGACCACAGTGCCTATCTTCATTGGTATTTGTTAGACTATTACTATATTCTGCACTACAAGCCTTTAGTAACCAATTTCTATTATTTGCTTTATCGGAATAATTATAGAATTCAAACTTGTTTGTTCCAGTATTTACAGACATTACAAAAAAATCTTTTCCGTACGTATTTGGTAATTTTAGCCCGTTAATATCAGCTATAATATACACATTTGTGTAGCGCCAATCAGTAGTACAATACCGTTTTCCATTTTGATCTATCCCCATGTCTCCGTAACAATATCCATCAATTGAAAATTGAACAATAGCACCGTTGGTTAAAGCAATGATATAACGGTAACTACCAAGAGTATTATTATCTTTTTCTCTATTTAGGCGATATATACCACTATAACCAATATTTTTAAGTTTCGTATAACCATAATTCTTTGCAGGTTTTACGTATGGAAGAAAATATTTCTCCACAAAAGATTTTATTAAATCTTTCTCCCCAGAAGTAGCCCCATATATCTCATCAATTCCCCAAGTCGACACATCTCCATAATCGGCTTGAGCGTGTTCAAATGCCTGTGCAAGCGTCATATAAGTAGATTTTAATTGAGTAACAGCTTGTTGTTTTTGGTATTTTTGAATTAAACTAGGCAAAGTCAAAGCAGCAACAACACCAATAATACCAAGGGTGATTAAAACCTCTGCCAATGTAAATGCTACTTTGCGTGAGCCTTTCCAGTGGGCTACGTGCGTAGAAGCTTTACACCAACGTTTGAAGTAGGAACTAATATCGATGCAGTGGGCTACGTGCGTAGGAGCTTTACACCAACGTTTGAAGTAGGAACTAATATCGTCACAGTGGGCTACGTGCGTAGCACTGCCCCCCCCCCGACGGCAATTGTCATATCAAATTCAACGTTCTTCAGCTCTTCTTGAAAATTCATATCCTTATTTTAACATATTTTTCTTCTTTTTTCAACCGTAAAAAAAGCCTCCTTAATTATTTTAAGGAGGTAAAATTTGTTTTTAGGAAGGAATAGGAATTTATGTCTCTCTTTTATTTAAACGTTCTCTCTTAATATCCTCAAGCTATTTAATGCTTATATATATAAAATATATAAATAATATCTAATTTCATAAATTACCCACATCGTTACAAAAATTAACACTTGATTTTTACAGTAAGTTATTTTACAATAGTTTAGTAGGAGAGACATGTAGGAGTTAAGGAATGTTAGTTTCATCCATTGCCCGCTTTAACGCTATTAATACCATGAATAACGCAGCTTTTATGTCATTAAACGCGTCAAATTCCATGGTTAATGGGATTAATAATACACACGCTTTTGGTGGTGAACACGAATTAGCCATTCTTAATAAAATAGATAAAAAACTCAGCCTTGACGTACATACTAATAACTTATTATATAAAATAACTTCTTTACAAGAAAATTTTGCATCAAAACATCAAAATAACGAATTAAACAAATCCTTAAATTTACTTGGTTAAATTTAAAATTTTTAAAAATTCTTAATCTTGTAACATATTAGCTAATACTTTTTTATAAAAACTCATGAAACATTTTGATTCTGAGAATTCAAATGTAGCTTGACTTTGAGCTAATATCGCATCTTGCTCTTTTATACTAAGACAGTATTTAGTTACATCAATTGAGCCGTCTTTTTTGTAATAATTTCGCTTCGTAGAATAATCTAAATATTTTTGAATTTCCGGAGTCAAAGAACTTTCCTTTTTTATAACCCCATATTGTTTAACTACTTTTTCTCTAAAAGCGCTCAAAGATTCTTTGTAACGATCAACTCCCACTTCAATAATACTATTTAATAGTGAATTGTTGCCTGATTTTATGTCTTTTACAAAATTTATCATTTCATCTGGTTCTAAAGAATCCTGAAAAACCTTTGAAAATTCTTCCACTGACGTTTTATTTATATAATCAAAAATTTGGGATTTCATTCTATCTCTGTAGGTATCAACAATTGAAGCAATATACTTTTTACCAATATCCTCATGTATCAACATCATTATACTTTGAAAAAAATGTTGAACTTCATGACGTAATGCGCCAAATTGAGCTGCTTTAGATGAATTTTTAACTTTATTTATGTCCACTATTATTGAATTTTCAATATTGTCATAACACATTCTACCATCACAATCAATGTTTCCAATCTCAAGTTTTGGGGCGACATCCTCTAATATAGCCATTTTTCTTGTAATAAATTTATAGGCTCTCATAATAAACTCTTCCCCTTCATATTGAGATAAAGCTTTTATTTCACCATGAGTAAGTCCCATAGTATACTGCTTTGAATTCATATAAGTTCTAAATGCTAATTTATCCAATTCAGTTAAGCCATTACTAACACTCGTCTTGCCCATCGGCGTTGTGAAAATCTTCATTGAATTTCCTTGAAATTGAGGATTTAAATTCTTATTTCTATTGACTATCGGGGTAATATTGTGAATACGCATAATACTTCCTTTACAAAACTAAAAAAACACATAAAAATAAATTTTGCTAGTCCTCTTTAAAAAGTTCTTTTACTAATACAGAACATACTGCCGGAATTACGGCAACAAAAAGCAAAACATTTGTAATTCCGAACTTTTCTGCGACAAAACCAAGCATTGACATCACTACTGCAACAATTCCCCAAGAAAAACCGTTAATAAATCCGGAAATTATACTTCTATATTCCGGTAAAACATTTTGCGCCATCAACATTGTGACAGGCGTTGCCATCATTGATACAAAACCCATTACGACAAATATTACAAGAGAAATTGTCGGATGAGAGTTGTAAATTGCAACAAACGCAATCATTAAAGGTAAAGTTAAAATCATTGATATATAAAACACATTTGCAGCACCAATTTTCTTTTCAACGTTACTGCTAACAAGAGAACCAATTCCCCCTGCAAAAATAAACGCAAATAGCGCCATTCCGATATAAAAAGGTTTATATCCCATATCTTTCCACAAGAACGGCAATAAAATAAAACAAGATGACGTAATCATTGTTTTTAGCATTGCTATAACATTCAATATATTCAATTTTCGATTTGCTAAAATTCTACTGAAAGCTTGTTTAAAATCAACTTTGTTGTGAACTTTCTCTAATTTTGAAATCTTTGGAACAAATTTAAACATGAGCAATGCCCAAACACATCCAATAACTGTCATCACAGGCATTTTAGGCAAACCTAAAAACTGTGTAATTGCTGAAGAAACTATTGGTCCACATGAATACCCCAATGTTCCCATTGCAACAAATACAGCCATTGCCTTTCCTGCATCAGAGTACTTTGCAAATCTTGATGCAAACCCAAGAGCTTGCGGGTGAAAAAAGCTAGAGCCAATACTTCCGATTATAATAAATAAGATAAGTACAAACGGATTATGCGCCAATGCTGACAGTGGAATAAAAATTGATGATAAAATTAACCCCCAAAATATAAAAATACGTTTCACGTTATTATCAGCGAAAAAGCCAAACAATGGTTGTAATAACGATGAAAAAATATGTGAAACAGATAAAATTATAGTCGCAATAGCCATTGATATACCAATCTTTGCAGCGATAAAAGGCATAATCGGATTTAAAACTCCGGTATAGATATCATTTATAAAATGACCGCCACTAAGCCAAACTAAAGCTCTTTTATAAGATTTTTGAGGTAAATTTTCTTTATCCATAATAATTTGATTTAACTTCAAATAAACTCTAAAATCAACAATATAAATTTAGGTAAAAACAGAATGTAACATTTTAATAAATTCGTGGCAAAATTTTTTATTTTGAAGTATTATAAGAGTAATAAAGGGGATTTACTGTGGAAAATAATAGCAAAAACAACAATATGGCAATAGGCATACCTCGCGGAATGTCTTTTTATAATGATTATCCGTTTTACTACGGATTTTTTACAGACTTAGGAATTAAAATTGTATTATCAGATATTACTACAAAACAAACAATGTCAGCAGGCTCATCGCTTGTTGTAACTGAAACTTGCTTGCCTATTAAAATATATATAGGACACGTACTAAACTTGTTAGACAAAGGAATTGACAAAATTTTAGTTCCGTCAATTCAATCAATTGCTCCGAAAATATACAACTGTTCTAAAATCAGAGGTTTACCCGATTTAGTTAGAAATGTTGTAAAACGAGATTTCACAATGATTGAAGCAACTCTTGATAAATCAGAAAAAAATCAAGGATTATATGAATTTTTAAGTGAAATGGTCGCACCGTTTGGCATTACTGATATTAATAAAATCAAAAAAGCTTCAAAAGCCGGTTGGAGAACTTATAATAATTTCCATGTTATGTCAAAATCAGGCATGAGTTACCAAAAGGCAATGAATTATGCTTTGCAAGGTAAAGTATTTATTGAAAATCAAACAAAAGAATACCCGATTTCAATTGCATTGATTGCTCATGGCTATAACATTTTTGACGAACGTGCTTCAATGAAGATTTTTGATAAACTTGAAAAAATGGATGTAAAAGTTTATTCATCTCTTCAATTATCAAAAGAACAAATGGACGATGGAATAAAAGCTCTAGGACAAGATATGTATTGGGCAAACGAACGAGAAATGACCGGTGCTGCCGGACATTTTATGAAAGATGTAAAAATCGATGGTATGATTACCGTTACAGCATTCGGTTGTGGCCCAGATTCACTAATGGTGGAAAGAATTACAAGAAAGGCTAAAAGATTTAATAAACCGCTCCTTAACCTTACAATTGATGAACAGACAGGTGAAGCAGGATTTATTACAAGACTTGAAGCTTTTGTAGATATGCTTTTCCGCAAAAAACGAGCTAAAATCATTAATAAGATTGAAATAAACAGCGAAAGCACGTACATTCCGAATACTAATTTCATTGAAACAAAACATTAACGGAATTTGTCCGTACATGCAAAAACGCGTTAGATAAATATATTAATAACAAAAAAGAGATTAGATAAAATATCTAACCTCTTTTAATTATATTTTAAATCCGATTACACTTTTCTTTTTCTAGCTGCTTCAGATTTACGTTTTCTTTTTACGCTTGGTTTTTCATATCTTTCACGTTTTTTTACTTCTGAAAGGATACCAGCTTTTTGAATTTTTTTCTTGAAACGACGCAATGCGCTTTCAATTGATTCGTTTTCGCCAACTTTAACTTCTGCCATTTATGTTTTCACCACCTTTATGGTCTTTGATTTAGTGTCACAACACAGATTATAAACCTAAATAAAAAATTTTTCAAGTGGGTAGCCTAATACTTCATTTCCCACAAAGGGAACCGCAGGGCTAGAGCGATGCATGTGCCCCTGTCCACCTTGTGCCGAGGTCGCAATTCTTGGCGAACATCAGTGAGCTTTAGAACTGTGGGAGAGGGTTCTTAAATTACATCCCTTTCTGAAATTTCTAAGCTCATTAACATTCGCTAAGAAATTTCTTCTCTCCCCGTTGGGGCGAGATAAAAATGTTTCTATATAAAAATCACTTTCGTCATCTTGAGCGTTCAGCGAAAGCTCTGCTTGAAGTTCTTTAAGAAGATTCTTCGGACTCAAAATGTTGTTGTCCTCAGAATGACATGTGATTTTTAGTAAATTCTCACCATCATCTGTCATCGTGCACCCCGTTGCGCAATTTATGGTTTTATCAACCCCTCTCTCACAACTGTAACTCGTTGCACTCTAACAGTTGTTCTCTCTCCGAGAGAGGAAATTTTACAATTAGGGAAATTGAATAATTTTGTAAATTCTCTAATAATAAAAAGCTTAACTCCCCGTAACAGACTATGTCTCTTTGCATCCTTACCTCTAAGCCTCTCTAAAAGGCAGCACCCGAGCCATCTTAACAACTCAACGTGACCCCCCCCCGACGGCTATTTTCATTCCAATTTTTTTCATACTCAGCTCCTCTTTATTATCCATACCTTTATTTTACCTCATTTTCTTACTTTTTTAACAATTTATTCAACCCCGGGAACATTTACATTATAGCGAATATCATCGTACTCAGAGGTTGTGTCATCAATATCCTCTTGGAATATCTTCTTTGCACCGCAAACTTTAAAATTCTTCAATATAGCAGTATCAAGTTCGTCTGTCAAAACCATTTTCCCATTCACGTATGTCACATTTGAAATTTTATCAGATTCTTTATCCTTATCTTTATCGTTTATTTTTTCAATCAAATCACTTTGAGAATTTGCTAATATCGTCTTTGTTACATCGTTCATAACATCAAATACATATCTTTGTCGTGTAGTTACATTACTTCCACCACTGTTAGCAATTAATGTTGTAGCTTTTTCTAATTCATCAAGAGATTCTTTATAGTATTTCAAATGTCTTAATAAAACTGCTAAATTATAATGTGCTTCATAATTCATTGGATTTAATTCAATAGCTTTACAATAAGTAATACCGGCATCCTTGTAATCACCTAACAAGTGATAAGTAAGTGCCAAATTATACCTCGCATCGTAATCTCTTTTTAAAATTTTGCATGCTTCTTTATATGAATTCAAAGCTTTTTGTAAGAATTGACGTCTGTATTCCCAGTCTTCTTCACTTAAATATATTGATTTTTGCTTGTATGCAACTCCTCTGTTATAGTAAGCTAAACCTTTATTAACTTTATAACTTTTTCTGTTACTGTAAATAAATGGGATTGATAACAAGTGCCTTTTAGTTTTCAAAATTTCATCATACTGGTTAATTGCTCCATCAAAATCACCTAATTTTTCGGTGGAAATAATACCGTAATTCATTCTTGCAACAATCATCTTTGGATTATATTCAAATGCTTTTTCATAAGCATCAACCGCTGAATAATAATCTTCATACACAACATAAATATTCCCTAAGTTGTACCATGCTGTATAGTGTTCCGGATATAATTCTACAGCTCGACTGTAATACCCGATGGCTTTTTGTAATTTCAATTCTTTTAGAGCCTTATCACCCTTATGCACGTAGTAAAGCCCTCTAACCTTATCTAATTGCCTGTTAAAAAATGCCGGATGCAAATAAATTAGAGCTCCAATTGCCAAAATTATTAAAAACGTAAATAATCCCGAAAAGAATTTTTTCACCTGTTATACCTCATTATATAAGCATTTTACACATATTAAACAATTTTTGCAATACACTATTGTTACGAATTTGTAACATTTCAATCTCTAAAAAAGCAATTATTTAACAAAAAATGTTTTTATATAAGTAAGGTAGGTTAGAAAATTCAATTTGGAGGTTAGGTTATGGCAGACTTCAATATGGCTGCGAATATGTACGGACTTTATCCGAACTTATACAATAACCAGATAGCATTAAACGATTTGACAGGTTTGGATTTATATTCACCAATGGGTTCATTAAATACTCCTATGGGAATGTTTAATCCAATGATGTCAATGAATGGAAGCATATTCGGCAGCGGGATGATGGGTGGTTACCCCATTACCGGTGGTTATCCTGTAATGGGAGGCGCTACAGGTAGCTATGAAGACTTCTACAAGAACTATGAAAAATATCAAGACTTTATGATTGATAATCAAGTTCATCAACAACAAAAATGGCGAAACGCAGACCTTCGATTGAACTCTTCAACTGAAGGAATTCAAAAACAAGCAGCAATTCTTCACGAAAAAATTCTTCAAAACGAACAGCAACAAATTCAAGAAGCATATGCAAGCTTTAAGAAAAGTGTAAAAGCAATGTACGGAGAAGGCACAGATGAACAGATTTCAAACAGAGCGTCTACATTGTACCAAGAGTTAAACGGCGGTGTTTCTCTAACTGACGATATTAGAAACAACGGCAGAGGTTCTTTCACTCAAGGTTTCTTACAAACAGTTACATTAGGCTTAGCAGATCAAAAGACTGCAGAAGAAAACATCTCCGAACTAACCGGTCAACCTGTAGGCAGATCAGAAAGAGCTAAAAAGATTGCTGGTAATGTAGCAGGTGGCGCAGTATTCGGTGGGGCCGCAATGATCGGGTCAAAATGGATTTTGAAAAGTTTCTTCAAAGGCTTTAAAAACAAACCGTTCATAGCCGCAATAATCGGTGCAGGTGTAGGTCTTGCCACTGCTCTTGGAACAGCAAAATCTTAAAAAAATTATAACCTAATTCCTTAAATTAATCCTTAATCCTAAATAGTATGAAGTGTGTGTAGAGGTTGATGATTCAACCTCTTTTATTTTTTATAACCAAATATTTATAGAGTTTACATTTTTTATCTTTTACATAACCAATAGTTTTGCCATAAATGCCCAAAGCCGCGTAATAATCTGCACTATTAGGGAATATTTTAACTCACCCTTTCCTCTAAAAAAAATACCTGTACCAAGGAGTTAAGATACAGGTATTAAATCAGTAAAAGAGACATCAACTACATTATGAAATATTTAAAAATTTCGTCAAATTTTTGTGGATATTTTTTTTAATTTATTTTATAATCCTCTTATGAAGAGATTTTTGTATCTATGTACAGCTTTATTAATTCTGTCGGCAAATTGTTCAAATGCGACACCGTTGAAAACCAAGCCGAAGCAAACAAGCAATATTGTTCAGGAAGAAAAATACTTGAATATCACGAATCAAGCAAATGTTCTTTATGCCGAAAATGACATAAAAGGAGCATTTAATCTATTTTTAACAATTCCTGAGGAAGAAAGAACTGCTCAAAATTGGTTATTGTTGGGCAATATCTTGCAAGATCAGGGAAAAGTAGAAGAAGCTATTTTTATGTACAACAAAGCGATTGAGACAGATGACAAGTTTTACAAGGCATATTATAACCTTGGCAATATATACTTGAACGATGGGCGCCCAAACATGGCAATTGAAGAATATAAAAAAGTTATCAAACTCAAACCGGAATATGCATACGCTCATTACAACTTGGGCTGCGCGTATATTAAACTTGGCAAATACAGTAAAGCAAAATTTGAACTTCTTACTGCAACAGATTACAAAAATAATGTAGCAGACTTTCATTATAATTTAGCTTACGTATACAAAAAACTTGGAAAAGAAAAACAAGCAAAAACATATTTAGATTATTATAATAAATTAATAAACAATTAGTGAGGCACAGATGTATAAAGGTATTATTTTCGATTTTAACGGGACATTGTTTTGGGATTCTGAAAAGCACCAAGAAGCTTGGAGAGAATTTTCTAAACGCTTAAGAACTCCAGGATTTACAGACGAAGAAATGCGTGATTATATGTTTGGCCGTACTAATGAAGATATCATCAAATATCTCATCGGGAAACAACCTTCAAAAGAAATGGTCGAGAGTTTGGCAAAAGAAAAAGAAGCTGTGTATAGAGACATGTGCAGAAAAGACAAGATTAACACAGTTCTTGCCCCTGGTGCTATCGAATTTTTAGATTATTTAATCGAAAATAATATTCCTCATACAATTGCAACAATGTCAGAAAAAGGCAACGTCGACTTTTTCATAGAGGAATTTCAACTTGCAAAGTGGTTCGATTTAGACAAAATTGTATATGCAGACGGAACAATCCCAGGAAAACCAGCACCTGATATTTATATTAAAGCTGCGCAAAAACTAAACTTAGCCCCACAAGATTGTATCGTTGTAGAAGATGCTATTTCTGGAATTGAAGCCGCAAGAACTGCCAAAATAGGAAAAATTATCGCAATCGCCTCTATGGAAAGCATTGATCTATACAAAAATATTCCCGCAGTTTCACAAATAATCAAAAACTTTAACGAAATCGACAGAAAAATATTTGAAATTCCTTGCATAAAATAAAATTTAGTGTGGCAAGTTTTTAAAATAATCTTTTTCATTAATAGCCTTAATTGTACATCCATAGCCATTAGTTGATAATGAACTATTTGGGGTACAATAATGTTCTTCGGGAAAAGCAGAGTCAACATCTCCACCTAATATAATCTTTCCATCCCTATTGATTTGAAATAAAAACATATCATGCCCAAGTTTGTTTGGACCTTTTGCCCAACCATTAATATCAACTGCAACCTGTTGTTTCCCGAAAGTCGGTTCTGTGGATCTTGCATAATCAAAGTAATAAGTACTACCATCAAATACGTTTACAACATAATCGTTACCGATGCAAGATGCCGTTATTTTACCCGAGAAATCTTTATAATTTTGGAACATAAAACCACAATAATTCTCTCCATCATTAGCAGGACAACCTCCTTCAGTGGTTCCTACACAGTGCGTTCCATTTAAGTATTTTGTAAAATAACTAAAACTTGTATAAATTTCACTATTTGGAATTTGCCCGCCGTAATCTTCCAACACAACTCGTTGCGAAATTTGTAACAACGTAGAGTAAGATTTTTTAAAAAGAGATTCTAATTGTTTGTTCTGTATATCATTTATAATCACCGGCAAAGTCAAAGCAGCAACAACACCAATAATACCAATGGTGATTAGAACTTCCGCCAATGTAAATGCGGCTTTGCATGAATCTTTCCAGTGGGCAACATGAGTAAAAGCTTTACACCAACGTTTGAAGCAGGAACTAATATCAATACAGTGGGCTACGTGCGTAGAAGCTTTACACCATCGTTTGAAGTAGGAACTAATATCGATGCAGTGGGCTACGTGCGTAGCACTGCCCCCCCCCCGACGGCAATTTTCGTATCAAACAATTTTTTGGCAACCATTAAACCTTGCATCTATACCTCCTACAGAATTGTATAATAACATAAATTAACGAAAAATTCACTTGTTCTTATTTTTCTGATACAATACTTTATGAAAAGAGAGGGATTATGGAAGTTATTAATTTAGTTTTAGGACATTTAGTTAGTTTTATAGAACATATAGTTACAGGCATGGGACCATTAGGAATTAGCTTACTTATGGCAATTGAATCTTGCAATATTCCATTGCCTAGTGAAGCAATTTTACCATTTGCGGGTTACATTGTTAGTAAAGGCGAAATGAACTTTCATATAGCAGCAATTGCCGGGGCCTTAGGATGTGTTCTTGGCTCAATTCCATCTTACTACTTGGGATATTTTGGCGGAAGGAAATTTGTTGAAAAATATGGAAAATATTTTCTTATTTCGCACAAAGACCTTGATGAAGCAGACAAATGGGTTGAAAAATATGGCGATTGGGCGTTTTTCTTATGCAGAATGTTACCGGTAGTAAGAACATTTATTTCGCTACCTGCCGGAATTTTAAGAGCTAAAAAAAGAATATTCTTCACATTAACATTTCTAGGTTCACTCGTTTGGAGCTACATACTTGTTTACGTCGGTATAAAAATGGGACAAAACATGGAAGCATTCAAACATATTTGGCATAAGTTCGACGTTGCAATTATTGTAATATTCGGAATTCTTGGATGTTTATATGTCTACAAACACATTAAACATTTAAAAGAATCATAATCTATTTGTTTACAAGAATATTTACGTTCTCCTTTTTTAGCTTATTGAATAATAAGTTGAACTTGTGAATTTCGTTCGGCGTATCAAATGTTTTTACAATTTGCCCTTTGCCATTTAAAATACATTTTACAGACTGCTCATTCAATGAGTCAGGAATAACATGAACATAGCTTGTAGCACTATTTGGTGCAATAACTTCTATTGTACGCATTTTATGTTCATCTTGAATTCGTGTAAATGATTTATTTGAAACCACTTTAGGATTTTCAATATTTAACCTCAATGCATTTGCAATTTTATTCACTTCTTTGTCAATACTAGGAACTTTTTGCCGAGGGGCAGTAGTTCTTGACATGATTGAACTTATAATTTTCTCCAAATCTTTAATAACTACAACACTTTTAGATTTAATTAATTTTAACAATCCCTCTGGGATTTCGTCATCCAATCCGCATTTTGTATCAATTTCAGGATAATATTCAACTTCTCTTACGCTATTTTCTTTTAAATAGTTTGCAATTCTTTTATCATAATTATTTCTAACAACAATAACTTCGTCACCATCTTCCAAAATATTATGAAAAACTTGTCGCCCCTGTGTAAACAATTTTGGAACATCTGCTTTAGCGTTAATTTCATTGGGTTTAAACCTAAAAGCTCCTGAAAATCGTAGTGAGGACGTGTTATTATTTGTAACTTGCATAAAATTCTCCTTTGCAAGCATAAAAACTCCTGAAAATATTTTTTGCTTATATTAACTTATAAAAAAGTTAGATTTAGGCAATTTCTACAAACTAAAATACTTATATATAACATAGGGGAAAATTAGGATTTCTTATGGGATTACAGAAACTGGGTATAACATTAGCTGAACAATGCACTAAATATGCCAAAGCTTGTGGCAAATCTGGTATTTTATGTACAAAACCTATTCCAGTTCAAGACATTTCGAACTTGAAATATACTCAAGAATTAACTAAAGATGTTGTGCAATTAGAAAAGCCTATAAATAAGTTTTCTCCTATTGAACAAAATATTATAAAAGCTAGTTCGGAAGATGAGCTAACAATCTTAGGGCAAGAAATAAATAAGTTATTAGATTCTAGGCAATTAGAAAATACTATTGCGAAAAAATATATTACGAAATATCTACAATTTTATAAAAACATTTATAAAGGGAAAAACATATCACCAAATAACATCTTTAAAGAGATATTTGGTAAAAATATGACAGAAAAAGAAGCTCATTTATTATGTGCTAAGTATAAAGGTATTTTGCAAGAACCTGATTTAGAAAAATATGTTGAAAAACTATTCTCACAAGTAAAGAAAGATTTTGGATTAGATTATTTCCCATTTGAATTACGACAAGAAATTCAAGAAGGAGTAGGCTTTGCTACTCGCGGAGGAGCTTCACAATTTTTGGATTATTTGAAATTAACTTTTTATAAGGATAACCCGTTAAATAGACATAAATTGTTCGGATTGATTATGCATGAAGTTAGTCATGCAAAACAAACAGAAATTGCAATGGCCAGTGATTTTGGGGCTTACGTAAAAACTCTTGCATTTAAATTACAACAAAAACCTCAGTTTAAAGATAAACCTATTAATGAAATTATTCAAGCGGTTGCAAAAAGAATTGGCCCAGAAAAATTTCAGCTTATCAGAGGTAAGTATGGTACTCTTGATAAAAGTTCCGAACTGTATAAAAAGGGGTTATCTTATATTGATAGCACTCTTAATTACAAAGATATAAAAGAATTTACACCAGAAGCATTTAAAATGTATAAAACGCAATCTATAGAAGATGAAGCGTATCGCGTACAGTCTAAAGCGAATGAATTATATTACTATTTAACCGAAATGATGTAAATTCATAAAGTGTCGTAGGTCGAGTGCACTCCCCCCTCCCCGACAACCTAAAATTTAATGACGGCAAAATATGTAAAGTGGGGCTTTAAATGGGGCGGGGGATGGGATTGTCTTGCTCGGCTGCGCTAAAAGGCAGTTAGCTACTAATGACGCTCATAAAAAAGCATACCATCAGAATTTATACTATTTTTCATCCCCTCGTGGGTTAAAGTTTTATAATCAATAACATCAAACTTATATGGCGTAGGCAAATCATCCAATTCTCCAAATATTCTATGAAAATTTTCATGATCATTAGTCCATATAGCAAAATCAATATCAGAACCATTCCGAAAATTTCCTTTTGCCCGAGAACCGAAAATTAAAACCTTATCGATAGCCGGCTTTGATTTAAAATATTCAATCAAGCAGTCAATTGTTTGTTTTGGAAGTCCAAAATCAAGCATTTATATCACTCACCCAATCATTAAATTTTGCCAACTCACTGTTATAAACAGTAGCTATTCTTTCAATTATCAAATTGACTTTATCCATATTATATTCATGAGAAGTAGAATTTCTATCATGTAACATATCAATCCAAACTTGCCCATCTTTAATTACATTTGCAGAAAAAGCTTCTTTAATAACCTCTCGAGGGAGCTGTGCACTTATGCCATTTAAAAACAGATAGTCTTTTAATACTTTCCATGCTAACTCATAACAAACTTCATAAGCTTGAACCAAAGCTAAATGAGAAAGTACCACTGACTTATCCTTATTATAAGCACTTACAGCTTCCGAAAAAATCGAATAAGCTCTGTTAAAGTTTTCAATTCGTTCTGCTAACCTGCTCATAACTCCCCTACTAAAAAAGCCCAAAAGAGGGGCTTTAAATGGGGCGGGTGATGGGATTCGAACCCATGCATATCGGAACCACAATCCGAGGTCTTAACCACTTGACGACACCCGCCATTTCTCGTTACCATTCTATAGTACCATAAACAATCTTTAAATCAAGAGTTTTTATAAAAAAAGTTCCGTCTTAAAACGGAACTTTTTATCTATTAATTTATTAGTATTAACTAATTCTTTGGAACATATAACCAATTCCGCGAGCTGTTAAAATCAATTCCGGATTAGCAGGATCTGATTCCAGTTTTGAACGTAATCTTGAAATATGAACATCAACAACCCTTGTATCAATTCGATGATCTGGTGGATATGCCCAAACATGTTGTAATATTTCGTTTCTTGAAAATGCTTGACCTGAATTATTTACCAACAATTCTAACAAGCTGAATTCCATACCTGTAAGCCTGATACGTTCATTCTTTCTAAATACTTGACGACGAGCTGTATCAATTTTAATATTACCAGTTGTGATAACATTTTTAGTAACTTTCCCGGACGGAGTAACAGCTTCTCTGTTATTAGTCCTTCTTAAAACAGCTTTTACACGAGCTTCCAACTCTTTAGGGCTGAACGGTTTAATAACATAATCATCTGCACCTAATTCTAAACCTGTAATTCTTTCAGAAACATCACCCAAAGCAGTAAGAATAATAATTGGAACATCTGATGTTCTTCTAATTTCTCTTGTAACACCATAACCATCCATTTTTGGCATCATTACATCTAAAACTACCAAGTCAGGATTATATTTATTAAATGCGTTTACCGCTTCTTCTCCATCTTGAGCTGTGTAAACATCATAACCAGCCATTTTAAGTCTTGTTTCTAAGATTCGTCTAATACTAGCTTCATCATCAGCTAAAAGTATTCTTTGACGGTCTTCTGTTTCATTAGGCATTTCAGCATTTTCAGTCATAGTCATCTTTTTCCTTCGTTATAAATAATCTAACACTTTCAGTATACCACAAATATAAAATATTACAAAATATTTATTTTTCTAAATTTTTTTTAATATTTGTATAACTATCTTAATGTATTTTTTTTAAAATTGCAAGTACTTTTCAAAAATATTTATACTTTAGTTGAATAACAATATAGCCGAAAGTGTGATGGACTACTTCATAGCTAAATTGATAAAATGTAGCTTTAATATAAATACGATGAAAAATAAAAATACAAATTACTACAATATAATTGCACAGAATATCAAGAAGCTTAGAAAATCAAGCAAGTTATCACAAGAAAAATTTGCAGAAAAGTTGAACTGTTCAAGAGAATTCATTAGCAGAGTAGAGAACTTTCACGAACACCTTAGTTTAAACATGCTTTTGCAAGTTGCTGAAATATTCAAAGTTAATCCAAGCAGCTTTTTCAAACAGCCTTAGCTACTATGGATTTGAATTTTTCTAAATCTTCTTTTGTATCAATTCCAACAGGAATAAAATCAACAATAGAGGTTTTGATGCGCATTCCGTTTTGCAAAGCTCTCAATTGTTCTAAGCTTTCAGCCATTTCATAAGTTGTTTGCGGCATTTCTGTCATTTTAACAAGCGCTTCCCTTTTATATCCATAAATACCCAAATGTCCAAAAAACTCTGCTTTACCTGTATTTCTTTCAAATGGAATTTTTGAACGAGAAAAATACATTGCAAATCCGTTACAATCAACAATACATTTTACTAAATTCGGATTTTCAGCCTCTTTTGGTGTAATTTTTCTAATTAATGTTGAGATATCTGCAGTTTCATCAAATTTTACATTTTTGGCTACTTCATCAATACTTTCAGGCTTAATCAAAGGTTCATCACCTTGAAGATTAACTATGTAAGATATTTCAGGGTGACGCATAACAACTTCTTTAATTCTGTCAGAGCCACATTTGTGTTCAGTTGATGTCATTTCAACATTACCGCCAAAAGCCTTAACAGCATTAAAAATTCTTTCGTCATCAGTTGCAACAATAATCAAATCCGCTAATTTAGCCTGCTGAGCTTTTTCATAAACCCATTGAATAACCGGTTTACCTTCAACCTCTATCAACGGCTTACCTTCCAATCTACTTGAACCGTAACGAGCAGGAATAATTATTGCAGTTTTGCCTTTTTCATGACTTTGTGGATATATTTCCATATTAATCAACCTTTCTGACTATAAAAGAGGTCCATTGATCTTGATGAATTTCTTCAATAATTTCTAAATTTTCTCTTTTTATAGCTTTTAAAACAACAGGTTTTTTCTCATCTAAAATACCTGAAAGCGACATTAAACCTGCACTTTTCATAATATTTTTCAAATCACCCATAATTTCAGCCAGCACATTGTGCAAGATATTTGCACAAACAAAATCAAATTTTTCTTGAATTTTATCAGCAGTGTTAAGCTCAAAGTAACACCCCTCACCCGAATTTGGCTCAGAAAGAATAGTTACGCCATTTTTTACTGCATTTTCTTTTGCTACATCAAGCACATCTTCATCAATATCACAGCCATGAACATAAGATGCCCCGAATTTCTTTGCACAAATCGATAAAATCCCTGAGCCCATGCCAATATCAGCAACTTTGTCGCCTTTTTTCATGTACTTTTCAAGAGCTTTCATGCAAAGTTGAGTTGTCTGATGAGTTCCGGTACCAAAAGCACACCCCGGCTCTAGTCTAATAACAACTTCGCCAGCTTTGTCATCGTAACTTAGCCAATCTGGAACAATCACAATTTTGTCTGTAACACGAGTAATATCCCACTTTTCTTTCCATTTTTTAGACCAATCCTCATTAGGCTTATTCGAAATTACATATTTCCAACATCCGAGCTCTTCATCAGAAAGTCCACGAGATTTCAACAAATCACGTTCTGATTTAAGCAAATTGCCCAAATTTTGAGGTTCTTCCGATAAAAAAACTTTCAGCGTTCCCTCTGTAGTAGAAATCATTTCCAAGTCTTTATATACTTCTTCCGCTAAAACAATCCCTTCACAAGGAAGTTTTTCAAAACAGAATTCTGAAACAATATCCTCCACTCCCGGATTAATTTTAATTTGAAGTTCCCAATAATTTGTATGGTTCACCTGAAATTCCTCTAACCTTCTATAAATGCACCCATTATTCTAAATTTTTGGTAACGATTTTCTTTTAAATCTTTTACAGAAAGTTTCTCTAGTTCTTCAATACTATCAAGTATTGTTTTCTTCATATTAGCGGAAACCTCTTCATAATTTGTATGAGCGCCCCCAACAGGTTCTGCAATTTCGCCATCAATAATATCAAATTTCATCAAATCTTTTGCAGTAATTTTCAAGGCGTCAGCCGCATCTGCAGCCTTTGTAGCATCCCTCCACAAAATAGAAGCACATCCCTCCGGAGAAATTACAGTATAATAAGCATGCTCAAGCAAGAATACTTTATCGGCAACAGCCAAACCTAAAGCGCCACCGGAACAACCCTCACCTGTAATAATAGCAACTACAGGAACATTTAGTTTTGCCATTTCTCTAAGGTTTACAGCAATTGCACCACCTTGGTTTGTTTCTTCGGCACTAATTCCTGGATATGCCCCCGGAGTATCAATCAATGTTACGATTGGAATATTAAATTTGCTTGCGTGCTTAAACAGTCGCAATGCTTTTCTATAGCCTTGAGGTTGAGGCATACCAAAATTGTATTCCAAGTTTTCTTTTGTTGATTTTCCTTTCATTGTGCCGATAATCATAACCGGATGACCGTCAATTTTAGCTAAACCACCAATAATTGCTCTATCATCCATACCTTCTCTATCACCATGAAGTTCAACAAAATCTTCACAAATATGATTTACATAATCCAAAAAGTTTGGACGTTCAGGATGTCTTGCGATTTGAAGTTTTTGAGATGGTTTAAGATTAGAATACAATTCTTTTCTATAATCTTCTGCTTGTTGTTCAAAAGTTTCAATTTCTTTGTCTAAATCCATGCCTGACTCCACACTTATTTTTTTTAGTTCTTCAATCTTTTCTTGAATTTCCATAATGGGTTTTTCAAAATCTAAAACTGCTGACATTATTTTACCCCCTTATGCATTTCCAAAATGTTAGCCAAAGTATGACGTAAATCCTTACGAGCAGAAACAACATCAACTTGACCGTATTTCAATAAATATTCCGCAGTTTGAAAATCTGACGGAAGTTTTTGACGAATTGTCTGTTCAATTACACGACGACCGGCAAAACCAATTCTTGCACCTTGCTCAGCCACAATAATATCACCTAACATACCGAAACTAGCAGTAATACCGCCAAAAGTTGGTTCTGTCAAAAGATTTATGTACAAAAGACCTTCATCATCTAGTTTAGAAACAGCGCAAGATGTTTTTGCCATTTGCATCAAACTCAACGCACTTTCCTGCATTCTTGCCCCACCTGAAGATGTAATTGCAAGAACCGGTAAACGAAGCTCAATAGCTTTTTCGATAATGCGAGTAACTTTTTCACCAACAACACTTCCCATAGAACCGCCCATAAAATCAAAGTCCATAACTGCTGTAGCGACCTTATTACCCTCAATTGCGGCAATACCTGTAATTACCGCATCATTAAGTCCCGTCTTTTTCTGAGCTTTTTCAATTCTATTTTTATAGCTTTCTGTATCAGTAAATTCTAACGGATCAGTTGGTTTTACATCCGCAAACAACTCTTCAAACGAATTTTCGTCAAACAATTGTTTAATTCTTTTTCTTGCATTTATCCTGAAATGGTAATCACAAACCGGACAAACCATATCATTTTTTTCTAAATCTTCTTTAAGTAGCTGAGCATCACAATGAACACATTTAACCCACAAATCAGGATCCATGTCCAATTCAACTCTTCCCTCAAGCTCACGTCTTTGAATTTGAGCCTGTTTACGTTTTTCAAACCAATCTTGAACTGTCATATTATATATCCCTTAATCATCAACTTATAATACATAGCCATTATACAACTAAAAAATATAATAGCAAATTTTTACATCTACAAACTTTATTAATCAAATAAATTTATTGAATTCTGTTATATAACTTAACAAATAAAAAGCTTTATGCAATTTTTCATACTAACAGTTTTTATTATTATTAAGGGAAAATATAAAGGAGGAAATAAATATGCTTAAACTAGATTTTGATAGTATAAGACAAAATTTACCCCAAGTATACACCGCCAACAGAGGAAATTATACGTACAGCGTAAGAGAAAAAGATGGGAAAAGAATAAGTTCTAGTATTACAAACAACAAAACAGGAGCTTCTAAAGAAATTTATTACAAGCACACTCCTGATGGAGTTGAAACAAGTTATACTTACAAATATGAAGGTCCTAATCGTGCAGACCACGAACTTTGTTTGACCCGAAAAGGTAAGAGTAAAGCAAAGTTAGGCTATTTTTCGGGAAATAGAACCAGTTACAACCGCTATGGTTTAAAGTTGAGTGAAGAATACGTTTCGTTTATGAATAAAGCAATGGAAGAAAGAAGAGCTGTTGCTGCCGGAATAAAACCATCACCTGCTTTCAAAATGGCAGTAAAAGAAGAAAAATTTTTATGGCCAATTATAAAAGATACATTAGCTAAATGGGCTAAATTTATAAAATAAACTAATTTTTCTTTTGCCCATTAAAAAACTTTTTCATATCATCCGAAATTTTAACGTTTTGTAATGCCATGTGGTATTTGCGAAGATTAGCAAGCGTTTCTTGTTCTTCTAACAAATCACGCTGTGGTAATTTTACCGTAGCCTTAACCTTTTCAAACTCTGTAGGCGACTTTTTGTCTATAAACTTCGCAATTATTTCATCAATATTACTTCCGCCTATACCATATTTTGAAGAAATTTCCGCAGTATCAGCTCCCTGAGGAAGTGTATAAAGCCAATTTACTGTTAACTTATCCCCTTGAGAAATGCTATTTACACCCTTTTGGTGCGGAGTATACATAATATCAGCCGGATTATGACTATGCCCTAACCCAACAGCATGCCCAATTTCATGTAAAATTGTATGATAAACCTCACCCTCATCCATATAATCGGCATGTACAAGTCCCTCAGTTAACCCAATTGCAACTTCTGCGCCATATAACCTGTTTGATGCATCAAAATTAAAATAACAATGTCCGAGAGCCTTACGCTCAACTCGTTTCCAATCAATATTTACATTTGATTCTAATAAAGTATTCACAACCTTAAAAGAAATACGCCCATTTGTAGCATTTTGCCACTCATTCAACGCTCGAACAACCATGTCACGATATTTGTACTCTTGTCCTTGCTTCGAATAAAACTTCATAGGAGCAATATAAACTTTCAACGGCATAAACGTCCAACGCATTATACGTCCGTTTCTTAAAGATTCAGCAACATAAGTGTATTTTTTCATATTTTTATTATATAATAAATTACGGTAAAAACCAATTGTGTTACAATAAAAATACACGTATAATTTATATTAGACTTAGGAGAGAAAATTTATGAACATTATGCAAATGATGAAACAAGCTCAAGGCTTGCAAAAAAGATTGAAAGACACTCAACAAGAACTTGCTAATCTTGAAATCACAGGGGAAGCAGCAAACGGAGCTGTTAAAGTGATTTGTGACGGACAAGGCAAATTCAAATCAATTAAATTAACTGCAGAAGCTGTAAACCCAGAAAACCCTACAACTGTTGATTCTGACACTGTTGAAATGCTTGAAGATATTATCACTTCTGCTATTAAGCAAGCTAGCGACAAAGCTTCTAAAACTATGGAAGATAAAATGAAAGCTGTTACTGGCGGAATTAATATTCCGGGGCTAAATTTCTAATGATTTACCCAAAATCAATAGCTTCATTAATAGAGCATTTTCAAAAATTTCCGTCAGTAGGCCCGAAGTCTGCTCAAAGAATGGCATTTTATTTGCTTAGGATGCCTAAGTCTGAAGTGGAAAAATTTGCTCAAAGCATGTTAGATGCAAAAGAGAACACTAAAACTTGTGAAATATGTTTTAACTTGTCATCAACAAGTCCTTGCGAAATCTGCACATCTTCCCAAAGAGACAAATCAACAATTTGCGTTGTCGCAGAAACCAAAGACTTGATAGCTATTGAAAAAACGAACGAATATAAGGGCTTATATCACGTATTACAAGGATTAATCTCTCCAATGGACGGTATAGGTGCTGATGATATTAGAATTAAAGAACTTCTAAACCGTTTAACCGACGAACATGTCAGAGAGGTCATCCTTGCTCTAAGCCCATCTGTAGAGGGCGAAGCAACAAGCCTTTATTTAAACAAACTTATCAAACCTTTTGGAATCAAAACTTCTCGTATAGCGTTTGGTTTACCAGTCGGAGCAGATTTGGAATATGCCGATGAAATAACTATTGCAAAAGCAATTGAAGGCAGACGAGAAATCTAAATATGAGATTGGTGAAGTAGGGGAAAATGTTGTAATAAATGGCTACCCCCCCCCCCCGAAGGATTTTTTCATATCAAATTCAACTTTTTACAACTCTTCTGTAAAAGTCATACCCTTATTTTAACATATTTTTCCTTTTTTTCAACACAAGAGTAATTGCTTTTATTAAAAAATTAAGCTAAAATCTTTGTATGCAAAATTCAAGTCTTATTGAAATTAAAAAATTACATGTCGAATATGAATCTCGCAAAGGCGCACTGGGTGGAAAAAATATTATCCATGCCGTAAATGGACTTGATTTGACAATAAAAAAAGGAGAGATTCTTGCAATCGCAGGAGAATCGGGTTGTGGCAAATCTACTTTAGCAAAAGCTATACTTAAACTGGAACAAGCAAAATCAGGAGAAATAATATTTGAAAACCAAAATGTTATTTCTTTGAACAAAAAAGATTTAAAGGAATTTCGCAAACATGCGCAAATGATTTTCCAAAACCCATACGCAAGTCTTAACCCAAAAATGAAAATTTTTGATATTTTGAAAGAGCCACTTGAAATCAATACAAAATTTTCTAAACAAGAAATAATTGACATAGTAAAAGAAAAAATAAAACTCGTAGGTTTAGAAGAAAGTTGTTTAGACTTATATCCACACGAGTTTTCTGGTGGACAAAGGCAAAGAATAGCAATTGCAAGAGCATTAGTTCTTAATCCGGAATTTATTCTGGCAGACGAACCTGTGAGCGCATTGGATGTTAGCATTCAGGCTCAAGTAATAAATTTAATAAAAGAACTAAAAGAAAAATATAACCTAACATTTTTGCTCATTACGCACGACATGAGTGTAATTGAATACCTTGCTGATCGTGTTGCAATAATGTATCTTGGAGAAATCGTTGAAATAGGAAATACAAAAGATATTTTTACGACTCCTTACCACCCATATACAAAAGCTTTGTTAAATTCGGTTCCGCAAATTAACAAATCATACAGAAAAATAGTATTGAAAGGCGATTTACCATCACCTGCCAATTTACCTAACGGATGTAAATTCCATACAAGATGTCCATACGTGATGGAAAAATGTAAAACTTGTATTCCACAGGGAAAGGGCAAAAGTCATAAAGTAAAATGTTTTCTATATGAGTAATTTAATTTTCTCTTGCCATCACCACTTCTAAATGCTATAATCATCCTATGGATAGAAAAATTATTACAACTAACAGAAAAGCTTTTCACGATTTTACAATTCTGGAAAAATTCGTGGCTGGTATCGTGCTTACCGGAACTGAAATCAAGTCAATTCGTAAAAATGCCATCAATTTGAAAGACAGTTTTTGTAAAATAGAAGATAATGGAATTTTTCTATATAAATGTCACATTTCTCCATACGAACAGGGCAACCGCTTTAACCATGATGCAGAAAGGACTCGAAAGCTTTTAATGACAAAAAAAGAAATTCTAAAAATTCAAAATAAAGTAAAACAAGACAGTTTTACAATCGTTCCATTAGAAGTCTTTTTAGCACATGGATTTGCAAAAATTGAAATAGGTTTAGCTAAAGGGAAAAAACTTCATGACAAGCGTGAAGATATCGCAAAAAAAGACCAAAAACGAGAAATGGATAGAGCATCCAAAATCAGATATTAAGTGTTATAAGAATTTTTTGGAGTTAATATGAAAGTCGTTATTATTGGAAAAGGAGAAATGCTCTCTAATTTAATAGAGGGAACACTAGCCGCAGACTGCGAAGTTGTCGGCGTTTTGCGTTATGAAAAAACAGTAATGCCACCATTATTGTTAAAGTTAAGAGATTTCTTTAAAACATCTTACGATGTAACACTTATCAAAGAAAAAAATTTACATGAAATCAATTGCAAATCCGCGAATTCTGAAAAGTTCAAAAAAGAATTGGTTAGATTAAATGCAGATATTTTACTTGTCGGAACTTGGCGAGAAAAGCTAAAAAAAGAAATTATTGATACACCTGTAATCGCTTCTGTAAATGTTCATCCATCTTTCCTACCTAAATACAGAGGGCCAAACCCATATTTACAAACAATTTTGCACATGGAGAAAAAATCCGGAGTTACGTTCCACCTTATTAATGAAAATTTTGACAAAGGTTCTATCCTTGCACAAAAAGAAATTCCTATACTACCAGATGACACATCAAAAGAACTAAAGACTAGAACTGTTTATCAAGCAAGATTGCTTTGTGCTGAGATTTTGAAAAAATTAGCTGACGGCTTGATTATTCCGGTTCAGCAAAACGAAAAAGAATCAACATATTTTTCAAATATCAAACCTCTTGATATGATGCTTGATTTTGAAAAAGAAACTGCAGAACAAATTCAAGCAAGAATAAAAGCTTTTCACCCTTGGTTGCCATGTTATGTAACTTACAAAAACAAATACTTTGTTCCAAATCCGTATAAGTTAAAAGTTTTAGATGCGGATTATACGCAAAAAATTCTTGCAAAATCATCAATCAAAGTTCCTAAAATTGGCAGCATCATAAGCACTCATTACAAATCTAGAACAATTATTGTAATGTGCCAAGATGGGAAATCTCTAAAAATGGTCGGTACAAACCTGTACGGATTTTTCAACAAACCGTTTACTAAAATGTTTATTAAAAATATTAGCTTAAAAAAATAGCCTTAAAAATTGTAGTCTCTTCCGCCTTGTTCTATTTTTTCTAAGTCTTCTGCTACTTTAAGTTTTACGCATTCCGGACATTCTAGAGTCTTTTGCTCGTTGGCAATCAATGCTTTTCCAACTTTTTTAGTTTCTGGAGATGCGTAATCTTCCAAATACTCTTTTAAAGTCAAAATTGCATTTGGATGACAAAAGTTATGAATTTGTTTATCTTTACAAATTTCCATAAATCTATCACCTGTTCTGCCGTTTCTATAACAAGCCGTACAAAAACTAGGCAAATACCCAAGTTCCATAAGCCATTTAATAACTTCATCAAGCGGGCGTCTGTCTGAGACATCAAATTGTGCAGAATCTTCTTTTGCCGGCATTGGTTGAAAATAACCGCCAACACTTGTTTTTGACCCACCTGATACCTGAGAAATACCAAGTTCAAGTAAGCGTTTTCTGCACTCTGCGCTTTCTCTAGTCGAAACAATCATTCCAGTATAAGGTACTGCAATTCTAATACATGCGACAATTTTGGCGAAAATATCATCATCAATTCCATTATCAAATACATTAGGGTCAATATCATCTGCTTTTCTGATACGCGGAACACTAATTGTATGAGGACCAACTCCAAACACTGCTTCCAAATGTTCAGCATGCATCAATATTCCTGCAAACTCATACCTGTATGATTCTAAACCAAATAAAACACCTAAACCGACATCATCAATTCCACCTTGCATAGCTCTATCCATCGCTTCTGTATGGTATTTATAATTGTGTTTCGGTCCTGTCGGATGAAGAGTTTCGTAACTTTCTTTATTATAAGTTTCTTGGAATAAAATATATGTACCAATACCTGCATCATGCAACTTTTTATAATTTTCAACTGTCGTTGCTGCAATATTAACATTTACACGACGAATTGAACCATTTTTATGCTTAATTGAATAAATAGTTTTTATTGAGTCCAAAACATATTCAATCGGATTGTTAACAGGATCTTCTCCTGCTTCAATTGCAAGACGTTTGTGCCCCATATCTTGAAGAGCCATAACTTCTTTTGCAATCTCTTCTTGAGATAATTTTTTACGAGGAATGTGCTTATTTTTAGCGTGATAAGGACAGTATACACACCCATTCACACAATAGTTTGATAAATACAATGGAGCAAACAGAACAATTCTATTTCCATAATAATCAAGTTTTATTTTCTTTGCTAATTCAAAAATTTCTTTATTCTTAGCTTCTATATTGCAAGCTAAAAGAACAGAAGCTTCTCTATGAGTTAAACCTTTTCCTAATTTAGCTTTCTTCAAAATTTCATCTACTACTTCTATATTACTTTTATTTTCATCAGCATACTTTAATGTGTCTAATATCTCTTGATGAGAAATAAATTCATCTGCATCATGTGATTTTGGATTATACATAATTTTTTCTCCCTATCAACATACATGATAATCCTTACATAATTAAAAGTAAATAGTTTTTAATTTCTTTCAATAAATCCGCCACCAATTAAATGTTTATCATTTAAGTCATAAATTACGCAAGATTGACCATTTGTCACAGAATTTACAGTTTCAAAAAATTCTACATCCGCAATTTCTCCACAAACACTAACATGAGCTCTTTTATGCGGCATATTGTAACGAATTTTCACCCACGCATCAAATTCAGTTTTTTGCAAAGGATAACACCAATTTAAATTGACAACTTTTAAAGATTTTTTATAATTATCTTCTTCTCTTCCCAGATAAACAATATTTTTATTAGCATCAATATCAATTACGTATAATGGATAAGGAGCTGCTATTCCAATTCCCTTTCTTTGACCGATTGTATACAGATAACACCCTTGATGTTCTCCCCATTTTTTACCGGTCAAAACATCTATAAAATCGCCCTTCTTTGCTCCAAATTTATCTATCAAAAAACTCTTTGTAGTTATAGGTTTTTGTATAAAACAAATATCTTGACTCTCTTTTGAATCCTTTGGTGGCAAATTGTAATCAATTGCAATTTGTTTAACCTGTGATTTTTCGTAATGGTAAAGTGGGAAAATAGTCTTTGACAGCTGTTTTTGCCCTAATCTGTATAAAAAATAAAGTTGATCTTTACATTCATCTTTTGCTGGAAAAAGTTTATAAAAACCATCTACAAATCTAATATCAGCATAATGACCTGTCGCGAAAACATCTGCGTCCAAGACTTCTGTAGCATAATCAAACAATTTCCCCCATTTTACAAATTGATTACAAACAATACAAGGATTTGGAGTCTTGCCGTTTTTATAAGCATCAACAAAATAGTCAACAACTTTTTCATTGAACAAATCAACGGTATTATAAACAATAAAATCTATACCAAGTTCATTCGCAACTCTTTTGGCATTACACACAACATCATTTGCAATTTGTGTGTCTTGCATTTTCGCAGTCAAACCTATAACTTTATATCCTTGTTGTTGAAGCAAAAGAGCTGTAACAGAACTGTCAACCCCACCACTCATTGCAACAACTGCTAATTTTTGTTTTTCCATAAGAATAATATAACATAATTTATTACTAATCGCAAAAATTTTTGTAAAAAAAGAGGTATCTTTCGATACCTCTTTTCAATGTTACCATCATTTGAATGCTTATTTTAGCAATTCACCAACAGCTTTGAATACTGACATACGAGTTGCAGCATCTTTTTCTGCCTTTTCGTATAGAGCTTCTGCTTCAGAAGGGTTAGTTTTCATCAATGATTTATAACGTCCTTCTGATTTAATAAATTCTTGGAAGCTTCCTTTAGGATCTTTTGCATCCCAAGTGAAAGGTGCTTCTGGATTTTCCGGATTGTATCTGTACAATGGGAAGTAACCTGCCTCAACTGCACGTTTTTGTTCTGTTTGAGTTTTACTCATATCAATACCATGTGCAATACAAGGTGCATAAGCAAAGATGATTGATGGTCCGTTATAAGCTTCAGCTTCTTGGAACGCTTTAAGAGTTTGACCTCTATCAGCACCCAATGCAACTGATGCTACATATACATAACCATAAGACATACTCATCAAGCCCATGTTTTTCTTATAAGTTTTCTTACCACCTGTAGCAAACTTCGCAACAGCACCAGTAGGTGTTGATTTAGAAGCTTGACCACCAGTGTTAGAGTATACTTCGGTATCAAGAACTAAAACATTAACGTTTTTGTTTTGAGCAAGAACATGGTCAATTCCGCCGTATCCGATATCGTTAGCCCAACCGTCACCACCAATAATCCAAACTGATTTGTCTGTAAAGTAATCTTCAAGTTCTTTTACTTTAGCTAAGTCAGCGCAATCACATTGAGCAGCGTATTTGTCAATAACTTCCTTAGCTTTAGTTTGAGCTTTAATTGCTTCATCAGTTTTTGAATTATCCCAGTGAGACAAAGCACCATTAATAGCGTCTTTTAAGTCAGCTGGTGCTTTTTCAGAAGCTAGAACTTTTTCAGCATAAGATTTTAATGTAGCTCTGTTTTGATCTACAGCTAATCTCATACCAAAACCGAATTCAGCGTTGTCTTCGAACAATGAATTAGCCCAAGCAGGCCCTCTGCCGTCCTTGTTTGTTGTGTAAGGGATTGTTGGGAATGTACCTGAGTAGATTGATGAACAACCAGTTGCGTTAGCAACGATAGCATTTTCACCAAACAATTGAGATACCAATTTAACGTAAGGAGTTTCACCACAACCTGCACAAGCACCAGAGAATTCAAATAATGGTTTTCTCAACATAGCACCTTTAATAGTTTTTGTAGTATTTTTACCCATTACGTTATCAGGCAATTCATCGAAGAATTTTTCATTAGCTGATTCACAATTTTCTTCTTCTTTTTCGATTGTTGACCAAGTTAAAGCAGCTTTTTCTGGATTTTTAGCCATAGGACATTGATCCAAACAAACTCCGCAACCTGTACAATCTTTGCAGTATACTTGAACTTTAAAGTGTTCACCATTTGCGTTTGGTTTAGCTTCTACTGTGTTGAAAGATTCAGGAGCATCTTTAAGATCTTCTTTTTCAACCAATTTAGTTCTGATAGCTGCGTGTGGACATGCAGATGCACAGATACCACACTGAATACAGAATTCTGAATTCCAATGTGGAACGCGAGGAGCAATACCACGTTTTTCAAGACACGCTGTACCTGTAGGAATTACGCCATCAACTGACATTGCTGATACAGGAATATCGTCACCTTTTAAATGCATTGACGGTTTGATAATTGTTTTAGCAAATTCAGATGCATCATCAGAAATTAATTTTGGTTCATCTGCAGAGCAAACACCATCAAGAGAAGCAGGAACAACTACTTCTTCAGTTGCGTTGATAGCAGCATCAATCAATGCCAAGTTCATGTTTACAACATCATCGCCTTTTTTCTTGAAGGTTTTAGTTGTCATAGCTCTCATACCTTCATAAGCTTGTTCGAATGGAATAATTCCAGAAACTTTGAAGTATGCAACCATCATAACTGTGTTAGCACCTTTACCTCTTAAGCCCGGTTGTTGTTTGATAAGAGCTTCAGCATCTACGTTGTAGAATTTGATTTTCTTTTCAATAATAGTTTTTTGCATATCTCTTGTTAAGTGAGAGAAAGCTTCTTCCTTAGACCAAGGGCTGTTAAGTAAGAATGTACCACCTTCTTTAATACCTTTAAGCATATCATATCTGCCGATGTAAGCGTGAGCTGAGCAAGATACGAAATCAGGAGCTGTGATAAGATATGTAGATTTAATCGGTTTGTCACCAAATCTCAAGTGAGAAGTTGTAACACCGAAAGATTTTTTAGAGTCATAAGCAAAGTATGCTTGAGCATCTTTGTTAGTGTATTGACCAATGATTTTGATTGAGTTTTTGTTAGCACCAACAGTACCATCAGAACCCAATCCCCAGAACATACAGTTTGTAGTGCCTTCTGGTTCTGTAACGATGTGTTCTTCAACTTTAATTGATTTGTGAGTAACATCATCTTCGATACCAACTGTAAATCCGTGGAATCCATTGTTTTCAGCGTGTTTGTAAATAGCAAGAACCATTGATGGAGTGAATTCTTTAGAAGACAAACCATAACGTCCGCCAATTACTCTAACGTCTTTGTTTTCAATAGCTGCAACAACATCTAGATATAAAGGTTCGCCGATTGAACCAGGTTCTTT